>CAYPND010000011.1:48897-71689 GCA_964412175.1 uncultured Microbacteriaceae bacterium | reverse complement strand
TCGCGCCCCCACCCCTCGACCTGGACCTGCTCGACCTCGCCGGCCGTGGTGAGCGCGCGGAGGGCATCCCGCGTCGGCGTGGTCGTCAGACGGTGGTAGTCGGCGATGTCGGCGACGGTGCCCACGCCGAGCGCCCGCACACTGCGCAGCACGAGCTCGCGCTGGGCCTCGACGCGCGGCACCTCGATGGCGTGCAGCTCGGCGAGGCCGACCTGCTGCGGCAGCGCGTACACGCGCGAGAAGCCGCGACGCCCGCCGCTGACGACGTCTCCGAACGCGAAGAGGTACTCGAGCCCCTCCTTGACGTCGCTCCAGCCCCACCACGGGCCGCGGCGCTCTTTCGCCACGTCGTGCTCGACATCGGCGACCGTCATAGGCCCCTTCTCGTCCAGCTCGCGCAGCAGCCAGTCGAGCATCGCCGTGTTCTCGCGCACCCACGCGCTCTTCAGCGTGAAGCGCTCGCGCAGCGCCTCGCGCTTCCAGTGCCAGAGCGGCCAGTCGTTGCGGCGGATGATCGCCGCCTCGTGCGCCCAGTACTCGGTGTACCGGCCGCGGCGGGCGAAGATGAGCCGATCGAGGGCGGCGGGGTCGTAGGCGCCGAGGCGCGCGAAGAGCGGTAGGTAGTGCGAGCGGGCGAAGACGGTCACCGAGTCGAGCTGCAGCACCTGCAGGCGATCGATGGCCGCCGTGAGCTGGCGCGTGGCGACGGCCTCCGGATGCGCGCGGTCGAAGCCCTGGGCGGCGAGGGCGAGGCGGCGCGCCTGCGCGGCGGTCAATCGCGTCACGCGTTCACCGTAGCGCCGAGCGCCGACCGCGGTCGTCGTCGGGCGTTCGCCGGTCGTTCACCGGGCGAGTCCCCGTGCGTCACCGACCGTGCTTAGCGTGCACACTAGCCGCGGTTCCCCGTGCTCGGAACACAGCCCGAGCCGCCGCGGCCCGACCCGGAGGATTCGTGAACACCACACGCACTCTCGCCGCCGTCGCTTTCGCGACGACGGCCGCTTTGACGCTCGGCGCCTGCGCCACCACCGAAGCCCCCGCCTCGGAGGTCGACGCGGCGACTGCCACGAGCATCGCCGACTTCGGCACGTTCGCCGACCTCGAGGCCGCCGCCAAGGCCGAGGGCGCGCTCAACGTCATCGCGCTACCGCGCGACTGGGCCAACTACGGCGAGATCCTCGACCTGTTCATCGAGCGCTACCCCGAGATCACGGTCACCGAGGCCTCGCCCGACGCCTCGAGCGCCGAGGAGATCCAGGCCGCCGAGAACCTCGCCGGTCAGGACACGGCGCCCGACGTCTTCGACCTCGGTCTGGCCGTCGCGCTGCAGAGCACCGACTACTTCGCGCCCTACTTCGTCGAGCGCTGGGACGACATCCCCGCCGAGCTCAAGAACGAAGACGGTCTGTTCTGGGGCGACTACGGCGGGTACATGGCCATCGGCTACGACCCCGACGCGGTGCCGGCCCCCACGAGCCTGCAAGACCTGCTCGGTGAGGAGTACCGCGGCAAGGTCGCGATTAACGGCGACCCGACGCAGGCCGGCGCGGCCTTCGCGGCCGTCGGCATGGCCACCGTGCAGAACGGTGGCACGCTCGACGACTTCGGTGCGGGCATCGACTTCTTCGAAGAGCTCAACGCGGTCGGCAACTTCGTGAAGATCGACCCGACCCCCGCCACGGTCGCCTCGGGCGAGACTCCCGTCGTCTTCGACTGGGACTACCTCAACAACGGCTACGCCGCCGACCTCGACGGCCAGCGCAACTGGGAGATCGTCGTGCTGCCCGGTACTGGCTACGCCGGCTACTACAACCAGGCCATCAACAAGGACGCCCCGAACCCGGCGGCCGCGCGCCTCTGGATGGAGTTCCTCTACAGCCCCGAGGTACAGAACCTCTGGCTGAAGGGCGGCGCCCGCCCCGTGCTCGAGGCCTCCATGGTCGCGAACGGCGAGATCGACGAGGCGCTCTACGCGGCGCTTCCCGAGGCGCCCGCCGAGACGGTCGTTCCCTCGGCCGCGCAGAGCGAGGCCGCCGCGGCCCTGCTCGGCGAGCGCTGGGCGACCGCTGTCCAGTAGCACGCCCGTCGTGACGACGGCCGACCCCCGGGGCACCGCGCCCCGGGGGTCGGCCCGCACGGCTGGCTTCATCGCCTCCCCGGTGTGGGGGGTCGTTCCCTTCGCGCTCTACGTGCTGCTCTTTCTCGGACTGCCGACCGCGCTCGCGCTCGGCACGGGGTTCGTCGACGGCGAGGGGGCGTTCACGCTCGACAACGTCGCGGCGCTCGCCGACCCGTTCGTGGTGAGCGGCTTCACGACCTCGATCGTGCTCTCGGCTGTCACGGCCCTGATCGGCGCCGTGCTCGGCGCGCTCGTCTGCTACGCCCTCATCGGCACGCGCCCCGAGGGCGCCCTGCGGTCGGGTATCGACGCCGTGAGCGGCGTGCTCGCGCAGTTCGGCGGCGTCATGCTCGCCTTCGCCTTCGTCGCGACCATCGGCATCCAGGGATTCATCACCGTGCTGCTGCGCGATCGGCTCGGCATCGACATCTTCGCCGACGGGGTCTGGCTCTACGAGGCGCCGGGGCTGCTGATGCCCTACATCTACTTCCAGGTGCCGCTCATGATCATCATCTTCATGCCCGCGCTCGAGGCGCTCAAGCCGCAGTGGGCCGAGGCGAGCGCGACGCTCGGCGGCACGACGGCGACCTTCTGGTGGCGCATCGGCATGCCCGTGCTCGCCCCCTCCTTCCTCGGCTCGCTGCTGCTGCTGTTCGCCAACGCCTTCTCGTCGTACGCCACCGCGGCCGCGCTCACGAGCCAGGGGCAATCAATCGTGCCCTTGCAGATCCGCGCCGCGCTCACGAGCGAGACGCTGCTCGGCCGCGAGAACCTGGCGGGTGCGCTCGCCCTCGGCATGATCGTCGTCATGGCGGTGGTCATGGCCCTCTACGCGCTCCTGCAGCGCCGCGCCTCGCGGTGGCAGCGATGAGCGGGATGCCCGGCTCGACCCGCACGGGCGTGCCGACCCCGAGCCGCCCCGCGCGCTGGGGCATCCTCGGCACCGTCGGCCTGCTCTTCGCCGTGCCCATCGTCGCCATGGTCGAGTTCACGCTGCGGCGCGGGCTCGAGGGCGGCTACAGCCTCGACCGCTGGATCACCGTGCTCACGTTCGACCTGGGGCCGGAGTACCGTGTGCTGGGGCAGGCGATCGGCAACTCGCTCATCCTCGCGGCGGCGACCGTCGCGCTCATGCTCGTGCTGCTCGTGCCGACGATGATCGTCGTGCAGCTCAAGCTGCCGCAGCTGCGCCGGGTGCTCGAGTTCGTGTGCCTGCTGCCGATCAGCATCCCCGCGATCGTGCTCGTCGTCGGCCTCGCCCCCGTCTACGGGGTCATCTCGCGGGCCGCTGGCAGTGGGGTGTGGACGCTCGCTCTCGCCTACGGCATCATCGTGCTGCCCTTCGCCTACCGCGCGGTGCAGTCGAATCTCGATGCGATCGACATCATCACGCTCACCGAGGCGGCTCGCTCGCTCGGCGCGAGCTGGCCGACCGTCATCGCGCGCGTGCTGCTGCCCAACCTGCGCCCCGGCCTGCTCGCGGGCGCCTTCATCTCGGTCGCGGTCGTGCTCGGCGAGTTCACGATCGCCTCGCTGCTCAACCGGCAGAACCTGCAGACGGCCCTCGTCATCGTGCAGAAAGACGACCCCTTCATCGCCGTCATCGTGACGCTCATCTCACTTCTCGTCGCCGTCGGTCTGCTGCTCGTCATCGGGGCGATCGGCCGCGGCACCACCCGGAGGACCTCATGAACGACCTGATCGACCGCACCGACACGGGCTCGCTGCGCGTCGCCGCCCCCGTCGCCTTCGTCGACGTCATCAAGCGGTTCCCGGGCGGCACGACCGCCCTCGACGGCATCTCGCTCGAGCTCGCTCCGGGCGAGCTCGTCGCCCTGCTCGGCCCCTCGGGGTGCGGCAAGACCACGGCGCTGCGCGTGCTCGCGGGGCTCGAGCGCGCCGATGAAGGGCATATCCTCATCGATGGCACCGACGTCATCGGCACGCCGACGAACAAGCGCGACATCGGCATGGTCTTCCAGTCGTACTCGCTCTTCCCGCACCTCACCTCGCTCCAGAACGTCGAATTCGGGCTGCGGATGCGCGGCGTCGCGGCCGCCGAGCGCCGCCGCCGCGCGGCCGAGGCGCTCGAGCTCGTCGGCCTCGATCACCATGGCGCGCGCTACGCGCACCAGCTGAGCGGCGGCCAGCAGCAGCGCGTCGCGCTCGCGCGCGCCCTCGTCACGCGGCCCCGCGTGCTGTTGCTCGACGAGCCGCTCAGCGCCCTCGACGCGAAGGTGCGTGTGCAGCTGCGCGAGCAGATCCGCGCCATCCAGACCGAGCTCGGCATCACGACGGTGTTCGTAACGCACGACCAGGAGGAGGCGCTCGCCGTCGCGGACCGCGTCGCCGTCATGCGCGCGGGCCGCATCGAGCAGATCGGCACGCCCGAAGAACTCTACGCGCGCCCCGCGAGCGCCTTCGTGGCGGACTTCGTGGGGCTCAGCAACCGCCTGCCCGGTACGGTCGCCGAGGGCGCGGTCGTCGTCGGCACGCAGCGCCTCCCGCTCATCGACCCCGCTGTCCCCGAGGGCCCCGCGGTCGCGCTCGTGCGGCCGGAAGACGTCGTGTTCGCCGCGGTCGACGACACGGATGCCCGCCCGGCGGTCGTGCTCACGACCTCGTTCCTCGGCTCGCTGCGCCGCACCCGCGTACGCCTCGACGACGGAGCCGAGCTGACGGTGCAGCACGAGGTCGGGCGTCATCCGGCGCCGGGGGAGGCCGTGCACGTGCGGCTCACCGCGCGGCCCGTGGCCGTGGCGTCGGCCTGAGCCGGGGCGGGTCGGAAGGCGGCCGCATGCCGCGGCGGGCATCCCGAGCGGGCACCGGGCGCACGCCCGGCCGCCGCTGGGGCGCGTGCTCGTAGACTGACGCCATGTTCTGGCGACCGAAAACCGATCCGACCCCGCCCGCGGGCGACGACGCCGTCGCGCCCGCCATGCGAACGGCGTCCGCCTGGTCGTGGCGATTCCTCGTCGTCGTCGGCGCGATCGGGGTGCTGATCTTCCTCATCATCCAGTTGCGCCTCATCATCATCCCGCTACTCATCGGCGTGCTGCTCGCCGCCCTGCTCGTGCCGTTCGCGGCATGGCTGCAACGGCGCCTGCGGTTTCCGCGCTGGCTCGCTGTGACGACCGCGATGCTCACGCTCGTGAGCGTCGTCACCGCGCTCGTCTGGCTCGTGGTCGCGCAGGTACGCGCGGGGTGGCCCGCGCTACGCGACCGCTCGGTCGTCGCCTTCGACGAGTTCCTCGCGTGGCTGAGCACGACCTTCGGGATCAGCGGTGACGAGATCACCGCGTGGGTCGACGGCATCGTCGGCGAGCTCGACTTCTCGACCGACGGCCCACTCGTCTCGGGGGCGCTCTCCGTCGGCGCGACCGCCGCCGAGATCCTCACGGGCGTCGTGCTCGTGCTGTTCTCGCTGCTGTTCTTCGTCATCGACGGGCCGCGCATCTGGCGCTTCGTCGTGCGGCTCTTCCCGCGCACGGCCCGCCCGGCGATCGACGGCTCGGGGCGCGCCGGCTGGATCACCCTCACCAATTTTTCGAAGGTGCAGATCTTCGTCGCCTTCGTCGACGGCGTCGGCATCGGCCTCATCGCCTGGGCGCTCGGGCTGCCGCTCGCCCTGCCCATCGGAGTCGCGGTCTTCCTCGCGAGCTTCGTGCCCTTCGTCGGCGCGCTCGTCACGGGCGCGCTCGCTGTGCTCATCGCGCTCGTCTACAACGGGCCGCTCATCGCGCTTTTCATGCTCATCGGCGTGCTGCTCGTGCAGCAGATCGAAGGCAATGTGCTGCAGCCGCTCATCATGGGCCCGGCCGTGCGGGTGCACCCGCTCGCGGTCGTGCTGGCCGTCACCGCCGGCGGACTGCTCGCGGGCATCCCCGGCACCCTCTTTGCGGTGCCGATTGTGGCCTTCTTCAACGTCGTCGTGCGCTACATCGCGAGCGGGCGATGGCGCGAGGTGCCCAACCCGACCCTCACCGACATCCTGCACCGCACGCCGACCCCCGCACCTCAGGAGCGCTCATGACAGCCGCCCCCCTCGCGATTGCTGGCCCGAGCCTCGCCGAGGTCGAGGCCGCGCGCCTGACCGTCAGCCGCGTGGCTGAGGTCACGCCCATGGAGACCTCGCGGTACCTCAGCGATCTGCTTGGCGCGCCGGTGCACCTTAAGTGCGAGAACTTGCAGCGCACGGGCTCATACAAGATCCGCGGCGCCTACAACCGCATCTCGCGCCTGAGCGACGAGGAGAAGGCACGCGGGGTCGTCGCCGCGAGCGCCGGTAATCACGCCCAGGGCGTCGCCTTCGCGGCGCGCGAGCTCGGCATCCAGGCCACGATCTTCATGCCCATCGGCGTCGCCCTGCCCAAGCTGCAGGCGACCCGCCACTACGGTGCCGAGGTCGTGCTGCGCGGTCACACCGTGAGCGAGCCGCTCACGGCCGCGCAAGAGTTCGCCGAGCGCACGGGCGCCGTCTACATTCCGCCCTTCGACCACGCCGACGTCGTGGCGGGGCAGGGCACGCTGGGCCTCGAGCTGCTCGAGCAGGTGCCCGAGCTCGAGACCGTGGTCGTTCCGATCGGCGGGGGCGGGCTCATCTCGGGCGTGGCGAGCGTGCTCAAGCGGCGCGCGGTCGAGCTCGGGCGCGGCATCCGCGTCATCGGGGTGCAGGCGGCCAATGCGGCCGCGTACCCCGTCTCGCTCGCAGCGGGGGCCGTCACCGAGATCACGATCTCGCCCACGATCGCTGACGGCATCGCCGTCGCCAAGCCCGGCAAGCTCAACTTCGAGATCGTGCGGGATGCCGTGGACGAGGTCGTCACGGTCGACGACGACGACATTGCGCGCGCGATGCTCGTTTTGCTCGAGCGCGCCAAGATGGTGGTCGAGCCGGCCGGCGCCGTGGGCGTCGCAGCCATCCTCACCGGCAAAATCGTGGCCTCCGGCCCGACCGTGGTGATCCTCTCGGGCGGCAACATCGACCCCCTCATCATGGAGCGCGTGATCGCGCACGGGCTCGCCGCCTCAGAGCGGTACCTCAAGCTGCGCATCCCGCTGCCCGATCGACCGGGCCAGCTCGCCCGCACGAGCGAGATCATCGCCGATCAGAACGCCAACGTCGTCGAGGTGCTGCACACCCGACACGGATCGGGCCTCGCGATCAGCCAGGTCGAGCTCGAGCTGCACATTGAGACGCGCGGGCCCGAGCACGCCGACCAGGTGATCGGGGCGCTGCGCGAAGCGGGGTATGACCCCCGGACGCAGTTGTAGCGTTCGCGCGCGACGCTCTCGCGTCGGGTGCCTTGCGGCCAGTCAGGTAGCTCGTTCGCGCGCGACGCTGACGCGTCGCGGGTACGACCCGAGAACGCAGTCCTTCTAGCCGGTGTAAGTGCTCACGTCGACGATCGTCACGGCGATCTGCTTGCCGTTCGGCGCCGTGTAACTGACGGTGTCGCCGATCTTCGCGCCGAGGATCGCCTGGCCGAGCGGGCTCGCCTCGCTGTAGACGTCGATCTCGCTCTCGTCGCCGACGATCTCGCGATTGCCGAGCAGGAAGCGCTCGTCATCGCCGAGGATCGTCGCGGTCACGACGGTGCCCGGCTCGACGACACCGTGCGCCGTGGGCGGTGCCCCGACGACTGCCGTGCGGAGCAGTTCGGTGAGGGTGCGGATGCGGGCCTCGATCTTGCCCTGCTCGTCTTTTGCGGCGTGGTAGCCGCCGTTCTCCTTGAGGTCGCCCTCGTCGCGCGCCGCCTCGATGCGCTTCGCGATCTCGGCGCGGCCCGTCGTCGAGAGATGCTCGAGCTCGGCTGAGAGGCGATCGTGCGCCTCTTGCGTCAGCCACTGCGTGGTCGTGCCCGCGGCGTCATTCATGACAATCTCCTCCTGACGCAGCAGAACCGGCCCGCGGGCCGGTTCTGTCTGCTGGTTGCGGCGATGCTACGGGAGCCAGCACCGGTAGGGCAAACCCGTGACGGGGGGTTCAGCCGTGCGGAGAGTCTCGGCGAACACGCGCGTGCGATCGGTCGATGGCGGTAGTTCGACAATCCTCCAGCCGACGATGCCGAAGCTTGCGTTGAGCGCCTGGATGGCGCACGACACGGCCGTCCCCGGCTCAACCGAGACTTCCCAACGCACGTCGATCGAGCTGTTGGTGACGTTGGCGTAGCCGAGTTCGCGCGTTTCGAGCTCGGCGTTCGTGCCAGAGAGGCCGCCCCAGACGACCCAGGCAGTGAATACCACGGCGAACACGACACCCGCGACGATCATGCCGGTGCGCGTGCGGCGCTCGGCACCGGCGGTACGACCGTAGCGCTCGTCGAGTCGCTGCTGCGGGCTGCTCACGCCAGTCCTCCCTCGTGCGGCGCGGCCCGGTGAACCGCTCAGGTGCAATCGCTACCCTTGATCTTCATCGTAGAGCGCCGAGGTGAGGGTTCTCTCAACCGGCTCGACCGTCTGACCGTTTCTGGAGCATCCCGTGATCTGGTACCCCCTCGCAGCCGTGTTACTACCAACGGGCATCGGCCCGAACCCGATCGACGGGCCCGGCCCGCCTCCCGACTTCGATCCGAACACGGTCACGCCCGGAGTTGCAGGCTTCGTCGCGATCGCGCTTGTCGCCGTCGCCGTCATCTTCTTGCTCATCGACATGGCTCGCCGCGTTCGTCGCGTGCGCTACCGTGGCGAGATCCGCGAGCGGCTCGAGGCCGAGCAGGCGATGATCGCCGAAGGCGGGCCCGTCGAGCTCGAGTCCCGGCACACCGCCGAGCCCGAGCGGCCCGCTGAGCGATAGCAGGCTCTAGCCGCCGAAGGGCGGGTCGAGGGCGACAAGCAACACGCCCGTCCAGTGGCAGAGGAATGCCACGACGGTGAGGGTGTGGAAGATCTCGTGGAAGCCGAAGACGCCCGGCATGGGGTTGGGCTTCTTGATGCCGTAGACGACCGCTCCGGCCGTGTAGGCGAGCCCGCCCACGATGACGAGCACCATCATCGCCACGTTGGCGGCGAACAGATCGCCCAGGTAGAGCACCGCGGCCCACCCGAGCATGACGTAGAGCGGCACGTAGGCCCAGCGCGGCGCGGTGATCCAGAAGACGCGGAACCCGATGCCGATCGCCGCCCCGCTCCACACGAGCACGAGCAGCAGGTAGCCCTTCTCCGGCGGCAGCGCCATGATCGACAGCGGCGTGTAGGTGCCCGCGATGAGCAGGAAGATGTTGGCGTGGTCGAAGCGCTTGAGCAGCACGCGCGTGCGATCGCTCCACGTGAAGCGGTGGTAGGTCGCCGAGATGCCGAACAGCAGCAGCGACGAGAGCACGAAGACCCCGCTCGACCAGCGCGCGGCTGGCCCGTCGGCGACGACGATGAGCACGACGCCGAGCACGATCGCGATCGGGAAGGTCGCCGCGTGGATCAGCCCCCGCCACGTGGGCTTCTGCTCGAGCGCGGCGTACTCGATCGACTCTTCGAGCAGCGGCACGTTGGGCAGGTCGGTGCCGGGCTCGTCGGCGATCGGGCTCTCGGCGGGGGAGGGGGAGGTCATGCGGCGATGATACGGGAGCCCCATCCATCGAGGCCGCCTCGTGGATGCCCGGCACAAGGTCGGCCGGGTGGACTACCGTAGCCCTGTGCGATCGTCGAGAACTCCCCGGGGTCGCGGCCTGCTCTATCAGCTCTACATGCGCCGCCTCCGTCGGCAACTGACTGACGCGACCCACCCACGCCACGTTGCCATGATCCTCGATGGCAATCGCCGGTGGGCGCGTTTGCGCGTCGGCGGCACGACCGCCCACGGCCACCGTGCTGGGGCCGAGAAGATCGTCGAATTCTTGCGCTGGTGCGACGAGGCTGGCATCGGTGTCGTGACCCTCTACCTGCTCTCGACCGACAACCTCACGGGGCGCGAGACCGTCGAGCTGCGCGAGCTCATCGCCATCATCGGCGCGCTCGCGACCGAGCTGTCGTCGATCGACGACTGGCGCGTGCAGCACGTCGGCAGCCGCGACGGCCTGCCCGAGCCGCTGCTCGCCGAGCTCGATGCCGCCGAGGGGCGCGGCGCGGGCAAGGCTGGGCTGCACATCAACCTCGCCGTGGGCTACGGCGGTCGGCGGGAGATCGCCGATGCCGTGCGCGCGATCGTGCACCACCACGCTGAGAGCGGGGGCACGCTCGACGAGCTCGCCGAGCTCGTGACGCCCGAGAAGATCGCCGAGCACCTCTACACCGGCGGCCAGCCCGACCCTGATCTCGTCATCCGAACCTCAGGCGAGCAACGGCTGAGCGACTTCATGCTGTGGCAGAGCGCGCACAGCGAGTTCTACTTTGTCGAGGCGCTCGGCCCCGACCTGCGCGAGGTCGACTTCTTGCGTGCGCTGCGCGACTTCTCGCGGCGTCAGCGACGGTTCGGGCAGTAGTCGTGTCGACGCTCGACGCCTTCGTCGCCGGCTTCTCAGAGGAGCCCGGCTACCTCGACTATCCGCGCCTGTCGCCGATCGGAGAGCACGCGCTCGCCGAAGAGCGCGCGATGTCTGACGTGCTCTCGCACGCGCGATTCGGGGCCTTCGCGACACTCGACGATCAAGACGAGCGCGTACGCGCTTCCGTCGCCGCACTCGTGCGCATGCGCGCCGACCAAGTGGTGTTCCAGCCCTCGACGAGCCAGGCGCTCATGCACGTCATATTCGGGCTCACGGGGGGCGTCGCGGCCTCGTCGGGCGAGTTTCCCGCGGTCGGGTACGCCATGGCCCGGGCCGCCCAGGCGCTCGGTGTGCTCGTGCCGCACACCATCACTCCTGAGCACGAGCGCGTGACGCCCGGCGTCGTGCGCGACCAGCTGGCTTCCTCGGTCGTCGCCGTCGTCGTGAGCCTCGTCGACTACCGCACGGGCCACCTCGTCGACCTCGAAGGCATCCGCCAGGTCATTGGCGACCGCCTCCTGATCGTCGACGCCATCCAGGGGGCGGGCATCGTGGATGCTCCCTGGGAGGTCGCCGACGTCATCGCCTCGGGCGGTCAGAAGTGGTTGCGCGGGGGGCAGGGCACCGGTTTCCTCGCCCTCAGTGATCGGGCTCGCGAGCAACTGACGCCCGTCTGGTCGGGCTGGCTCGCCCACGGCAGCCCCGAGCTGCTTCACGAGATCGTCGAGCCCGCAGCCGACGCCTCGGCCTTCCGCGTGGGCTACGCCGACGCGTTCGCGCAGGCCCGCCTAGCCGGGGCGGTCGACGCGGTCATGGCCGCCGGTGTGCCGAGCATCCGAACGGCGATCGACGAGCGCATCGCCCGCCTCATCGAGATCGCCGACGAAGCCGGAGTCGAGGTCGTCTCGCCGCGCGAGCCGGCCGAGCGCGCGGGCATCGTGGTGCTCGCACCGCACCCCGAGTTCGTCAGCACGCTCGCGGCCGCCTTGCACAACCACGGCGTCTCGGCGACCGTGCGCGCGGGGCGCGTGCGCCTGGGCGCGCACGTCTCGACGGGCGAGGAGACCTTCGAGCAGCTACGCGCATCCCTCGCCGAGTTCACGAGGATGACCGGGGCCTGAGGCGCCGACGGCGACGGCTCGGCGCCTGTCTGCTCGCCGAATGTGACGGCTCGGTGTCCCGCGCGTGTCGCTCCCGCCCTGAGGAGGCCTCGGGCATAGCGTGACGCTCATCGGGCATCGCGCTCGATCGGGGCGGCCGGAACGATCGTCCTGAGACTCCCGGCCGAACCGCACACAACTGGTCCGGGGTCGCCCGCGTCCCCGGGGATGGAGCACCGGTGGCCCCTGCGAAGACCTCTCGTCAGAATCCGTCGATCACGAGCGGCGAGAGCGAGGTGGCCCAGCGCACGTTCGTTCTCGATACGTCGGTGCTGCTGAGCGATCCGAAGGCGCTCTTCCGCTTCGCCGAGCACGCGGTGGTACTGCCGGTCGTGGTGATCGCCGAGCTCGAGGCGAAGCGCAACGATCCCGAGATCGGGTACTTCGCGCGCCAGGCGCTGCGCAACCTTGACGAGCTGCGCGTGCAGCACGAGCGCCTCGACTTCCCGATCGCCGTCGGCGACACGGGCGGCTCGCTGCGCGTCGAGCTCAACCACTCGAACCAGTCGGTACTGCCGAGCGGCCTGCAGCTGGGCGACAACGACTCGCGCATCCTCGCCGTGGCCATGAACCTCTCGAACGACGGCCTCGACGTCGTCGTCGTCTCGAAAGACCTGCCGTTACGCGTGAAGGCCGCGTCGATCGGCCTCGCGGCCGAGGAGTACCGTGCCGAGCTCGCCGTCGACAGCGGCTGGACGGGCATGGCGGATATCACGCTCTCGAGCGACCACATGGCGCAGCTCTACGACCGCGAGGTGCTGCGCAGCCCGGTCGTCCGCGACCTCCCGGTCAACACCTCGCTCGTCATCCACAGCGACCGCGGCTCGGCCCTCGGCCGCGTCGTCGGCGACGACGAGATCGCGCTCGTGCGCGGCGACCGCGACATCTTCGGCCTGCACGGCCGCTCGGCCGAGCAGCGTCTCGCGATCGACCTGCTCATGGACCCTCAGGTGGGCATCGTCTCGCTCGGCGGCCGCGCGGGCACGGGCAAGTCGGCCCTCGCCCTGTGCGCTGGCCTCGAGGCGGTACTCGAGCGGCAGCAGCAGCGCAAGATCATGGTCTTCCGGCCGCTCTACGCCGTCGGTGGGCAAGAACTCGGCTACCTGCCGGGCGACGCGAGCGAGAAGATGAACCCCTGGGCGCAGGCCGTGTTCGACACGCTCGGCTCGGTCGTCTCGCAGAACGTGCTCGACGAGGTCATCGATCGCGGACTGCTCGAGGTGCTGCCGCTCACGCACATCCGCGGCCGCTCGCTGCACGACGCCTTCGTGATCGTCGACGAGGCACAGTCGCTCGAGCGCAACGTTCTGCTCACGGTGCTGAGCCGCATCGGCCAGAACTCGAAGGTCGTGCTGACCCACGACATCGCCCAGCGCGATAACCTGCGGGTCGGCCGGCACGACGGCGTCGCGAGCGTTATCGAGACGCTCAAGGGACATGGGCTGTTCGGCCACATCACGCTCACCCGCAGCGAGCGCAGCGCGATCGCCGCGCTCGTCACAGAGCTGCTCGAGGGCAACGAGCTGGCGTAGCGATCGATTCGCAGGTGCGGCCCGGGCAGCGGCGACGCTGGTCGGGCCGCTACTCTGCGCGCTCGGCGGGGCCGGTGCGCTCGGCGACGGCGTTCAACAGGTCGCCGATCGAGTGCGACCGTTCGAGTGGGTGCCGCAGCGGTCGGCCGGTGACGACCCGGTAGCGGTTGCGGCGGCCGTCGCGCTCCTTCTCGAGGTACCCGCTCGACGTGAGCTCCGCGAGGATGCGCTGGGTGGCACGCTCGGTGATGCCGACCCGCTCGGCGATGTCGCGGATGCGCAGTTCGGGGTCGTCGACGAGGCACACGAGCACGTGCGAGTGATTGGTCAGGAAGGTCCACTCGGCCACGGGGCCACTGTACGCCGCGCATCGGTGCCCCGCCCGACACGCATCGGCGGAATCGTTTTACACGACACAAAAAACGTGTATTGTGATGCGGGTAAGGAGGTTCATTCATGAGTCCGATCGAGATCACCTGGCGCCTCGACCCGACGGCAATCCTGCTGCTCGTTCTCGTCGTCGGCATCGCCGCGTCCGTGCTGCCCTTCGCGCATCGTTCGTTGCGCGGTGACCGGCGCGGGGTCGGAGTGACTCTGGCGATCAGCGGCATGCTCGCGGCGACCGCCGTGCTCGTGGTGGCGGGTGAGCTGTGGATGCTCGCTCTCGCCTGGAGCCTCGCCACCGCCGCGACGCTCGCCGCGCTCGGGCTCGGCGGGGGGCGGCCCGCCCTGCGGCGCGCTGGCCCGTGGCTCGTGCTGGGCGACGTGGTGCTGTGGCTCGCCGTGGTGCTCGCCGCCTCGGGCGCCGCGGGCGAGGCCCCTGCCGTGCTTCTCGTGCTCGCGGCCGCGATGCGCTGCGCCCTGCCGCCCGCGCATCCCTGGCTCATCGACTCGCTCTACGCGCCGACCCCCGTCAGCGCCGCGCTCCACGGCGGCATCGTCAACGGCGGCGGAATCTTGGTGATCACCCAGTTCTCGCTCATCGCCGCGAGCCCGTTCGCGATCGCGCTCCTGGGCGGACTCGGGGCAGGCGCGATCGTGGCGGGAGTGCTCGCGGCGCTCGTGCGCACCGACATCAAGGGTCGTCTCGTCGCGTCGACGGTGGCGCAGATGGGCTTCATGATGCTCGTCGCGTCTCTGGGCCTGCTCGCCGCCGCCCTGCTGCACCTCGTCGCTCACGGCTTCTACAAGAGCGCGCTGTTCCTCTCCTCCAGCGACGGCATCGATCGGCGCGCTGCCGAGCGCCGTGCCCCGCGGCCGTTCCTGACCTCCGCGACCGAGCGCCGTGTCAGGGCGGCCGCGGGGGCGCTCGTGCCGGTCGCGGCGCTCGTCGCTGTGGCCCTCGTCGCCTACCCGGGCGGTCGCGGCCCTGCCGAACTGCTGCTTCTCGTCATCGTCGCGGTGGCGTTCGCCGCCGCGGGGTCGCGCGCCGCAAGCCTCGCGCCGTCGCTCGGCCGCGCCGTGGCGCTGACCGCCGGCACTGCGGTCGGCGCGATCGCCTTCGCGGCCGCGACCTCCGCCCTCACCGGGGCGCTCGGGCTCGCGCGCCCCGCCGAGATCGCCGCTCAGCCCCTCGCGCTCGCCTTCGCCGTGTTCGCGGTTGCTGCGCTCGTGATCATCGCCTCGGTGCGCCACTGGGTCCCCGCCGGTCGTGTCGCGCTCGTGCTCATCGCGCTCGGCCACCGACTCGGTACCCGAGCGCTGCGCATCGAGCGCTCGCGCCAGGTGGGCCCCGCCTCCGCGTCGGCGCTCGGAACTGAGGCGCGCAGCACCTCGACCCGAACCTCCTCGACCCCGATGGGAGCCCCGGCATGACGACCACCCCTGCCGCTCACCGCAGCGAGACAGCCCGCGCCCTGCGCGTGCGGGCTCGTGCTGACATCGCCGCCAACGTCGTTGCGCCCTACTACGGTCTCGACGCGGCGATCGCGGTGAACCCCGTGTTGCCGGCGCTCGGCGACGGCTTCGCCGCCGCGGTCTCCACTGCCGCCCCCGCGCTCGGCGCACGGGGCGTGCTCGATGAGCAGCAGTTCCGCGCCCACCTCGGCGCGGGGCGCATCGGTGCCGCCGAGCTCGCGGCGAGCATCCGTCGCCACCGGCCCGACGCGGTCGGTACCGACGCGCGCCTCGTCGAGCAGTTCCTCGCCGAGCACGAACCGGTTGGCGCGGAGTTGACACGCGAGGTGCCCCTCGACCCGATCGACGAACTGGTCGCAGCCTGGTGCCGCGCCGCGCTCGCCCCTGAGGCCGCGGCCTGGCCCGTACCCGTCGACCAGCTCGGCTTCTACGGGGCCTGGCGTGCCGTCGCACGGCGCGACCCCGCGCTGCCGCGCTCGGCGCGCGGCCGCATCACCGAGCTTCCCGATGCCGCCGATGTCGCCCTCGTCCGGGCTCTCGACCTGCTGGGCATCGACGACGACGAGCAGCT
This sequence comes from uncultured Microbacteriaceae bacterium, assembly GCA_964412175.1. Lineage (GTDB taxonomy): Bacteria > Actinomycetota > Actinomycetes > Actinomycetales > Microbacteriaceae > Microcella. The sequence continues at coordinate 56,030 of CAYPND010000011.1, read as the reverse complement.
GCCCGCGCTGCGCGCGCACCTCGCCGCGCTCCCGGGCTGGACTGCCGCGATCCGCTGGCGTTCGATGACCAGTGGCGACGTCGAGGTGCTCGATTTGCTCGCGGTGCGCCTGGCGCTTGTCTGGGCGCTCGGTGCCGCCCCCGTCCCTGCGCCGCGACCGGCGGGCCCCACAGGCGGGGCCCTTGAGCGCGCCCTGATCTGGCAAGAGGCCTTCGAGGCCCGTCCGCACGCGTCGGTGCTCGCGCAGCTGACGCCGGGTGCGCAGCCGGCCCTCGCCGACCCGGCCGTGCACCTGGTCTTCTGCATCGACCCCCGGAGCGAAGGCCTGCGCCGCCATCTCGAGGGTCAGGGTGCATACACGACCGCGGGCTTTGCGGGCTTCTTCGGCATCGCGGCCGCGGTCGAGCCGCTCGCGGCATCCGAGTCGGCCGCCGCGTGCCCGGTGCTGCTCACACCGCGCTACCAGGTCTCCGAACGCCCCACACCCGGATCGTGGCGCACGGCGGCGCGCCTCACCGATCGACTCGGCACCCGCCGCGCCCTCCGCGCCGCGATCAAGGCCCCCGACGCCGTCGCAGGCGCACCGCTGGGCTGGGCCGAGGTCATCGGGTGGATGCTCGGCCCGAGTTCGATCGCGCGCAGCGTGTTGGCAGGGCGGGGTGCGCGGGCCGGACGGCCCGACGAGTCCACCGCTCCGACCCTGTTCGACATCGACTCGGCCCTCACCCCCGACGACCAGATCGATACAGCCGAGGTCATCCTGCGCACGATGGGGCTCGTGAAGGATTTCGCTCCTGTCGTCGTGCTCGTCGGGCATGGCACGACGACCACCAACAACGCCTTCCGCACGGCGCTCGACTGCGGCGCGTGCGGCGGCCACCGCGGTGCCGCCAACGCGCGCATCGCGGCCGCGCTGCTCGCGGCGCCGGCGGTGCGAGCCGGGCTCGCAGAGCGTGGCATCCGCATCCCCGACGCAACGATCGTCATCGCGGGAGAGCATGACACCGCGACCGACGCGCTCAGGCTCTTCGATATCGAGGGATTGCGGATCGACCACCGGCACGCGGTCGAGAAGCTCGCCCGCGATGCCGCCGCGGCCGGCCGCGGTCTGGCTGCCGAGCGCGCGGCCGAGCTGCCCGGGGCAACGGGCGGCAAGCGCGCGGCGGCGTCGGTCGCTCGCCGCGCCGGCGACTGGGCGCAGGTCTACCCCGAGTGGGGCCTGGCTCGCAACGCCGCGCTCATCATCGGCCCCCGCGCCCTGAGCCAGCAGGCTGATCTTGGGCGCCGGGTGTTCCTGCACTCCTACGCGCCGCAGCACGACTCCGAGGGCATCGCGCTCGAGACGATCCTCACGGCGCCGCTCGTCGTCGCCCACTGGATCAACGCGCAGTACTACTTCTCGGCCGTCGACCCCGAGGTGTTCGGGGCGGGATCGAAGACCGTGCACAACCTCGTGGGCGGTTCGGGCGTCGTGAGCGGTCCGACGGGCGACCTGCGCCTGGGGCTGCCGTGGCAGTCGATCGGCACCCGCGCCGGCCTGCACCACGAACCGGTGCGCCTTCTCGTGGTGGTCGACGCACCGCGCGACCGCATCGACCGCATCATCGGCAGCGCGGAGGTCGTGGCCGACCTCGTGCACGGAGAATGGGTCATCCTGGTGCGCCCCGGCGCCGAACCGGGGAGTTGGGAGCGGCGCACCCGCGAGGGGTGGCAGCCGTACACGCTGGAGGGCGCGGAGAGCGCCCGGAGAGAGGACGACGACGCATGAGCCGCGAATCACTGACCCGCATGACCAAGATCGAGGTCGTGGCGCGCACGGTCGACGCCGACGCTGTGCGCCGACAGGTCGTTGCCGCCGGGGCGACCGGGTACACGAGCCTGCCGGCCGTGACGGGCCTCGGCCACCACGGTGCCCACGAGGGTCGTCAGCTGTTCAACGACCGCGACGCGCTCACTCTCGTGATCACGGTCGTGCCCGACGACCGGGCCGATGACCTCATCGAGGGCCTGCGCTCGTTGCTCGAGCACACGGCCGGCGTCATGTTCGTCTCCGACACCTATGTGAGTCGTCCGCACTACTTCCGCTGACGCGGCCCGGTCACCCGGCTACGCTGGCCCTGCGGCCCGCGACTCTACAGGCCGGGCGACGTCATGCTCAGCACGTCGAGCGCGGTGTCGAGCTGCTCGAGCGTGACCTCACCGCGCTCGACGAAGCCGAGGTCGATGACGGCCTCGCGGATCGTCAGGCCCCTGGCCACCGAGTGCTTGGCTATCTTGGCCGCCGCCTCGTAGCCGATCACGCGATTGAGCGGGGTGACGATCGAGGGCGAGCTCTCGGCGAGAGCGCGAGCACGCTCGAGGTTGGCCTCGAGGCCGACGACGGTCTTGTCGGCGAGCACGCGCGTCGAGTTCGCGAGCAGGCGGATCGACTCGAGCAACGACGTGCCCATGACCGGGATGGCGACGTTGAGCTCGAACGAGCCCGAGGCACCGGCCCACGCGATCGCGGCGTCGTTGCCGATGACGCGCGCGCAGACCATGAGCACGGCCTCCGGAACGACCGGGTTGACCTTGCCGGGCATGATCGACGAGCCCGGTTGCAGGTCGGGGATGTGCAGCTCGGCGAGGCCCGTGTTCGGGCCCGAGCCCATCCAGCGGATGTCGTTGCAGATCTTCGTGAGCGAGACGGCGAGCACGCGCAGCGCGCCCGAGGCCTCGACGAGGCCGTCGCGGGCACCCTGCGCCTCGAAGTGGTCGAGCGCCTCGGTGATCGGCAGCCTGGTGGTCGCGGCGAGCTCGGCGATCACCTTCTGCGAAAAGCCTAGCGGGGTGTTGATGCCCGTACCCGTCGCGGTGCCGCCGAGCGGCACCTCGGCGACGCGCTCGATCGTGGCCTGCACGCGCGCGATGCCGAGGCGGATCTGGCGCGCGTAGCCCGCGAACTCCTGGCCCAGGGTCACGGGCGTGGCGTCCATGAGGTGCGTGCGGCCGGCCTTGACGGCCGTCTTCCACAGCTCGGCCTTCTCTTCGAGCGCGCCGGCGAGGTGCTCGAGGGCGGGGATGAGGTCGTGCAGTAGCGCCGAGGTCACCGCGAGGTGCACGGAGGTCGGGAACACGTCGTTCGACGACTGCGAGGCGTTGACGTGGTCGTTGGGGTGCACCGGCAGGGCATCCGTCGAGGCGAGCGTCGCGAGCACCTCGTTCATGTTCATGTTCGAGGAGGTGCCCGAGCCGGTCTGGTAGGTGTCGACGGGGAACTGGTCGTGGTGCGCCCCGCCGATGATCTGGTCGGCGGCGCCGACGATGGCCTCCGCGAGCGCGGCATCCAGGATGCCCAGCTCGGCGTTGACGATCGCGGCGGCGCGCTTGATCTGCGCGAGGGCGACGATCTGCCCGCTCTCGAGGCCCGACCCGGAGATGGGGAAGTTCTCGACGGCGCGCTGCGTCTGCGCGCGGTAGAGGGCGCTGCGCGGAACGCGCACCTCGCCCATGGTGTCGTGCTCGATGCGGTACTCGGTCTCGGTGCTCACGGCGGTGTGTTCCTTCTGATGACGGGAGGGGCTCGCAGGGGTGGTCGCGGTGGCAGGCGGTCGGCTTCGGCGGGGTGGATGCCCGGCTAGAGCTGACCGACGACGACGTCGGGCACGACCCGGCCTTCGCGAAGGCGGTAGTTCGCACCCACGATGGCCAGCGTACCGGCCGCGACCTCCTCGCTGATGAGCTCGCTCGAGGCGAGCAGCGCCCCGACGGTGTCGCGCAGGTGCTCGCGGCCCACCTCGAGGGCGTCGACGCCCGCGGCGTTGGGCGAGCCAGCGGCGAGGCGCACGCGCTCGACGGCGGGCATGATCTGGTCGACGAGCCCCTGGATGTGTACGGGCAGCGGCGCCGAGTCGGCGTCGACCGAGTCGATCGCCGCGGCGACGGCACCGCACTCGTCGTGACCGAGCACGAGGATGAGCGGCACCTTCAGCACGGCGACCGCGTACTCGAGCGAGCCGATGACGCTGTCGCTGATCACCTGGCCGGCGTTGCGCACGACGAAGAGGTCGCCGAGGCCCTTGTCGAAGATGATCTCGGCCGCGAGCCGCGAGTCGCTGCACCCGAAGAGGGCGGCGTGCGGGGCCTGGAAGGCCGCGAGCTTGGTGCGCCGGTCGACGTCTTGCCGGGGATGCTGGGGCTCACCCGCGACGAAGCGCGCGTTGCCCCGCTGCATCTCGCGCCAGACCTGCTCGGGCGTGCGGCGTGTCATCGGCATCAGGCTCCTGGGCGGACTCGGGGCGGACGGTGCGCCTCCGAGCGTAGTGCGCTCGCCGTCTACTCGGTGCTCGGCAGCTCCGCCGCGACGGCGGTAGCGAGGATCTCGAGGTCAGCGTCGGAGGCCGTGCCATACAGCACGACCGTGCTCTCGGCCGTGCTCGTGACGAGCGCGATCTCGCGGAGCCCGACCCCGTCGACGCCACGGCGGTCGTAGCGCTGCCAATCGACCCCGGCGATGCGCACGCTCTCGCCCTCACCGGGGTCGGGCAGGGCATCTCGCAGCCAGGTCTGCTCGTCGGTAAAGCCCTGCAGCAGGCCGAGAAAGGTGCGCTCGGCCGTGATGAACCCGATCATCCATTCGTCGACGCCGTCGCTGCCGCCGAGCTCGGCTCGATTGGCGCTCCAGCTGGGCGGCACGACGGGGGCGATGACGGCCGTGCTGAGGCTCGCCTCCGCCTCGGCCGCCGCGGCGACGTAGTCGATCGCGAGCGGCTGCGGGTCGGGGCGCACGACGACGAGCACGAGAAAGAGCACGATGCCGAGCGAGGCCACGATCGAGCCCACAAGGTTTCGGGTGGTCTGGTTGGCGCGGCGCTTGCGGCGGGCCTCGGCGACGCGGTGCGCCGGTTGCTGCGGCGTCTCGTCGCCCATGCCGTTCACGACCGTCACCCCTCTGCGGCCGCGCGCGCCGCGTCTAGCCGCTCCTTTGCGCCGACAAGCCACTCCTCGCAGCGGCGGGCGAGGGCCTCGCCGCGCTCCCAGAGCGCGATCGATTGCTCGAGCGTCGCGCCGCCCTGCTCGAGCTCGCTCACGACGCGCACGAGCTCGTCGCGCGCCTGCTCGTAGCTGAGGCTGGCGATGTCGGCGGGGTCGGGTGCGGTCACGTCACTCATGCTAGGCGGGCCTTCCTTCGGGAGTCGTGAGAGTCGGGGCCGCGCCGGCAGGCCTCGCGACGGGGGCTTCGGCGCGTGCGGCGAGCTGGCCGTCGGCGAGCGTCAACACGAGCGCGTCACCCGTTGCGACGGCGGCGGCCGAGCGGATGACGGCGCCGGTCGCGGTCTGCGCGATCGCGTAGCCGCGGTCGAGCGTGCGCTGCGGGGAGAGCGCGCGCAGCTGCGACCGTCGCTCGTCGACGTCGAGGTGGGCGCGCTCGAGCAGCCGGCTCGTCAGCTCGACGCCCCGCGCGACTGCGCGAGTGAGCTCGTCGGCCCTCGTGTCGACGATCCAGGCCGAGGATGCCAGCGCGGGGCGCGAGCGGATTGCGGCGATGCGGTCGACCTCGGTCGCGATCGTACCCGTCACACGCGTGAGCATGCGAGAGCGCACCTGCTGCACTCGCGAGAGCTCGTCGCTCACGTCGGGCACGACGCGCTTGGCGGCGTCGGTGGGCGTCGAGGCGCGCAGGTCGGCGACCTCGTCGAGCAGGGGGCGGTCGTTCTCGTGGCCGATCGCGCTCACGAGCGGGGTCTCGCAGGCCGCGGCCGCGCGCACCAGGCTCTCATCGCTGAACGGCAGCAGGTTCTGGAAGTCGCCGCCGCCCCGGGCGACGATGATGACGTCGACCTCGGAGTCGGCATCCAGTTGCCTGATGCCCGCCGTGACCTCGGCGACCGCCTTGTCGCCCTGCACGGCGGCGTGCACGACGCGGAACCGCACCGAAGGCCACCGCAATTGCGCATTGCGGATGACGTCTTTCTCGGCGTCGCTGTCCTTCCCCGTGACAAGCCCGATGCACTGCGGCAGGAAGGGGAGGGGCTTCTTGCGCTCGGGGGAGAAGAGGCCTTCGGCGGCGAGGGTCGCCCGCAGCCGCTCGAGGCGCTCGAGCAGATCGCCGAGCCCGACCCGGCGCATCTGCGAGACCTGCATGGTCAGGGTGCCGCCCTTGACCCACCAGTTGGCCTTCACGAGCGCCGTCACCCGGTCGCCCTGACCGAGGCCCTCCGGCAGCGTCGCCCGCACCGACGACCAGATGACGAATGAGACGGTCGCATCCTGACTGACGTCTTTCAGCTTGCCGTAGACGTTGCCGCCCGAGATGCCCCACTGCGCGATCTCGCCGTCGACCCAGACCTGGCCGAGTCGGTCGATGTACTCCTTGAGCTTCGCCGACAGCTGGGCGACCGGCCAGGGGGCATCGGGCGAGGATGGCGCGTCGGCCACGGTGAGCCCTCCTTGCGTCGTCTGGCGTGCTTCGCCAGGGTAGTCGAGAGCGCCGACCCCGCGGCCTCGTTCTGTAAGGAGCCGCATGCGCATTCCCACCCCGCTCACCGTCGAGGCGCTGACGAAGGTCTACGGCGAGGTCACCGCCCTCCGCGACGTTTCCTTCACCGCGCAGCCGGGCCGCGTCACGGGCTTCCTCGGCCCGAATGGCGCCGGCAAGACCTCGACACTGCGCATCCTGCTCGGGCTCAACCGCCCGACGGCGGGCCGCGCGCTCATCGACGGCCAGCGCTACCGCGACCTCGACGCACCCACGCGCCGCGTCGGCGCCTCGCTCTCGGCCGACGTCTTCCACCCCGGACGCAGCGGCCGCAACCACCTGCTGCAGCTCGCGATCGCGTCGGGCATCGACCGCGCGCGCGTCGATCACGTGCTCGCGCAGGTCGGGCTCACTGAGGCTGCCCGACGCGCGGTCGGCGGCTACTCGCTCGGCATGCGCCAGCGGCTCGGCCTCGCGAGCGCCCTGCTCGGCGACCCCGACGCGCTCGTGCTCGACGAGCCCATCAACGGTCTCGACCCCGACGGTATCCGCTGGATGCGCGGCCTCCTCCGCTCGCTCGCGGCCGAGGGCCGCACCGTGCTGCTCTCGAGCCACGTGCTGAGCGAGGTGCAGCAGACGGTCGACGACGTGGTGGTCATCCGTCACGGCCGCATCG
>CAYPND010000011.1:33149-48797 GCA_964412175.1 uncultured Microbacteriaceae bacterium | reverse complement strand
AGCGAGGTGCAGCAGACGGTCGACGACGTGGTGGTCATCCGTCACGGCCGCATCGTCTTCGACGGCACGCTCGACGCCCTCGAGGCGGGAACCGCGCGCGTGCGCGTCGATGCGGCCGATCGGGCGGCGCTGCAGGATGCCCTCACGCGCGCCGGCGGCACCGTCGAGCCCGGCGCCGCGGGGCTGACGGTGCTCGGCCTCGACGTCGCGCGCACGGGCGAGGTCGCCCGCGACGCAGGCATCGCGCTCACGCACCTGAGCGACGAGGGCGACGGGCTCGAGTCGGTGTTCCTCGCGCTCACCGCGGATGAGGCGTCGACCACCGAGGGGAGCGCCGCATGAGCACCCTCACCGCGCTCGGCCGTGCGACCGCCGCCGAGCTCGCCAAGGTCTTCTCGCTGAAGAGCTGGTGGCTGCTCGGTCTCATCATCGTCGCCTACGTCGGCATGACGGCGGTCGGGCTCGCGTTCTTCTTGAGCGACGCGGGATCCCTGCTCGCGGGCGCCGGCGGCGGGGGAGCGCCCTCCCCCGCGCTCGACCCCGTCGTCATCGCGAACCTCGTCTACAGCAGCGTCACCGCGGTCGGCCTCGTGATCCCGCTGCTGTTCGGCGCCCTCATCGTAACCACCGAGTACCGGCACGGCACCCTGACGCCGACGGTGCTCGCCCAGCCGCGCCGCGGCATCGTGCTGACCGCGAAGGCGATCGTCGCCGCGCTCATGGGCGCGCTCTACGGCGTGCTTGGCCTCCTCGGCTCGGTCGGCATCGGCGCCCCCGTGCTCGCGGCCCTCGGCGACGAGACGGCCCTCGGGGAGCCCGAGGTCATCGGCACGCTGCTGCGCACCCTCGTCGCAACCGCCCTGTGGTCACTGCTCGGCCTCGGCCTCGGCGCCCTGCTCACGAGTCAGATCGCGGCGATCGTCATCGTGCTCGCCTTCACCCAGTTCGTCGAGCCGATCCTGCGACTCGTCGCGAGCGTGTGGGAGTGGTCGGCGCAACTCGGCCGCTTCCTGCCGGGGTCGGCGACCGACGCGCTTGTCGGGGCGGGCATCCTGAGCTCGCTGAACGCGCTCGATCCCTCTGTTCCAGTCGCGGCGGTGGATGCTCTCACCTGGTGGCAGGGAGGCCTCGTGCTCGGCGGCCTCGCCACGGCGCTGCTCCTGGCTGCAGCCGTGACCACGGGCCGCCGCGACGTCGAGTAGCGCGAGCGCCGCTACCGGCGGTCGCGAAGCCCGTACAAGGAGTCCCCTCGTAGACTGGGCGACGTGAGCACGATCTCGAACGGCGCCCTGGGCACGACTCTGACGGCCCCCGTCATCCCGCAGCGGCGCGAGCGGCTGCGGCCGGTCGAGGTCGACCGCCCCAAGAAGGTGCTGCTCGCCGCGCCGCGCGGCTACTGCGCGGGCGTCGACCGCGCGGTCATCGCCGTCGAGAAGGCGCTCGAACAGTACGGCGCCCCCGTCTACGTGCGCAAGCAGATCGTGCACAACGTGCACGTCGTGAGCGAGCTCGAGAAGCAGGGTGCGATCTTCGTCGACGAGGTCGAGGAGGTGCCGCCCGGATCGCACATCGTGTTCTCGGCGCACGGCGTCAGCCCGGCCGTGGTGCAGGGCGCGGCCGACCGCGACCTGCTCGCGATCGACGCGACGTGCCCGCTCGTGACGAAAGTGCATCGCGAGGCGGTGCGGTTCGCCAAGCAGGACTACCGCATCCTGCTCATCGGCCACGAGGGCCACGAAGAGGTGGAGGGCACGATGGGCCACGCGCCCGAGCGCATGATCCTCATCGGCACGCCCGAGGAGGCCGACACCGTCGAGGTTCCCGAGGGCGAAGAGCTCATCTGGCTCTCGCAGACCACGCTGAGCGTCGACGAGACGATGGAGACCGTGCGCCGACTGCGCGCCCGGTTCCCGCACCTGCAAGACCCGCCGAGCGACGACATTTGCTACGCGACGCAGAACCGCCAGGTCGCGATCAAGAAGGTGGCCCCGGATGCCGACCTCGCGATCGTCGTCGGCTCGGCCAACAGCTCCAACAGCGTGCGACTGGTCGAGGTGGCGCTCGAGTACGGCGCCAAGGCCGCCTACCGCATCGACTTCGCGAGCGAGATCAAGCAGGAGTGGCTCGAGGGCGTTGCGACCGTGGGCGTGACGAGCGGGGCGAGCGTTCCCGAGGTGCTCGTCGAGCAGGTGCTCGCCGACCTGCGCGACGCCGGTTTCGACGCGGTCTCCGAGGTCACGACGGCGGAGGAGGACCTGCAGTTCTCGCTGCCGAAGGAGCTGCGCCGCGATAAGGATGGCAACGTCGACGAGCGCGCGCTCGGCGGGCGCATCAGCGGCTGATCGAGCCACCGCCATGAGCGCGACCGCCCCGCCCCCGGTGCGACCCGCGCCTCCGCCGCGGGAGGTCACCGCCGCCGCGCTCGTACGCGGGCTCGGTTCCGCCCAACGGGTCATCGGCCCGGTCTCGCTGCTACTCGTGCTCGCCCTCATGATCGAGGTGGCCGTGCGCTCGGGCGATGCGACCGCCCTGCTGGCGCTGCTGCTGTGGTGGGCGCCCGCGTTCGCGACCGCCGTCGTGCTCGTGCTGCGCCCCACTGTGCCCATTGCGACCGCGCTTGTCGTCATCGGCACGATCGCCGGCACGGGCTTCGTCGCGACGCTGCTCGCCGCCTACACCCCCGAGCAGTCGCGCGGCCTTTTCCTCGTCGAGTCGCTCGCGTGGGCCCTGCTGTTCATCGGCGCCGTGCGCCCGAGCGCCTCCGACGGCGTGCTCTGGGTCGCGGTGGGACTCTTGGCGGGAACGGTCTCGCTCGTGGCCGGCCACCTCATCGCCGGCCGCCCGCTCGCCCTCTCGCCCGACCGTCTCGTCGACGCCATCATCATGATCGTCGCCTACACCGTCATCGCCATCGGCGGTCGGCGGCGACGCGATCGGGTTCCCGAACTGCCGGATGCGGCGGCGCTCTCGCGCCGCCAGAACGCTGCCCGGCAGCGCGAGCGCGCGGCCGCCGCGCTCGTGCACGACACCGTGCTCGCCTCGCTCACGCTGCTCGAGCGCGACGACGCCCGGCTCGACGATCGGGTGCGGCAGGGCATCCGGCGCGATCTGGATGCCGTGGCCCAGGCGACCGCGACCTCCGTGGGCGTCGTCAGCGCCGCACCCGTCGAGGGCTCGATCGCGGCTCGGATGCTCGCGATCGTCGACGAGCTGCGCTGGCGCGGCCTGCGCGTCGATCTGACCGGGGCCGAGAGCATCGTAGGCACGCCGAGCGTGAGCGATGCGGCGGCCGAGGCCGTGCTCGCAGCCATGACGGCCGCGCTCGAGAACGTGCTGCGCCACGCGGGCACCGATCGCGCAGAGGTGACGGTCGGCCGCACCGCGCGCGCTGTGACCGTGCTCGTCGTCGATGGCGGGCGCGGCTTCGCGGTCGACGAGGTGGCCGACGACCGGTTGGGGCTGCGCGAGTCGATCCACGGGCGGCTCGAGCGCGTCGGAGGGGCGGCGCGCGTCTGGTCGAACGAGTCGGGCACGACCGTCATGCTCTCGGTGCCGATCGAGGCGGCATCGTGACCGGCACCGCGGCACCCCGGCGCCTCGACACCCTCAGCTGGTGGCGGCGCTCGTCGCTCGACATCGACACCCTCAGCTGGCTGACATCGTCGCTCGTCAGCAGCTGGGTCACGCTCGTCATCGCTCTCTTCGGCATCACGGCAGTGGCGCTCGGCGGCCAGGGCGGCTACCGCCCGGCCTTCCAGCTCGTGGCGGTCGCGGTCATGACGGGGGCGGCCTATGCGATCCACCGCGGGGCGTTGCCTTCCCGCGACCGTTTCCGCACGCGCCGCGCAGCGCTCATCTTCGGCCTCGCCTCGCTCGCCGTCATGATGTCGGCGCTCGCGCTCGTCGACCGGCAAGCGGTCTTCCCCGTCGTGGATGCCCTGCTGCCGTCGCCCGCCGACCCCCTGTTCGCCCTCGAGCTGTGGTGGGCACCGGTCTGCGCATCCCTCGTCGTCATGGCGACGAGCCCCTTCGTCGCCGGGCGGGTCTTCGTACCCGGAGCCCTGCTCGTCGTCGCCGCGACGGCGGCCGCGGCCGGCTTTGTCGCGGGCGAGCGCGGCAGTGATCTGCCGATCGCCGACGTCGTCGTCATCACCTCGACGCCCGTCTTCTCGGTGATCGGCGGCATCGTGCTCAACCGCACTCTCGTCACGGCCGTGCTCGGCTGGCGCCGGGGGCTGGGCGACTCCGCCCCCGACGACAACGCGATCGAGCCGGCGACGGCCGTGGTCGACCGCATCACGGGCGGGCGGTTCTCGACCGCGGTCGTTCCCTTCCTCGAGCGACTCGAGGGCGCGGCGGCCTTGCACGACCGCGACCGGCGGACCGCGGCCAGACTCGCGCGCGACATGCGCAGCGCCCTCGTCGAGCGCGGCGACCAGAGCTGGCTCGCCGCGCACGTGGCCGGCCGGCCCGTGTACGTCACCGACCCGTTCCGTCTCGCCGACACGATCACGGTCGACCAGCGCGCGGCGATCATCGCCCTCGTCGACGGGCTGTTCAGCGACCCCGAGGCGGGCGTCTTCGGGGCCCGACTCGACCTCGCCCCGGCCGACGACGACGCCGTCGCCGTGGCCGTCACGGCCGGGCTCGCCCTGCCCGAAGGGCGCCGCACGGCGGTGCTCGCGCCGTACTATTTGACCGTGAAGTCGGTCGTGCGGCGCATCGAGTGGCGGGGCGGCGAGTCGCTCGTCGTCACCTTCGACGTCGACAGCGAGCGGCCGTGACGAGCGTCGCGCTGCCCCGAGCGGTCGCAGCGCGCATCACCGTACGGGGCCTGGCCACGACGCAGCGGGTCATTGCTGCAGTCGGAGCCGTGATCGCCGCGCTCATCGTGATCGATGTGCTCGTGGCGCGGGGCTATACCGAGAAGATCCCCCTCGTCATCGCGCCCTACCTCGCCATCGGGCTGCTCGCCCTCGTGCTGCTCTGGCACCCCGGAGCGGTCACGGCCGTGCTTTTCATCGCGGGCGGGGCGGTCTGCTCGATCGCGGTTCCCGTGATCGCCCTCGCTGTCGATCCCGGGTTCGACGACCCTGGGCCGTACCTGCTCAATCGCGTGGCGACTGCCATCTGCCTCGTGGGTGCCGTGAGCGGCCGCGCGCTCAGCGGCGTCGGCTGGTCGATCGCGGCCTACGTCGTCGCGCAGCTCAGCGTCGTGATCGGACTCGCGCTCGCGGGCAGCACCGTCGGGCTTGGCGCGGGGCCGCTGATCGTGTTCGTGATCTCGCTCGTCGCGTACCTGACGCTCGCCCTGGCGCAGCGCCAGGCTGCTCGGCAACTCGAGCCCTTAGCCTCGGCAGCAGACATCGTGCAGGGCGCTGACCGCCGCCGGCTGCTCGAGCAGCGCGCGGCGAGTCTCGTGCACGACACCGTGCTCGCCGACCTCGCGGTGATCGCCCGTTCGCGGGGCCCCCTCACGCCGCGCGCTCGCTCGGTGCTGACCGATCACCTCGCGGTCGTCGCCGCCGCCACGGTCGCCGAGCCGACGGTGCCATCCGCTGCGGGGAGCGCGCTGGGGGATGCCCTGCTCGAGCTCGCGCACGAGTACCAGTGGAGCGGCGTGCGCGTCGACGTGAGCGGCGCCGAGCTGCTCTCGGACGAGGTGCCGGCGGCGACTGGGCACGCCGTGGTCGGCGCGGCCCGGGCGGCGCTCGACAACGTCGTCAAGCACGCGGGCACGGATCGCGCCGAGCTCGTGACGGGCATCCGCGATGGCGCCCTCACGGTGCTCATCGTCGATGACGGCCACGGGTTCGCCGCGGCCGAGGTGGGTGACGACCGCCTCGGCCTGCGCATGTCGGTCGAGCAGCGCATCGCCCAGGTCGGCGGAACCGTGCGGCTCTGGTCGGGTCCGGATGGCACGACGGTCATGATGACGGTTCCGACATCGGGCGGGAGTGAGTGATGGCGGGCATGTGGAGCCGCAGCCTGTGGGACTCCGACCCGTTGAGCTGGTTCACGACGCCGAACCTGCCCCTCGCGGCGGCCGGTCTCGTGCTCACGCACGGCATCGTCGTACTCGGGCCGCTCGGCCAGGCCGGCTCGCGACCGCTCGTGCAGGCGGCAGCGCTTGCACTCTCGGTGCTCGCGCTGCTGTGGGTGCACGTCGCGTCGCGGCCGAGGCGCGGGCCGGTCACGCTCGGGCGTGCTCTCGTCGGGGTGGCCCTGTCGGCCTCGGCCATCGTGATCTCGGCGGTCGGCTATCTCGGCGAGCCCTTCGCCCTCGAGCTGTGGTGGGCGCCGCTCTCGGTCTCGCTACTGCTGCTCGCGATGGTGCCGTACTCGACGGTGCTGAGGCTCGCCCTGCTCGGCGGCCTTCTTCTCGCCGTTGGTGCCGCGACGACCCTCCTGCTCATCGTGCCCGATGAGCGGACCTGGCCCCCGCTGTCGGCAATCGCGATCACGCTCTTCCCGATCCTTATCGGGACGCTGGGGGGCATCGTCATGGTGCGCGCGATCACGCTCGCCCTCAGTCGGTGGAGCGAACGGCCGCTCGAACTCGCACAGTCGCGGTCGATCGATGACGACCTCGTCGCCGTGGTCGACCAGGTGACGAGCACGCGCATCGAGCCGGCAACCGCGTTCATCACCGCGGTTCTCGAGCGCGGCACAGTGACCGCGGGTGACACGGTGCGGGCCGTGGCGATCGCCGACCGCTTGCGCAGCGAGCTCACGGGCGAGGTCGACCGCACGTGGATCGAGCGCGTCGCCGACGGCCGCGCCGTGACGGTCGACGACCCCGATCGGCTGGCGGAGTGCCTCGATCTGGCCCAGCGCACGGCGATGCGCGCGCTGCTCGATGCGCTGCTCGGCGCCCCCGAGCAGCAGCTCGGCTCGGCCCGCGTCGAGCTGCGCCGCACGAGCGGCGGTGGCATCGCCGTCGCCCTGCGCATCCTCAGCACCCTGCCGGAGGGTCGGCGCGAGACCTTCCTCGCGCCCTACTACGTCAGCCTGCGCTCGACGGTCGAGAACCTACGCTGGCGGTCGGGCCCTGTGACGGCGGTCGAGTTCGAGGTCGTCGGCACGGGCGGCGGGCGCGCGGCGGTGCAGCGCACCCCGGAGCCGGGCAGCCCCGGCGGGCCGGTCGCGCGCGATCGCGACGACCGGCCGAGCGCCTAGCAGCCTGACGGCCTAGCGGCCCGAGTGCCCGGCCGAGCCGAGCTGCTGCGTGGCCTCGACGACGCGCTTCGCCATCGCCGTCTCGGCGGTCTTGCCCCAGGCGCGCGGGTCGTAGACCTTCTTGTTGCCCATCTCGCCGTCGACCTTGAGAAACCCGTCGTAGTTCTTGAGCACCGAGTCGGCGACCGAGCGGCTGAAGGCGTACTGCGTGTCGGTGTCGATGTTCATCTTGATGACGCCGTTCTTCACGGCCGTCGAGATCTCGTGATCGGTCGAGCCGGAACCGCCGTGGAAGACGAGGTCGAGCGGAAGAGCATCCGTGCCGTACTTCTGCTGGATGCCCTGCTGGATCTCGGCGAGCAGCTCGGGCCGCAGCTTGACGTTGCCGGGCTTGTAGACACCGTGCACGTTGCCGAAGGTGAGGGCGGCCATGTAGCGGCCTTGCTCGCCGAGGCCGAGCGCCTCGACCGCGGCCGTCACATCGCCGAGGGTCGTGTAGAGGGCCTCGTTCGAGCCCTCGTGCTGCACGCCGTCTTCCTCGCCGCCGACGACGCCGATCTCGACCTCGAGAATCGCGTGAATGGCCTTCATGCGGGGGAGGATGTCGCGCGCGATCTCGAGGTTCTCCTGCAGCGGCACGGCCGAGCCGTCCCACATGTGCGACTGGAAGATCGGGTTGCGGCCAGCCTTGACCTCGGCCTCGCTCGCCGCGATGAGGGGCATGACGAAGCCGTCGAGCGCCTCTTTCGGGCAGTGGTCGGTGTGCAGGGCGACCGTGACGGGGTAGTTCTTGGCCACCTCGGTCGCGAACGCCGCGAAGGCGAGGGCGCCCGAGGCGCGCGCCTTGACGCTCTGCCCGGCGAAGTAGTCGGCGCCGCCCGTCGTGACCTGCAAGATGCCGTCAGAGCCGGCCTCGCTCAGTCCCTGCAGCACCGCGTTGATCGTCGACGACGACGAGACGTTGATGGCGGGGTAGGCGAATCCGCCCTTCTTGGCCTTGTCGAGCATCTCGGCGTACTGCTCGGGGGTGGCGATGGGCATGTTTCTCCTCGTGCTGGTGTCGGCTGGAAGCGGTTCGAGTCTAGCCAGCGGCCGATAGCCTGGTGCGGTGGTGAATACCGAGACCGGAACCCTCTTCCTGCACCCCGACCGCAACCTCGCGATGGAGCTCGTGCGCGCGACCGAAGCCGCCGCCATCCGCTCTGCTCCCTTCATCGGCAAGGGCGACAAGCTCGCGGCCGACGGGGCGGCGGTGGATGCGATGCGCAAGTTCCTGGGCACCGTCAACTTCAGCGGCCTCGTCGTCATCGGCGAAGGAGAGAAAGACAACGCACCGATGCTCTTCAACGGTGAGGTGGTCGGGAACGGCCAGGGCCCGGCGTGCGACATCGCCGTCGACCCCATCGACGGCACCTCGCTCACCGCAGCGGGCCGCGGCCACGCGATCTCGATGATCGCCGTCGCCGACCGCGGCTCGATGCTCGACGCCTCGAGCGTGTTCTATATGGAGAAGCTTGTCGCCGGGTGGGAGGGCATCGGGGTGCTCGACATCCGCCAGCCGATCGCCGAGAACATTCGCGCACTCGCCGCCGCGAAGAAGAAGCCCGTCGACGAGATGCGCATCGCCGTGCTCGATCGGCCACGGCACGAGGGCTTGATCGCCGAGATTCGCGCGACGGGCGCGGGCACGCGGCTCATCCTCGACGGCGATGTCGCCGGCGGCATCAACGCGGCGCGCCATGACTCGCGCATCGACCTGTGCGTCGGCACGGGCGGCAGCCCTGAGGGCGTCGCGACGGCGTGCGCGGTCAAGGCGCTCGGGGGGTTCATCCAAGGTCGATTGGCACCAGGCAGCGACGATGAGCGTGCGCGGGGCGCTGCGGCGGGCCTCAAGTTCGACCATGTCTACGAGGCCGACGAGCTCGTGCGCAGCGACAACACCTTCTTCGTCGCGACGGGTGTGACCGACGGCGAGCTCGTGCGCGGCGTGCGGCGGGAGCGCGGCATCATCACGACCGAATCGATCGTGCTGCGGTCGCGCTCGGGCACCATCCGCCGCGTGACGGCCGACCACCTCGAGAACAAGTGGCTCGACTCCTGAGCCTGA
This sequence comes from uncultured Microbacteriaceae bacterium, assembly GCA_964412175.1. Classification (GTDB taxonomy): domain Bacteria; phylum Actinomycetota; class Actinomycetes; order Actinomycetales; family Microbacteriaceae; genus Microcella. Next base: position 39,511 of record CAYPND010000011.1, on the reverse strand, counting down.
GCGCAGCATCCCACCGCCCCCGTTCGCTGAGAGCGGCACTCTCGTGGCGGGAGTACAGCCCGCGCGGGTGAAGAATGGGCAGGCCATGCTTGCACTCATCCTCCGCCGGTACCTGCGGCCGTACTGGCGGCTGATCGCGGGCGTCATCGTCTTCCAGCTCGCGCAGGCGATCGCCTCGCTGTTCCTCCCCGCGCTCAACGCGGCGATCATCGACCGCGGCATCGCGACGGGCGACACGGGCTACATCCTCTCGGTCGGCGGCGGGATGCTCGCGATCACGCTCGTGCAGATCGCGTGCGCGATCACGGCCGTGTACTTCGGCGCGCGTGTGGCGATGGCGATCGGCCGCGACCTCCGCGGAGCGGTGTTCGCCCACGTCGGCAGCTTCTCCGAGCGCGAGGTGAGCCGCTTCGGCGCCCCCTCGCTCATCACCCGCACGACCAACGACGTGCAGCAGGTGCAGATGCTCGTGCTCATGACGAGCACGATGCTCGTGAGCGCGCCCATTCTCGCCGTCGGCGGCGTGATCATGGCGCTGCAGCAAGACCTCGAGCTCTCGCTCATCATGGCCGTCGCGATCCCCGTGCTGCTCATCGCCGTGAGCGCCATCATCGTGCGCACGGTGCCGTTGTTCCGCGTGATGCAAGAGCGCATCGACACCGTCAACCGCGTGCTGCGCGAGCAGCTCACGGGCATGCGCGTCGTGCGGGCCTTCGTGCGCGAACGGCAGGAGGTCGATCGCTTCGCCGATGCGAACGCCGAGCTCACCGACACCGCCCTCAAGGCGGGGCGGCTGTTCGCGCTCATGTTCCCGATCGTGCTGCTCGTGCTCAACGTCTCGAGCGTGGCCGTGCTGTGGTTCGGCTCGTTCCGCATCGAGGCGGGGCTCATGCAGGTCGGGGCGCTCACGGCCTTCCTCACCTATCTCATCCAGATCCTCATGGCCGTGCTCATGGCGACCTTCATCGCGGTGCTGCTGCCGCGGGCGGCCGTCTCGGCCGACCGTATCGGCGAGGTGCTCGAGACGCCCTCCTCGGTGGTGCTGCCGAGCAACCCCGTGACGACGCTCACCGCGAGCGGCCGGGTCGAGCTGCGTGACGTGACGTTCGCGTACCCGGGAGCTGAGCATCCGGTGCTCGACGGCGTCAGCCTCGTCGCCGAGCGCGGGCGCATGACGGCCATCATCGGCAGCACGGGCTCGGGCAAGACGACGCTCATCAGCCTGCTGCCTCGGTTGTTTGACGTCACCGACGGCGAGGTGCTCGTCGACGGCGTCGACGTGCGCGAGCTCGACGCCGACCTGCTCTGGAGCCGCATCGGCCTCGTGCCGCAGCGCCCGTACCTGTTCTCGGGCACGGTCGCGAGTAACCTGCGCTTCGGCAAGCCCGACGCCACCGACGACGAGCTGTGGGCGGCGCTCGAGATCGCGCAGGCGGCCGACTTCGTGCTCGCGATGCCCGAGGGACTCGAGGCCCCGATCGCGCAGGGGGGCACGACGGTCTCGGGCGGGCAGCGGCAGCGCCTCGCGATCGCGCGCGCGCTCGTGAAGCGCCCGGAGATCTACGTCTTCGACGACTCGTTCTCGGCCCTCGACACGGCGACGGATGCCCGGCTGCGGGCCGCCCTGCGCCGCGAGGTCGCCGACGCGACCCTCATCGTCGTGGCCCAGCGCGTCGCGACGGTGCAGAACGCCGACCAGATCATCGTGCTCGACCAGGGCCGCGTGGTGGGTCGCGGCACGCACGACGAGCTGCTCGCGAGCAACCCGACGTACGTCGAGATCGTCGACAGCCAGCTGCGAGCGGAGGCGAGCGCATGAGCACGGCCCCCGCACGACCGATCGGCCCTCCCGGGGGAGTGCGCCGCGGGCCGATGGGCGGCCCGATGGGCGGCGGCATCGGCATGCCCGCCGAGAAGGCGATGACCTTCGGCCCCTCGGCGAAGCGCCTCGTGGCGCGGCTCGCCCCCGAGCGCGCTCTCGTGATCGTCGTCATCGCCCTCGGGGTGCTGAGCGTGTTGCTGAGCGTCGTCGGCCCCGCCCTGCTGGGCATGGCCACGAACGTCATCGTCGACGGCGTCTTCGGCAACGGCGACGGCGCGGGCCAGGCGGGCGACGGCACGGGCATCGACTTCGCCCAGCTGCAGCTGCTGCTCGGCATCGTGCTGCTCGTCTACGTGTTCTCGTCGGTGTTCTCGTGGCTGCAGGGCTACCTGCTCAACGGCGTGACGCAGCGCACGGTTTACCGCCTCCGCGAAGAGGTGCAGGCCAAGCTCAACCGCCTGCCGCTGACCTACTTCGACCGTGTGCAGCGCGGCGAGGTGCTCAGCCGTGTCACGAACGACGTCGACAACATCTCGCAGAGCCTCCAGCAGACCCTCAGTCAGCTGCTCACCTCGCTGCTGACCGTGCTGGGCGTCATCGTCATGATGTTCGTGATCTCGCCCATCCTGGCCCTCGTCTCGCTCATCACCGTGCCGCTGACGCTCGTCATCACGGCCGTCATCGCGAAGCGCTCGCAGAAGCTGTTCGTGGCGCAGTGGGCGCTCACGGGCGAGCTCAATGCGCAGATCGAAGAGACCTTCACTGGCCACGCGCTCGTCAAGGTCTTCGGGCGGCAGCGCGAGGTCGAGCAGCGGTTTGTCGAGAAGAACGATCAGCTGTTCGCCGCGAGCTTCGGCGCCCAGTTCGTGAGCGGCATCATCATGCCCGCGATCATGTTCGTCGGAAACCTTGTCTACGTCGCCATCGCCGTCGTCGGCGGGCTGCTCGTCACGACGGGCACCATGACGATCGGCGGCGTGCAGGCGTTCATCCAGTACTCGCGCCAGTTCACTCAGCCGCTCAGCCAGCTCGGCTCGATGGCGAATCTGCTGCAGTCGGGCGTGGCGAGCGCCGAGCGTGTCTTCGAACTGATGGATGCGCCCGAGCAGAGCCCCGACCCGTCGCGGGCGGCGACCCCCGATGCCGCCACGGGTCGGCTGGTGTTCGAGAACGTGTCGTTCCGCTACGACCCCGACGTGCCTCTCATCGACGGGCTGTCGCTCGTCGCCGAGCCCGGCCAGACGATCGCGATCGTCGGGCCGACGGGCGCCGGAAAGACGACGCTCGTCAACCTCATGATGCGGTTCTACGAGCTCGACGGCGGGCGCATCACGCTCGACGGCGTCGACATCGCCGCGATGACGCGCGACGACCTGCGCTCGCGCATGGGCATGGTGCTGCAAGACACCTGGCTGTTCGGCGGCACCATCCGCGACAACATCGCCTACGGCCGACCGGATGCGAGCGAGCAGGAGATCCTCGACGCAGCCCGCGCGACCTACGTCGACCGCTTCGTCGGCGCGCTGCCCGACGGGTACGACACCGTGCTCGACGACGACGGCGAGAACGTGAGCGCGGGCGAGAAGCAGCTGCTGACGATCGCCCGCGCGTTCCTCGCGCGGCCGAGCGTGCTCATCCTCGACGAGGCCACGAGCTCGGTCGACACCCGCACCGAGGTGCTCGTGCAGCACGCCATGGCGGCGCTGCGCCGCGACCGCACGAGCTTCGTCATCGCGCACCGCCTCTCGACCATCCGCGACGCCGACCTCATTCTCGTCATGGAGGCCGGCCGCATCGTCGAGCAGGGCACGCACGAGCAGCTGCTCGCCGCCGCCGGCGCCTACTCCCGGCTCTACGAGGCGCAGTACGCGTCGCCCTCGGGCGAGGCGTAGGCACGAACGACGACGGGGGCAGAGCCACGCGGCCCTGCCCCCGTCGTCGCGTACTGCTACAGCAGGTTGGGGATCTTCTGCTCGGCGGCCGTGTTCGCGCGGCGGAAGACGAAGGTCACGACCGTTGAGATGAGCACGATGAAGAGCGAGTAGAGCGCCGGCACGATCAGGATGAGCCCGATGTCGGGGTTGCCGCTGAACGTGAGCAGGATGATCGCGATCGCGAGCGGGCCGTTCTGGATGCCCGTCTCGAGCGCGATCGTGCGTGCGTTCGCGGGGTGCAGCCGGATGACCCGCGAGATGCCGTAGGCGATCGCGATGCCGAAAAGCCCGAGCCCGATGGCGACGACGTAGGTCTGCCACGCCGTCGACGTGAGCAGCGCCCAGTTGCGCGGAACCCAGGTCGCGACGAGGAACACGATGAAGAACAGCCCGAAGAAGCCGCCCATCAGCTCGAGCACGGCGCCGATGTTGGCACTGTAGCGACGGATGAGCATGCCGAGCACGACCGGGATCAGCAGAACCGCGAGCGTGACGACGATGTTGGTGATCGGGATCTGGAACTCCGAGTTCTCACCGGCGAACAGCAGACCGCCGAAGATCGCGAGCGCGAGCGGCGTCATGATGATGGCCCACAGGGTCGAGTTCGTGGTCATCATGACGCTCAGAGCAAGGTTGCCCTTTGAGAAGTACGTGAACATGTTTGACGTCGTGCCCGCGGGCACCGCACCCATGAGCAGCGCGCCGATCGACAGTGGCACGGCGACCTCGGGGGCGAGCTGGAACAGGAACACCAGGCACAGCACGTAGGCGAGCACGGGCATGATGCCGAACTGCGTGATGAAGCCGATGATGAGGCCCGACGGCCGCTTGAGGGCGAGCTTGAAGTCGCGCGGCGTGAGCCCGGCCCCGAGGCCGAACATGATGACGAAGACGAGGCCGACGAGCAGGTTCTGCTCGAAGGGCGTCACGACGTCTTGCTCGTTGACGACCGCCTGCGTCGCGATGATCAGGGGCGTGATCACGAGAGCTCCCTTCCCTGGGTCTCGATAGTGGCGGTGGCCGAAGTGACGGCCTCGGCCCGCAGCTCGCGGCGCAGGATCTTGCCGATCGGGCTCTTGGGCAGCTCGTCGACGAAGCGCACCGACTTCGGCACCTTGTACGCGGCGAGACTCTCGCGGCAGTGCGCGAGCACGGCCGCTTCAGTGGGTGGCGTCTGCGTCGCGACGATGTAGGCGCGCACGGCCTCGCCGCTCTTGTCGTCGGGGATGCCGACGACGCCGACCTCAAGCACGCCCGGCAGCTCGGCGATGCGCTCTTCGATCTCGTTGGGGTAGACGTTGAAGCCGCTGACGATGATCATGTCTTTCTTGCGATCGACGATCGTGAAGTAGCCGTCGGCATCCATCTCGGCGATGTCGCCGGTGCGGAACCAGCCGTCGACGATGTTCGCCGCGGTGTCCTCCGGGCGGTTCCAGTAGCCCAGCATGACCTGCGGGCCCTTCGCCGCGATCTCGCCGGGGGTTCCGGGCGCGACCTCGTTGCCGGCGTCGTCGATGCACATCATGGCGGTCGACGGTACGGGGATGCCGATCGTGCCCGCCTTCTCGTTCGGGCCGAAGGGGTTGAAGCTCAGCACGGGCGAGGTCTCGGTGAGCCCGTAGCCCTCGACGATCGGCGTGCCCGTGACCTCCTCCCAGCGAGCGTTGACCGACTCGTGCAGCGCCATGCCCCCGGCGGCCGAGGCGCGCAGGTGGCGGGGCGGGCTGTCGAGGAACCAGCGCTCGTTGAGCAGCGCGTTGAACAGGGTGTTGACGCCCGTGACCCACGTGATCGTGTAGTTCTCGAACGCGCGCTTGAGGTTGCTCGGCGGCCGCGGGGAGGGCACCAGGATGTTGCGGGCGCCGAGGCGGTAGAAGCCCAGCAGGTTCACCGTGAAGGCGAACACGTGGTACAGCGGCAGGGCCGTGAGCACGGTCTCGAGACCGGGGCGCATGTAGCCGCCGCACATCTGGATCATCTGCAGGGTGTTCGACACGAGGTTGCCGTGCGAGAGCATGGCGCCCTTCGAGACGCCCGTGGTGCCGCCCGTGTACTGCAGGGCGGCGATCGAGTCGGGGCCGATGCCCTCGAGGTAGCCCGCGAGGGCCTCGGCCGACGTCGCCGCGCGCCCCGCTCCGAGCGCGGCCTGGAACGCCGTGTGCTCGACCGTGATGGCTGGCAGCGATCGGTTCCAGAACTTCTGCACCATGCGGATCACGCCCGCGATGACGGGCGGGAAGAATTCGCCGATGCGCACGGTGACGACCGTCTCGATGCTCGTCTTCGGCAGCACCTCCGGCAGCCGGTCGGCGAACATGTCGATGACGACGAGCGCCTTCGCGCCCGAGTCGGAGAACTGGTGCACCATCTCGGTCGGCGTGTAGAGCGGATTGGTGTTGACGAGAACGCAGCCGGCCTTCATGACCCCGAAGGCCACGACCGGATAGGCGAGGCAGTTCGGCATCTGCACGGCGACGCGGTCGCCCTGGGCGAGCCCGACGACCTCGCGCAGATAGGCCGCGAACTCGTCGGAGAGGGCGTCGACCTGCGCGTAGGTGAGCGAGCCGTTCATGCCGTTGGGCATGCACTGCGTGAACGCGATCGTG
>CAYPND010000011.1:0-33049 GCA_964412175.1 uncultured Microbacteriaceae bacterium | reverse complement strand
TCAGGCGGGGTTCCGCAGCACCGCGATGATGTTGCCCGCGGGGTCGGTGAACCAGGCGATGTCCGGCCCCTGATCGGCGGCGATGCCGCGGGCGATGCCCCGCGCATCCTGATCGAAACCCTCATAGCGCAGCATTGCGACGCCGCGACCGACCAGTTCGTCGACGGCCACCTCGATGTCGGAGACCTCGAGGTTCAGCACGGTGTAGGTGGCCGGAACGTGGTCGGGCTTGGGGTACACGAGCACCCAACCGCCCCCCGGCAGGTCGAGGGTGAGCTGACCCCTCAGGGCGTCGGTGACCGGTAGGCCCAGCACGTCGCGATAGAACGTGCGGGCGGTGTCGATATCGGGCACGGCAAACGCGCTGAAAGCGGTCAGGTACACAGGCGTGGGATGCCCCTCTCGTGTCGCCTCAGGGTCTCACTGTTGCCGCGCTCTGGCTAGAGGGTCGCCGCGGCATCCGGTTCAGCCGCGGGGTCGGGCTCGTCGGCGGCGTCGAGCATGGCGTCGGTGAGTTCGGCGGCGGTCAGCTGGCGCGGCCGGGCGTCGATGAGCGCGGGGGTCGCGATGACTTTCGACTCGTCGAGCGCGTCGAGCTTGCGAGCGGTCACGAGCACCCGAGATTCGAGTGAGCTCGCGAAGGTGTTGTAGGTCGAGACGGTGCGGTCGATCGCCCCGCGCAGCTTGTCGGCGTGCTCGGCGAGTGTCGCCAGGCGGCTGTACAGCTCTTTGCTGAGGTCGAACAGGTTCTTCGCGTCTTCCGTCAGCACGTCTTGCTGCCAGGTGAAGGCCACGGTCTTCAACACGGCCCAGAAGCTCACGGGGCTCGCGAGGGCGATGCGCCGGCTGAAGGCGTATTCGAGCAGCGTCGGGTCTTTCTCCAGCGCGGCGGCGAGCAGCGGCTCGTTGGGAATGAACGCGATCGTGAACTCGGGGCTCGCTTCGAGCCCTGTCCAGTACGTCTTGTTCGCGAGCGCGTCGACGTGCGCCTTGACCTGCTTGGCGTGGTCGGCCAGCAGCGTCGAGCGACGGGCCTGCTCGTCGTCGCCCGCGGTCGAGGGGATCGCGTTCGCTTCGATGTACGCGTTGTACGGCACCTTGGCGTCGACCGCGATGGACTTGCCTCCCGGCAGGCGCAGCACCATGTCGGGGCGTCGTTCTCCCGACTCAGCGGTGACGCTCTCCTGCAGGAAGAAGTCGACGCGGTTGATGAGCCCGGCCGACTCCACGAGGGTGCGCAGCTGTGTCTCGCCCCACACGCCGCGCTTGACGTTGTTGCTGAGCGCGCTGGCGAGCGTCTCGGCGGTCTGCCGCAGGCGCTCCTCGGCCTCGGTCGCGGCGCGAAGCTGCTGGGTCAGCTCGCCGTGCTGCACACTGCGCTGCGTCTCGAGATCGGTGACCTTGAGCTGCATCGCCCGCAGCATCTCCTGCACGGGCGTGAGCTGCTGCAGCACCTTGCTCTCCGCTCGCTCGCGCTCGGTCTGCGCGGCCTGCTCGGCGCGCGTGCGCTCGACGAGTTCTCGGTACTGCTCCTGCTGCGTTCCCACCTGCTCGCGCAGGGCGGTGGCCGTCGCCTGCAGGCCCGCGAGCTCGCTCGAGAGCTGCGCGCGGTGGGCCGCCTCCTCCGCGCGGATCTCGGCGACGATCGCCTGGTGGCGCGCCTCGACGACGGCGGGGTTCTCTCCGGCCGAGCTGCCGCGCCGCGCGAGCAGCAGGCCGATCACGAGCCCGAGCGCCGCACCGATGAGCAGGCCGAGCAGCAGAGGAAGCAGGAAGTCCATGCCCGCCAGTGTGCCAGGCGCCCCCGACCCCCGCTGGCGTGTCACAAATCACGGAACTTCAGGCGTGCACCACCGCCCGTGAGCCGAAGTCGCGCCGTCACGCGGCTCACGTTCCGTGATTTGTGACACGCGGGTCGCCGTAGGGTGAGCGCATGAGCACCGGCCCCGACCCGCACGAGGTGAGCGCCGACGATCTGCGCTACCTGCTCGCGGTCGCCCGTGTGGGTCGGCTCGTCTCGGCCGCGGCCCTGCTCGGCGTCGACCACACGACCGTGCGTCGCCGCCTCGACCGCCTTGAGGCCGCGCTCGGCGCGCGGCTGCTCGACCGCGGCGCCGACGGCTGGCAGCTCACCGCGATCGGCCGCGACGTGGTCGAGCGCGCGGCCCCGCTCGAGGGGCTCGTCGAGCAGGTGGTCGCCGCGGCGTCCGGTGCCGACGCCGTGCGGGGCACCGTGCGCGTCGCCGCGCCCGAGGGCTTCGGCTCGCTGTTCGCGGCGCCGGCGCTCGCGCGGGTTCGGGCCGAGCATCCGGGAATCGCCCTCGAACTCGTGACCTCGACCCGACCGCTCAGCCTGCGCGGATCGGGCTTCGACCTCGCCGTGACCGTGGGCTCGCCCGCGGGCTCGCGCGTGACCTCCGAGTTGCTGACCGAGTACGCGCTGCGCCTCTACGCCGCCCCGAGTTACCTGGCGGCGCGGCCGGCGATCCGCACGCCCGCCGACCTCGACGGGCACGACCTGGTCTTCTACGTGGATGCTCTGCTCACGGTGCGCGAACTCGACCTCGCGCCCATCCTCGAGGGCATGCGGCTCGGCTTCGGCTCGACGAACGTGTTCGCCCAGCTCGAGGCGACCAGGGCCGGAGCCGGCATCGGCCTGCTGCACGCCTTCATGGGCGAGGGCGCGGTGGGGCTCGAGCCGGTGCTGCCGGAGGCGATCGACTTCCGGCTGCCGTTCATGCTCTCGGCACGGCCCGACAGCCCCGCGGTCGACGCCGTCGCGATCGTGCGCGAGGCCCTGCACCGCGAGGTGGCGGAGCGGCGCGACGAGTTGCTGCCGCCGCGCTAACGCCTCTGCGTTTCTGCACATCGAGTGTGCGCCACTGTCGCTTGTTCGCAGAGGCTCGAGCCCGCAGACTGGGCAGGCATCGTCCAACGAAGGAGCGCATCATGTCGGTTGTCCAGCACTGGGTGAACGGGGCCGCGTTCGCGGGCGCCTCGACCCGCACCGCCCCCGTCTACAACCCCGCCACGGGCGAGGCGCAGCGCCAGGTCGCGCTCGCGACTACCGCCGACGTCGACCACGCCGTGCAGGCCGCGAAGGCCGCCTTCGCGGGCTGGTCGAACACGTCGATCGCCAAGCGCCAGCAGATCATGTTCGCGTTCCGCGAGGGCCTCAACGCGCGCAAAGACGAGCTCGCGGCGATCCTGACGAATGAGCACGGCAAGGTGCTGAGCGACGCCGGCGGCGAGATCGCGCGCGGCCTCGAGGTCGTCGAGCTCGCGTGCAGCATCCCCCAGCTCATGAAGGGCGAGTTCAGCGAGAACGTCTCGACGGGCGTCGACGTGTACTCGATCAAGCAGGCGCTCGGCGTCGTGGGCATCATCAGCCCCTTCAACTTTCCGGCGATGGTGCCACTGTGGTTCTTCCCGCTCGCGATCGCGGCGGGCAACACGGTCGTGCTGAAGCCGAGCGAGAAGGACCCGAGCGCCGCGATCTGGATGGCGCAGTTGTTCAAAGAGAGCGGCCTGCCCGACGGCGTCTTCAACGTCGTGAACGGCGATAAAGAGAGCGTGGATGCTCTGCTCGAGCACCCCGACGTCGCGAGCATCTCGTTCGTGGGCTCGACGCCGATCGCGAAGTACATCTACGAGACGGCCTCGAAGCACGGCAAGCGTGTTCAGGCCCTCGGCGGCGCGAAGAACCACATGCTCGTGCTGCCCGATGCCGACCTCGACCTCGTGGCCGACTCGGCCGTCAACGCGGGCTTCGGCTCGGCGGGCGAGCGCTGCATGGCCATCTCGGTCGTCGTTGCCGTCGAGCCCGTGGCCGACGCGCTCATCGAGAAGATCCAGGCGCGCATGTCGGGCCTCAAGGTCGGCGACGGCACGCGCAACTGCGACATGGGCCCGCTCATCACGCGCGAGCACCGCGACAAGGTGGCGAGCTACCTCGAGGTCGCCGAGACCGACGGCGCCTCGATCGTGGTCGATGGCCGCGGCGTCGAGGTCGACGGCGACGCCAACGGCTTCTGGCTCGGCCCCACCCTCATCGACAAGGTGCCGACGAGCTCGAAGGTCTACACGGAGGAGATCTTCGGCCCCGTGCTCTCGGTCGTGCGCGTGAAGAGCTACGACGAGGGCCTCGCCCTCATCAACGGCTCGCAGTACGGCAACGGCACGGCCATCTTCACGAACGACGGCGGCGCCGCGCGGCGCTTCCAGAACGAGGTGACCGTGGGCATGGTCGGCGTCAACGTGCCGATCCCCGTTCCCGTCGGCTACTACTCGTTCGGCGGCTGGAAGAACTCGCTCTTCGGCGACGCCAAGGCCTACGGCACGCAGGCGATCCCGTTCTTCACTCGCGAGAAGGCGATCACCTCGCGCTGGCTCGACCCGAGCCACGGCGGCATCAACCTGGGCTTCCCGCAGAACTAAAGGTATGATCTAAGGCATGACCACTGCTGTTCATGCCCCACTCGTCATGCACGAGGCCGTCGACGAGGCCTTCGTCGCGCAGTACGCCCGCGACGGGTTCGCGGTGCTGCGTGGCGCCCTCACCCCGGCCGAGGTGGCTGAGGTCAACTCCGAGGCCCTGCGCATCTGCCGAGCAGGCCTGAACCCTGGCGATGATGCGGTGGATGCTCACCCGGGGCAGAGCGACGCCGACGTACTGCGGCAGTACCTGTGCATCCACCACCCGCACAAGATCAGCGAGGTCGCCCGGCAGATCATGCGGCACCCTCGGATCGTCTCGGGCCTCACGCGCGTCATCGGCCCGAACGTCAAGGCCATGCAGTCGATGCTGTTCATCAAGAGCGAGGGCAAGCCCGGGCAGGCCTGGCATCAAGACGAGCACTTCATCCCGACGCGCGACCGCTCACTCGCCGGGGTCTGGATCGCGCTCGACGACGCGACGACCGAGAACGGCTGCCTGTGGGTGCTGCCGGGCTCGCACGCGCGCGGCGTGCTCTACCCCGACCGCGAGCAGACCGACGAGCGCTTCGACTGCACCGACGAGGCCTTCGGGTTCCCCTACACCGACGACGACGCCGTGCCGGTCGAGGTGCCCGCGGGTGCGGCGCTGTTCTTCAATGGCTACCTGCTGCACCGCTCGCTCGAGAACTCGGGCAAGCACGGCTACCGGCGCGCGCTCGTGAACCACTACATGAGCGCCGAGTCGTTGCTGCCGTGGCAGAACAGTGAGGGGCGCTACTTCGCCGAGTACGACTTCCGCGACATCGTCATGGTCGCGGGGGAGGACCCGTACGCCTACAAGGGCCTGCGCGACCTCAGCGTGCCGGGTTCGCGCGCCGACAAGTCGGGCGGCTGCGACCGCTAGGCGACCTGCCGCGTTGCGGTTTGTGACGCCGCGAGACGATCTGTGACGCGCCGCGTCGTCGTGTGACGGGCGGGTTCGACGAGCCGCGCATCCACTCGTATCGTCACCGTCATGACGCTTCTCACCGCACCCTCTGTTTCCCCGTCCGTTCCCGAGGTCAGCGCCGACGAGCGCGCGGCCCGGCTCGTTGAGGCGGGGTCCGCCTGGGGCTCGCGCATCGCAGCCAACCCGGCCGCCGCACAGCTCACCTACCGTGTCAGCGGCGAGGGTGAAGGCTCGGTGGCGTCGAGCATCCGCGCCGGCAAGCACACGTTCCTCGTCGACGAGCCCGGGGCCCTCGCGGGCGACGACGTGGCCGCGAGCCCCGTCGAGTACGCCCTCGGCGCGCTCATCTCCTGCCAGATCGTCGTCTACCGCCTCTACGCGCAGGGGCTCGGCATTCAGGTCGACGACATCCGCATCGAGGCCGAAGCCGATCTGGATGCGCGCCGCCTGTTCGGCATCGACGAGACCGTGCGGGCCGGCTTCAGCGACGTGCGGCTCACCATCACGATCACGGGCCCCGAGAGCGACGAGCGCTACCAGCAGCTGCGCGACGTCGTCGACGCTCACTGCCCCGTGCTCGACCTCTTCGCCAACCCGACCCCGGTCAGCGCGGTCGTCCGCACGGCCTGAAGCGGTCTCCGCCGTAATTCGGCCTGGCGGTACCCGTGAACCGGTCTGCTAGGCGTACGTAAGCTGCCGAACGGGCACTTCGTGCGAAGCGTCAACGGTGACGGAGAACAACGCCGTGTTGTCGGGGATAGCGCCGATCCAGTCGACGAGCATCTTGACGTCCGCGTGCTCGCTGGCAGCGACATGGTTATCGTCGAGCACGCCTGGCGTCACCGTCATGAGCAGAATCGTCTCGGGGAACGCGATGACAACGTTGGCTGTACCGCCGACGCGCGAGAGAGCGTTGGTGAGGTAACCCACCGTGTCATCGGGAAGCATGACGAGAAGGGGAGCATCGTCTTTTTCAGAAACGAGCGCGCCTGACGCCGCGATTCCAGGCAGCGACCTCATGACTCGCTTGATCGCCTGGTCGCGCTTCGTCTCGAAGAGTTTGGTCGTCATGTGCTTCGTCACCTCCTGGTCGAGCGCCACTCAAGATAACGGGTATGGATGGCGCCGTACCCGACTTCCCACGACCGAGCACGACTCGCGCCACTCGCCCTTCTCGTCACGCAACGTAAGCACGATTGCGAAGAACACGAGTCGGGTGTCGTGGTGTCGCATACGGATGTGGATTTCAGCGTCGGGATCGTCGAGCGGCACGGGTATTCGCAGTTCCACACAACCCTCATCGAGGGGATGCTCGTACCTCGCAGGGTGGGGCTCATCGAAGCCCCGCGACTGCGAATGTCGCCCTGCCCGCCACCGTCGTTCTGTCACGAGCCAGAACCCTAGCCTGTTGTCGGATTCATTCTCAGTTTCTCTGGACTTCGGTGAGTCGCGTGGTGCCGTATCGGCTCTCCGTCACCCCTCTGCGACAGAATGGCCGCATGCTCGATGCGAAGATCTCCCACCTTGTCGCCGACTACGGCGTCGAGGTCAAGGCCAAGCTTGCTGGCACGGGCGAGCCCGAAGAGGCCCTGCGCGTTCCCATCGAGCACCTCATCACCGCCATCGGCGAGTTCGGCGGCGCGACGACCATTCTCGACGGCGAGGCGCACCTCACCGAGCTGAGTTCGCGCCCCGACTTCGCCGTGCGGGTGAAGGGCGCTGTCGTCGGCTACATCGAGGTGAAGAAGGCGGGGCTCTCGCTTGACCCCAGCACGTTCTCGGGCCACAACCGCGACCAGTGGAACCGCCTGAAAGACCTCCCCAACCTCATCTACACCAACGGCTCAGAGTGGCGCCTCTACCGCGGCGAACCGCAGCCCGCGCTCGTCGCACAACTCAGCGGCGGCCCGCTCGATGTCGCCGGCGCAGCGCTCACCCCCGATTCGAATTTCGCGCACCTCGTCTCTGACTTCTTGAACTGGCACCCGGTGCCGATCAAGACCGTGCCCAAGCTTGTCAGCACGATCGCTCCCATCACGCGGATGCTCCGCACCAAGGTCATCGAACAGCTCGCCTTCGAGACCGCGCGGGTGAAGGCCGGTGCGCCCAAGCACGAGCAACTCTTCCTGGGCCTCGCGAACGATTGGCGTTCGTTGCTCTTTCCCGATGCGAGCGACGACGTCTTCGCCGACGGCTACGCCCAGACGGTCACCTTCGCGCTGTTACTCGCGCGCACCGAGCGGATCGACCTCGAGTCGACAATCCTTTACGAGGTCGGCCAGCAACTGGGCGCCGACCACTCGCTCATGGGCAAGGCGTTGCAGCTGCTCACGAACGATGTGAAAGGCGACTTCGTTCCGACGATCGACCTGCTGCGGCGGGTTATCGGCGCGGTGCAGTGGGATGCCGTGCGCAAGAACAAAGACACCTACCTGCACCTCTACGAGAACTTTCTCGCCGAGTACGACCCCGAACTGCGCAAAGCCACGGGCACCTACTACACCCCGCACGAGGTCGTCGATCAGATGGTGCGACTGGCCGAAGAGGCCCTCGTCACCAAGCTCGGCAAGCCCAAGGGCTTTCTTGACCCCAGCGTGACGACGATCGACCCCGCGATGGGAACAGGCACGTTCTTGCACTCGATCATCGAGCACGTTGCCGAGAAGGTGGAGCACACCGAAGGCCCTGGTGCCGTGCCGGGCACGATCACCGAACTCGCCTCGCGGCTGATCGGCTTCGAGCTGCAGCTCGGCTCGTACACGGTCGCCGAGCTGCGCACCACCGACCTGCTGCACAGCTATAGCGCGAAGTCCCCGAAGGGCGGCATGCGCATGTTCGTGGCCGACACGCTCTCTGACCCGGCTGCCGATGTGACCGTGATCTCGTCGGGTCTCGCCGCCATCTCGGAGAGCAAGCGGCAAGCGAACCGCATCAAGGCTGATGTGCCGGTCACGGTCGTCATCGGCAACCCGCCCTACAAGGAACGTGCCGAAGGCTTGGGTGGCTGGATCGAGCAGGGCTCGGCCGCCACCCGCAACGACAAGAAGGCAGTCGCGAAGGCGAAGCTCGACGACTTCCGGATGCCCGGCAACGGCCTCACCGAGTACGTGCTCAAAAACCTCTACATCTACTTCTGGCGCTGGGCAACCTGGAAGGTCTTCGAGTCGGTGCCCGCCGACCAGGCCGGAATCGTGTGTTTCATCTCCACGGCCGGATACCTGCGCGGCCCCGGATTCAAGGGCATGCGCTCGTACTTGCGCCGCGAGGCCGATGAGGGCTGGATCATCGATCTCACCCCCGAGGGTCAGACCCCGGACGTTCCGACGCGCATCTTCCCCGGCGTACGCCAGCCCTTGGCGATCGGAATCTTCGTGCGCCGTGCCGACCACCGTGCGAACGTCGCCGCGGTAGTCCACTACCGCTCACTCCGCGGCAAGCAGTCGGAGAAGTTTAAGGCCCTCGCTGAAGTCAGTCTGAGGTCAGGCTGGGAGCGCGCTCGCGATGGGTTGACCGAGCCGTTCACACCTGCTGCTGGAAGGTGGGACGCCTGCCCAGCGCTTGGCGAACTTTTCGCTTGGGTGTCGCCCGGGGTCAAGGCGAATCGCACTTGGGTCTACGCGCCAGTCGTTGGTGTTCTTGTGCGCCGTTGGGTCGAGCTCAAGTCTCACCTCGGTTCCCCGTCGTTCGCCAATGTATTCAAGTCGACTCCCGGCGTTGATGGGCGGCAAGCCAAGCCGAAACTTCCTGGGCAAGACACCTCCGATTCGTCAGCCTCTCTCCAGTCAGTCATGGCCGAGCAACCTGCGGTCGTTCGGGTCTCCTATCGCTCGTTCGACCGTCAGTGGCTCATCAGCGACAGCCGTGTAATTGATCGGCCGCGAACAGATCTTTGGGTTGGCCGGATCGACGCACAGGTGTTCGCGAATGAGCAACATGCGCATTCCTTTGCGCAAGGACCGGGACTCAACTTCACCGCGCTCATCCCCGAGACCGACTATGTCAACGGGAGGGGTGGCCGTGCCCTCCCGCTCCTGCACCCCGACGGAACCCCAAACCTCGCGCCGGGCCTGCTGGAGGGGCTCGCGGCCGAGGCGAGCATCCATGCAGACCATGAAGACCTGCTCGCCTACGTGGCGGGAATCGTCGCGCATCCGGCGTTCACCGCGACCTTCGTCGACGAGTTGACGACGCCCGGCGTGCGGGTGCCGATCACGCGCGATGCCGCGCTGTGGGCGCGGGCCGTCGAGCTCGGGCGCGAGGTGATCTGGCTGCACACCTACGCCGAGCGTTACGTCGACCCCGCAGAGGGGCGCGAGTCGGGCAACGTGCGCAGCGGCTGGCCGATGGATGCTCAGCCCAAGTCGCTCGAAGCCGTCACCACCATGCCAGTGAAACTGCAGTACGACGACGTGCGCGGGCAGGTCATCTTCACCGACGACGACGGCGGCCGCAATGGTGCCTGGGGGCCGGTGTCGCGCGAGGTCTTCGACTACACCGTCGGCGGCATGAACGTCATCGGCAGCTGGTTCAAGTACCGCAAGAAGAACCCCGGCGGCAAGAAGACGAGCCCGCTTGACGACATCCATGTCGACGAGTGGCCGCACGAGTGGACCCTCGAGTTCACCGAGTTGCTCACGGTGCTGACGCGGCTTGTGAGTCTTGAGCCGGCGCAGGCGCAACTGCTCGAGCAGATTCTTGCGGGTTCGCTGGTGACTAAAGATGAGTTGGCGACCGCGGGCGTGACGTGGCCCGAGACGCGCGACGACCGCAAGCCGCGTCGCAAGGTCGCGGCCGACACGCTCGACATCTTTGGTGACGTGGTCGACTGACTCGGGTGTTCAGTCGTCGTCACCGAGTAGCAGCGCGAGCCCGCCGTGGGTAGCGATCAGTGGCCCGACCTGCGCGGTTGCCCCGTCAGGAAGGTCTGCCGCCTCGAGAATCCCGTTGACCGCCGCGTGTGCTTCGCGGCTCCACGGGGCCAGCCGCAGGGCGAACACCGAGTCACGAGTGGCGTCGTCACCAACCCACGCGTCAATGAGATCGAGCCCCACCGCGATGACGTGCGCGACCGACGCATGGCCGCCATCCTCCGGCTTGGGGGCGACGCCCCACACGATGGCCTGAGCAATTTCTCGCTGCCGCTCATTCAAGGCCTCGGTCACCATGCGAAAGAGAGTCAAGGCATACGACCGTTATTCAGGCGTCGGCTCGAACAACGCGGCGTTCTGACGCTCGACTGCCCTCCCGAGCGCGGTATTGAGGGCGTCGAGATTGTCGAAAGAGGTTGTTCGCAGGTCGATGCCGTCGTCAAGGAGGTAGGGCCGTAGTTCTTCGAGTAGTTCGTCTGCCATGCCTGGCACCTGCACGACTTTGCGCTCGCCGAAGGCTCCGCCATCTGACATGTCTCTATTGTGGCTACACGTGGCGGCTGGGTGTGTGATGTCGCGATGTGCACTGGCTTCTGAATTTAAGGCGTGCACGAACGTGCACTCTTGTGGCGGTGCACGTTCGTGCACTTCTGCTAAGGTGCATGAGCGTGCACATGGAGGAGGTGGCGATGTTCACGACCACGCGCGAAGCGGGGATGCTGCTGCGATCGTTGCGGGAAGACGCCGGGCTCTCGCAAGCCGAACTCGCTCGCCGAGCTGGAGTCTCGCGCCGGTGGCTCGTTGATGTCGAGAACGGCAAGCCCTCGGTCGACATGTCACGAGTGCTCGATTGCTTCGCCGTCTTCGACGCAGGATTCGAGGTCGTCACCCGATCGAGCGGGCAGAAATAGCGATGACCCTGACGCTGCGAGTATTCATGGATGGCGTCTTCTGTGGGGTCGTGCAGCAGAGCGACTCGGGTGACGTTCGTTTCGTCTATGACGAGCACTACCGATCAACACCCGGCGCGACACCGATTTCGCTGTCGATGCCGCTGGCTCTCTCGGAGCATCGCAAGCGTGCGGTGCTGCCATTTCTCGAAGGGCTTCTGACCGACAACGACACGGCTCGCAGGGCCATCGCCGATCGGTTCGGCGTCAGCGCGAAGAACCCGGTCGCCATCCTGGCCCACATCGGAGCGGATGTTGCTGGTGCCCTGCAGTTCACCACGAGCGACGACCTGCCCAGTGACGCCCGTGGAAAGCGCAGCGAGGTGAGGTCACTCACCGAAACCAAGGTTGAAGCTGCTCTGCTGGAAGCAGTGGAGCGCTATCGCGACGGTCGCGTGGGCCCCGCATTCACCGACGCTGGCAGGTTCAGTCTCGCAGGCGCCCAACCGAAAGTCGCCCTGGCGCGTGATGCTGACGGCGGGTGGGCAACACCACTGGATTCGACGCCGAGCACCCACATTCTGAAGCCGGTCACAGGCGACTACCGTCGACTTGACGTCGTCGAGCACCTCACGATGCGGGCAGCAGCTCTGCTGGGCCTAGATGTCGCGCACTCCACTCTCGAACACATTGGCTCGTATCGCGTTTTCGTTTCCCGTCGATACGACCGGGCGATGGTGGATGGCCAGTGGAAGCGACTGCACCAAGAAGACCTCGGGCAGGCGCTCGCCGTCATGCCGGCAAAGAAGTACCAGCGAGACACTGGCGGGCCAGGCGTCGGGGAGGTTGCCCGATTGCTTCGGGGGCTACCGCAGCAGGCAGACCGAGCGACCGCCGCGTGGCAGTTCTATGAGGGGCTCATGGTCAATGTCGTGCTGCAATGTACCGATGCGCACATCAAGAACTACTCGGTGTTGCTCGAGGGCTCGACGGTGCGGCTGGCACCGCTCTATGATCTGGCGACCTTCGCCCCCTACGCGCAGGCAGATCAGCCAGTGCTGTCGGCCATGCGGATCGGGCGGGAGTATCGCTTCAGTGCGATCGGAGAGCAGCACTGCTTGGAAGCGGCTCGAACACTCGGAGTCGATCTCGACCGCGCGCGGTCGTTCATACGAGACCTTCGAGCAGACGGAGCAAAGGCCGTAGCTGCGGCGCGCGATGAACTGGTGAGCCTCGATGCCGATACACGCGGATTCGCCGACCAGGTCGTTGAGAGCGTCAGGCGACTGCCGATGCTCAACCCAGCGTCGACCTAGGGCATCTTTCGTTGCTGCAGTGTTACGCCAGCGCGGCCGGCCGTCGGTCGGCCGCCTCGGCCTGCGCCGCGGCGCCGGTTCGTCCCACGGCAGTACCGCAGATGCGCGCGAGCTCGGCGACCTCGGTCACGTCGTGCCGCTTGGCCGCGTGCACGATGATCGCCGCGCACGCCTCGGCGTCGGCGAGGGCGTCGTGGTGCGCGAAGTCTTCGAAGCCCGCGGCCATCGCCGCGACGGGCAGGCGGTAGGAGTCGAGGTGGTAGGTCTTGCGGGCGACCCGCAGGCTGCACACGTACGACAGGCTCGGCACCTCGAGCGCGCTTGCCCGCTGCGCCGCAGCGAGCACGCCCATGTCGAACCCCGCGTTGTGGGCCGCGAGGGTGTCGCCGTTGACGAAGTCGAGCAGGGCATCCACCTGATCGGCCCACAGGGGCGCGTCGACGATGTCGGCGGCCGTGATGCCGTGGATGCGCGTGTTCCACTCGAGCATGTCGTCGAAGCCGAACGGCGGGCGGATGAGCCAGCCCGTCTTGTCGACCACCCGGCCGTCGCGAACCTTCACGAGCCCCACCGAGCACGCCGAGGCCGCATGGTTGTTGGCGGTCTCGAAGTCGATCGCGGTGAAGTTCAGGGGCACTCTGCGATCGTGCCACGGGCCGCCGACTACGGTGGGCTCATGACTCGGCGCGCTCGCAGATCGGTGGCACTGCTGCTCGTGCTCGGCGGGGCGATCGGGTTGTCGGGATGCTCGCTGATGCAAAGCTCTGAGTGCGTCAGCTGGGTCACCTTCGACGGCGATCAGCAGATGCTCGCCGAGTCAGCGCGGCTCATCGTCGTGGGCGAAGTCATCGAGCAGTCGGACACGGCCGACCTGCTGGGCGGTGACGCGCGGCTCTACCGCTTCGACGTTCAGCAGGCGAGCGATGAGCGCTATGTGGGCTTGGAGCTCGAGATCGCCTCGCGCGCCGACGGATGCGCTGCCGACCCCTACGGCAGCGGCGACCAGCTCGACACCGACGAGCGCATCGCTGTGTTCCTCTCGACCGACGAGCAGTGGGGTGGGCTCGCGACGCTCACCCCCTTCGACGGGGTGCTGCCGGCCGACGAGCTCGAGCCGGGTCTCGTGCCCGGCCTGCCTCCCGTCGACCCGCCTTCCTGACGGGTAGCCGCGCGGATGCGCGACTCTGCGCGCACCTGCGCACCACTCGCTCGGCCCTAGCCTGGTGACGTGACCCTGCTGCGCCGCTACTCGCCCGCCGTGCTCGCCCAGCTCTTCTGGGCGATGAACTTCGTCGTCGCCGACCGCGTGATCGCCGAGTTCACTCCGCTCGAGCTGACCTTCTTGCGGTGGCTCGGCGCGTTCCCGATTCTGCTCGTCATCACGCTGTGGATCGAGCGGCAGCACCGCGACAAGTGGAAGGTCGCGGCGAAGGAGTGGTGGATTCACATCATCCAGGCCGTGCTGGGCATGGTCGGGTACACCCTGCTGCTCTACGCGGCGCTCGACACGACGTCTCCGGTCAACGCGAGCGTGATCAGCGCCATGAACCCGGCGATCATCGCGCTCGCGGCGGTCGTGGTGCTCGGTGAGCGCATCCGTCGCGGAGGTGTTCTCGGCATCGTCATCTCGTTCATCGGCGTCGTCATCGTGGTGCTTCTCGGCGGACCGAGCGGCGCGTCGGACCTCAGCATCGTGCCCGGCGATCTGCTGATTCTGGGCGCCATCTCGGTGTGGACCGCCTACGTCATCATCAGCCGCCGCATCCAGACCCCACCCATCACGGCGACGACCGTGCAGGTGGGCCTGAGCGCCCTCATGCTCGCGCCCGTCATGGCGATCGTCGGCTTTCAAGCGCAACCGTCGGCCGAGGGCTGGTGGGGGCTTGCGCTCATCATCATCTTCCCGAGCGCGCTCGCGTACCTGCTGTGGAACGTCGCCGTCACCCAGCTCGGCCCCTCGCGCACGGGCGTGTTCCTCAACCTGCTGCCGGTGTTCACGGCGATCATCGCGGTCGCGCTCGGCGATGCGCTCACCGTGTGGCAAATCGTCGGCGGGCTCATCGTGCTCGCGGGCGTGTACCTGACGACGCGGCCGGGGGCGACGATCCCCGGGCCCGCCGTCGGTGCCGCGGCCGCAGCGCCGGTTCCGGATGCTCCCTCGCGGTCGAGCGACACCACCTAGTCGCGCGAGCGCGGAGCGACCAACGCCGCTCACGCAGTGTGCCTGCTGCGGCATGTGCCGCGAGCGGCACATTGCCTGAACAGCGACCCCAGCCCCGCGCGCGGTGCGCCGCGAGCGACCTAGCCCACCGCACCGCGGGAATAACTCTGCATGCGCACGCATTGACCTGAGCATGACCAAGCTCGGGTTCTTGTCGTTCGGCAACTGGATGGGCGTGACCGGCTCGCGCACCCGCACGGGTGGCGAGGCACTGCTGCAGGGCGTCGAGCTCGCGGTCGCGGCCGAGGAGGTCGGCGTCGACGGCGCCTACTACCGCGTGCACCACTTCGCCCAGAACCACTCGAACCCGTTCCCGATGATGGCGGCCGCGGCAGCCCGCACGAGCCGCATCGAGCTCGGCACGGGCGTCATCGACATGCGCTACGAGAACCCGTGGTCGCTCGCCGAGCAGGCCGGTGCTACCGACCTCATCAGCGGCGGACGCCTGCAGCTCGGCATCAGCCGAGGATCACCCGAGACCGTCGTCGACGGCTGGCGCTCGTTCGGCTACACGCCCGCCGAGGGGCAGACGGATGCGGACATGGCCCGCGACCACACCGACCTCTTCCGTCGCACGATCGACGGCGAGGGCTTCGCGCCCGGCAATCCGCGCATGATCGGTACTGACAAGCCTCAGCCGGTGACGCCGCAGTCGCCCGGGCTGTACGACCGCATCTGGTGGGGTGCCGGCACCCGCGCGACCGCGGTGTGGACGGCCGAGCAGGGCATGAACCTCATGAGCTCGACGCTGCTGACCGAAGACACCGGCGTGCCGTTCGACGAGCTGCAGGCCGAGCAGATCGCGATGTTCCGTGAGGCCTGGGCGGCTCGTGGATGGAAGCGTGAACCCCGCGTGTCGGTCAGCAGGAGCATCCTGCCCATCATCGACGACGAGACGCACTACTACTTCGGCGTGCAGGCGCAGGCCGAACAGACCGACCAGGTCGGCATTCTCGACGGTTCGCGTTCTCGCTTCGGCCGCTCGTACATCGGCGATCCTGACGTGATCGCCGCCGAGCTCGCCCGCGACGCGGCCGTGCAGGCCGCCGACACCCTGCTCGTCACGGTGCCGAACCAGCTCGGCGTCGAGTTCAACGCGCGCCTGCTCGAGGCGATCGTGCGCGATGTGATGCCCGTCGTCGACGCGGAGGTCGTGCCCTCGCTCGCGTAGGGCTTAGCCATTGGCGTCGACGAGTAAGGAATTCTCGCGCGACCAGACTGCTATGCGCTGCTGACGCTTGCCGATGAACTCGAGCACGTTCTCCCGATAGGTGACGTATTCCTCGACGGATTGTGGGCACCCTCGTCGTGAGAAGTCATTGGGTGGAAGGAAGTGGCGCACCTCCCCGTAGTCGTCCGTCACCAGATCGTTCAGGAGGAAGAAGTCGATGAACTCGGCGAACCCATCGAACAGCTGGAAGAAGTCACCGTAGGCTTCAAGCACATCTGAGAGAGGCGAGTCTGTTCTTTCCAGGTAGTGCCGCCTAATGCACTCGAGCGTCAGGTCGATACGGTCGTCGATGAGCTGTCGAGTTCCGCGAGCTTGGTTGATTGTCGGCTTGTTGGCGCTTCGGATTGGCCAGATCATGGCACTTCCGATTGTGTAGGGAGTGTTCAAGTACCTCTTGCGCTGGCTCTC
Organism: uncultured Microbacteriaceae bacterium; assembly: GCA_964412175.1. Classification (GTDB taxonomy): domain Bacteria; phylum Actinomycetota; class Actinomycetes; order Actinomycetales; family Microbacteriaceae; genus Microcella. Next base: position 16,729 of record CAYPND010000011.1, on the reverse strand, counting down.
GTTCAGAGCGTCTTTTGCGATCACAAGCGCCGCGGGCTTGGTCCATGACGTGTACGAGTGAGTGATCGCATCGCTCCCGAACACCATCGTGGGTCCATCGGGAGCGAGATTCGAGAGATAACCCTCACTGCGAGGCCGAGATGCATCGAACGCGAGGACAGCGCCCGACTTCAGCGGTTTCGACCAGAGCGCGGCATGGTACTTGCGGAGCGTGGGACTGAGATCGTCCGCATCTCTCCCTTGTGCTTCGCTCTTGAAGTCGAACGTGACATCAATTCCTGAGCTCTTTTCCATTTGCTCATCCTTGGCCAAGAGGAGCGCCTTGGCAACGCTCAACAACGTCACGCACGAGGAGTCCTCCGGAACGTCTCTGAGTTCTGTGCCTGCCGCGGCGTGTGCCACGAGAGGCACATTGCGAAAACGGGGAGGCGCCTCCGGCGGCGCGGGTCGGGTGGGGCGGGTCAGGCGGGGCGCACGCTGAGCGCGAGGCCGTCGGCGCTCGCCGTGTCGAGCGGGATGCCCTCCGCCAGCTCGGCGCGCGAGACCCGCTGCTCGGCGCCGGTCCACTCGTCCCGCATGATCCACCAGTCGAACGCGGCCGTGCCGCCTGCGTCGAGCACTGGATGCCACCGCACGAGCTGCCCGACCCCCGCCTCGGAGACCGCGAAGGCAGCGAGCTGCGCGCCGTCGGGTCGGGGCGTGTACGCGACACCGGTGACCCCGGCCGCCGAGCTCCACACCCCAGCGGAAGAGCCCGAGAGTGCCGGCGGCACCGCGCGAGCATCCTTCGCCGCGGTGCGCCAGGCGCGGTAGATCGACACGCCGCGCGCGATCGTCTCGCGCTGGGCGGCGCTCCAGCCGGGCAGGTCGCCCATGAGGATCCACGGCCCGCCCACGAGGCAGGGCGCCAGCTGCGCGCGCAATGGCAGGTGGGGTTCGTCGCCCATGTACTTGCTCGTCCACGACGAGGGCAGGTAGACGCCCAGACCGAGGGCCGCGAGGCGATTCTCCTCCGACCGGCACCAGTCGTCGCCGATCGTCGTGTCGTGGTGAGCGATCATGGCGAGGTCGAGGGGCTTGCCGCCGTTCCAGCAGTTCTCGATCAGCAGGTCGGGGTGCGCCTCGCGCAGCGCCGCGAGCACCGAGTACCAGCCGGTGACGCCGGCCGCCTCGCCCGCACCGGGGTCGTGGGTGTGGTGCCCGGCATCGCAGCGGCTGATCGTCTCGAAGTCGTGCAGCAGCCAGTCGACGCCGTCGCGCACGAGGCGGTCGAGGCACGCGAGCACGTGGTCGCGGGCGGGCTCGTGCCCGAGGCACAGCGAGTGGTTGCGGTGCGACACCATCTGTTGCCGGCCGTTCCAGGTGGCGAGCCAGTCGGGGTGCGCGGTCGCGACCACCGAGTCGGGCGCCGCGTTGCCCGCACCCACCCACAGACCGAGCCGCATGCCGCGATCGTGCGCGAGCGCGGCGATGCCCGCGACGCCGCCCGCGTAGCCGGACTGCGCGTTCCAGTCGCCGACGTGGTCCTCCCAGCCCTTGTCGACCGTCACGACCTCCACACCGAGGCCGGCGGCGACGTCGAAGAATGCCGTGACCCGCTCGGCGTCGATGTCGGTGCCGAAGCCCCAGGTGTCGGCGATGAGCGGCGGCGGGGCGGCGGATGCCCGGCTTGGCACCGTCGCCGCGAGCAGCTCGCGCAGCCAGGCCTCGGCGGACTCGTGGTCGCCGAGCCCGTGACGCACGAGCAGGCCGGGCAGGGCATCCGGTGCCGGAAGCGACGCGGGCCGGAAGGTCTGCCACGGCAGGCGGGTCTGCACGGTCAGCCCGTGGTCGTCGGCGAGCAGGTCGAGCAGCACGGCGTCGCTGCGGTCGAGCGCCGTCGCGAGCGCGACGGCCCGACCGTCGGCGTCGGTGGCGGCGACCGTGCACCAGCCGGCGGCGTCCTGAAACCGCTCGTCGACCTCGGGGGAGTGACCGACCGTGCGGTAGAGCACGCCGTCGTGCCGCTCGCCCTCGGGAAAGTCGAAGGGGGTGCGCGTCCCGTGCACGTCGTCGTGGTTGAGCACGGCTGCGTCGGCGACCGAGTAGGCGCCGCTCACGAGCGTTCGCGGCCGGGCGGGCGAGACGGTGAGCTCGTCGATGCGGAAGCCGCGGAACTTTGCGTCCCACGTGAACGGGTGCAGCACCCGCACGGTCACGTCGTGCCAGCCGTCGAGCCGCAGGCGGGCGACGATCGTGTCGCCGGGCAGCTCGGCGGAGTGCTCAGGACGCTCGGGGTGCGCGACGATGCGCTCGAAGCCGTGGGGCATGAGTTAGATCATACCTTTGGCTCGGGCTGATCGGCCGAGAAGCTCAGCGACCCGCGGCGTAGCCCTGGTTGCCGCGCGAATTGGCCGCGGCGAACATCCACCCGCGGTCGCGCTCGATGCCGACGCAGCTGAGGCGACCGAGGCTCCACGGGCCCATGACCGTGACCTCGTGCCCGCGCGCGCGGAGTTCGTCAATCACCTCAGAGCCGAGCCGCGATTCGACCGTGAGCGACGTCGGCTGCACCGTGCGCGGCTCGAACGAGGCGACCATCGCGTCCGTGTGGAACATCGGCGCATCGATCGCCTGCTGCGGCTCGTACCCGCCGACGACGCGGCGCAGCAGGTAGAGCAGCTGCCACTGATCCTGCTGGTCGCCGCCGGGGGTGCCGAGCGCTTCGACCACGCGTCGGTCGCGCAGGAGCATCGTCGGCGAGAGGGTGCTGCGGGGGCGGATGCCCGGCGCGAGCCGCGACGGAGACGCCGGGTCGAGCCACATCATCTGCAGGCGCGTGCCGAGGCAGAAGCCGAGCGCGGGGATCGTCGGCGACGACTGCAGCCATCCGCCCGAGGGCGTGGCCGAGATGAGCGTGCCGTGGCGGTCGACCACGTCGAGGTGGCAGGTGTCACCACGCTGGCGCCCCGCGCGGTCGAGCGTCGGCTCGCCCGAGCCCGGCAGGGGAGCGGCTGCCGAGCCAGCGAGTCGCACGGGCGGCATCCACGGCTCGCGCCCGCCGGGGCGGCCGGGGCGCACCTCGCGCGAGGCGGTCTCGCCGATGAGCGCGGCGCGCTCGGCCGCGTACGCGGGGGCCAGAAGATCGGCGAGCAACCCGGACGGGTCGTCGATGACCGCGGGGTCGGCGAACCAGGCGTCGCGGTCGGCGAGCGCGAGCTTCAGCGCCTCGGTGATCGTATGCACGCCGAGCGCCGTCGAGGGGTCGATCACGGCATCCCCACGAAGCGCGGCGGCCGCGTCGAGAATCGCGAGCGACTGCAGCAGCGCGGGCCCCTGCGTCCACAACCCGGCCTTGAGCACCTCGACCCCGCGGAAGGTCAGGGTCGCTGGCGCTTCTTCGGCGGGGGAGTACGCGGCGAGGTCGGCGGCGGTGAGCACCCCCGGCAGCGATCCCCCGATCGAGTGCTGCACGGGAGCCTGGACGAACGCTTCGACCGCGTCGCCCACGACCGACGTCCAGAGCGCGATCGCCGCGCGCACTCGCGACTCCCGTGAGCCGGTCGACTCGCCCGCCGCGAGCAGGCGCGCCAGCACGCGGGCCCAGGGTTCGTTGATGATCATGTCGCCGGGTTCGGGGATGCGGCCGGAGGGCATCCACTGCGCCGCGGAGGTCGGCCAGTGCTGCTCGAACAGCGGAGCGACCGCGGCGATCGTTCGCACGACGTTGGCGTGCACGGGGTGCCCGTCGCGCGCGTAGCCGAGGGCGGGGGCGAGCACGTCGGCGAGCTCCCACGTGCCGCGCGTCGCAAGCAGGTGCAGCCAGGCGACGACCGAGCCGGGCACGGCGGCGGCGAGCGGGCCTGCCCCCGGGATCTCGTCGAGCCCCAGCCCGCGGTAGTGCTCGATGGTCGCGGCGGCGGGGGCGGCGCCCTGACCGGCGAGCACGAACGGATGCTCTCCCGCGGGCGCCACGATCGCCGTCAGGTCTCCGCCCGGCCCGTTGAGGTGTGGTTCGACCACGTGCAGCACGAAGGCCGCGGCGACGGCGGCGTCGACCGCGGTGCCGCCCCGCTCGAGCACCGACTGCGCGGTCGCGGTCGCGAGCCAGTGCGTGCTCGCCGCCATGCCGAACGTGCCGCGCAGCTCGGGGCGGGTGCGATCGGCGGGGGCAGGCGTGAAGGCGGTCATGCCTTCACGCTAATAGGCTGACTTCTCGTGGCTCTCACTATCGGCATCGTCGGCCTGCCCAACGTCGGCAAGTCCACCCTCTTCAACGCGCTCACCGAGAACGACGTGCTCGCGGCGAACTACCCGTTCGCCACGATCGAGCCGAACGTCGGTGTCGTCGAGCTGCCCGACCCGCGCCTGAAGGTTCTCGCCGAGATCTTCGGCAGCGAGCGCATCCTGCCCGCCGCCGTGTCGTTCGTCGACATCGCGGGCATCGTCAAGGGCGCGAGCGAGGGCGAGGGCCTCGGCAATCAGTTCTTGGCGAACATCCGCGAGTCCGACGCGATCGCACAAGTCGTGCGCGCCTTCACCGACAGCGATGTCGTGCACGTCGCCGGAGCCGTCGACCCCGCCAGCGACATGGAGACCATCAACACCGAGCTCATGCTCGCCGACCTGCAGACGCTCGAGAAGGCGATCCCGCGCTACGAGAAAGAGGTCAAGGGCAGGAAGGCCGACCCTGAAGTGCTGCAGGCGGCGCTGGATGCTCAGGCCCTCCTCCAGGCCGGCACCACCCTGTCCTCGGCGGGCTTTGACGCCTCCCCGATCCGCGAGCTCGGCCTCCTGAGCGCAAAGCCCTTTATCTACGTGTTCAACGTCGACGAGGGAGTGCTCGGTGACAGCGCCCGCATGGCCGAGCTGGCCGCCCTCGTCGCCCCCGCGAAGGCCGTCTTCCTCGACGCGAAGATCGAGAGCGAACTGATCGGTATGGATGCCGATGACGCCGCCGAGCTCTTGGCCTCGACCGGTCAGAGCGAGAGCGGACTCGCGCAGCTGGCTCGCATTGGCTTCGACACGCTCGGCCTGCAGACCTACCTCACGGCCGGACCGAAAGAGTCGCGCGCGTGGACCATCGGCAAGGGCTGGAAGGCCCCGCAGGCCGCGGGCGTCATCCACACCGACTTCGAGCGCGGCTTCATCAAGGCCGAGGTCATCGGCTTCGATGACCTCGTCGCCTGCGGCTCGGTCGCCGAGGCCCGTGCGAAAGGCAAGGCCCGCATCGAGGGCAAGGACTACGTCATGCACGACGGCGACGTGGTCGAGTTCCGCTTCAACGTGTAGGAATCACAAGTGGTGAGTGCTGGCCTTGAGAATTGTTGACGTCCGCCTGAACCCATCGCTCCACAGCGAGTACGCCTCGTCCATCTCGCGGATCGACGTGGAGGGGAACGTCCGCTGGACTACTGAGCCACCAAACGGCCCGCGCAATGACTCTTGGATTACCGCGAATCTCGAGAACGCGAACGTCATTGGCTACTCGTGGTCAAGGTTTCCAGTGGTCATTGATGCCCAGAACGGATCGATCACTTCGCGCGAGTTTGTAAAGTGAAGCGGGGCGGGGTCGAGTTGCGCTTCACCGAGGAGGTTCCCTTGCCGCACAGTTCGATGATGAACCTGTGGAAAAGCATCATTAGGTTCATCATCTGGTGATACTCTTGATGCATGCGCACGACGGTTAATCTCGACGATGACCTGCTGGCCAAAGCCGCTGAGCTCAGCGACATGACCGAGCGCACGGCCCTACTCCGTGAGAGTTTGCAGGCCCTCATTGAGCGGGAGAGCGCTCGGCGGCTCAGTCTTCTCGGCGGCACCGACGCCGGTGCGACCGCCGCAGAGCGTCACCGCGATGTCGCCTGAGTCGTGATTCTCGTTGACACCTCGGTCTGGATCGACCATCTGCACCGCGGGGAGAGGGAGCTCGTGCGTGCGTTGAACACGTCGCTGGTCGTCCAGCACCCGATGGTCATCGGAGAGCTGTCCTTGGGGAGCCTCCGCGAACGGTCGGTGGTGCTTGAGCTGCTGGGCAACCTTTCGAGCGCGCCGATCGCGAGCCACAGCGAGGTCGCCCGGTTTGTGGAGGCCCACGCGCTCTACGGTCGGGGGCTGAGACTTTTCGACGCGCACCTGCTCGCATCCGTCGTGCTCGCCCCGGGGACGACGCTGTGGACACGCGACAAGCTCCTGCGTGAGGCGGCCGACCAGCTCGGGGTCGGCGCGAGCCTCCCGTAGCCGGGGCGGTCCTGCTCCAACGGGCCAGGCTTACCAGGAGAGCGTGATCTCGAACTCTCGCTCGTCGTGCTCGATCTCGACCTCGACCTCCATGGTGACCTCGTCGGGGAGCTTGACGGTGACCCGCAGGCCTTCCCGCTCCATGAGGATGCCGTTGCCTGACGCCAGCTCGTCCGCGATCGCGCGCAGCTGGTGGGCGGCCTCTTCTCGGCTCAGGGTCTGCTTCTTCTCGATCTTGACGATGTCCATGCCTCGACTCCATCAGCGATCTCGAGCATCCGCGACGAACGACGAGTGAACCGATCGCGAATTGTGGTTCTGCGAGGAACGCGCGCTTGCAGGAGAGTTGGGATGTCGGTGGTGCGGGCTAGCGTGGACCACGCGCGAGGGCGCAGCCTTTCTGCCGGGGATGGTTTCTTGATCAGGATGGTGGTCCATGTCTGAAACTCCGGGTGTCGAGTTGTATCGATCCGCCTCGGGCGGCTTCGAAATGGCGGTTCTCTCCGACGGCGAGACCGTCTGGCTGTCGCGGGCTCAACTCGCGACGCTGTTTGATCGCGACGTAAAGACAATTGGAAAGCACCTGGCCAATGCTCGGCGGGAGGAGCTCGAAGGACTTCCAGTTGTCGCAAAATTTGCGACAACTGCCGCTGATGGCAAGTCGTACCAAGTTGAGCACTACAACATCGACATGGTCTTGTCGGTCGGGTATCGAGTCAAGTCAGCCGAAGGCGTGCACTTTCGACGCTGGGCGAATGACGTTCTTCGCCGCTACGTGCTCGAGGGCAGCGCTCTCAACGAACGACGGCTCCAGGAGCTTGGCTCCATCGTGCAGGTGCTATCCCGTTCATCAGACGAACTTGTTGCGGGCGTCGCTGAGGTCGTCGACCGCTACTTGCCGAGCCTTCGCACGCTCCGCGACTACGATAACGGGAAGATCGACGAGTCGCCTGGTACGGCTCCGACGTGGCAGCTGACTTACGAAGAGGCCCGATCAGTGATCGACCAGGTTGCGGCCGAGTTTCCGGCAGACACCCTCTTCGGCGGCGAGCGCGGCGGTTCACTCCGCAGTGTTATCGCCACCGTCTACCAGGGATTCGGAGGCGTTGAGCTTTACCCGACAGTGCAGTCCAAAGCGGCGAACCTGCTGTACCTCGTCATCAAAGACCACCCGCTGACCGACGGCAACAAACGAAGCGCTGCCGCGCTGTTCGTCCACTTTCTCGAACGGAACGGAACGCTTGCAGGCCCCGGAGGCGTCCCTCGAATCTCCAACAACGCTTTGGCAGCGATTACCCTGATGGTCGCCATGAGCGACCCCAAGGAGAAGGAGCTCATGATCGCGCTCGTCGTCAGCATGCTGACGAACGGCGCGAGCCAGTAGCCAACTACGCTCCGAGCTCGTCGCGCAGCCGCGGCTCCACCCGGTGCTCAGGCTTGACCCCGGACTTGTCGGCGTAGAACGCTCGGATGACGTCCATGTCGGCAGCGACATCCCCCGTCAGCTCGATCGTCGGCCCGAGGCCGGTCGTCATCGTCGTGCGGTCGACGTAGCCGAGGGTGACCGGCAGCCCCGCCCCGCGCGCGATGCGGTAGAAGCCCGACTTCCAGTGCGTGTGGCCCTTGCGCGTGCCGTCGGGGGTGACCACCAGGCCGAAGATCTCACCCGAGCGAATGCGCTGCAGTACCTCGTCGACGAGTCCGGCCGGAGCCACGCGATCGACCGCGATGCCACCCAGACCTCGCATGATCGGCCCCTTCCACCCGCGGAAGAGACTGCCTTTGCCCAACCAGCGGATGTGCATGTCGAGTTGCCAGCAGATGGCGAGCATGAACACGAAGTCCCAGTTCGAGGTGTGCGGCGCCCCGATGAGTACGGTGGGCCGGTCGGGCGCGGGCTCGGACACGAGCCTCCAGCGGCTGAACGTCCAGAACACACGAGCGACGACGCGTCGAAAGAGCACAGCGCAAGACTACGTCTCACCGCGCACGACAGTGGCGCCTAGACGCGCCCCGTCGCACGCGAGTAGCGTCACGCCCATGTTCCTGCTCGAGCTCAACTGGCTGGCGATCCTCGTCGCCTTCGTCGTCGCCTTCCTCGCCGGAGCCCTGTGGTTCGGGCCCAAGACCTTCTTCCCGGTCTGGTGGAAGGCCATGGGCAAGAGCGACGAGACGCCCGGCGGCGGCAACATGGCGCTCGTGTTCGGGCTCACCGCTCTCGGCGCGCTCGTGCAGGTCGTGGCTGTGGCATCCGTCATCTATTTCGTGGGCCTCGCGACGGGCCCGGTCGGCCCGCTCGGCGGCCTGCTCACCGGTCTGCTGCTGAGCATCGGCTTCGCCGCCGCGAGCTCGCTCAGCCACCGCCTGTTCGCCGGCCACGGCCTCAAGGTGTGGGTCATCGAGGTCGGCAGCGACGTGCTCAACTACACGCTCGCCGGCCTCATCATCGGACTGTTCGGCTAGCGCGCTCGGCGCCGAGAGAGCTCAGCGCGCGATCAGCTGCGCGGCCGCGCCCCGACCCGTGCGCACGGCACCTTCCATGTAGCCGCACACCCACTGGTCCGAGCCCACGAGCCAGAACGGCGGCTCGTGCGTGCCGTGTAGCGGGCCGACCGCGGTGAGGTCACCCGGACGCCACGCCGTGATGTAGCCCTGCGTTAACGGATCGGCGAACCAGTCGCGCACGAACACCGCCTGGGTGTCGCGCGCCTCCTCGCCGTAGGCGGCGACGAGCTCGTCGAGCAACGCCCCCTCGCGGTCGGCGGCGGGCAGCGCCTGGTACGGCCCGAGCCGGTCGACGGGCACGAGCGCCGAGAGCGCGCCGTCGGTCTGCACCCACGTGCCGCCGAGCAGGGTGTGCTCGAAGTAGCCGGTGCCGTTCTGCCCGTTGGCCTCCCAGAACGAGGTCGCGTGCACGGTGACGAGCTTCGCGGCCGACGCGTGCTGGCGCCGCGTCGAGGCCGCAAGGTACGCCTCGCTCACGCCTGTGATGCGTAGGTCGCGCAGCGGCCCGGCGGGCAGCGCACACACGACATCGGCGGCCTCGAGCCGCTCGCCCGTCACGAGGGTCACGACGACTCCGGTGCCCGTCACGTCGATCGCGCGCGCGACGCTTCCGTACCGGATGCGGTGCCCCAGCTCCTCGGCCATCCGCAGCGCGACCGTGGCCGAGCCCTCGAGCACTTTCGAGCTCTCCCACGCGTCGTAGTCGTAGAACCCCGTCGCCCCGGCGGTGGCTTCCTTGCGCAGGTCGGCGAGCAGCGAGCGGCGCCAGATCGAGGGGTCGGCGAGGGCGAGCGTGCGCAGCTCCATGGCGCGCAGCACGGCGGGGGTCGCACCCTCCGACCGCAGCCACGCTCCGACCGAGAGGCGGTCGAGCGCGACGGCATCGGGATGCGCCCACGGATCCTCGGGGTCGACGGAGGCGGCGAGGGCCGCGAACCGCCGCTCGAGCTGGTCGTAGAGCGCGCGGTCAGAGTCGGGCATCCACGGCATCTCGTCGCCGAGCACGCGCCCTTCGCTCACGAGCCACGTCGACTCGCCGGGGATGTCGGTGAAGCTCGGCACGATCGTGAGCCCGAGCTCGGCGACCAGCTGCCGGTACGAGGTGTGCGAGTCGCCGATGACCTCGCCGCCGAGCTGGATCGGACGCCCGTCGGGCATGAGGGTCTGCTCGACACGACCGCCGGCGCGGCCGCGCGCCTCGAGCACGATCACGTCGGCACCGCCGCCCGCGAGGTCGCGCGCGGCGCTGAGGCCGGCGAGCCCCGCGCCGATGACGATCACGTCGGTTCTGGTCATGGCTTCTCCCGTGGCTCAGCCGCGCAGGCGCTCGCCGCGCGGGTCGTAGAAGGGGCGCCGCGAGACGGTCGCAGGCACGGCGATGCCGCGGCACTCGACGGCGAAGCCGCCGCTGCCGTCCGCGTCTACGGCGGCGACATCGACGAGCGCCGGATCGACGATCGCGATGCCCACCGCGCGCCCGAGCGTGTGCCCGTACGCCCCGCTCGTGAGGCGCCCGACCTCGACGCCGTCGCGCAGCAGCGCCTCGTCGTGCACGAGCAGCATCTCGGGGTCGTCGAGCGTGACGTACACCGCGCGGTGCTTCGGAGCGCGCGGGTCGAGGGCGGCGACCGCACCGCGGCCGATGAAGCCGCCCGGCTTGTCGAGGGCGACCGTAAAGCTGAGCCCCGCGGCGTAGGGGTCGTCGGCCGGGCCGATGTCGTGGCCGAGGTGTCGGTAGCCCTTCTCGCTGCGCAGGGTGTCGAGCGCCTGGTAGCCGGCCATCCGCACGCCGAGCTCCTGCCCCGCCTCCCACAGCGCGTCGAGCACGTTTACGGCGAGGTCGGCCGAGGGGTAGAGCTCGTAGCCGAGCTCGCCGACGAAGCTGACGCGCAGGCTGTAGGCGAAGCCGTCGGCCACCTCGACCTCTCGGCCCGACTGGTACGGCTGCGCCGCGTCGGACCAGTCGTCGGGCGAGACGCGCTGCAGCAGCTCGCGACTGCGCGGGCCCATGACGCCGATCGTCGCGAGCGCGGCGGTGACATCGGTGACGACCGCCGTGGTGCCGCGCGCCAGGCGACGCAGCAGCCCGAGGGTCGCGTGGTGACTGAACGAGGGCGTGACGATGAGGAACCGGTCGGCGGCGAGCCGGGTCACGGTGCCGTCGAGCTCGATGCCGCCATTCCGGGTGAGGAACAGCGTGTAGACGGCCTGCCCCACGGCCACATCGACGTCGGACGTGACGGCGCGCTGAACGAGGGCGAGAGCATCCTGCCCCGCGATCTCGACCTTCGTGAACGGGCTGAGGTCGAACAGGGCGACCCCCTCGCGAGCGGCCCGGTGCTCGGCGGCGACCTGGTCGAAGCTGGCGGGGCGGCGGTAGCTGTAGCTCTCTTCCGGCGTCGGTCCGCCGTACCAGAGGGCGCGCTCGCCGCCGTTGACCTCGCCGAAGCGCGCGCCGAGTTCGGCGAGCCGGGCGTGCAGGGGCGTGCGGCGCACGTCGCGCGCAGACTGCGACTGGTAGCCGGGCCAGTGCATGGCATACAGCCGCCCGAGGCTCTCGACCGTGCGGGCGTGCAGGTACCGGCGGTTGCTCTGGTGGCGCGAGACGCGCCGCACGTCGACGCTCGCCGAGTCGAAGTGGGGCGAGCCGGCGACGATCCAGCGCGCGAGTTCGCGCCCGATGCCGGGCCCGTAGATGATGCCCTGCGAGTTGAGGCCCGCCGCGACGAACAGGTTCTCGACCTCGGCCGTCTCGCCGAGCAGGAAGGCGGTGTCGGGGGTGAAGCTCTCGGGGGCGGTGAGGAAGCGGTCGTAGCCGGCCGGGCCGAGCGCGGGCACGGCGCGCTCGGCGGCCGTGCGCACGGGCTCGAAGTGCGGCCAATCGTCGGGGAACGTCGCGAACCCCTCGGTCGAGATCGTCTCCACCCCGCGCGGGATGCCCTGCGGCTCGAACGCCCCCACGAGCAGCCGCCCGGCCTCGGGCCGGATGTAGTAGCTGCGATCGACATCCCGCAGCACCGGGAGCGTGGGCGCGGCGCCGTCGATCGGGTTCGAGCGCACGTGCACATGCTCGGCCGCGTAGAGCGGCAGCGAGGCGCCCGCCGTGCGGGCGAGGTCGTGGCTCCACAGCCCGCCGGCGATGACGACGCGGTCGGCGGCGATCGTGCCGTGCGGGGTGACGACGCCGGTGGCGCGACCGTGCTCGTGGGTGATCGCGGTGACCGCGATGCCCTCGCGCAGGCTCACGCCGGCCTCGTGCGCGAGCGTCGCGATCGCGAGCGCGGCATAGCCCGGGTTGAGGTAGCCGTCGTTCGGGAAGTGCAGGGCCGCGAGCACCCCCTCGGTCGAGGCCATGGGCCATAGCCGGGCGACCTCGTCGGCGTCGACGAGGTGCGCGTTGATGCCGCTGCGCACGGCGACGTCGCGGGCGTAGGCGAGCTCGTCGACGCGCCCTGGCTGGCGGGCGATGCTGAGAGAGCCGTTGCGGGTGAGCGAGACGTCGAGCCCCGATCGCCTCTCGAGCCCGGCGTAGAAGTCGAGCCCGTACGACGACAGACCGGTCATCGCCCGCGACCCGCGTGCCCCGGCGACGAGCCCGGCCGCGTGCCACGTCGTGCCGCTCGTGAGCGCGCCGCGCTCGAGCAACAGCACGACGTCGACCCCGGCTTCCGCGAGGTGCAGCGCGATGCTCGCGCCGACGATGCCGCCACCGACGACGATCGTGCCGGCGCGGCGCGGCAACCCCTCACCGTCTCTCGGCAGCCCGGCGGCGAACACCGCCGCGCTCAACGACCGGTCGACGAGTCTGTCCATGGCGGTGGGCCTCCTGAGTGCAGGCTAATTGCTTATTGGCCCGGTGGACAACACTCGCCGTGGACGGGCGCTGCGCAGCGTGTGTGCCGCTCGCGGCACATGCCACGGCAGGCACACTCGCCCTCAGCGGTGCGGCACCCAGCCGAGTCCGGCACGATAGGCCTGTGGATGCTCTCACCGCGCTCGCCGAGGCCCGCGCCGCGCTCGCCGCGTCCGCCGGGCGCCTCGCCGCGGCGGGCGCCGCCCCCGAGCAGCTCGTCGTCACGGTGCCGGCGCACCGCGCGCTGGGTTTCATCCCGCGGCGAGAGACCTTCCGGCGCATCGGCGAGGGATTCGTGCTCGGAGCGCTGCTCGTCACCCCCAGCGGAGACGTCTTCGCCCCCGGACGCGTCGCGCGCGCGAGCCGGCAGGTGCTACCGGGCCACCAGTCCGAGAGCGCGCGGGCCCGCCGCGAGCTGCGCGAGCGCCTGCTCGACGCGCGCCTGCCCGAGGGCAGCACGGTCGTCATCGACTCGCGCCCGGTGCCCCTCGACGACCCGAGCGCGATGGCCGCCGAGCGCGGGCCCCTCGTGCTGCGCGAGCAGGGGGGCGCGACGGCGGTGCTCGTGCGCTGGATGCCCTCCGCACCCGATGCCGCCCTTCGGCCCCTCGACGCCTACCTCGCCGAGCGCCTCGACCTGGCGCTGGGCACCCTGACCGCCGCGCGAGCAGAGAGCGAGCATCCATGACCGAGACCGCATCCGAGTCAGCAGGCCTCGACGCCGACGCCTTCGCCTTCTACGCCGAGCTCGCCGACAACCAGACCAAGGAGTGGTGGCTCGCCAACAAGCAGCGGTACGACACGCGCGTCAAGGCGCCCGTCGACCGGCTCGTCGACGCGCTCGGCGGCGAGTTCGGTCCGCTCAAGATCTTCCGGCCCTACAAAGACGTGCGGTTCAGCGCCGACAAGCGGCCGTACAAGGACCACCTCGGTCTGGCGACGGCCGACGACTCGGCCGCCACGTACTACCTGCAGCTCTCGCGGCAGGGATTGATGCTCGCGGGCGGGCTCTACCAGCCGGCGCGCGAGCAGCTCGCGCGCTTTCGCGAGATCGTCGACGACAACCGCCTGGTCGGCGACCTCGAGGCCACGCTCGAGGAGGTCGGCGAGAGCGGCTTCACGATCATGACAACGGATGCCCTCGCCACCGCCCCTCGCGGTTTCAGCGTCGACCACCCCAAGATCGAGCTGCTGCGCCTCAAGCGCCTGGCCATCGCCGCCGAGCACGCGCCCGCCGAGTGGATGACCGGGCCCGAGCTCGTCGACCGCGTGCGCGCGAGCTGGCGCACCGTGCGCGTCTGGAACGACTGGATCGCCGAGAACCTGCCCACCGCCGTAGAGGCGACCCGATGACCGAGCTTCGGCTCCTGCCGACCACGAGTCGCCTGACACGGTCGTTGGGGCGGTTCTCGAGAGCATCCGGGCCGGTCAAAATCTTCGGTCTCGTCGTCGCTCCTCATGGCTCGCGCAATGGTCGCACCTACGGGAAGTCGGGCTTCTCCCGCATCGCCCGCGAGGCGGGGCTCGCGCTCGAGCGGGGCGCTTATCCACTCGCTGGCGCGTCTGCCCGACGAGGCGTGAGCGCCATCCGACGCCAGGCGCGCTACCGATGCTGGTTCGGCTAGTTCATGCTCGAGAGCAGGCCTTTCATCTGCTTGTAGATGAGGCCGGCCGCGTTCTTCGGGTTGAGACGCGAGAGGCGCGACATGATGCGCGCGTCGCCGCCGATGAAGATCTCGTAGCTGCCCTTCTCGATCGCCTCGATGATCTGGCGACCGGCCTCAGCGGGAGCGGTGGTCTTGCGGGCCTGGTCGCCGGCACTGGCGGCCATCTGCTTGGCCTGCTCCTCGGTCATGATCCCCGAGTTGATGCTGATGTTCGTGCCGATGGCGCCCGGGAACACGCCGGTCACGGCGACGTTCGTCTCCATGAGCTCCGAGTGCAGCGCCCGGCTGAGCTGGGCGACGGCGGCTTTCGTGGCGCCGTACACCGACTGGCCGGGAACCGGGGCGTAGGCCCCCATGCTCGCGACGTTGACGAGCGCGGCCTCGGGGCGCGCGACGAGCTCGGGCAAGAACGCCTTGATGGTGGTGAGCGTGCCGTAGAGGTTGACATTGATGACGCGCTCGATCTGATCCCATTCGAGCTGCATCACCGGCACGAACTTCTGGATGATGCCCGCGATGTTCAGCAGACCATCGACCTGCCCGTGCTGCGCGATGATCTCGGCCGGCAGCGCCGCAACGGCCTCGCGGTCGGTGACGGAGACGACGTGCGTCGAGATGCGGTCGCCGTTTGCACCGGCGAGCCGCACGGTCTCGGCGAGGCCCTCCTCGCTCAGGTCGAGGGCCGCGACGCGCGCGCCCTTCGCCACGAGGCCGAGCACGACCTCGCGCCCGATGCCGTTGCCGCCGCCGGTGACGGCGAAGACCTTCCCGCTGATCTGCATGTTGCTCCTTCGATACCGGATGCGCGTCCTCGCGCACCCCGAGGCTATCCGCATCCCGACCGATCGGTCAGGGCCGAACGTCCCCTCAGCAACTCGCTGTGCGAACCCGCAGGATTCCGTGGAATCGTGGGCCCATGACGGTCATGCCGATGTTCCCGCTCGGGTCGGTGCTCTTCCCCGCGATGCCCACCGCGCTGCGGGTGTTCGAGGAGCGCTACATCGTCATGCTCTCGACGATCCTCGGCGACGAGCCGCCCGAGTTCGGCATCGTGCTCATCGAGCGCGGCAGTGAGGTCGGCGGCGGTGAGCACCGGTTTCCGATCGGCACGGTCGCGCAGATCACGCGCGTCGAGACGAGCGAGGGCTTCATCGGGCTCATCGCGCAGGGCGACCGGCGCATCGAGGTCGTGCGGTGGCTCGACGACGATCCGTACCCGCGCGCCGAGGTGCGCGCGGTCGACGAGCTGGAGTGGGACGAGGACCGCCATCGGGCGCTCCTCGAGCGTGCCGAGCAACTCGTACGGCGCACCATCTCACGCGCGAGCGAGTTCGTCGAGCAGCAGTGGCCGGCCGACATCGAGCTCAGCGACGACCCGGTTCAGGCCTGCTGGCAGCTCGTCGGCATCGCCCCGCTGGGCGCGCTCGACCAGGTGCGGCTGCTGCGCGCGGGAACGGTGGTCGAGCTGCTGAGCGCCCTCATCGAGGCGACCGAGGGAGCCGCCGAGATGCTCGCGATGCCCGGTCTCGACGACGACGACTTCACCGCGTTGCTCGACGGCGAGTAGCCTGCCGCCATGTCCGAGTCGTCCGCCTTCCCGATCCCTGTCGACGCCGCCACCGCCGCGTGGGCGGGGCCCGTGTTCGTCGTCATGGCCCTCACCGGGCTCGTCGTGCTCATTTGGCAGACGGTGCGGTACTTCCGCGACGACCGTGACAGCCGCGACGACGAGTAGAGTGGGCACCAGCACCGCCTCCAACTGAATACTCGGCCGTTTCCGCGATGCGGGAGAGCCGCGGCCTCCGGGCAGCGGCACCGAAGGAGCAAGCCTCCCCGCCAATCTCTCAGGTCTATGTACCGCATCCGCCAGGCCACTCTGAAAAGCAGAGCGCGCAGTCGACGACTACGACGTTCTCGCCCACGGTGAAAGCGCCGCACCGGCTGCCACGAGCAGCACGGGCGCGTGAAGCTCTCAGGCACCATGACAGAGGGGGAGTTCCACCGGCCGTCCGCGTCAGGAGAACTCCGTGTCCGAACCCTCCAGCACCGCCCCGCACCGCCTCTCGCCCCTGCACGGGGTTCACGAGGCGCTCGGTGCCGCGTTCACCGACTTCGCGGGCTGGCAGATGCCGGTGCGCTACAGTTCCGACCTCGCCGAGCACCACGCTGTGCGCACCGCGGCGGGCATCTTCGACATCTCGCACATGGCCGAGATCGCGGTCGACGGCCCTGATGCGGCCGCATTCCTGGATGCCGCGCTCGCCGGTCGGCTCTCGGCGATGCTCCCCGGCAAGGCCAAGTACTCGCTCGTGCTCGACGAGCGCGGCGGCATCGTCGACGACCTCATCGTGTACCGCCTGAGCGACACCTCGTACCTCGTCGTGGCGAACGCCTCGAACCGCTTCGCGGTCGTCGAGGCGCTGCGGCAGCGGGTCGGCGACCACCGCGTCGAGCTCGATGACCGCACCGAGGCGATCGCGCTCAT
>CAYPND010000010.1:0-74169 GCA_964412175.1 uncultured Microbacteriaceae bacterium | reverse complement strand
CAGCCTTCGGACGCCCAACTCGTGCCATACCCCATTCTAAGAGATAGACAACGAAATACTGGCGCACGACACTAGGGCTGTGGTGACATGCCGCGAAAGGTGTCGGAGCCGCCCGATACTGTGAGGGTGCATCGGCTGTGACTGACGTGGCCGCCTCCCGAATCGAAGGACCCCTGCCTGTGACTGGTCGCCTCACGCTCACCTGGGCCAACAAAGATCGCGCCCTGTTGTCGCACGGTGAGGCGGGCTACGAGTGGGTCGACCGCGACGACCCGCGGGCGCGCGAAGTGCGGCTGCTTGATGAGGTGGGCCGGGTGGGCGACGTCGCCGGCGACGCGAGCGACAACCTGCTGATTCGTGGTGATTCTCTGGATGCTCTGCGCGCGCTCGTGCACACCCCCGAGCTCGCCGCCGAGTATCGGGGCAAAGTCAAGCTCGTCTATATCGACCCGCCGTTCAACACCGGCCAGGCTTTCGAGCACTACGACGATTCGCTCGAGCACTCGGTGTGGCTCGGCATGATGCGCGAACGTCTCGTACTCATCAAAGAGCTGCTCTCGCCCGAGGGTTCAGTGTGGGTGCATCTTGACGACGCCGAGATGGCGTACTGCAAGGTGCTCATGGACGAGATCTTCGGGCGCCAGAACTTCGTTGCGACCGTTGTTTGGCAGAAGAGTTACACCCGAGAGAACCGGACCGCAGTTTCAACCAGCCACGACTCGATCCTTGTGTTCGCGCCGCTCGGGCAGGAGTGGAAGCTCGTTCGCAACTCACTTCCGAACTCTGACGCTCAGCTGGCGCGTTACGTCAATCCTGACAATGATCCGCGTGGGCCCTACAAGCCCACCCCAATGCACGCGAAAGCTGAAAAAGGCCGACGCCAGTCTCAGTTCTACACAATTACGACTCCTTCAGGACGGCTCGTTGATCCTCCGCCAGGTCGTTGCTGGCTGTTTACTGAGCCTCGGTACCAGGAGGTCCTGGCCGAAGGTCGTGTCTATTTCGGCAAGAGCGGCGATGGCGTACCTACCCTCAAGAAGTTCCTCAGCGAGGTTCAGGCCGGTTTAGTGCCCAACACATGGTGGACCCATGAGGAGGTTGGCAACACAGGGACTGGGAAGAGCGAGATCGTCGCCATGTTTAGTGACCAAGTACCCTTCTCGACTCCGAAACCGGAGAGTCTCCTCGCGCGCGTAGTGACTGTCGGCTCGAACGCCGGCGACATCGTGCTCGACTGCTTTGCCGGCTCGGGCACGACAGCCGCTGTTGCGCACAAGATGGGTCGACGGTGGGTGACGGTGGAACTCAGCGAGAACACGGCCGATACGTTCACCAAGCCGCGGCTTCAGAAGGTGGTCGCGGGGGAGGACCCGGGCGGCATCACCGAGTCGGCGGGCTGGACGGGCGGCGGCGGCTTTCGCGACCTGCGCATCGCGCCGAGCTCCTGGCAGGTGCGCGACTCTGACGCCGGTCTCGAGGTCTACCGCGCGGAGGGTGCCGACACGGCCACGCTGCGCCGGGCCGTGGCCGCGCAACTCGGCTACGCGCTCGTCGAGCATCCCGTCTTCTCCGGTGTTCGGGGGCGATCGCGGTTGGCCGTGGTCGACGGCGTGGTCGATGCGACCGCGGTGGCAGACATCGCGGCGGCGCTCGCCGAGGGTGAAACCGCGCTGGTTGCGGGCACCTCCGTGACCGATGACGCGCAGTCCACCCTGCGAGAGCTGAACAAGGGATCGCGCGTGGTTCGCATACCGCGCGAACTCTTCCCCCGCAACGGGGCGGTGACGCGATGACCTGGATCGAGTACGACGAGTACCTCATCGACGAGATCACCACGGCGATGGACCTGCGCAAGCCCAACGCCATTGCACTCGGAGCCGTCGCCGAAAGCATCGAAGACGGTGACGGTCGAGAGGTCGTGTGCGACCTCGCCACCGGCGTCGGCAAAACGTACCTGGCGGCAGGGTTGATCGAGTACCTCGCCCGCAATGGCGTGCGCAACGTGCTGTTCGTCACGCCCGGCACGACCATCTACGAGAAGACGATCCTCAACTTCACCCCCGGCAGCGCCAAGTTCGTTCAGGGTGCCACCGTCGATCCGTTGCTGATCACCGCAGACAATTTCGCGCGCGGGCAAGTGGGCGACGCGTTGCACGACGCTGCGCAGCTCAAGCTCTTCGTCTTCAACGTGCAGCAGCTCATCAAGCCGACCGCCAACACCAGTCGCAAGGTACGGGCTGACGACGAGTTCATCGGCGACAGCCTGTATGACCACCTGCGTGCAGCAGACGATCTCGTCATCATTGCCGACGAGCACCACGTCTATCGGTCGAGTGCCACTGCATTCAGCGCGGCCATTCGCGACCTCTCGCCGCGGGCCCTTGTCGGGTTGACCGCGACGCCCGACAGTGCCGACCTCGACAAGGTCATCTACCGGTACAGCCTCGCCGAAGCGATCGCCGACCGGCTCGTCAAGATTCCGGTCGTCGTCTATCGCCAAGACGGGCTGAAAGATATCGAGACGCAGCTCGCCGATGCCGCTCACCTTCGCGCGCTCCGTGAGCCGGCCTGGTACGCGTATGCCGATCAGCACGACCGCGAACGCGTGACTCCGGTTCTCTTCGTGGTTTGCCAGACGATCGACGACGCTGGTCTCGTCGCCGACAAACTCGCCCAACACCTTCCTGATGAAGGCCAGGTGCTACTCGTTACTTCGCAGTCGAGCGATGCGGCGCTGGCAGCCCTTGCTGATGTCGAGAAGGCCGACTCGCCCGTGCGCGCGATTGTGAGCGTCGACAAGCTCAAAGAGGGGTGGGACGTCAAGAACATCGGCGTGATCATCGGTCTGCGCGCCTTGGCGTCGCAGACGCTCACCGAACAGATTCTCGGGCGAGGGCTTCGCCTTCCGTTCGGCGTGAGAACGGGGATTCCCGCTATCGACCATGTTGATGTCGTCGCCCACGAGAGCTACACGCAGTTGCTGCGCACCAAAGACTCATTACTCGAGCGCATTGCGAGCGTTGCCCCGTCGCTGGGCGGTCTTGTCGACGCAGAGGGAATGCCGCCCGTCAGCACCGAGTTGCCCGACGGGACGGTGCGCATCACGCCCGGAGTGGTCGGCGAACCCGGCGACGGTGACGGCGTACTCGGTGGCATGAGCGAAGCTGATCTGTTGATCATTCAGTCTGTTGACACCAGCGCCGTGAGCATCGAGCGTGACATCGAGGCCATTGGCCAGCACCTGCCATTCGTGCCGGGGCGTCCGCGCATCGTGTTCCCTCGTCGGGAACGCGCGCTGGTCCCGGTGCCGTTCAGTCTCGAGAGCGTCGACATGGATGCGGTGGCGATCGCGGGTCAGCAGCATCGCGTCAACTACGAAGTCAGTCTTCAGGGCCAGGCGATCGTCGCCGACCGCGATCTCGACGACGAGGTGAACGTGCGCACCGAGGCCGTCACGAGCGTGAGCGCGACCCAGAACTACGTCAGCGCGGCAGAGGTGCGCAACGACCTCGTCATGCGCATCATGAATCTCGGTCTGGTGCCTCAGTTGCTGACCGAGCGTGTGTGGGCGGAAAGCATCGCTGACACCTTCTTGGCCGCCGCCGGTGCTGCCGGGTCTGAACCAGAAGACTGGACGTCGCAGCGCGCGGCGCAGTCGATCACCGCAATCGCCTCACTCGTCAGGGCCGCCTACGACCGCAACGATCGCCAGCCGAGCTTCGTGTGGCGACCTGTCGAACTGTTGCAGCCGCGCCCAAAGCCATCGATCATTCACTCCTGGTACTCCGAGTTCGTCGTTGGAGCGTGGTACGGCGAATGGACGAAGTCGGCTGAGGCCGCCGCGTCGTTCGATTCGAAGACGGGCGAGTTCGCGTTCGCGACGCTCGTCGACCAGAGCGACGGCGTTGCGTGGTGGTTGCGGCTCTACCCGTCGGACGGCGCGTACATCACCCGAATGCCCGCCGGGCGTTACTTCCCCGACTTCATAGTCATCGACACAGACGGTGTGCACTGGCTGGTAGAGACCAAATCCGACGCCGCTGCAGCGAACGACCTAGATGTCGCTGCCAAGAAGCATGCCGCTGAGGATTGGGTCGTCGCCGTCAATGAATCACAGAGCCACGGTGTCTGGCGCCATCTATTGGTTACAGAGTCGAACATTAGCCAGTCACCGAATTGGAGTGCGCTCCTGCACGCTGTTGGCGTGTTGTGACCCTGCTGTGACGGCTGGCTTGAACCGCCTCGTCGGGGGTAATCTCTCCTTGAGCAACGCGGGTAGTTCGTTCGGATTCTTTCCGGGCCGACGAGGCGTCATGCCCCAGATGTCTGCGGACTACCTGGGGCTGCTCACTTTAACGAGTGCTGCGCCTATCCCGGCATCGGAGCTTTCTCGTGGTGTGTCGGAGGAGTCGCCGTGAGACTGGAGTTGGCCAGCCGCTACGCATCGACCGACAGCCCGATTGTCTTCATCGACGAGAGCTTCCAGTTCGACGGGCCCAATCGGTACTACATCGTTGCGGCCGCGATGGCGGACGCACACCAACTCGTCGCAACCCGTATGGCACTCCGTGAGTTCTCCGGCACGCATGCCATGCACGCCAGCAAGATGTGTCGCCGCGCGGAACTTCGCTTCCTCGACAGAGCCGCTCATCTCGTCTCGCGACAAACGGACGCGCGTGACATCGTCATCTACTCGCCGATCGAGCCTTCATCGGCAGGAGCACGCCCGAAACGAGACGTGCTGGTTCGATCCTCTGCGCGAGCACACGCAGGTGACCCGCCTTCCCTAGTCCCTGAGGGCTGCTGCGGCGCCCTCAGGCGCATCGTCGCGATCGACGCGGATGCGAATGGCGACGAGCGAGGCGACGAGGGTGATGACCGACATGGCGGCGAGCACGATCGCGGGGTGCCACCAGGCGTTGCCGGTCGCCGCTCCGAGGGCGCCCGTAAGCGCGGGCACGAAGCCCGCGACGACGGCCGCGAGGGCGTACGAGAAGCCGAGCGCCGAGTAGCGGTAGCGCTCGTCGAAGAGCTCGGTGAAGATGCCGCCGAGCGCCGCCCAGCTCATCGTCGGCAGGATGCCGCCGATGATCATCATGCCGACGAGGAAACCGAAGCTCGCGTCTTGCAGGAAGAAGTAGATCGGGAACGACACGAGCAGCGTGCCGAGCGCGCCAATGGCCACGACGAGCCCCGAACCGATGCGGGTCGCCCACGCGCCGAACAGCGGGATCGTCACGAGCTGCAGCAGGCCGCCCACGGTCGTCGCGATGAGCAGTTCGTAGTAGTCGAAGCCGAGAACCGCAGCGCCGTAGTTGATCGTGTAGGTGTTCATGAGCGAGTACGAACCGATGCCGAGCAGCGCGACGCCCACAGCGACGACGATCGTGACGGGCTGGGCGCGCAGCAGGGCGGCGAGGGGGATGCGCGGCGCGCGCCCGGCATCCTTCACCGCCGTGAACACCGGCGTCTCGGTGATCGCCAGCCGCAGGTAGAGCGAGATAGCCAGCAGCGGGATCGCCGTGAGGAACGGCACGCGCCAGGCCCACTCGCTGATCTCAGCGCTCGAGAGCGAGAGCGTGAGCCAGAGGAAGGCGACGGCCGCGAGGATCGAGCCGATGGGCGAGCCGAGCTGCGGCATCGCGGCCGCGAAGGCGCGATTGGCGCGGGTCTCGTGCTCGGTCGCGATGAGCACCGCGCCGCCCCACTCGCCGCCGAGCGAGACGCCCTGTAGCACGCGCAGCAGTACCAGCAGCACGGCGCCGAGCCAGCCGGCCTGCTCGTAGGTCGGCAGCACGCCGATCAGGCCGGTGGCGACGCCCATCATGGTGATCGTGACGATGAGCACCGTCCGGCGGCCGATGCGGTCACCGAGGTGGCCGAAGATGATGGCGCCGAGCGGGCGGATGACGAATGCGACGCCGATCGTCGCGAGCGCCGCGAGGTTGGCGCCCACGTTGCCGAGCGGTTCGAAGAACAGCGGGCCGGCGAAGAACGCCGAGAAGTAGGCGAAGAGGTAGAAGTCGTACGACTCGAGCGAGGTGCCCACGAGCGAGGCCCAGCGGGCGCGGCGCGCGATGCGCGGATCGGAGGCGGCGGGGGCGAGGGGCGTCATCGAGGCAGTCACAAGTCCCTCAGCGTAGTAGCCCCCCGGTTCATTCCCGACGGGCGGGCGGCTACCATTGACGCATCGACATCGATCCGGCCATCACCGGGGAGTCCTCGGAAGAACGCCGCTCCTGAGCGGCTGCTAGACCCGAGCGGGGCAGGCCCGTCACAGCCGATGCAGAGAGGCGGGCATCCACCAGTGAATGGGGGGAGCCCGCAAGCGGGGTGGTACCGCGGTAGCGCCGACAGCGCCGTCGTCCTCGCGGTGAGCGCAGCAGCCGACACCGTCGAATCCAGGAGCACCGCCCATGACGTACCCCCGCCACCGCGACGACACCTCGGTCGTCGCCTCGCCGAGCTTCCCCGCCCTCGAGCGCGAGGTGCTCGCCTACTGGGCGAGCGCCGACACCTTCCGCCGCTCGATCGCGCAGCGCGAGGGCTGCGACGAGTGGGTGTTCTACGACGGCCCGCCGTTCGCCAACGGCCTGCCGCACTTTGGTCACCTGCTCACGGGCTACGCGAAAGACGTGTTCCCGCGCTTCCAGACCATGCGCGGCAAGCAGGTGCACCGCCGGTTCGGGTGGGATACCCACGGACTGCCCGCCGAGCTCGAGGCGATGAAGCAGCTCGGCATCACCGAGAAGTCCCAGATCGAAGAGATGGGCATCGAGGCCTTCAACGCGAAGGCGCGTGAGAGCGTGCTGAGGTACACCGACGAGTGGCAGACCTATGTGACGCGTCAGGCCCGGTGGGTCGACTTCGAGAACGACTACAAGACGCTCGACATCACGTTCATGGAGAGCGTGCTGTGGGCGTTCAAGACGCTGCACGACACGGGCCTCGCCTACGAGGGCTACCGCGTGCTGCCGTACTGCTGGCGCGACGAGACGCCGCTGTCGAACCACGAGCTGCGCATGGACGACGACGTCTACCAGATGCGGCAAGACCAGTCGGTGACCGTGACCTTCCCCCTCGTGGGCGAGAAGGCCGAGGCGCTCGGGCTCACAGGCGTCGAGGCCCTCGCGTGGACGACGACGCCGTGGACGCTGCCGACGAATGCGGCGCTCGCCGTGGGCCCCGCGATCGAGTACGCGGTCGTGGATGCGGGGGCCCGGTCGTTCCTGCTGGCCGCCGACACGATCGGCGCATACGTGAAGGAGCTCGGTTTCGCGTCTCTCGACGAGGCCCGGGCCGCCGTCACCCGCACCCTCGCGGGCGCCGAGCTCGGCGGCGTGCAGTACGACCGGCTGTGGGACTACTACGCCGATGTCGAGGCGTGGGGCATGCAGAACGCCTGGCAGGTCCTCGTCGCCGAGTACGTCGCGACGGGCGAGGGCACGGGCATCGTGCACCAGGCGCCCGCCTACGGTGAGGACGACCAGGCGACGTGCGCCGCCGCGGGCATCCCGATCATCATCTCCGTCGACGACGGCGGCCGGTTCCTCGACGTCGTGACCGAGGTCGCGGGCCTGCAGGTTTTCGAGGCGAACAAGACCCTCATCGGCCTGCTGCGCGAACAGGGCCGGCTCTTTCAGCTGCGCAGCTACGAGCACAGCTACCCGCACTGCTGGCGGTGCCGCAACCCGCTCATCTACAAGGCGGTGTCGAGTTGGTTCGTTCGCGTCACCCAGATTCGCGACCGCATGCTCGAGCTCAACGAGCAGATCACGTGGGTGCCCGAGAACGTCAAACACGGGCAGTTCGGCAAGTGGCTCGAGGGCGCGCGCGACTGGTCGATCAGCCGCAACCGCTACTGGGGCAGCCCCATCCCGGTGTGGAAGAGCGACGACCCCAACTACCCGCGCGTCGACGTCTACGGCTCGCTGGCCGAGCTCGAGGCCGACTTCGGCACGCTGCCGCGCAACTTAACGGGCGAGGTCGACCTGCATCGCCCGTTCATCGATGAGCTCACGCGCCCGAACCCCGACGACCCGACGGGTCGGTCGACGATGCGCCGCATCGACGACGTCTTCGACGTTTGGTTCGACTCGGGCTCGATGCCCTTCGCCCAGGTGCACTACCCCTTCGAGAACGCCGACTGGTTCGAGAGCCACAACCCGAGCGACTTCATCGTCGAGTACATCGGCCAGACCCGTGGCTGGTTCTACACGATGCACATTCTGGCGACGGCACTCTTCGATCGCCCGGCGTTCAAGAACGTCATCAGCCACGGCATCGTTCTGGGCAACGACGGGCAGAAGGCCTCGAAGAGCCTGCGCAACTACCCCGACGTGTTCGAGACGTTCGACCGCGATGGTTCCGATGCGATTCGCTGGTTTGAGATGTCGAGTTCGGTGATTCGCGGCGGCAACCTCATCGTCACTGAAGAGGGCATTCGCGCGAGTGTGCGCGAGTTCTTGCTGCCGCTGTGGAGCACGTACTACTTCTTCACGCTCTACGCCAACGCCGGCACGCTCGGCGAGGCGCGTCGTCGCATCGACTCGGCGAACGTGCTCGACCGCTACCTGCTCGCGAAGACGCGCGACCTCGTCGTCGAGGTGACGGCGCAGCTCGAGGCGCTCGACGCCCCGCTCGCCGCCGCCGCCCTGCGCGACTTCGCCGACGTGCTCACCAACTGGTACGTGCGCCGGTCGCGCGACCGCTTCTGGGCGGGCGATGATCGGGATGCTCACGACACCCTCTTCACCGTGCTCGAGACCCTCGCCCGCCTGTCGGCCCCACTCGCGCCGCTCGTGGCCGAAGAAGTGTGGCGTGGCCTCACGGGCGGCGAGAGCGTGCACCTCACCGACTGGCCCGCCGCCGACGAGTTCCCGGCCGACGAGGCCCTCGTCGCCGCGATGGACCGCGTGCGGTCGATCGCGAGCTCGGGCCTCGCCTTGCGCAAGGCCCAGGGTCTTCGGGTGCGCCTGCCGCTGCAGACCCTCACGGTCGTCACCCCCGGCGCCGCGGCGCTCGAGGCCTTCAGCGACATCGTGCGCGACGAGCTCAACGTCAAGACCGTGACGCTCGTCGAGTTCGACGAGAGCCTCGTCGACGACTACGGCATCGCGCGACGGCTCGCCGTCAACGCCCGCGCCGCCGGCCCGCGCATCGGTAAGCAGGTGCAGCAGGTCATCGCCGCCGCGAAGGCGGGCGACTGGTCGGTCGACGGCGACGTCGTCACGGCGGGCGGCATCGCGCTCGAGGCGGGGGAGTACACGCTCGAGCTCGAGCTGGACGACCCCGCGGCGGCGGTCGTGTTCTTGCCCGGCAGCGGCTTCGTGCTGCTCGACACGCGCGTCACGCCCGAGCTCGCGGCCGAGGGCCTCGCGCGCGACCTCATTCGCGCCGTGCAGCAGGCGCGCAAAGACGCGGGGCTCGACGTGAGCGACCGCATCGTGCTGACGCTCGGCTCGCACGATGAGGCGACTCGCGCCGCGATCGAGGCGCACCGGCAGCTCATCGGCGCCGAGACGCTTGCCACGACCCTCGAGGTCGGCCAGGCTGGCGAGGGCGCCGCGACCGCGGTGGGCGAGGGAGCATCCGTGACCGTCTCGGTGGTACGCGCATGAGCGGCATCGATCGCGGGGGCGAGGGCGAGCAGGCCGCCGCCGACCGCGCCGCGGCCGAGGCCGTGCACGCCGAGCTGCTCGCGCGCGGCAGCGAGGGCAGCCCCCAGCCGCGCCTTGATGCTGCGCGCCGAGCCGTCGAGCTGCTGGGCGACCCGCAGCGCAGCTTCGCGATCGTGCACCTCACGGGCACGAACGGCAAGACGTCGACGGCGCGCATGATCGAGAGCATCCTGCGCGCCTACGGCCTGCGCACGGGCCTGCTCACGAGTCCGCACCTGCTGCGCATCAACGAGCGCATCGTCATCGACGGCGAGCCCATCACCGATCGCGCGCTCGCCGACAACTGGGCTGATGTCGCGCCCTACCTGCTCATGGTCGACGCCGAGCTCGCGGCGAGCGGCGAGCCCGCACTCAGCAACTTCGAGGCGCTCACGGCGCTTGCCTACGCGAGCTTTGCCGACGCGCCCGTCGACGTCGCGGTGATCGAGGTCGGTATGGGCGGCGAGTGGGATTCGACCAACGTCGCGGATGGCGACGTCGCCGTCTTCACCCCCATCGCGCTCGACCACACGCGCTTCCTCGGCGAGACGGTCGCAGAGATCGCGCGCACGAAGGCCGGCATCGTCAAGCCCGCGGCCACGGTCGTCACGGCGCTGCAGGCCGCCGAGGCGATGGACGAGCTCATGAGCGCCGCCGAGCACAACGAGGCCGAGCTCGTCGCCGAGGGGGTCGGCTTCGCCCTCATGGATGCCCGCCTCGCGGTCGGCGGCCAGCTCATCGACGTGCGGGGCCGGGCCGGCGAGTACCGCGAGCTCTTCCTGCCCCTCTTCGGCGAGCACCAGGCGCACAACGCCGCGGTTGCCATCGCGGCCGTCGAGTCATTCCTCGGCGACGGCACCCAGCGGCTCGCCGATGACGTGCTCATCGAAGGCCTCGCGACCGTCACGAGCCCGGGCCGGCTGCAGCTCATCGGCATCGAGCCGAGCGTGCTCGTCGACGCCGCCCACAACCCGCACGGTGCCGAGGCGCTCGGGCGGGCGCTCATGGACTCCTTCGCCTTCGACTCGATCACGGCGATCGTGGGCGTGCTCGCCGACAAGGACGACCGCGGCATCATCGAGGCGCTCGACCCGATCGTCGACCGCTTCATCGTCACGCGCTCGAACTCGGCGCGCGCTGTTGCCGCCGACGATCTCGCGGAGACGGTCACGGCCGTCGCGGGCCCCGACCGCGTGCGCATCGAGCCCGAGCTGGCGGTTGCCCTCGCCGAGGCGCGCGACGAGGCCGGGCCCAACGACGCCATCCTCGTGACGGGCTCGATCACGCTCGTCGGTCAGGCGATGCTCATCGCGCGCGAGCAGAATTGGATGCTGTGACCGACACCGCCGCCACCCCCGATCCCGACGACACTGCGACGCCGGTGCGCCGCCCGAAGCGCGAGCGCGGTGCCCTCGAGTCGCTGCTCACCGTGACCCTCGGAATGGAGGTGCTCGCGGTGATTTTCGGCACCCTCGCCATCAACGGCCTCGACGTGCTGCCCGCCGGCGTCGTGTTCGGCGGCGGCGCGGTGCTCGTGCTGCTGCTGCTTATTGCGACGCGCGTGGTGCGGTACCGCTGGGGAGTGTGGTTCGGCCACGCGGTGCAGGTGCTGCTGCTCGCCACCGGGTTCATCGAGGTGCTCGCCGCCGTCACGGCCGCGATCTTCGTGGGATTCTGGATCTACTGCTTCGTCAAGGGCACCCAGCTCGACGCGGCGAAGCGCGCCGCCTCCGTCTGACCTCTGCCCGAGCATCCGCCCCCGTCTGTAAGGAGCCCCCATGACCACGACCGTCGAAGAGACCCTCGTGCTGATCAAGCCCGACGGCGTCGCCCGCAACCTCACGGGCGAGATTCTGCGCCGCATCGAGGCGAAGGGCTACCAGCTCGTCGACCTGCGGCTCGTGCAGCCCGACCGCTCGCGTCTCGCCGCGCACTACGCCGAGCACGAGGGCAAGCCGTTCTACGAGCCGCTGCTCGAATTCATGGAGTCGGGCCCCGTCGTCGCCGCGCGGGTCGCGGGCAACCGCGTCATCGAGGGCTTCCGCTCGCTCGCGGGCACGACCGACCCCACGACCGCGGCCCCCGGCACCATTCGCGGCGACCTCGGCCGCGACTGGGGCCTGCGGGTGCAGCAGAATCTCGTGCACGGCTCCGACTCGCCGGAGAGCGCCGCGCGCGAACTCGCCCTCTGGTTCGACTGAGCCCGCCGGCGGGCCGCTAGCCGAGCAGCAGGCCCAGCAGCGTCGGGAACTGCACGACGATCGCGACGGCGATCGCCACGAGGTTGGCGAGCACGATCACCCAGGTGAACGGCCAGACGGCACTCGCGAGCCGCTGCACCGCGGCGTTGCTCGTCAGCACGTCGCCCTTGAGCGCCCAGATCAGCAGGACCCAGAACATGGGGATGACCATGAGCCACACGAGCATGCACCACGGGCACAGCGCGCCGATCTGGTAGACCGCCTGCTCGAAGAGCCAGTGCACGAAGACGAAGGCGCCCGTCACCCCGGTGAGGAAGGCCCACCAGAACCAGCGGTCGAAGCGCGCGCCCGCGAGCAGCGCTACGCCGACCGCGATCGGGGCGACGAGGCCCGCGACGCCGAGCAGCGGGTTCGGGAAGCCCAGCAGCGAGGCTTGCCACGACGCCATGACGTTGCCGCACGAGATGAGCGGGTTGATGTCGCAGGTGAGCGTGTACTCGGGGTCGAGCAGCAGTTTCACGCGCTCAGTGATGAGGGCCATCGCGCCGAGCCAGCCGACCGCTCCCGTCACGATGAGGAAGAGGGCCAAGCCGATAGGGCGGCGGGGCTCGGGGGGAGCGGGCGGCTCGGTGGTTTCGACGTCGGTCACTCGACGATTATCATCTCCAGGCCCGGCTCTAGCGTCGTCGAAGGTCCTACGGTGGCGAGTCCGTGCGATAATGAGCACCAGTCGTCGCCAGCCGCGCTCGCGATGACCGACTGAAGAGCTTCCTGGGCGACAAACCAGACCAGTATTGCGGCACCGATTGCCGCGACCGCGGGGAATAGCCAGTTTCCCCAGCCCCACCGCCGTGACAGGGCGCGCGGGGCGGCAGTGCCACGACCGTGACAGGGTCGGCACCGCCAGCGCCGGCCAGCGCAGCACTCGATACCGGGGGCGCGGCCGACGACAACAGAAGAGTTCGGCGGGGGCAACGTCCCCCTCCCAAGATTTCCCGTTCGGGCGCGGCCCGTACGGTCGAGGAGTGCACCAGCGATGGTGAGTGACGACAACGAGAAGACGACCAAGAAGCGCACGCGACTGTTCGCATCCCGCGCCCCGAAGAAGGCCAGCGAGCACGCCGCGCAGAGCGAGCCCGGCTTCGACGGCGGCCCGCTCGCCGAGCCCGAGGCCGCATCGGTCGACGCTGACGCGGTGATGGATGCGGCCGAGGCCGCCCAGCCCGCCGCTGACGCCGAGAAGGCGAGTGAAGCATCCGCGGTCGACGAGGCGCCGGTCGCCGACGAGACCCCCGCCGACGAGACCTCCGCCGCTGTCGAGACCCCGGCTGAGCCCCCGGCACCCGCCGCCGCGTTCCCCGAGCTCAAGCCCGAGTCGACCACCTCGCTACTGTTCTTCGCACCGCCCGTCGAGGTGCTCGCACCGCGCGGCGCCCCCGTCGGCACGAGCCGCTCGAGCCGCACCCCGATCGACCTCGACGACGTCGACGAGGAAGGCACGGTCACGAGCCGCCGCCGCTCGCGCTCGCGCCGCACCCGCGGTGGAGCCGAGGGTGACACCGGTCGCACCGAGAGCACGCGCGACGACGACTCGACCACGCGCACGCGCGCGGCGAGGCGGCCGGCTGAACTCATCACCGAGCCCCAGCGCATCAAGGGCTCCACGCGCCTCGAAGCCAAGAAGCAGCGCCGCCGCGACGGCCGCGATGCTGGCCGCCGCCGCCCGGTCGTGACTGAGGCGGAGTTCCTCGCCCGCCGCGAGAGCGTCGACCGCCAGATGATCGTGCGCTCGAAAGATGGGCGCATCCAGATCGGCGTGCTGGAAGACGGCGTGCTCGTCGAGCACTACGTCGCTCGCTCGCAAGAGTCGAGCCTCATCGGCAACGTCTACCTCGGCAGGGTGCAGAACGTGCTACCAAGCATGGAGGCCGCCTTCGTCGACATCGGCCGCGGCCGCAACGCCGTGCTCTACTCGGGCGAGGTCGATTGGGATTCTGCCGCGCTCGACAGCGATGGCAAGACCCAGCCGCGCCGCATCGAGCTCGCCCTCAAGCCCGGCGATAAGGTGCTCGTGCAGGTTACCAAAGACCCCATCGGCCACAAGGGCGCCCGCCTGACGAGCCAGGTGAGCCTGCCGGGCCGCTACCTCGTCTACGTGCCCAACGGCTCGATGAGCGGCATCAGCCGCAAACTTCCCGACACCGAGCGCGCGCGCCTCAAGAAGATCCTCAAGGAGGTGCTGCCCGAGAACGTGGGCGTCATCGTGCGCACGGCGGCCGAGGGGGCCACCGAGGAACAGCTCACGCTCGACGTGCAACGCCTCACGAGCCAGTGGGCCGAGATCAGCAAGCGGCTGTCGTCGACACCGGCTCCCGCGATGCTGCACAGCGAGCCCGACCTGCTCATCAAGATCATCCGCGACGTCTTCAACGAAGACTTCCGCTCGCTCGTCATCAGCGGAGCCGACGCCCAGCAGACGATAGAGGCCTACCTGCGCGGTGTGGCTCCCGACCTGCTCGACCGCGTGCAGAAGCACGAGGGCGACCACGACCCCTTCGACGAGTACCGCATCAGCGAGCAGATCGAGAAGGCGCTCGACCGCAAGGTCTGGCTGCCCTCAGGGGGCTCGCTCATTATTGACCGCACCGAGGCGATGACGGTCGTCGACGTCAACACCGGCAAATTCGTCGGCTCGGGCGGCAACCTCGAAGAGACGGTGACGAAGAACAACCTCGAGGCGGCGGAAGAGCTCGTGCGGCAGCTGCGCCTGCGCGACATCGGCGGAATCATCGTCGTCGACTTCATCGACATGGTGCTCGAGTCGAACCGCGACCTCGTGCTGCGCCGCCTCATGGAGTGCCTGAGCCGCGACCGCACAAAGCACCAGGTCGCCGAGGTCACGAGCCTCGGCCTCGTGCAGATGACGCGCAAACGCCTCGGCCTCGGCCTGCTCGAGACCTTCAGTGAGTCGTGCGAGGTCTGCGGCGGCCGCGGCCTCATCGTGCACCACGAGCCCGTCGTGCGGCACCGCCAGGGCTCCGACACCGCAGCCAATGGCGGCGGCATCGGCGGCTCGAGCGGTCGTCGACGGGGCGGTTTGGGCAACGGCAGCGGCACCAGCGGTCAGAACGGATCCGGGCGCGGCGCCTCGCCGAAGAGTGGCACCACGACCGCGGCGCACGCCATCACCGACGACGTGAGTCGTGCGGTCGCGGCGATCGCGGCCAAGACCGTGCACCACGACGCACCCACGACCGGGACGATCGAGTTGCCGGTCGTGTCGCCCGCGGAGCCCGCCCCGAGCGCGCCGTCTGCCGCGAGTGCTGAGCTCGCGACCGTCGAGATCCTCGACATCCCCGTTTCGAAGAAGCCAGCGCGCAGCCGTGCCCCGATCGATGCGACGACGGCCGATCAGCTGCTCGGCTCGGTGCTCAAGTCGCTGCCCGAGCCGCCGGCCCCCGGCACGCGCAAGCGCGCCTCGCGCCGGGTCTCGAGCGGCACGATCAGCACTCAGACGGAACCCGAGGGGTCGTGAGGTCGAGCTGAGGCGCGCGCTCCAGCAATGCCGGATGCAACGAAACCGGAAGCGACGCCGACGCGAGTCGACGCCCACCACGGGCACGACCACAATGATCACGACGAGCACGTTCCCCGCAGCGTGTCCGTGTAACCTCCGTCACCACGATCGTTGTTGGCATTGAAACGGGGGCCGTGGTGCGCGCTTTCGAGGGCTTCGCGCCGCACGGGTGAGCGGGTGCCCCCCCAAAGCCCTGCAGGCCGGGTTTCTCTCGCTGGTGCTGTGGCCGTCTAGAGCCCGCGTTTCGCCCGTTGGCTCACCCGCAGGCCCGCGGCGGTGAGGCGCGCGATGAGCTCTTTGCCCGACACGGGCACGGCTCCCTGCGCGATAAGCAGTTCGCGGCGCTCCTCCGGGTAGTCGTAGTGGTCGTGATCGAACCCGCGATCGGGAATTCCTGCGGCGGCGGCGAACGCGTGCAGCTCGTCGAGTGAGGTATCACTCACGAGGTGGCCCCAGAGGCGGCCGTGGGCCGGCCAGATGGGCTCATCGATCAGCACGGCCATGGTCGCGATTGTAGGCTGAGGGTGCGCGGAGCTCGCCGATCGAGCGCGTTTGACCGGGCATCCCACGGTCGGCTATTCTTTATCGTTGGTGCGCGCTGGGCTAAGCCTGCGCTGGCACCCCTCAGCACGTCTCGACGCGTCGCACTCGGCGCGCGAGCAGGATTCTGTCAACAGAGCAAAGGTGAAACGTGGTCTACGCAGTTGTGCGCGCCGGTGGGCGGCAGGAGAAGGTCGAGGTCGGCACCGTTGTCGTCCTCGACCGCATCAAGGCGAGCGAGGATGGCACCATCCAGCTGACCCCGGTTCTGCTCGTCGACGGTGACACGGTCACCACCGACGCGAAGAAGCTCGCGAAGGTCACCGTGACGGCCGAGGTGCTGGGCGACCTGCGCGGCCCCAAGATCGTCATCCAGAAGTTCAAGAACAAGACGGGGTACAAGAAGCGTCAGGGTTTTCGCGCCGACCTGACCCGCGTCAAGATCACCGGCATCAAGTAAGAAGGGGCGCGAACAATGGCACACAAAAAGGGCGCATCGTCCACCCGCAACGGTCGCGACTCGAACCCCCAATACTTGGGTGTCAAGCGCTTCGGCGGCCAGGTTGTCAAGGCCGGCGAGATCCTCGTCCGCCAGCGCGGCACGCACTTCCACCCCGGCGCCAACGTCGGCCGTGGCGGAGACGACACTCTGTTCGCCCTCGAGGCGGGCGCGGTGCAGTTCGGCCAGAAGGGCGGCCGCAAGGTCGTCAACGTCGTGAGCGTCTAACCACGACCTCAGAGTCACACGCGAGGGGGCGGGCTTCGGCCCGCCCCTTCTGCCGTTCCACAGCAGCACAGCACGACAGCAGTCACGGGCACATCGGCGCCGCGGCAGAGCAGTACGAGGAGGCACCATCATGGCGACGTTTGTCGACCGTGTGACCCTTCACCTGCGCGCGGGGAACGGCGGCCACGGCTGCGTCTCGGTGCGGCGTGAAAAGTTCAAGCCCCTCGCGGGCCCTGATGGCGGCAACGGCGGCGACGGCGGCGACATCGTGCTCGTCGCGGCTGCGAACGAGACGACCCTGCTCGGCTACCACCGTCGGCCGCACCGCTCGAGCGACAACGGCGGACCCGGCATGGGCGACAACCGCTCGGGCTTCACGGGCGCCGACCTCGAGCTGCCCGTGCCCATCGGCACGGTCGTGCGCGACGCCGACGGCACCGAGCTCGCCGACTTGACCGAGCCCGGCATGCGCATCGTTGTCGCGCCCGGTGGTCAGGGCGGTCTCGGCAACGCGGCGCTCGCCACCACGAAGCGCAAAGCCCCGGGCTTTGCCCTGCTCGGAACCGACGGCTGGGAGGGCGACATCGTCCTCGAGCTCAAGACGGTCGCCGACGTCGCGCTCGTCGGCTACCCCAGTGCCGGCAAGTCGAGCCTCATCGCCGCGATCTCGGCCGCGAAGCCGAAGATCGCCGACTACCCCTTCACGACACTGCACCCCAACCTCGGCGTCGTCGAGTCGGGCGAGTCGCGGTTCACCGTCGCCGACGTGCCCGGCCTCATCGAGGGCGCGAGCGAGGGTAGGGGTCTCGGCCTCGAGTTCCTCCGCCACGTCGAGCGCTGCAGCGCGCTGCTGCACGTGCTCGACTGCGCCACGCTCGAGCCGGGCCGCGACCCGATTAGCGACCTCGAGATCATCCTTGGCGAACTCGCCGCGTACCCCGTGCCCGAGGGCCAGCTGCCGCTGCTCGAGCGCCCGCAGCTCATCGCCCTCAACAAGGTCGACGTGCCCGAGGGGCGCGACCTCGCCGCGCTCGTGCGCCCCGAGCTCGAGGCCCGCGGCTACCGCGTCTTCGAGATCAGTGCCGTGAGCCGTGAGGGCCTGCGCCCGCTCACGTTCGCGCTCGCCGAGCTCGTCGAGGCTGACCGTGCCGCGAAGGCGGCCGAGGCCGTCACGCGCGTGCGCATCGTGCTGCGCCCGCGCGCCGTGAACACGGAAGAGTTCAGCATCGTCGTCGAGGGCGGCAGCGACGGCAACCTGTACCGCATCCTCGGGGCCAAGCCCGAGCGCTGGGTGCAGCAGACCGACTTCCGCAACGACGAGGCCGTCGGCTATCTCGCCGACCGGCTCGCCAAGATCGGCATCGAAGACAAGCTCTTCGCCGCCGGGGCGGTCGCCGGAGCGACCGTGGTCATCGGGCCCGGCGACGGCGTCGTGTTCGACTGGGAGCCCACGCTCACGAGCGCGGCCGAGCTCATGACCGCGCCTCGCGGCACCGACCCCCGCCTCGACGCTCTCAACCGGCCGTCGACGAGTCAGCGCCGCCAGAGCTACTACGAGCGCATGGACGCGAAGACCGCGGCGCGCGCGGAGCTCGAGGCCGAGCGCGTCGCCGAGCGCGATGCGAGCAGGTACAACGACGAGGAGGGCGATGACTGAGCAGCGCCGCGCTGCCGTGACCGCGGCCAAGCGCATCGTGGTCAAGGTGGGGTCGTCGTCGATCAGCGGCCCCAACGTCGGGCAGATCGGCCCGCTCGTCGACGCGCTCGCGGCCGCGCACGGCCGAGGCACGGAGGTCGTGCTCGTCTCGTCGGGCGCCATCGCCACGGGCATCCCGTACCTCAACCTCGACGCGCGCCCGACCGACCTGGCGACGCAGCAGGCCGCGGCGGCCGTCGGCCAGAACGTGCTCATCTACCGATACCAAGAGAGCCTTGACCGGTACGGTATCGTCGCCGGCCAGGTGTTGCTGACCGCGGGCGATCTCGAGCACGCGACGCCGCGCAGCAACGCGCAGCGCGCCATGGAGCGCCTGCTGGGCCTGCGCATCCTCATCATCGTCAACGAGAACGACACCGTCGCGACGCAAGAGATCCGCTTCGGCGACAACGATCGCCTCGCCGCGCTCGTGAGCGAGCTCGTGCACGCCGATCTGCTCGTGCTGTTGAGCGACGTCGACGCGCTGTACACCCGGCCGCCCCACGAGCCGGGCGCCCGGCGCATCGACGTCGTCGCGCACGACGATGACCTCGCCTCGGTCGAGCTCGGCGACATCGGCGCCGCAGGGGTCGGTACCGGGGGAGCGGGTACGAAGATCGCCGCGGCGAAGCTCGCCGTGAGCCAGGGCATCCCCGTCATCCTGACCTCGACCGACCGCGTCGCGCAGGCTCTCGCCGGTGAGGCCGTTGGCACCTGGTTCGAGGCCTCGCCGGTAGGCTGAGGCCATGTCGACCGTCCTCTCCGACTCGCTCATCGACCTCGAGCTGCACGCGGCGAAGGAAGTATCGCGCACGCTCGCCATTGCCGCCTCGGCGCGAAAGGACGCGGCCCTCGCGGCCATCGCGACGGCGCTCGAGACCGCGACACCGTGCATCATCGCCGCGAACGCCGACGACCTGGAGCGCGGCCGCGCTGGAGGGCTGTCGGCAGGGCTGCTCGACCGTCTGCGGCTCGACGAGGCCCGCGTGCGGGCGCTCGCGGCCGCTGTGCGCGACGTCATCGCGCTACCCGACCCCGTGGGTACGGTCGTGCGCGGATCGCGGCTACCGAACGGAATCCAGCTGAGCCAGGTGCGCGTGCCCTTCGGCGTCGTCGGCGCGATTTACGAGGCGCGCCCCAACGTGACGGTCGATATCGCCGCGCTCGCCCTCAAGAGCGGCAACGCCGCGGTCCTGCGCGGCGGCAGTGCGGCCGAGAGCTCGAACCGGGTGCTCGTCGAGGTCATCCAGCGCGCGCTCGTCGAGACCGGGCTGCCCGCCGAGGCGGTGCAGACGATCGACGCGCACGGTCGCGCGGGTGCCGCCGCGCTCATGCGGGCGCGCGGTTTCGTCGACGTGCTCATCCCGCGCGGCAGCGCCGATCTCATCCAGACGGTCGTGCGAGAGTCGACCGTGCCCGTGATCGAGACGGGCGCGGGCGTCGTGCACATCGTGCTCGACGCGACGGCCGACGAGCAGCTCGCCGTCGACATCGTGCACAACGCCAAGGTGCAGCGGCCGAGCGTGTGCAACGCCGTCGAGACCGTGCTCGTTCACCGGGACGCGGCGGCGCGCCTGCTGCCGCGCGTGCTCACGGCGCTGCGGGCATCTGGGGTCACGGTGCGCGGCGACGAGCGGGCTCGCGCGATCGACGCGAGCTTGCCGCCCGCGACCGACGACGACTTCGCAACCGAGCACATGGCCCTCGAGCTCTCCGTTGCGGTCGTCGACGACTTGGATGCTGCGCTCACCCACATCCGCCGGTTCTCGACCCAGCACACCGAGTCGATCATCACGCGCGACATGGCCAACGCCGAGCGGTTCCTCGCCGAGGTCGACTCCGCCGTTGTCATGGTCAATGCCTCGACCCGCTTCAGCGACGGAGGCGAGTTCGGCTTCGGGGCCGAGATCGGCATCTCGACCCAGAAGCTGCACGCGCGCGGGCCCATGGGCCTGCCTGAGCTGACGAGCACGAAGTGGATCGTGCGCGGCGACGGCCAGGTTCGCGCCTGAGCCCGACCGCGGCTGGCACGCGGTAGATTGAGAGCCTCGATCTTCGACACCGACCACGGGAGCACGGAATGCTGACGACGCTGGCCACTGCGATCCTCAATTCGGAGGAGGAGCTCGCTCCGCTTATCGCCCCCGCCGAAGTGATCGCGGGTGTTGCCGCGCTCGTCTTCCTCATGCTCGGCCTCATCACCTTCGCCTACCGCGACGTTGCGAACCGGCACAGCAACAAGACCGCGACCAAGCCGAGCGGGCACGACGCCGGCCACTGAGCCGGGCCGACGCCGTCGCGATACCCATCGCCACCACACCCGCCGCCCAGCCCTCCGCGCCCCGCGCGCGGATCGGCATCATGGGCGGCACCTTCGACCCGATCCACCACGGCCACCTCGTGGCCGCGAGCGAGGTCGCGCACGCCTTCGAGCTTGACGAGGTCGTGTTCGTACCGACGGGTCACCCGTACCAGAAGAGCGGGGTGACCCCGAGCGAGCACCGTTACCTCATGACGGTGATCGCCACGGCGGCCAACCCGCGCTTCCGCGTGAGCCGCGTCGACATCGATCGCGACGGGCCAACCTACACGATCGACACCCTGCGCGACGTGCGGGCGCAGCATCCTGATGCTGAACTCTTCTTCATCTCGGGAGCCGACGCCATCGCGCAGATCCTCGACTGGAAGGACGTGGCCGAACTGTGGCGGCTCGCCCACTTCATCGCTGTGACGCGGCCCGGCCACGACCTGAGCGTTCGCGGTTTGCCTGAGGGCGACGTAAGCTTGCTCGAGATTCCCGCGCTGGCCATCTCGTCTACCGACTGTCGCGAGCGCGTTGAGCACGGCTCGCCCGTTTGGTACCTCGTACCTGACGGAGTCGTGCAGTACATCTCGAAGCACCAGCTCTATCGGAGCCCCACATCATGAGCATCCCTACCGACCCGCCCCTCAGCCGCCGTGCCGCACGGCGGGCCGAGGTGTCGTCGCAGGAGGCTCCTCCCGAGGGCTTCGCTCAGCCGCTCGAGCGCCGTGCACGCAGTGCCACGCCCGTCTCGGTGCCGTCGTCACCGCCGAGCGATGTCGCTTACCGCACGCAGGTGCGGCCGCGCGTTCCGCACTACGACGCCCCACCCGCGGCGCACGAGGTCATCGGCGTCGATGTGCCGCCGGCCCTCGTCGAGCCCGTGCCCCTTGCTCCCTTGTACGGCGCTGCGCCCGAAGCGCGCAGCGAGCCGACCACGCCGCCGATCGCGCCGTCGGCATCCGGCGCCCCGCGGATGCGACGCCGCGACTTCCGACCCCCCGCCGACCCAGCGATCGATGCCGGGGCTCAAGGGGTCGGTAGCACGCCGTTCCATGCCGCGTCGTTCGACACCCAGCTCGAATACCACACCCAGCACACCTCGCGACCGGATGCAGGGCCAGCGACTGACACGACCACCGGAAGCGCCGCTCCGCCGCCGATGCACGTCATCGCGCCGGCCGCCGCGATGGCACCGCCGGTGGTCACCGATCCTCGACGCGAACAGACGCTCTCCCGACGGGAGCTCCGGGCGCTTCGCGAGGCCGCTGGGTTGCCGCCCGAGCCCGCGGATTCATCCGGCAACCTCGTGCCGGAGGCAGTCGTCGTCGAGACCCCGCCCGCGGAACTCGTGCAGCCCGACGCCGTGCCGCTCGTTGCCTCTACGGCGGTCTCCTCCGCTCCGCCCGGGTCGGCGCCGACAGGCTCGCACTGGTCGGTCGGCATCCACGATGAGGACGACCCGTTCGAGAACACGTTCAGCCGCGAGGTCGGTTCGGCCGTCAGCATGACGAACACCAATGCGCTCGTGCTGCCGGAGATGCCGCTCGGCAGCCTGTCAGGGCCCGTCTCGGGCACAGGTGAAATCATCATCACGGGCATGATCGACCTGCCGCGCGCGGTTTCGTCGACGGGTACAGTGCCGACCGTGCACGAGAGCCCCGACATCGACGACCTCTTCGACCCGGGTGATCTTGCAGCGGTGCCTGCGGATGCGGCTCCCGTGAGCGCCTTGCGGGCGGTGAGCAGCCACACCGGCACGAGCGGCATCATGACGACCGGGCGACGGTCCGCGGGTAACACGATCACCACCGTCCTCGTCGCCTCGACCGTCATCATGGCGGTCGTCGCCATCGGCCTGTTCGTGCTCGCCGCGGTCAACGGGCTATTCTGAGTGTTTTGCCCGCCCGCTTTTCGTCGAAGGACACCGTGACTGCCACCGAACGCGCCATCGCCCTCACCCAGGTCGCGGCCCGCGCCGCCGACTCCAAGCAGGGGGATGACCTGGTCGCACTCGACGTCTCGGGTCCGCTGCCGCTCACCGATGTCTTCCTCCTCGTCACGGGGCGCAATGAGCGCAATGTGCAGGCCATCGCCGCCGAGATCGAGGAGCGCATGATCGAGGCCGGTGCCAAGCCACTTCGTCGTGAGGGTCGCGCCGAGGGTCGCTGGATCCTGCTCGACTTCGGCGATGTGGTCGCGCACGTCTTCCACGAGGAGGAGCGCTTGTTCTACTCGCTCGAGAGACTCTGGAAGGACTGCCCGGCCATTGCGCTGACGCTCGGCGAGCATCCAGTCGACGTATAGGGTCGCCCCGGCAGACTGTGGACATGAAGTGCCCGACTGATGACACCCTCCTCGTGATGAGCGACCGCAATGGCATCGAGATCGACTACTGCCCGCAGTGCCGGGGCGTGTGGCTCGACCGCGGCGAGCTCGACAAGATCATCGAGCGGGCCTCGACCGTAGCGCCGCCCGCGGTGCCGCGCGTCGACTTGCCGCGCGACGTACCCCCGGCCGGTCGGCCGGCGAACGCGTACCCCGCCGGCGGCTTCGCCCAGCCCGGCTACCCCCAGCGCTGGGGCTCGAACTCGCCCGGCTCGGCCCCGCACTACGGCGGCGGGCACGGCTACGCCGGCGGCTCGCACAATCGCCCCAGGAACTGGCTCAGCGAGCTCTTTGACTGACACTGTTCGGGCGATCACCCGAATTGGTCGGGTGCCTCGGCGTGTACTAGTCTTGTTGAGTTGTCACCGGCCTTGCTGCCGGTCGCCACGGGCCTGTGGCGCAGCTGGTAGCGCACCTGCATGGCATGCAGGGGGTCAGGGGTTCGAGTCCCCTCAGGTCCACGGACGAACGACATCCCGGCTTCCGCCGGGATTCGTCGTATCTGGCGCCTGCTGACCCGAGTGGCGGGGCGGCGCGCCGGAGGACCGCGCGCCGTGCGTGCGGATCCGGTTCGAAAGGACCCCCGTGAGCCGCGACCTGGCTGCTTCTGCCCCTTCCTCTGCGACGCGCATGCACGCGATCACTGACGAGACGACCGCTATCGTCGACATGGTGCTCGAGTACGCGCGTCGCCGCATCCTGAGCGACGACACCCCGCTCGACAAGCCCTTCACCCCCGCCGAGCTTCGACGGCTCGCCGGCCGCACCATCACCAACGAGGGCATGGGCGCGCGCCGCGCCCTCGCACTGTTCGAGAACGTTCTGGCTCCCTCGTGTATCACGACCGAGCATCCGCAGTACCTGTCGTTCATCCCTTCGGCACCCTCGAAGGCGGCGACCGCATTCGATCTCATCGTCTCGGCGACCGCGGTCTACGGCGGCTCGTGGCTCGAGGGCTCGGGTGCGGTGTACGCCGAGAACGACGTGCTCGCCTGGCTCGCCCACGAGTTCGGTCTGCCCGAGACCGCCGGCGGGGTCTTCGTGCAAGGAGGCACGATCGGCAACCTCTCGGCCCTCGTCGCGGCGCGCGACCACGCCGACCGCCGACGGCGCGAGGCCGGCCAGGCGCGCCCCGAGCGCTGGGTCGTTATCGCGAGCGCCGAGGCGCACTCGTCGATCGCGAGCGCCGCGAAGGTCATGGGCATCGATGTCGTCGCCGTTCCTGTCGGCACGAGCGGCACGCTGCACGGCGACGAGGTGCGACCGGTGCTTGTGGAGCACGGCGAGGCGGTCATCGCCGTCGTCGCGACGGGCGGCTCGACCAACTTCGGCATCGTCGACGACATCGCCTCGATCGCTGCGCTTAAGGATGAGCACGACTTCTGGCTGCACATCGACGGCGCCTACGGACTCGCCGCCGCGCTCACGGCGATCGCACGCGCGCGCTTCGCGGGCATCGAGCGGGCCGACTCCCTCATCGTCGATCCCCACAAGTGGTTGTTCACGCCCTTCGACTCGTGCGCCCTGCTCTACCGCGACCCCGAGATCGCGCGGCTCGCGCACACGCAGCACGCCGAGTACCTGGATGCCCTCACCGAGTCGACCGAGTGGAACCCTTCCGACTACTCGGTGCAGCTGACCCGACGCGCCCGCGGGTTGCCCCTGTGGTTCTCGCTCGCGACCTTCGGGGCCGATGTCTACCGCGAGGCGATCGCGGTGTCGATCGAGCTCGCGCATGCCGCCGGACGGGAGATCGCCGCGCGCGACTACCTCG
The DNA here is from genome assembly GCA_964412175.1 of uncultured Microbacteriaceae bacterium. Classification (GTDB taxonomy): domain Bacteria; phylum Actinomycetota; class Actinomycetes; order Actinomycetales; family Microbacteriaceae; genus Microcella. The sequence continues at coordinate 49,305 of CAYPND010000010.1, read as the reverse complement.
CGCTCGTGCGCGACCCGCAGCTCTCGGTCGTGGTTTTCGAGCGCGTCGGCTGGAGCCCGAGCGACTACGCGCACTGGTCGAACCGCCTGCTCGACGACCAGAAGGCCTTCGTCGTCCCGAGCTCGCACGCGGGCCGCACCAACGCGCGCTTCGCGATTGTCAACCCGCGCACGACCCTCGACGACCTCATCGCGATCCTCGACTCGATGCGCTGATCGCTGACCCGGCCGTACACTGGCGCTCGTGACCACCGGCGCCCCCGAGCCGACCCCTGAGCCGACCCCCGAGCCCCCGGGTCTGCGCGGCGATGCGCGCCCTCGCACCCCCGGGTGGGTGCCCTGGGCCGTGACTCCGCTCGTGGTGCTATTGCTCGGCGGCGCGCTCGACGCCGTCGACCTCGTGGCCCCGGAGGTTTCGGGCGGCAGCGCCGCGCGATATGTGCCGCCCGACGGCCATCGCTCGGTCACGATCGACGCCGGGGGCGTGCAGACCGTCACCGAGCACACGCGCTCGATCGGCATCGAAGGGATCTTCGCGGCACCCTCGACGATCGCGAGGAACGTGCTGGGTTCACTCGGCGAGGCCGAGGTGCGCGAGGCGCAGTGGTGGCGGGCCTCGGCGGTCACCGATCGGGGCGAGCGGGGGGCCGACCTGTTCCGCCTTTCGAACGACGGTGTCTCCCAGGTGGCCTCGTGGGGCGGGCCGATCGGCTTCGTGTTCGAGCCCGCGATCGTGCTTCTGCCGCCCGGGGTGCAGCCGGGAGACACCTGGAGCTCGATCGGGTCGGCCCTGCCCGGGGGAGTGCTCACCTACTCGGCCGAGTTCGCGGCGCTGCGGGCTGATGGCCCGTTCACCGATCAGGACGGCCTCGAGATCCCGCTCACCGGAGGCTGCATCGGCGTCGAGAGCACCGTGCGCATCGAGAACGTCGACGAGGGCATCTCGACGACCCGCGCCGAGTCGACCGTGTGGTGCCCCGGGCGCGGTGCGGTCTGGAGTAGCGGCACCATCGACGATCAGCCCGCCGGGCGCGCCGAGGTGCGACCCGGTGCCCTCGAACCGCTCGGCCGACCATCCCCACCGGCGGCGCGCTTCGGCGCGCTGCTCGATCCCTTGTCGCGCCTCCTGCCCGAGCGAACGCTACCGATCGCCATCACCGATCCCTTCTTCGGCACCTCCGACGTGACCGGTCAGTACCCCGTCGCGCCCTCGGCCACCGCTGACGGCCGACTCGTCGTCGCCAACGATCGTGGCGACGACGTGCAGGTCCTCGCGCTCGGGCGCGCGCAAGCGCGGTTGGAGTGGTTCGGGCACCCCGGCGGCACGGTCGTGGCCGTCGGCACGGCCGGCGACCTCGTCGTCGCGACGACCTCGCGGCGCCAGGTGGTGGTCTACGACGCGAGCGGGCGCCGGCTCTGGACCTGGGCGACCGACGAGCTCGTGATCGCGGCCCCGGTCGCCGTGTCCGCGGGAGGCTCGGGGGCCGCTGACATCCTGGTCGCCGCTCGCAGCGGCACCGTGACGCGTCTGGATGCCCGCACCGGCACTCCCCGCTGGTCGCAGTCGCTCGGCGCCGACGCCCGCGCCGAGCTCGTCGTCGTCGACGGGGTCGTGCTCGTCGCCGACGAGCGGGAGCGGCTCACGGCCCTCGACGCCGCCACGGGCGCGGTGCTCTGGCGCGTCGAGCCGGGGCTCGTCGTCGAGCTCGCGGCCGCGGGCGAGTCGGGGGGGCTCGTCGTGGCGATGGTCGAGTCGGGCGAGATCGTCGCCCTCGAGCGCAACTCGGGCGAGGAGCGCTGGCGCACCGGCTACACGGGACTCGCGCGCGGCGTGCTGGTCGTCGACGACGCCGTGGTCGCGTTGACCGACGAGGCCGTCGTCGCCCTCGAGGCCGCGAGCGGCGCGGTGCGATGGCGCGGGGCCGGCGGAGAGTTCCTGGTGGGCGAGGGCACGGCGAGCGTCGTCGCGGTGGTGCGCGCCGCCGAGGTCGAGCTGCGGTCGGCCGTCGATGGCGCCGTCACCGACGCGCAGCCCATCGATACCCCCTCGATCGCGGCGAGCCGATCGGCGCTCGCGGTCGGCGCCGCGCTCGTCGTGGTCGAGAGCGACGGCGTGCTGCGGCGGTGGGAGCTGCGATGAGCGCGGAGGGGATGACCGAGTCGCCGTGGGCACCGCGACCGCGCACGATGGCTCGCATCGCCGCGGGCGCCCCCATGCTGTGGCGTGGCATCATCGTCGACCCGATCCGGCGAGGGCGCTTGCGCGATACCGCCTCGCCGGCCGGGCTCGGCCCCATCGTGGTCGTCGGGGTCGTGGCGTTCTGCCTGGCCGTCGCGCTGATCCTGGGTGCCCCGCTCGTGCGCGAGTTGTCACCGCTCACGGTCAGCGTGGGCTCGATCGTGCTCTCGCTGCCGCGGCTGATGCTGCCGACGATCTTCTGGCTTGTCATCCTGTCGCTCGCCCTCATGCAGACGGCGGCGCTGCACACGCGGCGGCGCACGACCGTCGTGCTGACGATCATGACCTCGCTCGTGCTGCTCTTCATCGGCTCGCTCGACCTCGGGGCCGGCGGGGGAGGCGGGGTGTCGATCACCCCGGGCAAGGTCGTCTCGGTACTCGCCGTCGTGGCGGTGATCGCGCTCGCCGTGCTGCGCAGGCGATCGACCTTTGCCTGGTGGGAGTTCCCGCTCGTGCTCGCGATCACAGGGCTGTCGGCGGTCGTGTCGCTCGGGCGCAGTGCCTCGCAGTCGGCCCCGTTCGGCCTGGATTTCGGGCCGACGACCGCCTCGCTCGTCATGTCGTCGCTCGGCCAGTTGGCCGTGCCCGCGGCGCTCGCAGCGGGTGTCGCGGTCGCCGAGTTTGCGATCGGTGCCGCGACGACGACGGTCGCTGCGGTGAACCGCCCGCAGGCCCGCGCCCGCGCCGCGGGCCTGCTGCGATCGGTGCCGCTCCTCCTCATCGCGGTGTTCCTGCTCGTCGCGGTGTGGCGCGTGGTCGAGGTCGTGATCGCGATCGCGACCGGCACCGGAGCCGTGGTCGACCAGCGCGATCTGCCGCTCTCGATCGGCATCGTGCTGGTCGTCGCGGCGCTGTGGTGGGGCATCGCCCGCGCGCGACGCGGCGCGACGACCCGCATCGACGACGTCATGGCCCGGCTCGACGATGTGGGGCTGCCGGTCGCCGCCGCCCTGTCGATCACGCTCGCGCCCGTGGTCGTGCTGCTACTGGCAGCTCAGGTCGTCACCGCGTGGGGAGCCGAGGGAGTCGCCGTCGGGTTCGTGTTCGTCATCGCCGATGCGCTGCGCGGCACGGTCGCGCTCACGATCGTGCGGGGAACGGTCGGTGTCGCCGTGATCGTCGCGGCGTTCGTCGCGGCTCGCCGCGGCTCCCGCGGGCTTCCCGAACTGCTCGCGGCGATCGGATTGTTCGCGCTGCTGAGCGTGCTGCCGGCCGTGCTCGCTACGCCCCTGACCTGGTCGTCGGCCGCACTCGCCGTTGTGATCGCCCTCGGCACGCTCGTGCTCGCCGCCGTGCTCGCCGCCCGCCGGCAGCTCGATTCCCGGCGCATCGCCCTGCTCACGGTGGCGTTGCTGCTGTCGGCCGCCGCGGCGTGGCGCGATGTGCTCGCCGATCCCCTCAGCGCGCTCATCGGGGCGAACGGCATCGCGCTCGTGCTCTTCGGATTCATCTGGGGGTTCGTGACCGACGCCGACGTCACGCATCACGACAGCGCGGCGTACCCCCGGGCATCCCGCGTCATGCTCTTCCTTGCCAACGCCGTCTTCGGCGCGACGGTGCTCGCCTTCGGAACCCTCGCGCGCGACCTGGGCGCGGCGATCGATCTCGACGCCTTCGCCCAGTTCGGCGACGAATTGCTCGGCACCGCGCTCATCCTCGCCGCCGTGATGGCCGTCTGGGCGGCGGCGACGGTCGCCGACTCGGCCGATTCCCGGCCCGATGCGCCTAGCGTGTGAGCATGACCGACCCCGCCGCCTCCGATCCGACCCTGGAGAGCGCTCTGCGCACGCACACCGACTACGGCGTCGAGAAGCTCGAGGAGGCCGATCTCGCGGGCGATCCGTTCGCGCAGTTCACCGCCTGGCTCGCCGAGGCCGCCGAGCGCGGCGTCTACGAGCCGAACGCCATGGTGCTCGGCACGATCGACCCCGACGGCGCCCCGTCCATCCGCACGGTGCTGCTGCGGAAGGTCGATGAACGTGGCTTCGCGTTCTACACCGACTACACCTCGCGCAAGGGCCGCGCGTTGCTCGCGAATCCCGCCGTCGCCGCGGTTTTCCCCTGGTACACCCTGCACCGGCAGGTGAAGATCTTCGGCCACGCGCACGCGGTCGAGGCGGCCGACAGCGACGACTACTTCGCGAACCGCCCGCGCGGGGCGCAAGTGGCGGCGTGGTCGAGCGACCAGTCGCAGCCCATCGCCTCGCGCGACACGCTCGAGCAGAAGGTCGTCGACGCCGAGGTGCGGTTTGCGGATGCGCCCGAGGTGCCGCGGCCCGAGCGCTGGGGCGGGTTCCGCATCGTGCCCGATCGGGTGGAGTTCTGGCAGGGCCGCACCTCGCGCCTGCACGACCGCCTGCTGTTCCACCGTGAGGGGTCGGGCTGGCGGGTCGAGCGCCTCCAGCCCTGACCGTCCGCGCGGGAATACCGTCGGGCGTGAGAGTGTTGACCCAGTCAATACATACGCATAGATAGGGGAGAGCAGTGGCCATTGCCGACGCGAACGATCTCGAGCTGGGCATCGACACCTTCGGTGACGTGACGAACGGCCCGGACGGGCAACCGCTGCCCTACGGCCAGGTGATCCGCAACGTCGTCGAGGAGGGCGTTCTGGCCGACCATGTCGGTGTCGACGCCATCACGATCGGCGAGCACCACCGCGACGACTTCGCCGTCTCGGCCCCTGATGTCGTGCTCGCGGCGATCGCGGCGCGCACCGAGCGCATCCGCATCGGCAGCGGTGTGACGGTGCTGAGTTCGGACGACCCCATTCGCGTCTTCCAGCGCTTCGCGACGATCGACGCGATCTCGAACGGCCGCGCCGACGTCATCATGGGCCGCGGCTCGTTCACCGAGTCGTTCCCGCTCTTCGGCTACGCGCTGCAGGACTACCAGACGCTCTTCGAGGAGAAGCTCAACCTCTACGCCGAGGTGCAGAAGGAGCAGCCCGTCACGTGGCAGGGCTCGACGCGCGCGCCGCTGCAGAACCAGATGGTCTACCCGACGACCGAGAGCGGCGCCCTGCGCACCTGGGTCGGCGTCGGCGGTAGCCCCGAGTCGGTCGTGCGTGCCGCGAACTACGGCTTCCCCCTCATGCTCGCCATCATCGGTGGCCCGGCCGAGCGCTTCGTGCCCTTCGTCGAGCTCTACCACCGCGCCCTGACCCAGCTCGAGCAGCCCTGGCAGCCGGTCGGCGTGCACTCGCCGGGCTACATCGCCGACACCGACGAGCAGGCGATGGACGAGCTGTGGCCCGCCTACGAGCAGATGTTCGGCCGCATCGGCCGCGAGCGCGGCTGGGGCCCCACGACCTACGCGCACTTTCAGCAGGAGGTCGAGCACGGCTCGCTCTACGTCGGCTCGCCCGAGACGGTCGCCCGCAAGATCGCGGCCACAGTCTCGGCGCTGGGCATCCAGCGATTCGACCTGAAATACAGTACGGGACCGCTGCAGCACGAGAAGCTCATGCACGCGATCGAGCTGTATGGCACGCAGGTCATCCCGCGCGTGCGCGAACTGCTCGCCGAGCGACTGGTGCCTGCCGGCGCCTGATCCACTGGCGCGAGCCGCTCTCGCGCTCAGCGAACACGCGGCCCGCACACGTTCCAGCGATGCTTGACTGAGCGTATGACCGCTCCTGCGCTCGACCGCCGCGTGCTCGCCGTCGCCATCCTCGCGGCGTTCGTGGCCTTCCTCGACGGCTCGATCGTGACGGTTGCCCTGCCCGCCATCACCGACGAGCTCGGGGGCGGGCTGCCGGTGCAGCAGTGGGTAGTGGATGCCTACCTCATCACCCTCGGAGCCCTCATCCTGCTCGCGGGCTCGCTCAGCGACCTCCTCGGCCGCGTCGCCGTGCTGCGCATCGGGCTCATCGGCTTCGGCCTGACGTCGCTCGCCTGCGGTCTTGCCCCCACGGCCGAGCTGCTCATCGTCGCGCGCGCACTGCAGGGCGTCGCGGGAGCGCTGCTCGTGCCGAGCTCGCTCGCCCTCATCATGAGCGCCCACCGCGGAGAGGGCCAGGCGCGCGCTATCGGGCTCTGGACGGCCTGGACCTCGGCGGCCTTCATCGTGGGCCCGCTGCTCGGTGGCGTGCTCACCGACCTCATCAGCTGGCGGTGGGTCTTCGTCATCAACGTGCTGCCGATCGTCGTGACCCTCGTGCTCATGCGGGCGATGCGCAACGAGCCCGCGGCCGTGCGCACGCCCATCGATGGTCTCGGCGCGGCGCTCGGTGCGGTGGGGCTCGGCGGCGTCGTGTTCGCGCTCATCGAGCAGGCCAACTACGGCTGGTCGTCGGCCGTCGTGTTGGTGCCGCTCGTCGTCGGCGCCCTGAGCCTGATCGGCTTCCTCATGCGGCAAGCCACGGCGCAGCATCCGATGATGCCGTTGTCGCTCTTCCGCCAGCGCAACTTCGCCGCCGGCAACCTCGCTACGGTCATGATCTACGCAGCGCTCTCGGTGTCGGGGCTCGTCATCGTCGTCTACCTGCAGCAGGTTGCCGGGCTCAGCGCGACCGTCTCGGGGCTCGTGATGCTGCCGCTCACGATCATGCTCATCGCGTTCTCGTCGCGGTTCGGCACGCTCGCGGGTCGACTCGGGCCGCGCTGGTTCATGGCCGGCGGCCCCGCGCTCGCGGCGATCGGCTTCGTGCTGCTGCGCGCGATCGAGACGCCCTTCGACTTTGTTTCGCAAGCGCTGCTCGGCGTGCTGCTCTACGGCCTGGGGGTCGCGATCACGGTCGCGCCGCTCACCTCGGCGATCCTCGGAGCGATCGAGCCCGAGCGCTCGGGCATCGCTTCGGCCGTCAACAACGCCCTCGCGCGCATCGCGGGTCTCGTCGCGATCGCGCTGCTGGGCGCCGTCATCGGCACGACCGTCGACGACGCGTGGCTCGATGCCGCGCTGATGCTGTGCGCTGGACTCATGGTCGCGGGCGCGCTCATCTCGGCGATCGGCATCCAGAACCCCGTGCGCACCACCGCCGCGACGGTGAGCGAGGGCTAGGCGACCAGCGAGCCCCCCGCCCCGGCGAGGGTGAGCACGGCGGCGAGTGCGGCCAGCATGATGATGCGGAAGAGCGTGCGCGAGCCGGGAGCGCGAATGGTGACGATGACGCCAGCGATGAGTAGCGCGACCGTCGCCCCGGCTCCGACGGTCGTGAGGGGCGTCGCGGGTGCCGCGCCGAGCACGCCGAGCACTCCCGCCGTCGCGAGCCCCGCGAGCGCGACGACTCCCGCGCCACGAGCGCCGAGCCGGTGGGGCAGCGCGCGGATGCCGTGACGCCGATCGGCCTCGAGATCGGGCAGCACGTTGGCGAAGTGGGCGGCGAGGCCGAGCATCCCGCCCATGACGACGGCCCACCACGCGGCGGGACGTGGCTCCTCCCGCGCGAGCGCGACGAGCACGGGCAGCAGCGCGAACGCGACCGCGTAGCACGCCGTCGCGAGCACGGTGCGCTTGAGCCCCGCGTTGTAGCTCCAGCCAGCACCGAGCGCGACGAGGTGGGCGAGCGCAAAGGCAGGGCCGAGCACGAGCGAGAGCACGAGGGCGGTCGCCGCGGCGCCGACCGCGAGGCCCATGATCGTGCGCAGCCCGACATCGCCGCGCACAACCGGCTTGTCGCTGCGTTCTGCATCGGTATCGCGCGCCGCGTCGATCGCGTCGTTCGACCAGCCGATTGAGAACTGATTGGTGGCCATGATGACGCCAAGCACGAGTACGCGCCACGGCTCGAGCCCGCTCACGTGCGCGAGCAGCACCATGACGAGCGTGACGACAAACGAGGGGCCCGCGTGTGCTGCGCCGATGATCGCCCGCACCCCGCGTGCCATAGGTCCCATCGTAGGACGGTGGGCCAGGTGTCGACTCCTAGAGCGTCGGAAGCTCGAAATCGATGACGCGCTCGGGTAGCTGGTTGATCGAGACACCGCGCGGCACGAGCTCGGCTGTCGCGGGGTCGATCGTGGCGACGGTCGCGGTGATGGCACCGAGTACCACAGCGAGCGTGCCGAGACCCGTGGCGAGCGCCGCCCGCGGCGTGAGGCGGCGCTGCCGCCCGAGACCGATCGTGAGAGCACCGACGAGCGTCAGCGTCGCTGCGGTGATGACGAGCGCAATCATCTGGTTCACTGTTCCCGTCGGGTATCGAGAAACGCGGCACCGCGGGTAACGGGCCGTATTCGGGTGCGGACGGATGGGGGGCCGACCGAATTCCAGGCTACGCCTCCGCCGCCGCGTCGGGCAACCGTTTCTGAGCGCCGCTCGTCCCCCGTTCGGGGGTCACCCGACGGCGCGATGCCGGGAAGTGCGCGCCGCTTCCCCTTTCGACGCGCTGCCCCGGATCGCGCACCGGTGGTGCGAGCGGACAGAATGGAGTCGTGCCAGCATCGAGCGATCGACCTCTTCACCGTGACGTGCTCGATGCCGTGGCGGCCTCGCTCGAGTCCACGCTCCTCGACGCTCAGGCGTTGCAGGTCGAGCCGACGGGCAACGGTTTCACTCACGGTTACCGCGTGAGCCTGCGCGACGCGGTCGGAGCGACGGCCGACCACACGGTGTTCGTCGAGACCTCGCCGCCCGAGGCGACGCGCCCGGGGGTGCTCGCCCTCAGCAACCCCGCTACGGGTGAACGCGTCGACGTCTGGGTGTACCCCGCCGATCCCGCCCTGCCCGCGCTGCGTACCGCGGTGTATGCCGAGGCGGCGGGCGTCGTGCTCGCGCGGCTCGGGCTGCCGGTCGATTCGCTGCGCGTGAGCCTCGCGGCCTACCGACCGGGCAAGCGGGCCGTCGTGCGGGTCGACACCGGTAGTACCGCCTACTTCCTGAAGGTCGTGAGGCCTCCCGCCGCCGAACCCCTGCAGGCGCGGCACACCCTCTGGGGCGAAGCGGGCGTGCCGGTGCCCGCCGTTCTCGGCTGGAGCGAGGAGGGTCTCGTCGCCCTTGAGGCGCTCGCGGGTTCCGAGCTCATCGCCGTGCTTGACCGAATCCCCGCTCCGGATGCCCTGCTCGACGAGATCGAGGCCCTCGTCTCGGCGATTGCGCGCGTGCCTTCCGTGTCAGCGGCCCGGTCGTCCCTCGTGCGGCGGGTTGACTGGTATGAGGAACGCCTGATCGAGCAGTTGCCGGCGAACGACGGCCTCGTCGAGCGCACGGCGCGCACGATCGCCAAGCGGTTCGCCGCCGGCGGGGCCCCGCCCCCCTCGCGCACCGTGCACGGTGACCTGCACTTGGCCCAGTTGCTCGTCGATCCCGCATCTCCCACGCGCATCACGGGCGTGCTCGATATCGACACCTCGGGCTGGGGCGACCCAGCCGACGACGCCGCTGCGCTCTACGCGCACCTCATCGCCACGGTCGTGCACGACGGCGGTAGCCGCGCGACCGTTCGGGCCCGCCGATCGTCGGTGCTCGCCGATGGCTGGCGCCGACGCTGGTTCCGCTCCGCCGAGAGCGGCTTTGTCGACCGCGCCCACGCGATCGCCGCGACGCAGCTGCTCGGGCACGCGCTCTCGCGCTCAACGGCCGGCTCGGCCGGCGCGACAGAGCTCATCGAGCGCGCCCATCGCGTCGTCAACGCTGATGAGAGGCCTCTCACCACGTCCTCCTGGTGATCTCATGCCTGCGGGTGAGCGTGGCTCCATCGACGAAGACCACCCGGTCTGCACAAGATGAGCACCATCTTGGGCGCTAAGAACTGGATCGCCGTCGGAGCCGCATCCGCGCTCAGCCTCGGCGTCATCGCCGGTGACGCGGCGAGCGTCGCCAATGCCATCCCGCTCATCGAGAACGCGCCGGGCATGGCGGTTCCCGGCTTCGGAGCGGTGACCGACGGCGGAACGGGCGGCGACCTGGACTTCCGCATCTCGAGTGACAGCGTCATCTCGTCGGCGGCGACCGCCTCGCCCGTCACGCCTTCGCCTGCGGCCCTCGATGAGAGTTCTCTCATCGAGGGCTGTCGTGCTTCTCATGCGAACGCACCAGAATAATGCCTGACGCCGATTCCCGGTCGTGCGTCTCGAGCACTCGAGGAGGGCCCTTTGGCCGCTGCGAAGCACTGGATCGCCGTCTCGGCGATCTCGGTGCTCGGCGTCGGCCTGGTCGCTTCGGGGGCGATCGGTGTCGCGAACGCCATGCCGCTCGTCGACTCGACCACGACCGCCGAAGTACCCCCGATCTCGACCCTTCCGGGCGAGGTGAAGGGCAGCGCCGACTCGGGCGATGTGACTTTCCCCGTGCCCTCGAGCTCTGCCGAGCCCGCGTCGTCGCCGGCGGTCGAGCAGGCGCCACCCGCCGCTCCGCAGCCGGTCGCGCCGGCCCCACCGACGGTGACGGGCGATTCGCCTGCCAGCCCCGCAGGCGTCGACGACGACGACTGAGCCGCCGGGCCACGGCTCAGACGAGCCGGTAGCCCATGCCGCGCACCGTCTCGATGTGCTCGGCCCCAATCTTGCCGCGCAGGTAGCGCACGTAAACGTCGACGACGTTCGATCCCGGGTCGAAGTCGAAGCCCCAGACGCGGCTCAACAACTGCTCGCGAGAGAGCACCTGCTCGGGGTGGCGTAAGAACTGCTCGGCCAGGGCGAATTCGCGCGCCGAGAGATCCATCGAGCGCTCGCCGACCGAGACCCGCCGCGTCGTGAGATCGAGCGACACTTCGCCATGCCGCAATGCTGACTCGACTGCTGACTGCTGCCCCGATTCGCGCAACCGCAAGCGGATGCGCGCCACGAGCTCGTCGAACTTGAAGGGTTTCGGCAGGTAGTCGTTCGCACCTCCGTCGAGGCCGGCAACCGTGTCGTCGACACTCGTGCGCGCGGTCAGCATGATCACCGGCACGGTCTCGCCGCTCGCCCGCAGCCGTGAGAGCACCGCGAAGCCATCGATGCCGGGCAGTCCGACGTCGAGCAGCACGAGGTCGAACGACCCCGTGGCGACGTAGTCGAGGGCGTCGAGCCCGTTGCCGACGACGGTCGGCGTGTAGCCGGCAGCGGCGAGGCCCTTCTCGATGAACGACGAGATGCGCTTCTCGTCTTCGACGATGAGGATGCTGGTCACTTGGCCCTCCTCGGGCGGTTGGGGTCGTGCGCGTCGTCGTCGAAGCCCGCCGCGGGGGGTGGGGGAGATGCGCCGGTGTCGAGCGTCGGCACGACGATGCCGAACCGCGAGCCCGCGGTCGAGCTGTCGAGGCTCACGTACCCACCGTGAGCCCGCGCGATCGCGGCGACGATCGGTAGGCCCAGGCCCGAGCCGACGATGCCGCGCCCGGTATCGGCGCGCCCGAACCGTTTGAAGATGCGTTTCTCCGCTCCGGCCGGGATGCCCGGCCCCGCGTCGGCGACCCACAACTCGACCGTGCCCGCGTAGCCGGTGCTGCCGACACGGATCGTCGACCCCGTGGGCGAGTATTTCGCCGCGTTGTCGGCGAGCTGCAGCCAGGCCTGGGTCAGGCGCGAGGGCGACAGGTGCGCGACCGCGTCCGCGGTCTCCTCGAGCACCCACTCGTGTCCGGGGATCGCCCGCATCTTGCTGAATACCAGCGCGGTCAGGTCGGCGACATCGATGGGCTCTGCGAGCACCGCCTGCCGTTCGACGCGCACGAGCGCGTCGATGTCGGTCACGAGCTCGGCCATGCGATCGAGCTCGTCGATCGCGATGTCGCGCACGGCGCGCACGTCGTCGGGCTTCGTCGCATCAAGCAGTTCGAGGTGCCCGCGCACGATCGTGATCGGGGTCTTGAGCTCGTGCCGCACGTCGTCGAGCAGCTGCCGCTGGCTCGTGAGCGCCTCGTCGATGCGATCGAGCATGGCGTTGACGGTCGCGGTGAGTGCCGACACGTCATCGCGGCCGGTGACGGGGATGCGCTCGCCGAGGTCTTCGGCCGTGATGCGGGAGGCGGTCTCGGAGAGGGTGCGCAGCGGTGAGAGCAGCCGACCCGCGACGTACCAGCCGATGATGCCGATGGCCGCGAGCGAGAGTAAGGCGAGCCCCGCGTAGGTGAGGAAGGCGCCCCCGACCTCGTCGACCGCGCGCTGGGCATCCAGGGCCGTGACGTAGACGCCCACCTGTGGGTCGCCTTCGATGAACACAGGCACGCTCACGTAGCGCAGCGTGCCGACGGTCGTGATGGCTGTGCCGAGCGAGACCTGGCCTCCCGAGGCCTCCTGCCAGGCTCGGGCGATGAAGGCGGGGTCGTCTTCGAGCGCGAAAGCCGTCTTGACCCCGGGAGTCAGGCGAGCCTCGCCTTCGATGATCGCCACGCTGCTCTCGTGCCGGCCGGGCACGATGCGCGACAGGATCTCGCTGAGTGCCTCGGTGACGGTCGCGGGTGGTGTCGTGTCGACCGGTGCGCCCTGCTCGGCGCCGGTCGCCGTCGTCGAGATCCCCGTGACGATGCCGCGCGCAGCCTCGACTGAGGCGAGCAGTTCAGAGTCAAGTCCCTCGACCACGCGGTCGCGTTGCACGAGGTAGGCGGTGAAGCCCGAGACCGCCATGCCGAGCGCGGTGACGATGAGGATGACCGCGAGGATGCGCGACCGCACGGAGAAGCGGGGGAGCGAGCTGCGCGGCATCCCCCCATTATCGGCGGGGCGTTGGCGCCAGCGGCCCAGATGAGAACACTCTCACCGCCTGCTCGCCCCGTCGCGCGCGAGGCCGCGCAGGTCGGCGACCTCCGCGTGCTCGAACGCCGAGAGCTTAGTGAACAGGTGTTCGATCGTCGGGCGCGCTACCGCCCGTCGCTGGGATCGCTCAGCAGCCCCACTTCGGCGAGCTGCTCGGCGAGCCCGGCACCGTCGGGTGCCCACACCCAAGGGATACCGCTTGTCGGCTGCCCGTCGTCGTCGAGGTGGCTGCGACCGCCGGCGAGCACCGCCTCGGGCGTCGAGAGTTGGCGGATGGCGACAGCGGCGACGTTGTCAGGATGCTCGGTAGAGAACTCGCGGTACAGCGACTCGTCGTGCTGACCGTCGTCGCCGATGAGCACCCAGCGGATCGACGGGAACTCGCGCGCGAGCCGTGCGAGGCTCGCACGCTTGTGCTCCTGACCGCTACGGAACAGCCGATCGTGCGTCGGGCCCCAGTCGGTGAGCAACATCGTGCCGGCCGGATACAGGTGGCGGCTCATGAAGCGGTCGAGCGTGGGGGCCACGTTCCAGGCGCCCGTCGAGAGGTAGACGACGGGGGAGCCCTCGTGCTCGCGCGTGAGGCGCTCGAGAAGTACGGCCATGCCCGGCACCGGGCGGCGCGCGTGCTCGTCGAGCACGAAGGTATTCCAGGCGGCGAGGAAGGGCCGCGGGAGCGCCGTGACCATGACCGTGTCGTCGATGTCGCTGACGATGCCGAGCCGGGCATCCGGGTCAACCACGAAGATGCGCGCCGTGACGGACGCCGATCCCTCGGCCTGCAGCGTGATGGTGCGCAGACCGGGTTCGAGGGCGACCGTGACGTCGACGTCAACGACCCCGCCGCGATCGGCATGCACGACGAAATGCTCGCCCGCTGCGGTGATCGTCACGGGGCAGTCGGCGACGGGGATGCTCACGAAGCTGCGCCAGCCGCGGATAGTCTCGGGGGTGCGGTGCGTCGCGTCGGGCCGCACGAGCAGCACGCGGCACAGCACACGAATCCAGCCGTTGCCGCCGTAGCCGCTGTAAGGGATGACGACGGGTTCGAGCCCGCGCCGCCGGCCCCGCCGCTCGCGCATGCGGTGGAAACGGTCTTCGAGGGCGACGGCTCGACGTGCCCACGGGGCTCGTGGCCCCGGATCGGGGGCGTCAGTCTCGGCCGGCACCTGCTCAGTGTGTCAGACGCGGGGGCGCCTCGAGGGGCACTCGCAACGCTGTGCCGGGCGAAGAGTGCAGTCATGGTGCACAGAAAGGTCCACGTCGGGGAAGGTTCGCCGGACGTACATAAAGCCAGAATAAACGCCGCGTCAAGACGCGATTCCCTCACCTCGAGGAGTACGCTAGCGGCGTCGAAAGGGTCCATCGTGAACATCATCGAGTCCAGCACTCCGCTGCTCAGCGCCTCCGCTCCCATCCGCAACGAGCCGGTGCAGGCCCGCAGCACGGCCCGACTAGCAACGCTGCTCGACTCCGCTGCCGCCGTCATCGGTGAGATCGGCTATGAGCGCCTCACGACTGCCATGGTTGCCGAGCGCGCTGGTGCCTCTATCGGCACGGTTTATCGCTACTTCCCCGACCGCATCGCGGTGCTGCAGAGCCTCGCGGCCCGCAACTCTGAGCGGCTCATGAGCCGTGTGGCCGCCGAACTCGTCCCGGCACGTCACGCCTCGGCGACGGATGCCCTGCTCGCGGTGCTCGGCGCCACAATCGAGCTGTTTCGCACCGAGCCGGGGTACCGCTCGGTGCGCGTGGGCGACGTGCTCGACCTCTTGCCGCCGACCTCGGAGGTGACTGCCCACGCCGCGATGGCCGATGTCGTGACCGACGCGCTCGTCGCGGGCTACGGCGCCATCGACAGCGTCGAGGTGCGCCTCGCCGTCGGTACCGCGGTCGAGATCGCCGACGCGCTTGTGGCGCGCGCCTTCGCGCGAGACACCCGAGGCGACGCGGTGCTGCTGGCCGAGGCCGAGCGCGCAGTACGCGCAGTCGTCGCCGGCCTGCTCTAATGACGCCCCGCGGGTTACGGGCATCTGGGCAACTGCCCAGAATCTGAGCGAATCAGAACGCTCTCGGCTCCGAATGCTGTTTGACTGAACGCGCGCTGAATGCGTGCTCGGTATCGACGGCGACAGAGGAGAAGAGCACATGATCGAGTTCCGCTCTATCGTCAAGCGTTTCGACGACGGCACTCTCGCGGTCGACGACTTCAGCCTGGTCATCCCGAGCCGACGCATCACCGTTCTCGTCGGATCGAGCGGCTCGGGCAAGACCACGCTTTTGCGCATGATCAACAGAATGGTCGATGCGACGAGCGGCGAGCTCGAGATCGACGGCGAGAACGTGTCGACGATCGAGCCCGTGCAGCTGCGCCGTCGCATCGGCTATGTCATGCAGAACTCCGGCCTGCTGCCGCACCGCCGAGTCATCGACAACATCGCCACGGTGCCGCGCCTGAACGGCGTGCCCAAGCGCAAGGCGCACGCCCGCGCGCTCGAACTGATGGACACTGTGGGCCTCGATCGGGACCTCGCCCAACGCTACCCGTCGCAGCTCTCGGGCGGCCAGCAGCAGCGCGTGGGCGTCGCGCGCGGTCTCGCTGTCGACCCGAATATTCTGCTCATGGACGAGCCATTCGGCGCCGTCGACCCGATCGTCCGGGCCGATCTGCAGCAAGAGCTGTTGCGCCTGCAGCGTGAGCTCGACAAGACCGTGGTGTTCGTCACGCACGACATCGACGAGGCGTTCCTGCTCGGCCACCAGGTCGTCATCCTCGAGAAGGGCGGCCGCATCGCGCAAAAGGGTACACCGGCCGAGATCCTCGCCGCCCCGGCCAGCGACTTCGTCGCGAGCTTCGTCGGAGCCGATCGGGGCAAGCGGGCCCTCAGTATCCAGACCATCGACGGCGCGCGGGTGCTCGTCGACGGCGACGGCAACCTCGCCGGTCGACTCGTGGAGGCGGGCCCGGCGTGACCTGGGTGCTCAACAACCTCGGCCTCATTTTCGAGTTGACGCTCGTGCACATCAGGCTGAGCATCCTGCCCATCGTGCTGGGGTTCATCATCGCGATCCCGCTCGGCTGGCTCGCCTACCGCTACCGGCTCACGCGCGGGCTCATCCTCACGCTCGTCGGGCTACTGTACACGATCCCCTCGCTCGCCCTCTTCGTGATCCTGCCCCCGCTGCTCGGCATCGGTTTCCTTAGCGAGGCCAACGTCATCATCGCGCTGACCATATACGCGGTGGCCATCATGGCGCGATCGGTGGCGGATGCCCTGGCCAGCGTCGACCCGGATGTGCGCCAAGCGGCCACGGCCGTGGGGTATTCCCACTGGGGTCGCTTCTGGGGCGTTGACTTCCCCCTCGCCGGTCCGGTACTGCTCGCGGGCCTGCGTGTCGTCGCGGTCAGCACGGTCAGCTTGCTCACCGTCGGTATCGTTGTGGGCGTGCAGAGCCTCGGCTATCTGTTCACGAACGGCTTCCAACGAGGCATCGTCGAGCAGGTTCTCGTCGGGGTCGTGATGGTCGTCATTGTTGCCTTGCTGTTCGACGGGCTCCTCGTAGTGCTGGGACGATGGCTGATGCCGTGGACCCTGCTCAGCAGAACACAGCGCCGGCCGGCCGACGATGTGCAGAGATCCGAGACTTCTGCCGAGGCATTCGACCGCGGAGTGCAGAACGCGGAGGCGCGATGAACCTCTTTACGGATGCGTTCGTGTGGCTACTCGACTCCGAGAACTGGCAGGGGCCGGGGGGGCTCATCGAGCTGACGGGCCAACACCTGTGGTTCACCGCGCTGGCGGTGTTCTTCGCGGCTCTGATCGCCATACCTCTCGGGTGGCTGATTGGCCATACCGGTCGAGGACGGGAGCTCGCGGTCGGCATCTCGGGCGCAGCGCGCGCCCTGCCGACCTTCGGGCTCCTCTTCCTGTTCGTCATGCTCGTGGGAGTGGCCCTCCGGGGCCCGGCCACCGTTGTTGTCCTCGTGCTCCTCGCCATTCCGCCGATCCTGGCGGGTGCCTACGCTGGCCTCGAGGTGATCGACCGGCGCACAATTGACGCGGCCCGCGCCGTCGGAATGACGGAGGCCCAGATTCTTTGGAAGGTGGAGGTGCCGCTCGGTCTGCCCCTGCTGCTCGGGGGCCTGCGCAGCGCGACGCTGCAGGTGGTGGCCACCGTGACCCTTGCGGCGTACGTCAATCTCGGCGGGCTCGGGCTGCCGATCATCCAGGGCATAGCACTGCGCGACTACGACCGCATGCTCGGGGCAGCGATCCTCATCATCGTCATCGCTCTTGCTCTCGACGCCGTCTTCGCACTGCTCGAGACGCATGCCGTGCCGCGCGGAGTGCGCGCAGCCCGCGCCCCAGAACCCCGCACGGCGTCAACCGGACGCCGCGCGGCGGTGGCATGACCCGCCACCACCACACAGAAAAGAGACGAGAAGATGTTCACAGCAAGGAACAAGGGCCGGTTCGCCATGACGGCGGCCGTGGTCGGGGCATCATTGGCCCTGGCAGGGTGTGCATCGGGTGACCCATTGGCACCCGAGCCGGATGCGAACGCCCCTGCCGAGACGATCGTCATCGGTTCGCAGGCTTACTACTCGAACGAGATCATCGCCGAGCTCTACGCGCAGGCCCTCGAAGAGGGCGGCTTCACCGTCGAGCGCAACTTCCAGATCGGGCAGCGTGACGCCTACATCCCGGCCCTCGAGGCCGGTGAGGTCGACCTGTTCCCCGAGTACACGGGCAACCTCCTGCAGTTCTGGAACCCCGACACCACGGCGACGTCGTCGGATGACGTGTTCGCCGAGCTGCAGACCGTCGTGCCTGACGGCCTGCAGGTGCTCGACCAGTCGTCGGCGACCGACCAAGACAGCTACAACGTGACGGCCGAGTTCGCCGAGGCCAACGGCCTCGCGTCAATCGCCGACCTCGCGGGCGTTGAGGGCCTCATCCTCGGCGGAGCACCCGAGCTCGAAGAGCGCCCCTACGGCCCGACCGGCTTGCAGTCGGTCTACGGGGTCACCGTCGGCTTCCAGGCCACGGGCGACACCACGGTCGAGTCGTTGCTCGAGGGCATCATCAACGTCGCCAACGTCTACAGCGCCGACCCGCGCATCGGCGAGAACGGCCTCGTGACGCTCGCCGACCCCGAGGGCCTCTTCCTGGCCTCGAACGTCGTGCCGGTCGCCTCGGCCGATCTGCCGCAGGAGGCGATCGACATCATCAACGCCGTCAGCGCCGCGCTCACGCCCGAGGGACTCGTGGCTCTCAACGTGCAGAGCACGGTCGACCAGCTCTCGTCGGCCGAGATCGCCACGCAGTGGTTGACCGAGAACGGGTTCCTCGGCTAGCCAGCCGCAGCATCCGGAATCACCGCGAGGGGCGGGCGCCGACCGGCGCCCGCCCCTTCGGCGTACCGCGCGGTTTCAGTCGTCGCGGGTCGCGGCCTCGCCGTCGCCCGGGTGGTCGGCGAAGCGACCCACGTAGCGGTCGAGCAGCCTCTTGACCGCGAAGACGAGTAGCCAGAACCCCGCGATGACGCCGACGAAGATGACGGCCGCGTAGTCGAGCTGATCGGCGATGCTGCGGTAGCCCTCTGCCGCCGCCGAGCCGACCGTGACGTAGGCGAAGGCCCACAGGATGCAGGCGGGCGTGAGCCACACCATGAACGTGCGGTATCGCAGCGCGCTCATGCCCACCACGAGCGGGGTCAGCGAGTGCAGCACGGGCAAGAAGCGTGAAATAAAGACAGCGATGCCTCCGCGGTGGTTCAGGAAGTTCTCGGCGCGCCGCCAGTTCTTGTCGCCGAGCCGCCGGCCGAGACGGGATGCCCGCAGGCGCGGCCCGAAGAACCGACCGATCGCGAAGCCGAGCGAGGCGCCTGCGAGGGCGCCGACGATGACGGTTATCGTGAGTGCCCAGTACTCGGCAGGCGAGTCGACGGCCGTGCTCGCGACGAGCACGACCGTGTCGCCCGGCACGATGAGCCCGAGCAAGATCGTTGTCTCGAGCATGATGAACAGCCCCGCGAGCGCCGTGCGCAATACGGGGTCGACGTCCTGTACCAGGTCGAGAATCGCGTCGAGCAGCTCGTTCACGCCGTGAGCCTAGCGAGCGCCCTGCCCGATAGGCTGTGCTCGCCACCGCAACGCTGCTACGACCCTCAAGGAAGAGGCATCCAACAATGGTGCGCACCACCGGCCCTGCCCCCAGTTTCACCACAAGTGACGACGGCATCCCGATCTACCGACCCGGTCTTGATGAAGACCCGGATACTCCGCGCGCGATGCGCCTCGAGCGCGACTCGCTCGGCGAGATGCCCATACCCGCCGACGCCTACTGGGGCATCCACACGGCGCGGGCGCTCGAGAACTTCCCGATCACGCGCCGTGCGCTGTCGAACCACCCGAACCTCGTGATCGCTCTCGCGATGGTGAAGCAGGCGGCGGCGCGCGCCAACAAGGAGATCGGGGTGATTCGCCCACAGCGGGCCGACCTCATCGACCAGGTGTGCCAGGAGGTCATCGACGGCTCGCTGCACGACCAGTTCGTGCTTGGCGTTCTGCAGGGTGGCGCGGGCACGAGCACGAATATGTGCGCGAACGAGATCATCGCCAACCGGTGCCTCGAGCTCATGGGGCACGAGAAGGGCGACTACGCCAACTTCCACCCCATCGACCACGTCAACCGCAGCCAGTCGACGAACGACGTGTACCCCACCGCCATCAAGCTCGCGATGGTGTTCAGCCTGAAGAGCCTCCTCGACGAGCACCGCCTGCTGATCGATTCGTTCACCGTCAAGGGGCAGGAGTTTGCCCAGATTCTCAAGGTCGGCCGCACGCAGCTGCAGGACGCTGTGCCGATGACCCTCGGGCAGGAGTTCCGCGGCTTCGCGACGACGCTCGGTGAAGACCAGGAGCGGCTCAGCGAGATCATCCCGTGGCTCAACGAGATCAATATGGGGGCGACCGCCATTGGCACCGGCATCACCGCCGACCCGCGCTATGCCGAGGCGGTACGCCGTCACCTTAGCGAGATCTCCGGCTACCCGATGGTCACCTCGCCCGATCTCATCGAGGCAACGAGCGACACCGGCATCTTCATGACCGTCTCGGGCACGCTCAAACGTGCGGCCGTCAAGCTGTCGAAGATCTGCAACGACCTGCGCCTGCTTTCGAGCGGCCCGCAAGCCGGACTTGGCGAGATCAACCTGCCGCCCCGTCAAGCGGGCAGCTCGATCATGCCCGGCAAGGTCAACCCCGTGATTCCCGAGGTCGTCAATCAGGTCGCCTTCTCGATCATCGGGGCGGATGCGACGGTGACCGCCGCCGTCGAGGGGGGGCAGCTGCAGCTCAATGCGTTCGAGCCTGTCATCGCCACGAGCATCATGCAGTCGCTCGCCTGGATGACCAACGCCTGTCGCACGCTGCGACTCAACTGCGTCGACGGCATCACCGCGAACGTCGATCGCCTCAACGAGATGGTCGAAGCGAGCGTCGGGGTCGTCACGGCGCTCACCCCGTACATCGGATACCAGGAGTCGGCCGCGCTCGCCTACGAGGCGCTCGCGTCGAAGGTGCCCATTCGCCAACTCGTCATCGAGCGCGGGCTCATGACCGCTGAAGAGATCGGCAAGGTGCTCTCGCCCGAGCGGCTGAGCGGCGTCGTGCCCCCAACCGGGGCGATTCCGCTGCCGATGGTGGCGCCCGAGAACTAGCGATCGCCGTCAGGGCGCGCGGCGCTGCGCGGGCGGTGCCGGGCGCCAGAGGTGCAGCGTCGCGTACGACCGCCAGGGCGCCCAACGCGCGCCGAGCGCCGCGGCTTCGCGGGCGCTCGTTGCGGCACCGAGGGCGCGGAGGGTGCGCAGCAGCACGAGATCGGTGTCGAGCAGCAGGTCGGGGGAGCCCAGCACGCGCAGCGCGACGTAGTCGGCCGTCCACGAGCCGATGCCGGGCATCCAGAGCAGGCGGTCGCGCAGCTCGGCGGTCGTCTGGCCCACGTCGAGCACGAGTGCGCCCGTGGCGAGGGCTTCGGCCGTCTCGACGATCGTGCGCACGCGACACGCGGGGCCGCGCAGCACGGCGCCGCCGCGTTCGGCGATGAGCGCGGGCGAGGGAAATCGTCGCAGTGCTCCTGGGTCGGCCTGTGGGCCAAGGTCGGCCGCCAAGCGCCCGAGCACGGTGCGGGCCGCCGACAGTGAGATTTGCTGGCCGACGATCGTGCGCAGCAGCGTCTCGGCCGGGTCGACCGATCCGGGAATGCGGATACCCGGGCTGCCCGCCACGAGCGGGCCGAGCAAGGGGTCGCGCGCGAGCGCGGCGTCGATCGCGGCCGCATCGGCATCGAGATCGAACCAGCGACGGATGCGCGCCGTGAGCGGGGCGACATCGCCGAGCGCGGCGAGCGCGGCCAGCACCCGCACCCCCGCGCGCTCGCGGTCGAGCTCGACGCGCACGAACGCAGGCCCGCCCGGCAGGTCGATCCAGCGCTCGACACCGGCGAGCGCGCCATCGGCGTCGATGACCATGCGCTCGACGCCGGTCACGGCGTGATCGGCGATGTACTGCAGCACGCCCCGGCCGTCGAAGGGCTCGCGCGCCGCGAGCCGCAGCGACACGGGTGTGGCGAGGGCGCCCGACTCCGCGGGCGCGGCAAGGTGATGCTCGGCCGCGCTCGCAGCGTCGGTTCCGTGCCGGCCCCGCCGAGCGAGCGCGCGCAGCTCGAGGGGCGTGAGCCCGTAGACCTCGCGCACGGTGTCGTTGAACTGGCGGATGCTCGAGAACCCGGCGGCGAACGCGACCTGCGAGGCTGGCAGCGTCGTGCCCGCGAGCAAAGCCCGCGCCGTCTCGGCACGATGGGCGCGCGCGAGGGCGAGCGGCCCGGCGCCGAGCTCGGCCGTCAGCACGCGGGCGACCTGGCGCGTGCTGTAGCCGAGGCGCTCGGCGAGGCCCGGCACGCCGTCGCGCTCGACGGTGCCGTCGAGGATGAGGCGCATCGCGCGACCGGCGAGGTCGTCGCGCAGGTTCCAGTCGGGGTTGCCGGGCACGGCGTCGGGCTGGCAACGCTTGCAGGCGCGCAGTCCGGCCTCGTGCGCCGCGGCGGCCGTGGCGTAGAAGCGCACGTTGTGCGGCCTCGGCGTCGTCGCGGGGCAGCTCGGCCGGCAGTAGATGCCCGTGCTGTGCACGCCCGCGATGAACTGGCCGTCGAACCGCGCGTCGCGCGCGGCGAGCGCGCGGTAGCAGCGGTCGTGGTCGAGAGGGGGCACCCGCCCAGCGTGCCAGGTGCCGGATGCCCGCATCAGCGGGAATCGGACACCGCGGCATCCCTGCCCGAGCGCCGCGCCCGCCGCTACAGTGGCCCTCATGACCGCGTCGCCCGCCCCCGAGGGCCCCCGTCCGACTCCCGACTACACCTCGACGGGCACGGGCCTCGCCCCTGCCGCCGCGCCGGCCGCGGCGCCCGATGAGGTGCGCCTCGAGACTCAGCAGGCGGCGCAGCCCGTGCTCGCGACCGTGCCGCGCCGCTCGAACGCCGGGCTCCTTGTCGCGGCCGTCATCGGGTTCATCCTGCTCGCGCTCGTCATGCTGTTCGTGCTCGCCTACCTGTTCGTGGGGCTCGGACCGGCGGGCGTCATCATCGGCGGCATCATGGCGCTCGTGCCGCTGACGATCGTGTTCTGGGGCATCCGCTGGATCGATCGGTGGGAACCCGAGCCGCGTGGTGCCCTCGTCTTCGCCTTCCTCTGGGGGGCGGGAGTGAGCGTGCTCATCGCGCTCATCGTCGACGCCGAGATCCAGAACGTCATCGCCGCGGCAGGCCTCGGCGAGTTCGGAGCCGAGTTCTTCGGGGCCGCCATCCAGGCGCCCATCGTCGAGGAGGCCGGAAAGGGCCTCGGCGTGCTGCTGCTGTTCGTCGCCGTGCGCCGCCACTTCGACGGCCCAGTCGACGGCATTGTCTACGCCGCGTGGGTCGCCGGCGGCTTCGCCTTCACCGAGAACATCCTCTACTTCGGCAGCGAGCTGGTGAGCGGTGGTTCGCCCGTCGAGGTGTTCTTTATCCGCGGCATCATGTCGCCCTTCGCGCACGTCATGTTCACGGCGTTCATCGGTGCAGCGATCGGCTTCGCCGCGCAGCGTCCCGGTCGATTCCGTGGGGTCATCGCCTTCGTCATCGGCCTCATCCCCGCCGTGCTGCTGCATGCCTTCTGGAACGGCGCGCTGTTCTTCGTCACCGACTTCTACGGGTACTACCTGCTCGTGCAGGTGCCCATGTTCCTTGTCGCGGTCTGGCTCGTGACCCTGCTGCGGCGGCAGGAGCGCCGCGTCACCGCGGAGCGCCTCGCCGAATACGCACAGGTCGGCTGGTTCCACCCCGACGAGGTCGCGATGCTGGCGAGCCCCGGTGGCCGTCGAACGGCGATGGCGTGGGCGCGATCGCGCGGCGTCGGGCCGCCCATGAAGGCCTTCATCCGCGACGCGACGCGCCTGGCCTACGCGCGCCACCGCATCCTGGGCGACCGCGACTCGATCGGAGCCCAGGCCGACGAGGCCGAGCTGCTGCAGCGGGTCGCCGCGTCGCGGCACGCGCTGCGCGGTGCCGTGCCCAACCCCGCAGTGTGAGCCCGCCGCTCAGGTTCGGTAGCTGAGCAGGATGCCGCCGAGCCAGAGCGCCAGGAACGACACGAGCACGATGATCGTGCCCCACGACACCCCGCGCCGCAGCCGCTGACCCTGGGGGGCGACGAGGTTCGCCGCGAACTCGCCGACGCGCTCGTCGACGTAGCGGTCGGTCTGCGTGAGCGTCTTCGCCCCGACCGTCGACACGATGCTCAGCAGCCGTTGGTACGTGGCGGGGTCGCCGAGCGCGAACGGGCGGGCGCTGTAGACGAACATCCACTGGTCGACGATCTCGACGTCGAACGGGGCGGCCTCGTCGATGAGCAGCGCCATGAGGTCGGGGGTGAACACGTAGAGCGCATCCCGCTCGTACTGGCGAGGGCAGTACAGCGTGAAGTACCGGTCGAAGTCGCCCTCGAGCGAGAGCACCTGCTCGCGCGAGAACACGGCGGGCAGGTTCGTCGCGCCGAGCAGCCCGTTGTTGGCGCGCGAGTCGAGCAGCATGTGCGGCAGTGCGCGGTCGAGGTGCAGCGCGAGGAACCCCCAATCGTGGGTCGAGCGGTTCTTGCCGCTGCCGGTCACGTAGCGGTAATTGCCGAAGTCGAGGTAGCGCTCGCCCGTGGTGCGGAAGTGGTCGGTCACCTGCCGGGAGGTTCCGATGCCGAAGATCGCCCCGGGGTACGTCGGCGCGGCGCTCACCGGCTCGTAGTGCAGCCCGTTCGCCTCGGCGAAGCGGGCCATGCGCAGGCGGTTCTCCCACTGCGAGCCTCCCGCGCGCACCGCCCGCACCACGAGCACGGCAGCGATGGTGATGATGAGCAGTGCAGGCAAGGCCCCCACGAACTGAGTGGCGTCGAATTGGCCGGTAGCGACAGCCGCGATGGCGGCGATCGCGGGAACCAAGAGCGAGAGGCCCAGCACCATGGCCATGAGGCCACCGAGCACCCACGTGATGACCCGCACGATCTGCTCCGACTGCGCAGTCGGACGGGCGGAGAGCGTCGCACGGCGAAAGGCGACGACCTCGTCACGGCTCGGCACGGCGAACAGCGGCGAGTAGTCGATCGTGCGGTCCACAGCGCCATGTTGACACGCCCGCCCGCGGGAAGGGAAGAAGCCTGAGAACAGACTCGCCGCCCAGTGGCGGGGCGATGCCTCCGGCGCACTTGGGCGGCGAGTTGTTCTGCCTTCAGTGTGCGCTCGCTCCCGGCCACACGTCAATCCCCGCGGTGGGCGCAGCCTGTCGCGGCCTTGGCGCGCCCCGCCCGCCAATGGGGGGAGGCCGCGACCGGGCGCCCTTGCTAGCCTGGCGGAGGACGAGGCGCGGGATGCGCCGCGCTCGAGGGGTTGAGGAGTCACGCGCGATGTCGACCTGTGCCGTGTGCGCCGCCCCTCTGCGTGAGGCCGCACGGTTCTGCACGCGCTGCGGTGCTCCCGTGCATGCGGTGCCCACGGCGGCGCCCGTGCCTGCCGTCGTGCCGAATCCTGCGCCCGTCGCTGAGTTGCCGCTGGTCCACCAGATCGAGCCTCGGCCTCGGCCTGAGCCTCCGCCCGAACCGATCCCGGCTCGCATCCCGACGCGCGGGCGCGTAACCCCGCCGCCGGCTCGCAGCACGGCCGCGACGTGGGCACTCGTCACCGGGATCGCGCCGCTGATCGTCTCGATCATCGGCAACCTCGTGGCCGCGCAGCTCGGGGTCGCGGCACTCGAGCGCGTCGAGGCGGGCGATCCGCAGGGTGCCTGGGCGCCCGTGCTCGTGACGCTCGCCCTCGTCTTCGTCGCCAACGCGGCGCTGCTCACCGTGTGTACGATCGCTGGCGGCCGGGGGCTACGTGAGACCGCGAACGGCTTTACGCGCGGCCGCGGGCTTGCCGTCGCCGGACTCGCCACGGGCGGTGTGAACCTCGTGCTCTGGGTCGCGGGGCTCATCGTGAGCATTTCGGGGCTCACGCCCGTGCTTGGCTGAGCCGCCCGCATCTCCTCCGGCTTCCGCTGTTCCGGCTGTCAGGAAGCTGCCAGGTTGGCGCGCATCCGAAACGGTCGCTCGGTCGGAAGTACTCAGTGAAGGCACTTCCGCCTGACGCCCCGAGAGGGGATCGCCCTCTCGGGGGCCTTTACCAAGGAGGAACCATGCGCAACCGTATTCTCGCGGGGCTGGGCGTCGCCGCCCTCGCCTCCCTCGGCATCGCCACCCCGGCGACCGCTGTGACCCCCACCACCGCCGACCTGTATGTCGTGCACGCATTTGCCCCGAGCACCGCGGTGCCCGACACCACGGTCAATGTCTTCATCAATGACACGCTCACCCTCGAGAACGTGGCTCCCGGTGCGGTCGCCGGTCCCGCGGGTTCGGGTACCACGTTCACCACGGTCGCGGGTCTCGGCGACTTGCCCCCGGCCACCTACCAGGTGCGGATCGAGCTGGTGAACCCGCCGTCGGGCGTGACCAACCCGCTGTTCGACGCTCCGGTGCCGCTCGCCGCGGGCATCTCGTACACGGCCGTCGCCCACCCGGAGTTCGACTCCGGCGCCTTCACCGTGTCGCTCTTCGAGAACGACCTCACTCCGAGCGCAGCCGGAAACGGCATCGTCACGGTGCGTCACACCGCGAACGTCGGCGATGTCAGCCTGTTCACGGGTATCGATCCTCTTGGTGCGACGATCAGTAACGACGGCACCGGTACCGGTGGCGACCAAGAGGCCGTCCTCGACGTTCCCGCCGGAACGGTGTCTGACGTCAATGCTGGCGCCGACGCTACTGCCCGCTCGATCGTGCTGGGTGACGTCCCCGTGATCGCGGGCACGAACCTGTTCGTGCAGGCCTACGGTCCGCTCGAGGCTCAGCCCGCCTTCGGCGCCGTGATCTTCTCGATCGGCGGCCTCACCACGCCGACCGACGTGCCCGCTGGCTCCGCTGGCCTCGTCGCAGAAGCTGCTCCGGCGAACGGCGTCGTCATCGGCTCCGCGATTGCCCTGCTCCTTGCGCTTCTGGCAGGCGTCGTGATCATCGCGCGTCGACGCTCGGCTTCGGCCAAGGCCTAATGCACGAGATGCGTCAGCACCGCTCGACCCAGGGGTCGACCGCCACGGTTCTCGCCGTGGCGGCCGGCCTCCTGGCCGTGCTCACCGGCTGTGCTCCGGCACCCGCCCCAAGCGCTGCGCCGGCGAGCACCCCCGCGCCCGTCCTCATCCAAGACGCGAACCCGGCGACTCTCGACTCTCTCCCGAAGCCTCCGACGCAGCCGATCGCCCTGTCGGTGCCCGACCTGAATATCGATATGCCGATTGAGCCGCACGGCCTCGATGAGGTCGGCGCCATGTCGCTGCCCGAGACCCCGTTCTCCGCTGCCTGGTACCAGTACGGTTCCGGACCGGACAGCCTGAGCGGGTCGACGGTGCTCGCCGCGCACGTCGATGACCGCGACTACGGTGTCGGCCCGTTCTCCCGCATTCGGGATGCTCAGCCCGGCATGGCCATCTCGGTCACTGACCAGGCGGGTGCCGTGCACACGTACAGCGTGGTCGCCGTCGAGCGGATCCCGCGTGCAGAGGTGCCTCTCGACCGCGTCTTCACCGCGGTGGGCGACCCGACGCTCGTGCTCATCACGTGCGGCGGCCAGTTCAACGCGAACACGCGCAGCTATTCCGACAACTACATCGTGACGGCCGAGAAGGTCTCATGACAGCCGCCTCGACTACGATGACCGCACCGGATGCCCCGAGCATCCGGCGGTCATCGAGTCGAGGAGGTACGGCCCCCGTGTCGACCGCCCTCGACGACGCCACCGAGCTGGCCCGGCGCTTCGCCGCGGGCGACGAACGGGCGCTCGCCGTGATCTACGGGCAGTGGTCGTCGCTCGTCTACTCGCTCGCCGTGCGCTCGCTCGGCGATGCGACGGATGCCGAAGACGTCACGCAGAAGGTCTTCGTGGCCGCGTGGCAGGGTCGCGAGCGGTTTGACCCCGCGCGCGCCTCGCTTTCTGCCTGGCTCGTGGGCATCACGCGTCACACCATCGCCGATACGCACGAGGCCCGCTCCCGCGAGCGGTCGATCACCGAGCAGGTCGCGGCGATCACGGGCGATGACGTGGCGCCGGCGCCCGAGACCGACCTCGCCGACCGGTTGCTGATCGCCGATGAGATGGCACGGCTCGAGCCGCTGCCCCGGGCCGTGGTGCACCTGGCCTTCTTCGACGACCTGACCCACCTGCAGATCGCCGAGCGACTGGGAATCCCGGTCGGAACCGTGAAATCGCACATCAGACGCAGTCTGAGCAAATTGAGAGGACGCCTGGAGGTGAGTCATGGAGCACACTGACCCCGACGCGCTGGCACTGGTCGCCCTGGGCGAGCCCCTGACCGACCCCGGCGTCGTCGAGCACCTGAGCAACTGCGCCGCGTGCCGTCGCGAGATCGAGACGCTGCGCTCGACCGTCTCGGTCGCCCGCTCCTCGATCGGCGAGACCGAGCTGCACGCTCCGCCCGCGCACGTCTGGCAGGCCGTGCGCTCCGAGCTCGGGTTGAGCGCCGACCTCGAGCCGGTGCCGTCGACCCCTGACCGCGTCGAGCACGCCCCGGCGCCGGTCGTGTCGCTCGCCACGGCGCGCGAGCGCCGGTCGGGCATCCGTCGCCTCATCGTGCCCATCGCCGCCTCGGCGGCCGCCGCCGCCCTCGTGGCCGGCGGCGTGCTCTGGTGGGGCGCCGCGGCTCCGCGCGATGCGGGTCAGTTCGTCGCGGCCGCCCAGCTGGATGCCCTGCCCGACTGGCCCGCGGCCACCGGTCAGGCGACCATCGCCGAGCGCGCCGACGGCGAGCGCGTCGTGACGGTGTCGCTCGACGCCGCGGTCGGCGAGGGCCTCGTGCGCGAGGTCTGGCTGCTGACGGAGGACGTCGAGGGGCTCATCAGCCTCGGCCTGCTGACCGGCAGCTCGGGGCAGTTCATCGTGCCCGCCTCGGTCGACCTCGCCGAGTTCTCGGTCGTCGACATCAGTGCCGAGCCGCTCGACGGCGACCCCACGCACTCCGGAGATTCCATCGTGCGTGGGGCCCTCGACAGCTAGCTAGGCGGAAGCGGTCTCCACCGGGGTCGCGCTCTCGGCACCCTTCTTGGGCGGCAGCGAGAAGAGCGTCGCGACGCCGATCGCGATGAGGATCCAGCCGCCGAAGAGCACGAACGTGACGATCGCGACTCCCGGCAGCGTGAAGACGACGATGCCGCCGATGATCGAGATGAGACCCGAGACGATCGCGAGCCAGCGGGGCAGCGCCGTGCGGCCCGTCACGCCGCCGGCGATCGCGGCGATGCCGTCGAAGATCCAGCCGAAGCCGATCACGAAGGCGAGCACGAGCAGCGACTGCGCGAGGTTGTTGAGGGCGATGATGCCCGCGACGATGATGAACACGCCCATGATGCCGACGAGCCAGCGCACGCCCGTGCTGAGCGTGTCGCTCGTGAAGGCCACGACGAGCCGGAAGATGCCACTGACCACAAGGTAGGCGCCGAACAGCAGCGCGACGGTCACGAGGGTGACGCCGGGCCAGACGAGGGCGGCGATGCCGAGCGCGATCGCCGAGATCGCCGAGGCGATGACCATGCCGCGCTCGAGCACGACGGGGGAGGGGGCTGCGGTGGTCGTAGCCATACCGGGTTCCTGCTTTCGGGAGAGGTGGGCACGATCGAGTTCCGCTCGTGTCACCGTCAGCCTAGAGCCGCGCGGGCTCCGGACCGAGGGTGAATTTTCGTCCCGCCACCTCGGTGGGGCGGATGCGCACCCAGCGGTACTTGAGCGTCGGGATCCACGGAGTGAGGCCGAGCAGCTCGGCGGCATCCATCTCGCTCTGCCGCTCGAGCCGCTCGGCGCGACCCTTGACGACGACGCTCCAGGCCTCGACCGCGTCGTGATCGTCGATCTCGAAGGCCACGCGGTCGTTGATCGCGAGCTCGAGCAGCTTCGTGCCGGGCGCGGTGCGGAAGTAGATCGCGGGTGTGCTGTCGACGGCGTAGTTGATCGGGAA
Source organism: uncultured Microbacteriaceae bacterium (assembly GCA_964412175.1). GTDB lineage: Bacteria > Actinomycetota > Actinomycetes > Actinomycetales > Microbacteriaceae > Microcella. The sequence goes on along the minus strand of CAYPND010000010.1, from coordinate 19,808 downwards.
GATGTCGACGGTGCCCGCCGCGCTCGCGGCGATGCGCCCGAGGTCGCGCGAGCGGAGCAGCTGCCAGCACTCGTCGGCTGTCAGCTCGGTGATCCCCCCGAATCCCATGACCATGGCAGCGCTCCTCTCGACGCACTCATTCCAGCGCGCCGCGCGGCGGGGGAGTAGGGCCGAAGGTCCCGATGCCTAGGCTGTCAGCATGACTGCGTCGTCGTCGCCCTCCCGCGTTGTCCGCTATCACGAGTTCGGTGGCCCGGAGGTGCTCCTCATCGAGCGCGACGAGGTAGCCCCGCCCGGGGAGGGCGAGGTGCGCGTGCGGTTCGCCGCGGGCGGGCTGAACCCGGTCGACTGGAAGATCCGCTCGGGGCGCTCCCGCATCCAGCTGCCCCTGCCGGTCGCGGTGGGCCGCGAGTTCTCGGGGGTCGTCGAGGCGGTCGGGCCGGGCGTCGACGACCTCTCGGTGGGGGATTCCGTGTTCGGCTCGATCCCGCAGGGCGCGTTCGCCGACCTTGTCATTGCCCACGCCTCGGTGGTGGCCCGCGTGCCCGAGGGCGTGCCCATCGACGTCGCGGCGGGTCTCGCGCTCGCCGGTCAGACGGCGTGGGACGCCCTCGAGTCGCAGCACTTGCAGCAGGGCGACGTCATCGTCGTGAGCGCCGCCGCGGGCGGGGTGGGCGGCATGCTCGGCCAGCTCGCCGTCGCGCGCGGCCTGCGCGTCATTGGCACGGCGGGTGCGGGCAACCACGAGTGGCTGCGCTCGCGGGGCATCGAGCCGGTGCTCTATGGCGAGGGGCTGCGCGAGCGCCTCGCCGCGGCCGCTCCCGAGGGCATCACGGCCGTCTTCGACCAGGCCGGGCCCGAGACGATCGAGGCCGCGCTCGCGCTCGGCGTGCCGGCCGACCGCATCAACACGATCGCGGCCGACGCGAGCGCCTACGGGGTGCGCAACGTCGGGCGCGGGGCCGTGCACCCGCCGACGCTGGATGCCCTCGCCGCGCTCGTCGCCGACGGCACCCTCGACGTGCCGATCGCCGCGAGCTACCCGCTCAGCGAGGTGCGCGCGGCCTTCGAGTTCCTCGAAGCCGGACACTTGCGCGGCAAGGTCGTCGTGACGGCCGACTGATCAGCTCGCGGGCGGGCTGGCCGTGACGGAGCCCGAGACCTCGCACACGGCGGCGAGGGTGTTGTAGACCGTTCCGAACTTCTGCAGGTTGCGGTGCAGCAGCTCGACGCGGTGCGCGGGCTCGGTCGTGACGAGGTGCAGGGCGTACTCGATGGCGGTGAACCGCGGCGGGGCATCCTGCCGGTGCATCGTCACCTCGACCCGCACGCTGTCGTAGGCGAAGGGCAGCATCGCGCTCGACCGCGCGACGTTCTTGAGCAGGCAGGCAGCGAAGGCCCCGGCGAGCAGCTCGGCGGGGCCGGGGTGCGTCGAGGGGGCATCCGGCTGCCACCGGGTCTCGAGGGCGAGGTCGTCGCCCGCGGCGAGCAGCATGCCGCCGTCAGCATCGGCGCGGGCCGAGACGGAGTAGCTCAGAGGCGCGGAGGTCATGCCGCGAGTCTGCCGGTCGTGGCGCACGCGCGCGAGGCGCGCCGCCCAGGTCAGGACCAACGTCCTGCCCGCAGCCCCGTAGCCTGAGCCTCGTGCGCCCCACCTTCCGCCCGCTGCCCGCCTTCACCCCCTACCTCGTCGTGACGGTCGTGCACCTCGTGGCGATCGCCGTCGGGCCGGTCGAGCTCGTCGCCGCGACGAAGCCGCTGCTCATGCCCGCGCTGCTCGTCGGGCTCGTGCTCGGGCTGCCCGATCGCCGGTCGCCGCTGCTGCTGTGGGGCGGGCTCGCCCTCGTCTTCTCGTGGCTCGGCGACGTGCTGCTGCAGAACCCCGGCGACATCGGGTTCCTCATCGGTATGGGCGCGTTCGGGCTCGCGCACCTCGCCTACCTCGCGCTCTACCTCGGGCCGCTGCGCACGCGGCGGGTGCCCTGGTGGGGCATCCTGCTCGGCATCGCGTGGTGGGCTGGCATGGTCGCGGTGCTCGGGTTCTGGCTCGGCGCGCTGCTCTTTCCCGTCACGGTCTACGGGCTCGTGCTCGGGGCGGCGGCGGTCTGCGCTCTCGCGACCCGCCCGCTCATCGCCGTCGGCGCGGCCGTCTTCCTCGCGAGCGACACGCTCCTCGCCCTCGACCGGTTCCTGCCCGGCTTCTCGGTGCTCGAGCTCGACCTGGCGATCATGGTCGCCTACTGTCTGGGCCAGGGGCTCATCATCGCGGGCGTCGTGACGGTCGCCCGGCGCCGGGCCGGGTTCGCGAACGCCGGGCAGAAGGTTGCGAATGTCGAGTCTGCAGCTCCGTTGAGCTGAGCCTGGCTCGACTAGTCTGAGCAGCGTGACCGATCTCTTTGACCTGCGCACACGCCCGCCCGCGATCGGCATCATGCGCCAGTGCGTGCAGCGTCACGAACTCGACCCGCCGCAATCTCCGGTCGGCTGGCTCTTTGGGCAGCACCCCCTCCGTGAGGATGCCCGGGCGTGGTATCGAGGCGCCCTCGGTGAGCGCGCGGTGGGTCAGCGCCTCGCTGCGATGGGCGGCGAGTGGAACGCGATCCACGGTGTGCCCATCGGTGCCCGAGGTTCAGATATCGACCACATCGTCATCGGGCCTTCGGGCGTGTACGTGATCAATGCCAAACGGCACATTGGTGCTCGCATCTTCGCCGGTGGGGGATCAGTCAAGGTCAATGGCCAACCGACGCAGTACGTGCGCAACTCCCAATACGAAGCAGAACGCGTCGCCAAGAAGTTGACGGCCGTTGCGGGCTACCCGGTTGAGGTGACCCCGATCATTGTCATCGTTGACGCGGCCGAGGTGACGTATGGCAAGAAGGAGCCCGTCGTCGCAGTGCTCTCGCTCAGCCGCCTGCCGAGGTGGTTGGCCCGAAACTCACGAACCCTCACCAGCCAGCAGATCATCGAACTCAGCGATGCTGCGGCTCGTCTCTCGACCTGGGGAAGCGCGATCCCAGAGGGACTACCCGACGAGGAGGTCGCGCACCGGTTCGCGCAGATCGACCGTGCCGTCTCTCGGGCGATCGTGCGCAACCGACTGTGGATTGCGGGCGTTGTGATCGTGGGCGGTCTCATCGCGCTGAATGTGATCAGCTCGGTACTCACAAACGGACTCACCGCACTGCTCTGAGCATCGACCCTGCGGTTCGTCGTCGCCCGTCTCTGGCACACTCAATCGCGAGTCGCTTGCGCGCGGAAGAACAAGCACGAATGACGCACCACAACCCCAAGGAGGAGGCCGCTGTCGCATGGTGACTGGAGCACTCAAGAGCAAAGTCGACGCTGTCTGGAACGCCTTCTGGACGGGCGGCATCGCCAACCCGATCGAGGTGATCGAGCAGATCACCTACCTGCTCTTCATTCGTCGCCTCGATGAGCTGCAGGTTCTGGCCGAGAACCGCGCGCGGGTGACGGGCGAGCCCATGACCAAGCCCGCCTTCGGTGAGGGGCTTAGTGAACCCACGGGCCGCACACCACGCCCGCTGAACGACCTGCGCTGGTCGCGCTTCAAGAACCTCGACCCGGCCGCCATGTTCGAGGTCGTCGACGGCCACGTCTTTCCGATGTTGCGCTCCATGGGCGAGCAGGGGTCGAGCTTCGCGGCGAACATGAAAGACGCCAGATTCACGATTCCGACCCCGGCTCTGCTGGCAAAGGTCGTCGACCTGCTTGAGGCCATCCCCATGGATGACACCGATGCCAAGGGCGACATCTACGAGTACATGCTCAGCAAGCTCGCCACCTCGGGCACGAACGGGCAGTTCCGCACCCCGCGCCACATCATCCGTCTCATGGTCGATATGACGGCGCCGAAGCCGGGCGACCGCATTGTCGACCCCGCCGCCGGTACGGCCGGCTTCTTGACGGTCGCGAGCGAATACCTGCGCGAGCACCACCCCGAGATCTGGGCGGATGCCGCCAGTCGCGACCACTTCAATCGTCACGCCTTCAGCGGCTTCGATTCTGACGCGACCATGAGCCGCATCGGCAGCATGAACCTGCTGCTGCACGGGGTGGAGGCCGCCACCGTCGAGCGTCGCGACTCGCTCGCCGAGGGTGTCGGCGCCGACGATGGCGAGTTCTCGCTCGTGCTCGCCAACCCGCCGTTTGCGGGCTCGGTCGACGCCGAGTCGATCGCCAACGACCTCACCCGCATGGTCAAGACCAAGAAGACCGAGCTGCTGTTCTTGGCGCTCATGCTGCGCATCATGAAGAACGGCGGACGCGCCGCGGTGATCGTGCCCGACGGCGTGCTCTTCGGCTCGTCGACGGCGCACAAGGCCCTGCGCCGCATGCTCGTCGACGACCACAAGCTCGACGCCGTGGTCAAGCTGCCGAGCGGCGTTTTCAAGCCCTACGCCGGAGTCTCGACCGCCATCCTGTTCTTCACCAAGACCAGCTCGGGCGGAACCGACCACGTGTGGTTCTACGACGTGCAGAGCGACGGCTTCAGCCTCGACGACAGGCGCACCGCCCTGGGTTCGAGCGACCTGCCCGACGTGCTCGCCCGGTGGCAAACGCTTCAGGATGCGGGCTCACCCGAGGCAGACCGCCCCCGCACGGCCCAGAGCTTCCTGGTTGCTCGACAGGAGATCGTGGACGCCGGATACGACCTCAGCCTCAACCGCTACAAGGAGGTCGAGCACGACGAGGTCGAGCATCGCGACCCCCTCGAGATCATCGCCGAGCTGCAGGTCCTCGAGGCCGAAATCGCCGCGGCCACGGCCGCCCTCGCCGAGAGTCTTCGGAGTTCGCGCTGATGGAGCGTGTTCGTCTTGAAGAGCTCTGTCACATCGTCGTCGGTCGAACGCCTTCGCGTGCGGAGCCGCGCTATTGGGGCGGCAACCATCATTGGCTGTCGATCGCTGACATGACTGGTCAGCCAGAGATTCGTCGGACAAAGGAGCGTCTCAGCGACGAAGGCGCCGCTGTCATGCGCGATCGAATCGCGTTACCTGGCACGGTGTTGCTGAGTTTCAAGCTCAGCATCGGAAAAGTGTCGATTGCTCGCGTGCCGGTCTTCACGAACGAGGCCATCGCAGCATTGCCGATTCGAGACGAGTCCAGGCTCGATGGTTCGTACTTGGCCCACTACCTCGCTCACGCCGACCTCACGGGTGGCGCCGACCGTGCGGCAATGGGCAACACTCTGAACATTGCCAAGCTGCGAGCCATTGAGATTCCCGTTCCACCCCTCCCCGAGCAACGCCGAATCGCCTCCATCCTCGACCAGGCCGCAACTATTGCGGCTTTGCGGAATGGTGCAGTTGAGGTGATCGACGCCATGACGGGTTCAATCTTCAATGAGCGCTTCGCCCAGCTTGACTGGCCTGCAATCCGTCTCGAGGAACTCTTGGTCGATAGGAGGGACGCGATCCGTACGGGCCCCTTTGGCAGCCAAATGCTCGTCGAGGAGTTCGTGGACGAGGGAGTTCAAGTGCTCGGGATCGACAACGTGCGCGACAACGTCTTCGCAGGCGGATCGAATCGTCACATCACGCCGCAGAAGTACCGTGAACTCGAGCGGTACACCGTGCTGCCGGGCGATGTGCTCATCACGATCATGGGCACTGTTGGACGGGTGTGTGTCGTGCCCGATGGCATCCCACTATCCATTTCCAGCAAGCACCTCTGCGCGCTCACACTTCGGCGGGATGTAGTTCTGCCCGAGTACGTTCAGGCATACGTCTTGCACCACCCGCTCGCGCGGCTCCATCTGAATCAGACGCAGAAGGGCGCCATCATGGCGGGGCTCAACATGTCGATCATCAAGGACCTGCCAGTTATCGTGCCGTCACTCTCGGAACAGAAACGCTTCGTTGCCGACCTGGCCACTCTGGGCGCTATTCGCGACCAGGCGATGCTCCACCAAGATCAGGTTCGACTGCTAACGGATTCGCTCACCACACGAGCATTCAAAGGAGAACTGTGAACGAGAACGACAACGCGGTGAGCACCATCCCGACCTGGCACGCCTTCCTCAAGCCAGTGCTCGAGGTTATGTCCGACGGGCGGCAGTGGCCCTCGCGGGCGCTCAAGGAGGCGGTGTGCGATCACGTCGGCCTCACGCCCGAGCAACGCGCCGAGATGCTTGGCGACGGCGACTCCCGCGCCCTCAACCGCGTCGGCTGGGCGCTGTCTGCGCTTTACCGCGCGAAGGCGGTCGACAAGCCCGCGCGCGGAGTGAACGTGATTACTGATTTCGGCCGGGAGTTCTTGGCCGCGCATCCCGGAATCATTACTGACGCCGACGTGAAGTCCCTGCCCGTTTGGAACGAGTACGAGCCCACCCGCCGGCCGTCGACGCGCACCGCGACCCTTGTGGCGCGCGAGTTCGACGAGAGTGACGACCCGACCGAGCTCATTGAGGCGGGTGTTCGGAGCTTCGAGGCCGACGTGGCGGCCGAGCTGATTCGACGGCTGAGAGAGCAGCATCCTGACTTTTTTGAGCAGGTCGTCGTCGACCTGCTCAACGCGATGGGCTACGGCGGGGCCGAACAGCGCGGCCAGCGCATTGGCCGCTCGGGCGACGGGGGAGTCGACGGTGTCATTGACCAGGATGCCCTGGGCCTCAGCCAGATCTACGTGCAAGCCAAGCGCTACGCAGCCGACAACGCGGTGCAGCGCCCCGAGCTGCAGGGCTTCATCGGCGCCCTCGCCGGGCGTGGAGCCAGCCAGGGCGTCTTCGTCACCACCAGCCGCTTCAGCCAGGGCGCGCGCGACTATGCCGACAGCATCCCACAGCGCATCGTGCTGATCGACGGCCCGCGCCTGGCCGAGCTCATGATTCAGTACCGCGTCGGCGTGCAGGTGAAGAAGACCTACGACGTGGTCGAGGTCGACGAGGACTACTTCGACTGAAGCGGCACCCGGCCGAAGTTGTGGATGACTTCCGCAGGCGTCGGGCCTCGCTGCTACAGTTGTCTCATCACGACCGGTTCCGCCTACTTGTAGGTCCAGGGCCGGTCTTCACTTTTCGGGGAGACCTGATGGCGACGATCAAGCTCTTCCGGTCCTACGACGAACAGGTCGAGCTTCTCAAGTCACGCGGTATGAACGTTGGCGACTCGGAAGAAGCCGCAGGTCACCTGCGGCAGGTGAACTACTACCGGCTCAGTGGCTACTGGTACCCGTTTCGCCAGATCGTCGACGGCCGTCGCGCAGACAGCTTCTACCCCGGTACGACTCTTGCAGACGTCCTCGCTCTGTACCACTTCGATGCGAGCCTCCGGATGGCGACTTTCGGAGCCTTGGTGCCGATCGAGCTCACCGTTCGCGCGCTACTCGGACATGCGTTGGGGCGCATCGGTGAACGCGCCCATCTCGACCGAGCGGTACTCGGCGCGCGAGCACGCCAACCTGCTTACGAAGACTGGATCACGCGCCTCGATAAGGAAGTCAGCGAGTCGCACGAAGACTTCGTGGAACATCATCGTCAGAAGTATGGAGGCGAGATGCCCGTCTGGGCTGCGGTGGAAGTGCTTGATTGGGGCGGCCTGACGAAGCTCTACGGGTTCTCGCCGCGTGCGGTTCAAGACGATGTCGCTACGCAGTTCAATCTCAGAGCCCCCCAACTGGAGTCGTGGCTGAAGTCGTTGAACATCGTGCGCAATGTCTGTGCGCATCATGGCCGCCTCTTCAATCGGGTCTTCGCGTTAGCGCCTAAGCTTCCGACGCCTGGAAGGTTTCCGGATCTCGATCAGGCAGCCTCGTTCACAAGGACCTTCGGACATCTCACGATGATCCAGTTTCTGCTGGATAGTCGGGGTCTTCGGCGCACGTTGCTGCCCTCAGTGATGAAGACATTCCCGCAGGTGAAGTCCGTGCCCGTGAGCCACACCGGGGCACCGAACGGCTGGGACGCTTCTCCGTTGTGGAAGTAGCGGTATCTGGCTCGAACGACGATGGCGGTGTCCTAGGTTGCGCCTACTCTGACCCACTAACGAGTGAGGAGAGATCGATGGCCGCGTGGAGAATCCGAGATGCCGAGACGGTGGCGCTGGTCAACCAGATCGCGGCGCTGACGGGACAAGATCCCGCCGAGGTGGTCGCGGAGCTCGTTCGCGACAAGCGTGAGCAGTTGCGCGCTGAGGAAAACACGGCGTCCTAACGGGCGCGGGTGGGCCGAAGCCCGCCCGCACCCGATTCGGTGTCAATTACTGCAGGGCGATCGTCCAGGCGCCGTTTGCGGAGATCTGAATCAGCGCGGTGCCGGCGGGCCAGCGCACCTGGCCGGTGTAGGCGCCGATCTCGTTGACCAGCAGGTCGCTACCGCTGCCATACGACCACACGGCGAAGTTGCTGTCGCCGGTGTGCGTGATGTCAGCCACCGTGGCGTCGCCGAGGTACACGAGCACATCGTCGCCCTGGCCCGTGGTGGTCGTCCCCTGAGGTGCCTCGCGCACCGTGAGCACGTCACGAAGGGTCACCGTCCACGGCCCGTCAGCGCTGATCTCGAACGCGGTGATCTGCTCCGACGATGACAGATTGAACGGCACGGTGCCGGCGTAGCTGCCGATCTCGTTGACGAGCAGGCCGCTCTGGTTCAGGTTGGCGTCGAGCGCCCACACGGCAAAGTTGCTGCTACCGCTGTGCGACATCGTGGCGATGCCGATCGAGTCGGGCCCGCCCGGCAGCTCGATCTGCAGGATCGTGTCGCCGGCGCCGCTGTAGACGATGTCGGGGGCCGGCTCGACGACCTCGGGCTCGGGTTCCGGCTCGGGTTCGACCGGCGCGGGCTCCTCCTCGACAACGACAGGTGCCTCGTCGACAGCGTCGTTCACGCTGCTGCTGACTCCTGCGATCAGCCCGACGCTCACGACGATCGCCATGAGCCACGCGATCGGGCCGAGAATGACGCCCGTCAGCGCCTGACCGCGACGGGGCGTCTTCTTGATCAGAGCGATGACGCCGAGCGCGATGGCGGCGAGTGCCGGAATCCATGCCACGAAGCTCAGGCCCGGAATCACGGCGCTCACGATGGCCACGATGCCCGCGATCATCGCCCAGAGGGCGAGGGCCGAACGCGGCGGCGGTGCGGAGGTGACGTCAGCCGAGGTGGCGGTCACCGACGTTTCGACGGGCGTGGGCGCAGGGGGCGGCGGCGGAGCATCCATCGGCTGCTCGGGGGTGGTGGGGGTGTCGCTCATGGGGTTCTCCCTCGGGGGTGCTCCGGCTCAGCGGAGGGTGAAACGCACACCGTCATCGACGCTGCGCGACCGACCCGTGATCAGGTCAGTACGCCAGACCAGCGGTGACCTCTGACATTTGCTCCGAAACGGCCCCCGTTCGGGGGCGATAGCCGACCCGATGTCACGTCTCGCCCGTAGAGTTGCCGCAGACCAGAGAAGGGCACGGCCGGGTGACCAACTTCGACTTCTTGCACGAGCGATTCGCGTCGATCGTGCCCGAAGCGCGCCGTGCCGAGGGGTATGCCATCGGCGACCCGCGCACGTCGTCGTTCTACGCTCGACGCGCTCTCGAGCTCGCCGTCGAGTGGATGTACGAGTACGACACTTCCCTGCGCGAGCCGTACCAGCGCGACCTCAGCGCGCGGCTGCACGAGCCCTCGTTCGCGAGGCTCGTGCCCCCCGTCGTCGTGGCGAAGATGCAGATCATCCGGCGTCGCGGCAACGAGGCCGTCCACAAGACCGGCGCGTACACCGAGACGCAGAGCGTCTCGGTGGTGCGCGAGCTCTTCCACGTGCTGTTCTGGATGGCGACGCAGTACGCACCGGCCCTCGACGCTCGCCCGGCGGCAGGGCGCGTCTTCGATGCGACGCGCATCCCTCGCCCGCAGCCGGGGGCGGCGGCCAAGACCCGTGCCGAGTTGCAGGCCCTCACTGAGCAGCTTACGGCGCAAGATGCCCAGCTCGCGGCTGCCCGTGCCGACAACGCCGCGCTCGCCGCCGAGCTCGAGGCGATGCGTGCCGAGGTTGCGGCCGCCAAGCAGGCCGCCGCCGCCCTTGTCGACACGCACGACTATGACGAAGCCGCCACTCGTGACGCGTTCATCGACCTGCTTCTCGCCGAGGCAGGGTGGCAGCTCGATCAGGAGCGCGACCGCGAGTACCCCGTGAGCGGCATGCCCAACAACTCGCCCGGCGGGGCGGGCTTCGTCGACTATGTGCTGTGGGGTGCTGACGGTCTGCCGCTCGCCGTGGTCGAGGCTAAGCGCACCCGCAAAGACCCGCAGGTCGGCCAGCAGCAGGCGAAGCTCTACGCCGACGCCCTCGAGCGCCAGTCTGGCCAGCGCCCGCTGATCTATTACACCAATGGCTACGAGCACTGGCTCTGGGACGACACGCTCTACCCGCCGCGCGCCGTGCAGGGCTTCGCCACGCGCGACGAGCTGGCGCTTGCAGTGCAGCGCCGCACCTCGCGCCAACCGCTCGCGGGCATCCCGATCAATGAGTCGATCGTCGAGCGGCCCTATCAGCACCGAGCGATCCGCCGTGTCGGCGAGGTGTTCGAGCAGCAGCAGCGCCGGGCACTGCTCGTCATGGCCACCGGCTCGGGCAAGACGCGCACGGTCATCGCGCTGACCGACCTGCTGATGAAGGCCGGATGGGTCAAGCGCGTACTCTTCCTCGCCGACAGAGTCGCCCTCGTCAATCAGGCCACCGCGGCGTTCAAGGCGCACCTCCCGGCGTCGAGCCCTGTCAATCTCGTCACCGAGAAAGGCGTCGACGGGCGCGTCATGATCTCGACGTACCCCACGATGATGGGCCTCATAAACGAGGTGGATGGCGGCGTTCGCCGCTTCGGCCCCAACTACTTCGATCTGATTGTCATCGACGAGGCGCACCGCTCGGTGTATCAGAAGTACGGATCGATCTTCCAGTACTTCGACGCCCACATCGTGGGCCTGACGGCGACGCCGAAAGACGAGGTCGACCACAACACCTACAGTCTCTTCGGGCTCGAAGACGGTGTGCCGACCGACTCGTACGACCTCACCGACGCCATCGCCGACCGCTATCTCGTACCGCCGGTGGGTAAGTCGGTGGCCACGTCGTTCGTGCGGCAGGGCATCCGCTACGACGACCTCTCAGACGACGAGAAAGACCAGTGGGATCTGCTCGACTGGGCCGACGGCGACGTGCCCGACGAAGTCGACGCGTCGGCCGTCAACCAGTGGTTGTTCAACGCCGACACCGTCGACAAGGTGCTCGAAACGCTCATGACGGAGGGGCGTCGCGTCAACGGCGGCGACCTGCTCGGCAAGACGATCGTGTTCGCCAAGAGTCAGCGGCACGCGCAGTTCATCGTCGAGCGGTTCGATGCCAACTACCCGCACTACGCCGGGCACTTCGCGCGCATCATCACCCACCAGGTGACCTACGCCCAGAGCCTCATCGACGACTTCTCGACCACGGCGAAGTTTCCGCAGATCGCCGTATCGGTCGACATGCTCGACACCGGCATCGACGTGCCCGACGTGGTCAATCTCGTGTTCTTCAAAGAGGTGCACTCGAAGACGAAGTACTGGCAGATGGTCGGCCGCGGCACACGGCTGCGGCCCGACCTCTACGGCCCCGGAAGCGACAAGAAAGACTTCGTGATTCTCGATGTCTGCCAGAACATCGAGTACTTCAATCAGCAGTTACCGCCCGACCGCTCAACGCGTACGGCTTCGCTGACCGAGCGGCTCGTGACGGCTCGCGTCGAACTCGTTCGCACGATCGATCAGAGCTCGGGCGCCGGAGCTCACGACGACCCTGAACTCGCAGGGCTGCGCGAGCTGCTCATCGCTCGCCTCCAGGGGCGCGTGGCTGGCATGAGTCTCGACAACGTGCTGGTGCGACCGCAGCGGCGACAGGTTGAGAAGTTTGCAGCGGGGGAGGCCTGGCTATCGCTGGGCGAGAACGACTACGAGGTCGCCGCGACCCTGGGCTCACTGCCCTCGGCGGCTGACGCCGACGACACTGACGAGGCGGCCAAACGGTTCGACCTTCTCGCTCTGCGCGCTCAGCTCGCTGTGCTCACGGGTGACGCGCCCGCTCTCATGGCCGTCGGCAACGCGGTGCGCGGCATCGCTGATGCGCTTGCGCACCAGAAGGCGATTCCGGCTATCGCCTCGCAACTGGAGTTCATCGATCGCGTCGCCTCGGTCGACTGGTGGGTCGACGTGACCGTGCCGATGCTCGAGCAGATGCGCGTGCGGTTGCGCGACCTCGTGCGCCTGCTCGACCCGCGCGAGCGGCCGCTCGTGTACACCGATTTCGAAGACACCCTGGGGCCCGTGACTGACATCGATGTGGTCCCTGGTTCGCCGGGAGTCGACCGCGAGCGATTCCGTGCGAAGGCTCTCGCCTTCCTGCGCGCCCGTGCTGATGACGCCGTGCTGTTCAAGGTGCGGCACGGCAAGCAGCTCACCGCTCTCGACCTCGAATCGCTCGAGACGATCATGCGCGAGAGCGGGGAGTTCACGCCGAGCGAGCTCGAGTTCGCCTCCAGCGAGAGCGAGGGCCTCGGGCTCTTCGTGCGATCTCTGCTCGGCCTCGACCGGTCTGCCGCTCAGGATGCCCTGGCCGACTTCATCGCCGGTCAGACCTTCACGGCCAACCAGCTGGCGTTCCTCGATCTGCTCGTTTCGCAGCTCACCATGCGGGGCGTCGTCGAGCCCGGCCTGCTCTTCGAAGACCCGTTCACCGGTCTCGCGCCGACGGGCCCGCAAGCACTGTTCACCGAGGCGCAGGTTGCAGACTTGATCGTGGTGCTGAAGCGCGTTCGTAGTACGGCCGAGGTCGCGTGATGAAGTCGAGCGGTACGGGCATCAGGTCGAAGCAATCTACCGTCACACTTGAGATCAGCTGAAGGAGAGAAATGCCGAAGACCACCCTGTTCCTGGCTTCATCTGGTGCCGCAAAAACGCAGGCGAAGCTTGTCGTGAGCGCCTTTACTTCTCCGACAGTCGAGTTTCTGCCCTGGTGGGAGGCCTTCACGCCTGGGAAGACACTTCTCGAAGACCTTGATGAGATTTCGAACCGAGTCGACGGTGCGCTAATCCTGATGACACCTGAGTTCGAGGGCACCGTTCGCGGAAGCCTGAAAGACATTCCGAACTTGAACGTGCTGTTGGAGCTGGGCTACTTCATCGGGAAGTTCGGACGCCAGCGCGTCGCGATGATGAAGTACGGAGACTTCTACCTACCGAGCGATCTCGGCGGGTACATCCACATTCACGGCAGTACGGGGTTCCGAAGAAGTGGTGGGCAGGCGATTGGAAAGCGGAATCATGACGAATTCGGTAAGTGGATCTCCGTGTTCTGATCGAAAACCTTCGAAGGGCAACCGCTGGTAGTATCTGAAGGTTGCCGTCCAACGGCCGCGGATCAAGAGAGCTCGAGCATCCTGCTACGGGCGCCGCGCAACGAGCAGAGAAGGGGGTCCCCTCTATGGCACTGGAATCAGACGTCAAGAAGGCGATCATCGACGAGTACGCAACCCATCCCGGTGACACTGGGTCCCCCGAGGTCCAGGTGGCGATGCTCACGCGTCGCATCAAAGACCTCACGGAGCACCTGAAGGAGCACAAGCACGACCACCACTCGCGTCGTGGTCTGCTGCTGCTCGTCGGCCAGCGCCGCCGCCTGCTGGGCTACCTGCAGGACATCGACATCGAGCGCTACCGCTCGCTGATCGAGCGCCTGGGTCTGCGCCGCTAACTCGATTCCGAGTCAGCGCGTCGTCGAGAGACACCGCGAACTTCTTCTGCGAAGGCCGCCCCCGCATCGTCGGGAGGCGGCCTTCGTGGTTCGTGCCCCTGAGAGCCTTCTGTCAGCCGCTTCGGCGCCCGGCATGGCACGCTGTCGGCATGCGAGATCGCGACGCCGCGCGCCCCCTGCGGGCACCGCTCGCGCTCGCGCTCTCCGTGCTCGTGGCGCCGGCGCTCGCCGCGTGCGCAGCACCCGCTCCTGCGCCGGAGCCCTCGCTGCAGCAGACGCTCGTCGCGCGCGACGCCGCCGCGGCCGAGGCGCACGCGCAGACCCTCGACCGCTCGGCCGTGTTCCTGCGCGACAAGTGGGGGCCCGTCGCCCTGCCCGACGAGCCGATCGACCGCTGGGTCGCTGCGGCCGCGTGGGGCCCGACGATGGTCCGGTGCCTGAGCGATGACGGCTTCCCGGGCGTGCAGTCGGCCGACGGCGGCGAGCGGCTCGACTTCAGCGGCGTGCGCGCGACCGACCCGCGCGCGCTCTTCGAGATCGACGTGGCGGTCTACCGGTGCCAGTCGCAGTACCCCGTGCGGGCGTGGTTCGAGGACGAGGTGCGCGACATCGAGGCCCCGTGGGCGCTCGACTACACGCGTGCCGTGCTCGTGCCCTGCCTGCTCGCGAGCGGCCACGAGGTGCCGCCCGTGCCCGACGACGACCGGTTCCGTGCCGGCTGGCGCACTGATACGGCCTTCGACGCCTTCGCGCTCGTCGGCGAGGGGCCGAGCGACCGCTCGCGCGCCGAAGCCCGCTGCCCGGCCGCCGAGACCGTGCTGGATGGTGCGCCGTGAGGCCGGGCATCCTGATCGCCGTCGCCGTCGCCGTCGCCGCCGCCGCAGGGTTGCTCGCCGGGTGCGCGCCGACCGGGGGCTCCCTCGGCCTCGACGCGGTCGCCGACGAACGGGCCGCGCGCGCGGAGGCCCGCGTCGACGCCCTGCTCGCCTCCTATGCCGAGTACCTCACCGACCGCTGGCCGGGCATCCTGCTGCCCGAGACGACGATCGAGGCCTGGCTCGGCCCCGGCGTGTGGATGACCGCCTTCCAGAACTGCGCGAGCGAAGCCGCGGGCCGCGACGTCGTCGTCGACGTCGACGCGGGCATCACGACGAGCCCGCCGCCGCAGACCGCGGGCGAGCTGCGCGACGTCGAGACGGCGATCTACCTGTGCCAGGGCCGTCTTCCCCCACCGGGGCTCGGCGTGAGCGACCCCGGCCCGATCGAGGTGGCCTGGGTGTCGTCATACGCGCGGGATGCCCTGCCCGCGTGCCTCCGCCGCGAGGGCGTCACGGCCGAGCCCCTGCCCCTCGATCACTTCGCCATCGTCTCCGGCGGCGCGACCCCGGGGTGGGATCCCTACGAGGCCGCGCGGGGCGACGCGCCCGAGCTGCGCCGCCTGCAGGCGATCTGCCCGCACCCCTCGGTGCTGCTCGCCACGATCTCGCCCGTCGGCGAGCCGCGCGAGGCGGGGTCGCGATGAGGCGCCGCGCAACCCTCGCCGGCACCCTCGCCGTGCTCGCCCTCGCCGGATGCGCCGCGCCGCCCGCCGTGCCGAGCCTCGACGCGGTGCGCGACGAGCGCTCGCTCACGATGACGGCGGCCTGGCTGCGGGCGGCGGCCGCGACCGAGCAGTACATCGAGCGCGACTGGCCCGAGGCCGAGTACCCGCCCCTGCGGTTCGAGCGATGGGTCGAGGGCGACGACGCGCAAGCCGAGGTCATGGGGTGCATCGACGAGATCCTCCAACGGCCCTCGGGCACGATCTCGCCGAGCGGCATCGTCGACTTCGCGCGCCGACCGGCCGACGAGCCCGAGTGGGCGCTGCCGGTGGCACAGCTGCGGTGCTCGGTGCAGCTCGTCGCCTGGACGGGCCTCTACCCCTTCGGGGGCGAGGTCGAGCAGGAGTGGGTGCGGCACCAGCTCACCGTTGCACTGCCGCAGTGCGTGCGCCGCTGGGGGGCCGAGCTCGTGATCGCCGACCTCGACGCGGCGGTCGACGCCTCGATCTACCCGACCTCGGCGGGCCGCTCGGTGAGCGCGACGCAGAGCGTGTGGCTGGCCGCCGAGCTGCGGCACGTCGACGCCGCGCGCGCCCAGCAGATCCGCGCGGCCTGCCCCGACCCGGGCCGCACGCTCGTGCAGCTCGGGCCCGCCGAGATCCGCCCGCCAGAGTTCGGGCCCTCGGGCGGCGGCCGGGCGGGCGCCGGGGCGGGGGAGGGGCCGTGATGCGCCGGGCGGGCATCCCGGGCCTGGCCCTCATCGCGTTGCTGCTGGGCGGATGCTCCGCCGCACCCTCGGCGCCCCTCACGCTCGACGACGTCGTGGCCGAGCGCGAGGCCGCCCTCGAGGCCGTCGAGCGCGAGCGCTTCGAGGCCTTCGTGGCGCAGTCGGGCGGGCGGCTCGACGAGCTGGGGCTGCCGTTGCCCCAGTTCCAGGGCGTCGTCGCGCTCGAGGAGTGGGACGCTGTCGTCACGGCCTGCATCGAGCGCCTCGACCCGCAGCTCGACGTCACGCGGCTCGAGGGCGGGTTCTCGGTCAACTACTTCGGCGTGGTGGGCGAGTCGTACGAGCGCATCCGCTGGACCATCGAGAGCTGTAACGCCCAGTACGGCATCGCGGATGCTCGTGCCGACCGCGCCCCGGGCGTCGTCGAGGCGGCCTGGCGCTACCAAGACGCCACGCAGCGGCTGCTGCCGTGCCTGCGCGGCATCGGCGCGACGGTGCCGAGCCCGCCGGGCGAGGTCGCCTTCGTCGAGCACGTCGGCACGGGGCGCGAGTGGAGCCCCTACGCGATGATCGGCATCGACCCGGCCGTGCTCGTGCGGGCCGTCGCGCTGTGCCCGCCGAGCTCGACGCTGCTCGAGGCGCACCTCGAGGCCGTCGCGGAGCCGCGCCCGTGAGCGACGATGACGCGCCCGAGCCCGCGCCGCTCTGGCCGGTCGCCGTCGTGCGCGCGCGGGCGCGGCGCTGGGTGCGCCGCCTCGTCGTGGCGGGCGCGGCGGTCGTGCTCGGGTCGTGGGCGCTCGTGGGCGGCGTCGTCGCGTCGGGCATCCCGCGCATCGTCGTCAGCCTGCTCGTGCTCGCGGCATTCGGCGTCGTCGCGACGAGCGTCTCGGCGATCACGATGCGCTGGCGCACCTCGCTGCGCTCGGATGGTGAGGCGCTCGTCGTGCGCGACCCGCTCGGGGCCCGCGTCGTGCCGCGTCGCGACGAGCTCGCGCTGGGCCGCTGGCTCGACAGCCGCGACCGGCCCGTGCACTGGCTGCTCGACGAGGGTCGGCCGGCCGTGCCCCTGAGCCCTGACCTCGACCCCGTCGACCTCAAGGCCTTCGCGCACCGCGTGGGCCTCCCGGTCGTCGACCTCGACGACGCGCCGCGCCCCGGCGGTGCACTAGGCCGCGACACGCCGGGCTGATAGTCTCGTACTCGGCGCGTTTCCTCGCGCCATTCACGTGAATACCGCACGGAGCAGGCCGGCTCGAAGCTGGTCACCGGTGGTGATCTCCCGAATCGATGGCCCGAGGGCACCGGTGCGGTGGATGTCTACTGTTGGCCAGAGCAGACCCGGCGGCACATCGCCGACGTCCCTTCCTGCCCGCTCCCGCTCCAGTGCACGCGCGCGCTCCCATACGGGGAGCCCGCGCACAGACGCAAAGGAGAGAGACCTCGTGGAAGGTCCTGAAATCACGTTTGCCGAGACGGTTCTCGACAACGGCAAGTACGGAAAGCGCACCATCCGATTCGAGACCGGCCGTCTCGCGCAGCAGGCGCAGGGCGCCGTTGCCGCCTACCTCGACGAGGAGACGATGCTGCTGAGCGCGACGAGCGCTGGCAAGCACCCGCGGGAAGGCTTCGACTTCTTCCCCCTCACGGTCGACGTCGAAGAGCGCGCTTACGCCGCTGGCAAGATCCCCGGCTCGTTCTTCCGCCGCGAGGGCCGCCCTTCGACCGAGGCGATCCTCGTGTGCCGCCTCATCGACCGCCCGCTGCGCCCGACCTTCATCGAGGGCCTGCGCAACGAGGTGCAGATCGTCATCACGGTGCTGAGCATCGCGCCCGACGAGTTCTACGACGCCCTCGCGATCAACGCCGCGAGCGCCTCGACCCAGATCTCGGGCCTGCCCTTCAGCGGCCCGATCGCCTCGGTGCGCCTCGCGCTCATGCCCGACAACAACGGCGGTGGCCAGTGGGTCGCCTTCCCGAAGCACAGCCAGCTCGCGGAGGCGGTCTTCGACATCATCGTCGCCGGCCGTGTCGTGACGAATGCGGATGGCGCTGAAGACGTGGCCATCACCATGGTCGAGGCCGAGGCCACCGAGGGCAGCTGGAACCTCATCCAGGGCGGCGCCGTCAAGCCGAGCGAGGAGATCGTGGCCCAGGGCCTCGAGGCCTCGAAGCCGTTCATCATGCAGCTCGCGAAGGCCCAGCTCGAGCTCGCCGCGCAGTCGGCGAAGGAGATCCAGGACTACCCGGTCTTCCTCTCCTACAGCCCCGAGCTGTACAGCGCCGTCGACGAGGTCGCGCACGCCGAGCTCGCCGGGGTCTACCAGATCGCCGACAAGGTCGAGCGCCAGACGGCCGACGACGCCCTCAAGGCACGCACCAAGGCGGCCATCGAGGCGAAGGTCGCCGACGGCTCGCTGTCGGAAGACGCGCTGAAGGACTTCAGCGCCGCCTACAAGTCGGTCTCGAAGAAGATCATGCGCACGCGCGTGCTCACCGAGGGCGTCCGCATCGACGGCCGAGGGCTCGCCGACATCCGGGCGCTCGACGCCGAGGTGCAGGTCATCCCGCGCGTGCACGGCTCGGCCATCTTCCAGCGCGGCGAGACGCAGATCCTCGGCGTCACGACCCTCAACATGCTCAAGATGGAGCAGCAGATCGACTCGCTGAACCCCGTCACGAGCAAGCGCTACCTGCACCACTACAACTTCCCGCCCTACTCGACCGGTGAGACCGGCCGCGTCGGCAGCCCCAAGCGTCGCGAGATCGGGCACGGCTTCCTCGCCGAGCGCGCCCTCGTGCCGGTGCTGCCGAGCCGCGAGGAGTTCCCCTACGCGATCCGCCAGGTCAGCGAGGCCATGAGCTCGAACGGCTCGACCTCGATGGGCTCGGTCTGCGCCTCGACCCTGTCGCTGCTCAACGCCGGTGTGCCCCTCAAGGCCCCCGTCGCGGGCATCGCGATGGGCCTCATCAGCGACGTGGTGGATGGTGAGACCCGCTACGCGGCCCTCACCGACATCCTCGGCGCGGAAGACGCCCTCGGCGACATGGACTTCAAGGTCGCCGGCACGAGCGAGTTCGTCACGGCCATCCAGCTCGACACCAAGCTTGACGGCATCCCGTCGTCGGTGCTGCAGCAGGCGCTCGGCCAGGCGAAGGACGCCCGCATGGCGATCCTCGCGGTCATGAACCAGGCGATCGACGCTCCCGACGAGATGGCGCCCACCGCGCCGCGCGTCATCAGCGTGCAGATCCCCGTCGACAAGATCGGCGAGCTGATCGGCCCGAAGGGCAAGACGATCAACGCGATCCAGGACGAGACCGGCGCGCAGATCTCGATCGAGGAGGACGGCACGGTCTACATCGGCGCTGTCGACGGCGCCTCGGCCGAGGCCGCCCGCCTGCAGGTCAACGCGATCGCCAACCCGATCAACCCCGAGGTCGGCGAGCAGTACCTGGGCACGGTCGTGAAGCTGGCTGCGTTCGGCGCCTTCGTGTCGCTCATGCCCGGCAAAGACGGCCTGCTGCACATCAGCGAGGTGCGCAAGCTCGCCGGTGGCAAGCGCGTCGACAACGTCGAGGACGTGCTCTCGGTGGGTCAGAAGATCCTCGTCGAGATCACCAAGACCGACGACCGCGGCAAGCTCTCGCTCGCCCCGGTGCTCGCTGAGGGCGAGGGCGGCGACGCCCCCGCCGAGGGCGAAGACGGCTAAGCGCCCGACCCGGCTCTGACACACGGATGCCCGCCCTCCAGCTGGAGGGCGGGCATCTGCCGTAAGCGCCGCCGCCCGGGCGTCACGAAACCCGGCG
>CAYPND010000009.1:67580-78790 GCA_964412175.1 uncultured Microbacteriaceae bacterium | reverse complement strand
CGGCTGCGCTCGAAGACGGTCGTGTGCATGGGCTCATGGTCTCACGAGTTGTCCACCTGGACAATACTGGGCCGACCGCCACGACCCCGACCTAGACTGGCGATCGTGCCGCAGACGGACCCCGCAACGCCAGTGCAATGGATGCACGCGCTCGACGCCGCGCGCCGCCCCGAGACCGACCCCGCCGAGTGGGCGCGGTTCGTCGCCCGGGTCGAGGCCGAGGCTCCGCGTCTCACGAGCCTGCTCACCCGCATCTACGGCGCCGGGCTGCACCTCGACACCGAGCTCGCGGCGCTCGTCGACCTGCTCGCGACCTCGTGGCAGCAGCGCCCCGCCGAGCTGCGCGCGCTCGATGACGCGCGCCTCGCCGAGCCGGACTGGTTCCAGTCGAACCAGATGCTCGGGGGCGTCTGCTACGTCGACCGCTACGCGATCGACCTCGAGGGCGTGCGCGCGCGCATCCCGTATTTCAGAGAGCTGGGCCTGACCTACCTGCACCTCATGCCGCTCTTCGCGTCACCGGAGGAGAACAGCGACGGCGGCTACGCGGTGTCGAGCTACCGCGCCGTGAACCCGGCCCTCGGCGACATGGCGCAGTTGCAGAGCCTCGCCGCCGAGCTGCGCGCAAACGGCATCGTGCTCGTGCTCGACTTCATCTTCAACCACACCTCGAACGAGCACGACTGGGCGAAGCGCGCGATCGCCGGCGAGCGGGAGTTCGAGAACTACTACTGGGTCTTCGACGGGCGCGAGCAGCCCGACGCCTTCGAGGAGACGGTGCGCGAGATCTTCCCCGACGATCACCCGGGCAGCTTCGTGCCCTTCCCCCGCCGCGACGGCAGCGTTCCGAGCCGCGCAGAAGCCGAGCGCTGGATCTGGGCGACCTTCCACACCTTCCAGTGGGATCTCAACTACTCCAACCCCGCCGTGCTGCGCGCGATGGCGGGCGAGATGCTCTTCCTCGCCAACCAGGGCGTCGATATCTTGCGCATGGACGCGGTCGCATTCATCTGGAAGCAGCTGGGCACGAGTTGCGAGAACCTGCCCGAGGCGCACCTGCTCATCCAGGCCTTCACGGCGGCCCTGCGCATCGCGGCGCCGGCCGTCATGTTCAAGAGCGAAGCGATCGTGCACCCCGACCATGTCGTCGAGTACATCTCGGTCGACGAGTGCCGTATCAGCTACAACCCACTTCAGATGGCGCTCATCTGGAACTCGCTGGCCACGCGGGATACCCGGCTGCTGCAGCAGGCGCTCGACCGCCGCCACAATCTGCCGCTGGGCACCGCGTGGGTCAACTACGTGCGCAGCCACGACGACATCGGCTGGACCTTCGCCGACGAAGACGCCGCCGAGCTCGGCATCGACGGCTTCGAGCACCGGCGATTCTTGAACAGCTTCTTCGTCAACCGGTTCCCCGGCAGTTTCGCGCGCGGCATCCCCTTCCAAGACAATCCGAAGACAGGCGACTGCCGCATCTCGGGCACGACGGCCTCGCTCGCGGGCCTCGAGGCCGGCGACGCCGGAGCGATCGGCCGCATCCTACTCGCCCACTCGATCGTGCTGTCGACCGGCGGCATTCCGCTGCTGTACCTCGGCGACGAGGTGGGTCAGCTCAACGACCCGCACTGGGCCGACGAACCGGGCCACGCCGACGACAGCCGGTGGGCGCACCGGCCGACCTACCCCGCCGAGCGCTACGCGCAACGCACCGACGCCGCGACCGATGCCGGCCGCATCTATTCGGGCCTGCAACACCTCATCGCCGTGCGCCGCGCGACCCCGGAGTTCAGCGGCGGCACCCTCATCGGCTTCGACACCAAGAATTCGCACGTGCTCGGCTATCAGCGCCCCGGCCCGCGCGGCCCCGTCGTGTGCTTCGCCAACGTCGCCGACGAACCACAGTCCATCGCCGCACTGACACTCTCGGGCCTGCCCGCCACCATGACCGACCTGCTGACGGATGCCCGCCACGACCTGCGCGCCGACCTCACCCTTTCCGCCCACGGCGTGGTGTGGCTGCGCGGCTAGGCTGGTTGCGCGCGGCCACGAGCCGCGCATCCCGATTCCCGTGCTCATCAGCACAGTGCCCCAAGGAGGCCGCCGCCGTGCCCGCTGAGAACCTGACCCGCGTCGAAGCGCACGAGCGCAAGGCCATCGTCGAGACCGAGAGCTACGACATCTCGCTCGACTTGACCACGGGTGACGAGGTGTTCCGGTCGACGTCGACCGTCACGTTCAGCGCCACCGCCGGTGCGAGCACTTTCATCGACGCGATCACGCGCACGGTGCACAGCGTCACCCTCAATGGCGTCGCGCTCAACGCTTCCGCCGTGGCCGACGGCACGCGCATTCAGCTCGACGGGCTCGCCGAGCACAACGTGCTCACGGTCGTCGCCGACCACGAGTACACGAACTCGGGTGAGGGCCTGCACCGCTTCGTCGACCCCGTCGACGGTGAGGTCTACCTGTACTCGCAGTTCGAGGTGCCCGACAGCCGCCGTGTTTTCGCGGTGTTTGAGCAGCCCGACCTCAAGGCGACGTTCCGCTTCACCGTGACCGCGCCGGCCAGCTGGGTCGTCGTCTCCAACTCCCCCGTCGAGAGCCGCACCGAGGATGGTGGCGTCGCGACGACGGTCTTCGCGACGACGAAGCGCATCTCGAGCTACATCACCGCGATCATCGCGGGCCCCTACCAGAGCGTGCACAGCGAGTTGACGAGCAGTGATGGGCGCAGCATCCCGCTCGGAATCTATGCGCGCGCGAGCCTCTTCGAGTTCCTCGACGCCGACGACATCTTCGACATCACGCGCAAGGGCTTCGCCTACTTCGAGTTGAAGTTCGGCGTCGCCTACCCCTTCGAGAAGTACGACCAGCTCTTCGTGCCCGAGTTCAACGCCGGGGCCATGGAGAACGCCGGAGCCGTGACCTTCACCGAGGTCTACGTCTTCCGCAGCAAGGTGACCGACGCCGTCAAGGAGCGACGCGTCGTCACGATCTTGCACGAGCTCGCCCACATGTGGTTCGGCGACCTCGTCACCATGAAGTGGTGGAACGACCTGTGGCTCAACGAGTCGTTCGCCGAGTGGGCGTCGACGATCGCGACGGCCGAGGCCACCGAGTGGCACGAGGCCTGGACGACCTTCCAGGCGATGGAGAAGAGCTGGGCCTACCGGCAAGACCAGTTGCCGAGTACCCACCCGGTCGTCGCGACCATCAACGACCTCGAAGATGTGCAGGTCAACTTCGACGGCATCACCTACGCCAAGGGCGGCAGCGTGCTCAAGCAGCTCGTCGCGTGGGTGGGGCAAGATGCCTTCTTCGCGGGCGTCGGCCAGTACTTCCAAAAGCACGCCTGGGGCAACACCGAGCTCACCGACCTGCTGAGCGAGCTCGAGGCCACGAGCGGCCGAGAGCTGACCACGTGGTCGCAGCTGTGGCTCGAAACCGCGGGCGTCAACACGCTGCGCCCGGAGCTCACCGTCGACGAGGCCGGCGTCATCACGAGCTTCGCGGTGCTGCAGAGCGCGCACCCCGACTACCCGACGATTCGCCCGCACCGCATGGCGGTCGGCTTCTACGACCTCGTGGATGGTGCGCTCACGCGCACCCACCGCCTCGAGCTCGACGTCGACGGCACCCGCACCGAGGTGCCCGAGCTGGTCGGCATGCCGCGCCCCTCGCTCATCCTGCTCAACGACGACGACCTCGCCTACGCGAAGATCCGACTCGATGACGACTCGCTCGCCGTCGCGATCGAGCACCTCAGCAAGATCGAGAACCCGCTGGCCCGCTCGCTCGTGTGGGGCTCGGCCTGGGATTCGACGCGCGACGCGGAGACCGCCGCGCGCGACTACGTGCGCCTCGTGCTCGGCAACATCGCGACCGAGACCGAGTCGACCACGGTGCGCACGACGCTTACCCAGTTGCTGACCGTGGCGCGCATGTACGTCGAGCCCAGCGCGCGCCCGGGCATCATCGCCGAGATCGGCGACGCCCTGTGGTCGCTCGCGCAGAGCGCCGAGGCCGGCAGCGACAGCCAGTTCCAGTTCGTGAAGTTCTTCGCGAACGTCGCAAGCACTCCCGCGCACGTCGAGACGCTGCGCGGCCTGCGCGACGGCTCGATCACGCTTGAGGGCGTCGAGATAGACACCGACCTCGAGTGGGAGCTGCTGGAGGGCCTGGCGCTGAACGGCGGAGCATCCCGCAGCGAGATCGAGACCGCGCTGGAGCGCGACAACACCTCGAACGGCCAGCAGGCCGCCGCGCGCAGCGCCGCCGCCCTGCCAAGCGCCGATGACAAGCGCGCCGCCTTCGACTCGCTCGTGGCGAGCGACGATCTGCCGAACGTCGTCGTGCGCATGACGACCATGGGCTACACGCACGTCAACGACCCGGCCTCGCTCGAGGGGCTCGTGCAGCCGTACTTCGACGCGCTTACCGAGGTGTGGTCGAGCCGCACGCACGCGATCGCCGAGTACATCGTGCTGGGCCTCTACCCCGCGCCGCTGGCCTCGCACGAGCTCGTGGATGCCACGCGCGCGTGGCTCGACGTGAACACCGACGCGGCCCCCGCACTGCGGCGCCTCGTCATCGAGAACCTCGCGGGCGTCGAGCGCGCGCTCGCCGCGCAGGCGCGCGATCGGGTCTAGGCGCTCATGGACGGGTTCGACTGGGCCGGCTTCTGGGCGACGATCGGCAGCTTCCTGACGACGTACCCGGCGCCGTTCCGCATCGTCGGCGTCATCGTGGGCGCGGTGGTGCTCCGCTGGGTGCTCGTCGTCGTCATCCGCCGGGTCGTCGACCGCGTCGTCTCGGGCGTGAAGAAGGCGCAGAACGTCGACGACACCGTCGAGCTCAGTGCCTCGCCGCTGCACGCCGTGCGCGTCGTGCAGCGCACGCGCACGATGGGCACGGTGCTCAACAACCTCGTCACCTGGGCGATCGTGGCCGTGGCGTTCGTGCTCGTGCTCGGCGAGCTGAACTTCTCGGTCACGGCGCTCATCGCCTCGGCGGGCATCCTGGGCGCGGCCCTCGGTTTCGGCGCCCAGAACGTCGTGAAAGACATGCTCAACGGGCTCTTCATGGTGTTCGAAGACCAGCTCGGCGTCGGCGACATCGTCGAGCTGCAGTCGACGCAAGGGCCCGTAGGAGGCGTGGTCGAGAGCGTCGGCGTGCGCGTCACCCAGGTGCGCGACGTCGGCGGAGTGCTCTGGTACGTGCGCAACGGCGAGATCATCAACGTCGGCAACAAGTCGCAGGGCTGGGCGCGCGTCATCATCGACCTGCCCGCGCCGTACACCTCTGACGTCGACGAGGTGCAAGAGGTCATGCTCGCCACCGCGAACGCGATGGCCGACGAGCCCGAGTACAAGCGCAAGGTGCTCGAGCCGCCCGAGATCTGGGGCATCGAGTCGATCTCGGCCGAAGCGCTCGTCATCCGCCTGGTGATGAAGGTGCGCACGGCCGACCAGTTCGACATCGCGCGCGCCCTGCGCCTGCGGCTCAAGCTCGCGCTCGACCAGCTCGGCGTCGCGGTGCCCTCGCTCAACCGCATCGTCATGGACGGCATCGACGCCCGCGAGGCCGTGCGCGGCAGCCGTCGCCCGGCGTCGCCGCCGGAGGACAGCGACCTGTGACCGAGGCACCCACGTTCTACGAGCAAATGGGCGGCCACGAGACCTTCGAACGCCTCGTGCGCCGGTTCTACGAGGGCGTCGCGGCCGACCCGGTGCTCACGCCGATGTACCCGGAAGACGACATGGAGGGCGCCATCTGGCGGCTCACGGCCTTCCTCGAGCAGTACTGGGGCGGCCCGGGCACCTACAGCGAGCAGCGGGGGCACCCCCGGCTGCGCATGCGCCACAACCCCTTCCATGTGAATCCGGATGCCCGCGACCGCTGGCTGGGCCACATGCGCGCCGCCGTGCTCAGCCTGGCGCTGCCACCGCTGCTCGAGGCGACCCTGTGGGATTATCTCGAGCGAGCCGCCTTTGCCATGGTCAACACATTCGAGGAGACCCCGTGACCGATCCCGCCGCCCAGCCCGACCCGTACTCTCGCGCGACCCCGGCTGCCGAGCTGACAGCCCCTCCCGGCACTGAACCCAACACGCCGTGGATCTGGGCGATCCTGGTCATCCCCATCGTGCAGTTCTTGCCCATCTTCTTCATCGACTGGAACGCGTTCATCGTCGCGAGTATCACCGACCCGACGGGGCTCGGCGCCACTGCCGCACTGTTCTCCCCCGGCTACGTCGCACTCATCGCCGTCGGCTGGATCGGCAATGCGCTGCTGGTCTGGTTCGCCTATCTCGACGGGAAAGAGCTGAAGCGGCGCGGTGTGCCTCAGCCCTTCCACTGGGCCTGGATGTTCCTCGTGCTCGCCGTGAGCTACGCGGTCTACCCCATCGGCCGCGCGGTCGTCGCGAAGCGACGCACCGGCCGCGGGCTCGAGGTCATGTGGATCACGATCGCGACGCTCGTCGCCGGCCTCGTGGCCGGGGTCGTGCTCAGCATCGTGCTCGTGCAGCTCGTCATCGCGAACCTCGACCTGGTGACGTTCGGGCCGTGACCCGGTGAGCACCCACCGCAGCGACGCGATCATCGTCGGGGCGGGCCTCGCGGGCCTCGTCGCGGCCGCCGAACTGGTGGATGCGGGCAAGCACGTCACGATCGTCGACCAGGAGCCCGAGGCAACGTTCGGCGGGCAGGCGTGGTGGTCGTTCGGCGGGCTGTTCCTGGTCGACAGCCCCGAGCAGCGGCGGATGGGCATCCGCGATTCGATCGATCTTGCTCGGCAAGACTGGGCTGGCACGGCCGGGTTCGACCGGCCGGAAGACGACCAGGCGCGCGCCTGGGCCGACGCCTACCTCGAGTGGGCCGCGGGCGAGAAGCGGGCGTGGCTGCGGCAGAAGGGCATCGGGCTCTTCCCCGTCGTCGGCTGGGCCGAGCGCGGCGGCGACACCGCGACGCGGCACGGCAACTCGGTGCCGCGCTTCCACATCGTGTGGGGCACGGGCCCGGCGATTCTCGAGCCCTTCATCGCGACGGTGCGCCGAGGGGCGGATGCCGACCTCGTCACCCTGCTCTTCCGTCACCGGGTCGACGCCCTGACCGTGACCGACCGACGGGTCGTCGGCGTGGGCGGCAGCATCCTCGCCCCCGACCGCGCGGAGCGGGGCGCACCCTCGACCCGTGACGTGGTCGGCGAGTTCAGCCTCGAGGCCGGCGCGGTTGTCATCGCCACGGGCGGCATCGGCGGCAACCACGACATCGTGCGGGCCGCGTGGCCCGAGCGGCTCGGCACTCCCCCGACGCGCATTGTGAGCGGCGTGCCCGCGCACGTCGACGGCCGCGGGCTCGGCATCGCCGAGGCGGCCGGCGCGCGCCTCATCAACGGCGATCGCATGTGGCACTACGTCGAGGGCATCCAGAATCACTCGCCGGTGTGGGCGAAGCACGGCATTCGCATCTTGCCCGGCCCCTCGAGCCTGTGGCTCGACGCGACCGGTCGCCGCCTGCCGACCCCGCTCTTCCCTGGCTTCGACACGCTCGGCACGCTCGCACACCTGCGCACGACGGGCCACGACCACAGCTGGTTCGTCACGACCCAGTCGATCATCGAGAAGGAGTTCGCGCTCAGCGGCAGCGAGCAGAACCCCGACCTCACGGGCCGCAGCGTGCGCGAGCTGCTGCGGCAGCGGCTCGGCAAGGGTGCCACGGGCCCGGTCGAGGCGTTCAAGGAGAAGGGCGCCGACTTCATTGTCGCCGACTCGGTCGACGAGCTCGTGACCCGCATGGCGGCCCTCGAACCGGATGCTCCGCTCGACGTCGCCCGCGTGCGCGACGAGATCGCCGCGCGCGACCGCATGCTCGACAACGAGTTCGGCAAAGACGCCCAGCTCACGGCCATCCGCGGCGCACGGAGATATCGGGGCGACAGGCTCATCCGCGTCGCGCCGCCGCACCGCTTGACCGACCCGAAGCACGGCCCGCTCATCGCGGTGCGGCTGCACGTGCTGACCCGCAAGAGCCTCGGCGGTATTCAGACCGACCTCGAGTGCCGCGCACTCGACGCGAGCGGTGCGGTCGTGCCCGGCCTCTACGCGGTCGGCGAGGCGGCGGGATTCGGCGGCGGGGGCGTGCACGGCTACCGCTCGCTCGAGGGCACCTTCCTCGGCAGCTGCCTGCACACGGGGCTGCGGGCGGGGCGCGCGATCATGCGCGGCTAACCGGCGATCGACCAGGCGCTCTGTTTGACGAGCACGTGCCCGCGGGCGGTGCTCAGGCGAATCCAGGGGCCGGTCGCGAATTGCTGCACGAGTTCCGGCCCAAGAAAGCCGAGGCTCTCGAGCGCGAAGGCTGTGCCGGCCGGCAGGTGCTCGGCCTCGGGCAGCGGGCGGCCCCACACCTCGCTGCGCACGCGGTGCACGATCTGCTCGCCCGTGCCCTCGGGAATCGCCGTGGCGACCTCCTCGATGCCCGCGCGGGCCGCGGCGGCGAAGCCCGTCGGCACGAGCGGGGCCATCCGCTGCCAGCCGCCGCGCGGGGGCGAGATGCCCGCCCACACGATCGTGCTCACGGCGGCCGGCAGGCCGATCGTGACGGGGGTCGTCGGGTCGGCGCCCTCCGCGACGGTCGCGAGCGCGGCATCCACGCGCACCTGCAGCGAGCGGATGGGCACCACGGCGTCGAACCCGCCCTCGGCCAGCGCGAGCGTACGCAGCCCGAGCACGGTGGGCCCGCGGTCGAGCAAGCCCTTCGGCGTGATGACGGCGACGTACACGGCGAGCACGCCGCTGTCGGCGATGAGACGCACGGCCCCGGCCTCGTCGAGGCGCAACGCGCGCCCCAGGAGCACCGAGAGATCGTGCGCGGCGGGGAGGGAGGAGAGGGTGAACGACGCGTTCATCGCTCTCTAGACTACGCGGGTGACCGATACCCCTCGTGACCCCGTCGCCACTGAGTCCGCGGTCGGCAACCCCGTTGCCGACATGCTGGCCGCCTTGACGCTCACCGACACGGAGGCCCGCACGCGGGAAGACATCTTCACCGCGCCGAGCCTGTGGACGCCGCAGCGCCGCGTCTTCGGCGGGCAGGTGGCTGCGCAGGCCGTGCTCGCCGCCATGCGCACGGTCGAGGCCGACCGGTACATCCACTCCATGCACGGGTACTTCTTGCGGCCTGGCGACGACGAGCAGGCGATCACGTTCTCGGTCGACCGCATCCACGACGGCCGCTCGTTCTCGACGCGGCGCACGCAGGCCTACCAGAACGGCGAGCCGATCCTCTCGATGATCGCGAGCTTCCAAGACGTCGACCCCGGGCTCGAGCACCAAGCGACGATGCCCGCCGGCATTACCGACCCCGACGAGTTGCCGAGCGCCCGCGAGATTCTCGGCCCCATCGACCACCCCGTCGCGCAGTACTGGGCGCACAGCCGGCCCTTCGACCTGCGGCACGTCGAAGACCCGATCTACTTCGCGCCCGGGCCGCAAGCGGTCGCGCACCAGGCCGTGTGGTTCCGCACGACGGCGCCGCTGCCCGACGACGAGAATCTGCACCGCGCGGCGCTCGCCTACGCGAGCGACTACACGATCCTCGAGCCCATCCTGCGTCGGCACGGTGCCACGTGGGCCACGCCGGGGCTCAAAATGGCGAGCCTCGACCACGCAATGTGGTGGCACCGCTTCGCGCGCGTCGACGACTGGCTGCTCTACGTGCAGGAGTCGCCGAGCGCGCAGGGCGGACGCGGGCTCTCGCAGGGGCGCATCTTCACGCGCGACGGCCTGCTCGTCGCGAGCGTCGCGCAAGAGGGAATGGTGCGCATCCCCGAGGTCTGAGTCCCGCGTCGCTGCACCCCGCTAGCATCGGCGCGTGCGCCTCGCCCCCGACCTGCCCGCCGCGCGGCTCGACCGCTCAGGCTACGAGCTCGTCGTCGACGAGCGCTTCGCGGGCCCCGACCTCGACGCTGACCGCTGGGTGCCGCACTACCTGCCGCAGTGGAGCACCCCCGACCGCTCGGCCGCCCGATACGCGCTCGGGCTCGACGGCCTCACCCTGCGCATCGATCACGACCAGCCCACCTGGAGCCCCGAGTACAACGGCGAGCTGCGCGTGTCGAACCTGCAGACAGGCGTGCGATCCGGGCCGGTCGGCACCGGCTCGGGCCAGCATCCCTTTCGCGAGGGGCTCGTCGTGCGCACCGCGCAGCCCAAGCGGCGCCTGTGGCTACCGCATCACGGGCTCATCGAGGTGCACCTGCGGCCCAGCACGCATCCCCGCGCGCTGACGGCCCTCTGGCTCATCGGGTTCGAGCACGAGCCCGAGCAGTCGGGCGAGCTGTGCATCGTCGAGCTCCTCGGGCGCGACGTCGCCCCCGATGGCAGGGCGCGCGTGGGCCTCGGCATCCACCCCTTCGGCGACCCCTCGCTGCGCGACGACTTCGTGCAGGTGCCGGTGGCCGGCGACGTGCGGGCGGGGCGAACCTACTCCGTCGAGTGGAAGCCCGGCTCAGCCCGCTTCTTCATCGACGACGTGCTCGTGGCCGAGGCCGACCAGTCGCCCGCCTACCCGCTGCAGCTCATGCTCAACCTCTACGAGTTGCCCGACGGATCCCCGCGCGACCCCTGCGAGTACCCGCTCGAGGCCCACGTTCCGTGGGTGCGCGAGTGGCGGCGAGCTACGCGCTGACCGCCGAGAGGTGCTCGTGCACGGCGATCCAGCGGCCGTCACGGCGCGCGAACACGATCGTCTCGCGCTCGTCGACCTCGGTCGTCTCGCCGCCGAGCTCGATCGCCGAGTGCACCGAGTGCGTGAACACCGCGGTGTCGCCGAGCAGCTGCACGCGCCGATCGCTCGAGGTGCAGCCGTGCACGCGGAAGCCGTCGTCGATCTCCCACAGCGCCCACAGCCGCTCGTAGTCGTCGCGGCTCTCGAGCCGACGCTCGGCGGTGTGGAACACGAAGGTCGCGTCGGCAGCGAAACCCGCGAAGTACGCGGCCGTGCGGTGATTCGCGAAGTCGTCGATGATCGCGTCGGCGGCGGCGAGCACCGCGGCGGAGTCGGCGTTCTCCGTGTCGGCGTTCTCCGTGTCGGCGTTCTCCGTGTCGGCGTTCTCGGTGTCGGTGGTCTCGGTGTCGGTGGTCTCGGTGTCAGCGGTCATCGCGTGCTCCTGTTCTGCGCGAGCACCGACAGCAGCTCGTAGGC
>CAYPND010000009.1:20758-67480 GCA_964412175.1 uncultured Microbacteriaceae bacterium | reverse complement strand
TCAGCGGTCATCGCGTGCTCCTGTTCTGCGCGAGCACCGACAGCAGCTCGTAGGCCGCGTGCGAGGCCGCGATGCCGGTGATCTGCGCGTGGTCGTAGGCCGGGGCGACCTCCACGATGTCGGCCCCGACGAGGTTCACGCCGGCGAACCCGCGGATGATCGCGAGCAGCTCACGGCTCGTGAAGCCGCCCGCCTCGGGCGTGCCCGTGCCGGGCGCGAAGGCCGGGTCGAGCACGTCGATGTCGATCGAGACGTAGACCGGCCGATCGCCGACGCGCGCCCGCATTCGGTCAATGACCCCCTGCGCACCGAGCGCATCCATCTCGACCGAGTGCACGATCGCGAAGCCGAGATCGCCGTCGTCTGTCAGATCGTCGGCAGTGTAGAGCGGGCCGCGGATGCCGACGTGCAGGCACGCGTCCTTCGCGAGCAGCCCCTCCTCCGAGGCCCGACGGAACGGCGTGCCGTGCGTGTAGTCGGCCCCGAAGTAGGTATCCCACGTGTCGAGGTGGGCGTCGAAGTGCACGACCGCGATGGGCCCGTGCACGGCGTGCATGGCCCGCAGCAACGGCAGGGCGATCGTGTGGTCACCACCCAGCGTCAGCAGCGAGGCCCCCGTCGCGAGCACCGTGGCGGCGTGCTGCTGGATGCTCGCCAAGGCCTCCTCGATCGAGAACGGGTTCGCCGCGATGTCGCCGCCGTCGACCACCTGCTGCGCCGCGAACGGCGACACGTTCTGCGCCGGGTTGTAGGGGCGCAGCAGGCGAGACGACTCTCTGATGTGCGAGGGGCCAAAGCGCGCCCCGGGGCGGTAGCTGACCCCCGTGTCGAACGGCACACCGAGCACCACGACGTCGGCACGCTCGACCTCGTCCCAGCGGGGAAGCCGGGCGAAGGTCGGGGCGCCGCCGTAGCGGGGCACGATGGTCGCATCGACCTGGCCGAGGGTGCCGTTCTCGGTCAGTCGGGGGGTCAGCTCCTCCATGTCGGTCAGTGCCTCCGTCAGCCGGCGCGCCGTGCGGCGGCCTTCGCGGCCGCCGAGCCGTCGTCGGCGACGATCGGCTGTATCTCGGCATCGCGCTCGCGCACGAGGCGCGCACCCTCGGCCGGGTACACGTATTGCGGCTCGGGGAAGATCAGCAGAGCGCCGATGTACAGGATGGCCGCCGACCCGATCGCGACGATGAGGCTCAGGTCGACGCCGCCCGCGACGGCATTGAACGGGCCCTCGATGACGGGCGGGTAGTAGGCGAACAGCAGGCCGAGCACCGCCGAGGCGATCCAGGCGACCATGCCGCGCCAGTTGATGCCCGCGGTGAACCAGTAGCGACCGCCCGTCTCGCCGCGGTTGAAGACCTGGAGGTCGTCGCGCGAGAACGCGCCGCGCCGCACGAAATAGCCGATCGCCATGATGACCATCCACGGGGTCGTCGTGACGATGATCGCGCCGACGAAGGCGTTCACGGCCCCGAGGAGGTCGAAGAAGATGCGGCCGAGCAGGATGAACAGGAAGGCGATGACGCCGATGAAGATCGTGGCCTGCACGCGGGTGAAGCGCGGGAACACCGACGAGAAGTCCAGGCCCGTGCCGTAGAGCGAGGTGGAGCCGGTCGAGAGCCCGCCGATGAAGGCGACGACCATGAGCAGCACCGCGTACCAGAGCGGTGAGGTCTGGATGAGCTCGAAGACGTAGTCGGCCTCGCCCGCGACGAGCGTCGCGGTGGCGACGCCGAACAGGAACGGGATGATCGTCAGCCCCTGGCCGAGCGCGGTCGCGAGGAAGAGCTTGCGCGCCGGGGTCTTCGCGGGGATGTAGCGCGACCAGTCGCCGAGGAAGGCGCCGAACGACACCGGGTTCGACATCACGATGAGCGCCGACAGCACGAAGGTGGGCAGGAAGCCCCCGAGCAGGTACTCGCCCGTGCCCGCGTACGAGGGGTCGAACGTGCCCGAGAAAGCCACGATCGCCAGCAGGAAGAGCACCGAGTTGGCGATGACCGCCGTCTTGTTGATGAGAAGCATGAATTGGTAGCCGTACACCACGACCACGATCACGATGAGACCGATGAGGCCGTAGATCAGGGTGCGCAGGCCCACCGAGTCGGGCACGCCGCCGAGGCGGTTGAGCGCGCCGACGAGCGCGTCGCCGCCGACCCAGACCGAGATCGAGTAGAAGGCGACCGCGGTCAGCAGCGAGAGGAACGAGCCGACGACGCGGCCGCGCACCCCGAAGAATGCCCCCGAGGAGACGGCGTTGTTGGTGCCCGTCTTCGGGCCGAACAGTCCCATCGGCATGAGCACGATGATGCCTGCCGCGAGGCCGAGCACGACCGCGCCGACCGCCTCCCAGAACGAGAGTCCGAACAGGATTGGGAAGGTGCCGAGCAGCACCGTCGCGAAGGTGTTGGCGCCGCCGAACTGGATGCGCATGAGGTCGACCCACGTCGATGTGCGGTCGGCGTCGGGCACGGTGTCGATGCCGCGCTGCTCGACCTCGGTGGCCTTGGGCCGCGGGTTGAGGGTGATGTCGTCGTACGAGGGGACAACGACTCTGTTGTCGGTCATGAGGGTCCTCTACTGGGGAAGGCAGGGGGTGGCCTGCGAGGTGTGCAGTGCGGCTGACTATAGACGCATCTTTCCTGCCGTGCAAAGCTTCTTGACCATGAAGATAGATCGCGTCGTCGACCTCTCCGTCCCGCTCACCGCCGAAACACAGGTCTACCCCGGTGACCCGACGGTGGCGTTCACCCCGCACCGCTCGATCGCAGCCGACGGATTCAACCTGCTCGCCGTCACCATGGGCTCGCAGAGCGGCACTCACGTCGACGCCCCGTACCACTTCGACGACGCTACCCCGCGCATCGACGAGGTGCCCCTCGAGCGCTTCGTGGGCATTGGAGTGATCGTGGATGCTCGTGACGCCGGTGAGCGCGGCCGCATCACGACCCGGCACCTCGCCGGCGTGCTCGACCGGCTCGCGCCCGGCGTCATCGTGCTGCTGCACACCGGCTGGAGCGCGCACTACGGCACCGAGCGCTACTTCGACCACCCCTACCTCGACCGCGAGGCCTGCGCCCTGCTGCTCGAGCGCGGCGTGCGCACGATCGGCATCGACGCCATCAACCTCGACGAGACCCCCGACGACGCGCACCCCGGCGAGGGCTTCCCGAGCCACCACCTGATCGCCGAAGCCACCGGCATCATCATCGAGAACCTGACCAATCTCGCCGCGATCGAGAGCGAGCATCCCCTCATCTCGGTGCTGCCGCTCGCCTTCGTCGGAGCCGATGGCGCCCCCGTGCGCGCGGTCGCGATCGAGGCAGCGTAGCGCGACCCCGGCCGGGGATGCGTGAGGATGGTTTCATGACAAGCGACGTGAAGATCGGCGCCCGGCTGCGGGCCGCGCGGCTCGCCCGCGGGCTCACTCTCGAGGCCGTCGGCGCGGCCGTCGGCATCAGCCAGGGTTTCGTGAGCAAGCTCGAGCGCGACCAGGTCTCGCCCTCGGTCGCCTCGCTCGTGGCGATCTGCGAGGCCGTCGGCCTGAAGGTCGGCGAGCTCTTCGAGCCACCGCCCTCGCAGATCGTGCGCGCGGGCCACGGCGCCCCGATCAACTTCGGCGGGGAAGGGGCCGAGGAGTTCCTGCTCACCCCGGGCACGCAGACCGACGTCGAGGTGATCCACTCAATCATCGACCCGGGCGGCACCGCGGGTGCCGACCTGTACAGCCTCGACTGCGACGTCGAATTCGTCTACGTGCTGCGCGGCACGCTCACCGTGACGCTCGCCGACGACGACTACGAGCTCGCCGCGGGCGACTCGATGACCTTCCGCGGGCGCGACCCGCACACCTGGCGCAACGCCTCGGCCGATGCCGAGTGCGAGGTGCTGTGGGTGCTCGCCCCGGCCACCTAAGGCGTCACTACTGCTGCCGGAAGACCAGCGGCTCCTCGACGAACGGCGACCACGCCGCCCGCTCGTCGTCGGTGATGCGCCGCGGCGCCCCCGACTCGCGGTCGGCAAGCACGATCGTCGTCGCCGCGCGCACGTAGAGCGTGCGCGGCTCCTCACCCGCCGGGCTGTAGACCTCGTAGCAGACCTGCAGGCTCGCGCCCCCGAGCTTGCCGATCCACAGCTCGACGTCGAGCGGAGCACGGTGGAACGGTATCTGCCCGCGGTACTCGATCTGCTGCCCCGCGATGAGCGTGATGGATGCCGCGCCCGGCCCCGTCGTCAGCACGGCGGTCGGCGCCCCGTTCGCGCCGCCGCCCCAGAACGCGGCGATGCGCGCCTCTTCGAGCAGCGTAAACATGCGCGCGTTGTTGACGTGCGCGTAGGCGTCGAGGTCGCTCCACCGCAGAGGTATCGCGACGTGCAGGCGGGTCATCGGTGAGCGGCCGACGTCAGTCGCGCGTCAGCTTGCGGTACGCGGAGCGGTGCGGCTTCGCCGCCTCGGGGCCGAGGCGCTCGATCTTGTTCGCCTCATAGGCCTCGAAGTTCCCCTCGAACCAGTGCCAGTAGCTCGGGTTCGCCTCGGTGCCCTCGTAGGCGAGGATGTGCGTGGCGATGCGGTCGAGGAACCACCGGTCGTGCGTGATGACGACGGCGCAGCCGGGGTACTCGAGCAGCGCGTTCTCGAGGCTGCCGAGCGTCTCGACATCGAGGTCGTTCGTCGGCTCGTCGAGCAGCAGCAGGTTGCCGCCCTGCTTGAGCGTGAGCGCGAGGTTCAAGCGGTTGCGCTCACCGCCCGAGAGCACGCCAGCCTTCTTCTGCTGATCGGGGCCCTTGAAGCCGAACTGCGAAACGTATGCCCGCGATGGAATCTCGGTCTTGCCGACCTGGATGTAATCGAGGCCGTCGCTCACGACCTCCCACAGCGTCTTGTTCGGGTCGATGCCGCCGCGGCTCTGGTCGACGTACGAGATGTCGACCGTCTCGCCGATCTTGAGGGTGCCCGCATCCAGCTCTTCGAGGCCCACGATCGTCTTGAAGAGCGTCGTCTTTCCGACACCGTTGGGGCCGATGATGCCGACGATGCCGTTGCGGGGCAGCGTGAACGACAGACCGTCGATGAGCACGCGATCGCCGAAGCCCTTCTTCAGCTTCGAGGCCTCGATCACCTGGGCGCCGAGGCGCGGGCCGACCGGGATGACGATCTCCTCGAAGTCGAGCTTGCGCGTCTTCTCGGCCTCCGCCGCCATCTCTTCGTAGCGCGCGAGACGGGCCTTCGACTTTGCCTGGCGGCCCTTGGCGTTCGAGCGCACCCACTCGAGCTCGCTCTCGAGGCGCTTGGCGAGCTTGGCGTCTTTCTTGCCCTGCACCTGCAGTCGGGCAGCCTTCTTCTCGAGGTACGTCGAGTAGTTGCCCTCGTAGGGGTAGAGGCGACCGCGGTCGACCTCGGCGATCCACTCAGCGACGTGGTCGAGGAAGTACCGGTCGTGGGTGATGGCGATGACGGCGCCGGGGTACTTCTGCAGGTGCTGCTCGAGCCACAGCACGCTCTCGGCGTCGAGGTGGTTGGTGGGCTCGTCGAGCAGCAGCAGGTCGGGCTTCTCGAGCAGCAGCTTGCAGAGCGCCACGCGGCGCTTCTCGCCGCCCGAGAGGTGGGTCACCATCTCGTCTCCGGGCGGGCACCGCAGGGCATCCATCGCCTGCTCCAGCTGCGAGTCGAGGTCCCACCCGTTCTGCGCGTCGAGCTCTTCCTGCAGCGTGCCCATCTCGGCCAGCAGCGCGTCGAAGTCGGCGTCGGGGTCGGCCATCGCGAGCGAGATCTCGTTGAAGCGGTGCAGCTTGTCGGCGAGCTCGCGCACGCCGTCTTGCACGTTCTCGAGCACGGTCTTGGTCTCGTCGAGCTCGGGCTCTTGCATGAGGATGCCCACGGTGTAGCCCGGGCTCAGCCGCGCCTCGCCGTTCGACGGCGTGTCGAGGCCCGCCATGATCTTGATGATCGTCGACTTTCCGGCGCCGTTGGGGCCGACCATGCCGATCTTCGCGCCAGGAAAAAACGACATCGTGACGTCATCGAGGATGAGCTTGTCGCCGACCGCCTTGCGCGCGCGGACCATGGTGTAGATGAATTCGGCCATGCCCTCAGTCTAGAGAGAGCGTGCGACCCACCAGGCACCTCCCCGAGCCGAGCACGTCATCCAGCTCGGAGCCGAACGAGCCGTTCGCGACCTGCCCGAGCAGGCACTGGCCGTCGATCAGCACCGAGAACAGGATCGAGTCGGCCGGTACACCCACGCGCGTGGTGTCGGCCGTGACCTGCAGCGACTCGCGCGGGAAGCCGGCGGCCGTGAGGGTGTCGACGATCAGGATGCTCGTCGGCTGCGAATTGACGACCAGCAGCTGCTCGATCACGAACTCGAAGTAGGGGCGGTTCTGCCCGGCGGTGCCGCCCGGCACGAGCACCGGATCGGGCGTCGGGGTCGGCGTCGGGGTCGGCGTGGGGGTCGGAGTGGGCGTTGCCGTCGACGTCGCGGTCGCGACGGGCGCGACCGGGCCCGCGACGCATCCGCTCAGCGCGATGATCGCGGCGAGCACGGAGGCGGCGAGCGCCGCGCCTTTCCGCGACGCGGATGCTCCGATCGCCCTGATCACGTCGAGTCCCCGCTTCCGGCCACCCGCTGCGGCCACCGCCCGATTCTACGGGGCCAGACTGCCCGAATGGCGCCCGTTCGCAATGCGAACACGCGGCAGGGCGGCGAGTTGCGGCCCCGTGAGGCCGAGAGCATGATTCAGACACGGAACACATCGGGTGGTGATCGGGGGATCACCGGGGGCCCGAAAGAACCGGTGGTTCGGAATCGTTCGGGTCGATTCCGAGCTCCTGAGTTGAGCGGTCGTTCCTGGTCTCTTCGGGTGAGACCAGGAACGACCGCCTTCGTTGTTAAGCCACAATGAGGCACTATCCCGAGCTGCATGATCCGCTCGGCACAGGCGGAGGCGGATACCCGGCGATGACGGTTCGTGAGGCGCTCGGCGGCCCGTGGGCTGCCCACTGGCTCCTGCTCGTCGCCTTCCTGCCCCCGAGCACGCTGCTCGTGCTCTTGCGCGAAACCGTGACGCCCTTCCCCGAATGGTGGTGGCCGCTCGTCTCGGCACTCGCCCAGCACGTCGTGACGGGCCTCGTCATCATGATCGGGGGCACGATTGCGCGCCGCGTGCACGCCCTCATCCCGATCGCGACCATCCTCGCCATTTGGGCGCTCGGGGCGGGTCTGCGCGGCATCGTGGCCGGCATCATCGCCGAGCAGGTCGCGGGGGCCGACCCGGAGTTCCTCACCCGCACGGCGGTGTGGACGATCGTCAGCATCGTCTGGGTGCCTCCCCTCGTCTACGCCATCGCGCAGTTCGAGCGGCGTCGATTCGTCGTCGGCGCGCTCGACATCGCCGAGTTCGAGCTCGCGCGCGAGCGCCCCCGCGCCGATACGAGCGGCGCCGAAGTGCAGCAGCAGTTGCGGCAGGCGATCGCCGAGTCATTGTCACCGGCGCTGCACGATCTGCAAGCGAGCCTCGAGGCCAGCCGCTCGACGCTCGACCGCGCTTCTATCGCCGAGCTCAGCCTGCGGGTGTCGCAACTGCACGACGACACCGCCGACCTGTTCGAGTCGGCCCGCACCCCCACCGCCCCTCCTCCTCCCCCTCGGGCGACCCTGCGGCGTGCGCTCGACGTGCCGCCGCGGCGCCCCTGGCTCACTGCACTGCTCGTCGCGATCGCCACCACCGTGCTCGTCGTCTTCGACGTCTGGCGCATCTTCGGTCCCCTCGCGGCCATCGAGGTCGTCATCTCGACCTCGGCGGCGGCGGTCATCATTGGGCTGGTTCCCGCGACCGTCGGTGCCGTTCGCCCTGAGGCGCTTGAGGTGCACGGCCAACGCACCACGGTGATCGCGGCGCTCTTGGGCATCTTCGTGGCGACCTACCTCATGCTCAACAGCGGCATCGACCCGATCACGTGGCACGGCCTGCTCATCATGCCCCTGCTCGCGATCGGCCTCACTGTTGCAAGTGCCACCTCCCTCTCGACGATCGTGCTCGCCGACGCGAATGGCGAGGCAAACCAGCGTCTCGCTGGCCTCCTTGATGAGCTCGCGAAGCTGCGCGAAAACAACGAACGACTCCTCAAGCGCGAGCGGCATCGGCTCTCCGAGCTCATGCACGGTCCCGTGCAAGGCCGCATCGCGGCCTGCATCATGGCCCTCAACTTTCATGCCGCGGGCGACACCGACGAAGCGCAGGCACGAGTACTCACCGACTCCGTGCTCGACCACTTGCGCGCGGTCTCGCGAGATCTCGGCCAGATCGCGGCCGGGGTCGGCCGCTCTCCGTCCCCCTAAAGGGGGACCGAATGAGAACCCCTGGCCCTGTCGAGGCCGCGGCAGCGCGCCTACACTTCAGGCATGGCCACGCCCGAAGTGTCCGCGACATCAGTGCTGATCGCCGATGACGACGCACTCGTGCGCGGGGTTCTGCGCATGGCGCTTATGCGAGCCGGGTACAGGGTGGTCGAGGCCTGCGACGCCGTCGAGGTCGTCGCGGCAGCCGCCGAGCACGCGCCCGACTTGGTCGTGCTCGACATCAACATGCCGGGCGGCACCGTGCACGACACGCTCGGATCGTTGAGGGACCGCACGCCTGACCTGCCGGTGCTCGTGTTGAGCGGCGAAGCGCATGCCCCCGCCGACCTCACGGGGCCATCGAGCGACTTCGCGCGCAAGCCCATCGATCTCGACGACCTGCTGGCGCGCGTGCGGCGCCTGCTCGGCGGAACGGCCGACGACGCATGACCGACACGGCGGCGGCGACCCTGACGCTCGACGACATCGTGCGAGCGCTGCGCATCGCGACGCGCGACAGCCCCGACCCGGCCTTCGTGATCGATCGAGACGGCATCTTCGTCATGGCAAACAGTGCGCTGTGCGAGTCTCTCCGGGTTGAGGAGAGCGCGCTCCTCGGTCGCCGCTTCGATCTCGCTGCCCGATCGACCGACCCTGAGCGCATTCTCGAGTCGTTCCGCACCGCACGCGCGGGAACTCCCTCGCGCTACCGCGGCACGGGTATGCGCGCCACCGGCGAGCCCTTCGTCGCCGAGGTGACGCAACTGCCGATCCGCATCGACGATGAGGTGCTGGCTGTGTTCGGTACAGCTCTCGACCTCACCGCGGCCGACCACGACGATGTCGAGGCTCGGCGCAGCGAAGACCTGCTGAGGCTCGCCGGCCGTATCGCCCGCTTCGGTGGCTGGGCGGTCGATGCGGCGAACCGACAGGTCTCGCTGTCACGGGATGCCCGGCTCATGCTCGGCATTCCCGACAACACTCCCGACCTGACTGCAGCGGCTTGGGCGCTGCACCCCGACGACCAGCGCGGGTTCGTCGAGCGCGAACTCGAGCGTTGCATGACCACGGGCGAACCCTTCGACATCGAGAGCATCATGCTCACGACGAGCGGCGAACGGTTGAGCATCCGCACCGTCGGCGAGGCGGTGATCGGGCCCGACGGCGTCGTCGTCGGCGCACGGGGCGCGATCTGCGATATCTCTGACATCGTCGCGGCTCGCGAGCGCGAACGTGCGCTTGAGTCGCGCCTGAGCGCCGCCCTTACGTCTATCAGCGATGGCATCTACTTCGTCAACGACGATTATGTGCTGACCTACGCCAACCCGCGTGCGCTCGAGATGCTGCGCCACAGCGAAGAGGAGTTGCGCACTACGCCGATCTGGGAGCTCTTCCCCGAGGCGATCGAGGCCGGGTACCGCGACGCGTTCGAGCGCGCGAGGCGCGCGGGAGAGCGCGTCGTGCACCGGGCATACTATGGGCCTTTCGACCGCTGGTTCGAGACCACCGCCTACCCGACGGCCGACGGCCTCGCTGTGTATCTGCGCGATGTGACAGACGACGAGGCTGCGCGGGCGACCGCCCGACGTACACAAGAGCAGCTCGCGCAGCAGGCCGCCCTGCTTGACGGCGCGAGCGATGCGATGATCGTTCGCGATCTCGACAACCGCGTGCAGTATTGGAACGCCGCTGCGACAAAGCTTTACGGGTGGACGGCAGAGGAGGCGCACGGCCGCTGGATCGGCGACCTCATCTACTCTGACCTGTCTACTCTCAATCGGGCCACTGAGCAGGTGATGCGCGAGGGATTCTTTGCCGACGAGGTCGAGCAGCATGACCGTCACGGCAAGACCGTGATCGTCGACTGCCGCTGGCAGTTGCTGACTGACGACGACGGCGCCCCACGGGCGATCTTCGCGGTGAACACCGACATCACGGCGTACCGCACCGAACAGGAGGCGCGGCAGCGCGCTCAGCGTCTCGAGAGCCTCGGCACCCTCGCGGGCGGGATCGCCCACGACCTCAACAACGTGCTCACCCCCATCCTCATGTCGGTGCAGCTGCTCGAGAGCGACGAGACCGATCCCGATCGCCGCGAGATGCTCGCGACGATGGAGATGGCGGTCAAGCGCGGTGCCGAGATGATCCGCCAGGTGCTCTCGTTCGCGCGCGGCGTCGAAGGCCGCCGCATCGTGGTGGATGTCGAGCGCCTGCTCGACGATCTCGTCGCGTTCAGCCGCGAGGCGCTACCTCGCAACATCACGCTCGAGATCGATCGCACGGCCGCGCTTCCGGCGACCGTCGGCGACCCGACACAGCTCATGCAGGTGCTCGTCAACCTCATAACGAATGCGAGAGACGCGATGGGCACCGAGGGACGGCTGGTCATCTCCGCTGAGCCGCTCGAGATCGTCGACGATTACACCTCGGTGAGCCATGCGGCACCCCCTGGCGCGTACATCGCCATCGCCGTGCACGACGACGGGCACGGCATGCCCGCCGAGGTCGTCGAGAAGATCTTCGAGCCGTTTTTCACGACCAAGGCGCCCGGCAAGGGCACGGGCCTCGGCCTCGCCACCTCGCTCGCGATCATGCGCAGCCACGGTGGCTTCATGCAGGTGTACAGCGAGCCCGATCGGGGAACGCGCTTCGTCGTGGGTCTCCCAGTGAGCAACGAGGTGACCGTCGCCGACTCGCCCCTGCAAGCGAACCGCACCGCGTTGCCGCAGGGAGCCGGCGAACTGGTGCTCGTCATCGACGACGAGGAGACCATCCGGCAGGTGGCGAGCCGCACCCTCGAGGCGCACGGCTACCGCACCCTCGTGGCCGCGAACGGCAGGGAGGCCATCGAGCTCATCGAGCATGGCCGCGAGCCGGTCGATCTCGTGATCACCGACATGATGATGCCGGTCATGGACGGTGCGGCGACGAGCGCATACCTCGAGGAGCATCACCCGAGCATCCCGATCATCGCGGCGAGCGGTCTCAACTCAGGAGGCAGCGAGTCACGCAGCGTCGGCATGGGCATCTCCCGCTTCCTCTCGAAGCCGTACACGACGAGCCTGCTGCTGACGACAGTGAGGGATACCCTGCTTGAGCACCGCGCGATCGAGGAGGAGACCGGATGAACGACGCCGAGGCACGTCAACTGCGCGTGGTCATCGCCGACGACGACGCGTTCACCCTCTCGCTCGTGAGCGGGGGGCTGGAGGCGAAGGGCTTCGCCGTGACCGCGGCGACCTCGGTGGCGCAGGCGCTCGAGGCCGTGCGCTCGGTCGACCCG
Organism: uncultured Microbacteriaceae bacterium; assembly: GCA_964412175.1. Lineage (GTDB taxonomy): Bacteria > Actinomycetota > Actinomycetes > Actinomycetales > Microbacteriaceae > Microcella. The sequence goes on along the minus strand of CAYPND010000009.1, from coordinate 55,861 downwards.
CACGCGGTCGTGAGCGACCTCAACTTCGGCACGGTCGAGACGGGCTCCGAGCTGCTGCAGAAGGTCGCCGAGGAGTTCCCCTGGATCGGTCTGGTCGTGCTGACCTCGCACCGCTCACCCGAGCTCGCCGTGGCGAACCCCGAGAAGATTCCGGCGGGGGCCGTCTACCTCGTCAAGTCGCAACTCGGCCGCATCGACGATCTAGCCGAGGCCGTGCATCGAGCCATCGCCGGGCAGATCGAAGACGACGACGATCTCTTCGACGACGAGCGGCCCGACGACGGGGTTCCGACGGTGACGGCGGCCCAGGCCGACGTGCTGCGCATGCTCGCGGAGGGCGCCTCGACCCGCGCTCTCGCGGAGGCACGGGGCACGACCGTGCGGGCCGTCGAGACCATGCTCAATCGGCTCTTCGTCGCGCTCGGCCTCGACACGGGCGAGAACGCGAACCCCCGCGTCGCTGCCGTCACGATGTGGCAGCGCGGGGGGATCCGCGTTCGGTAGCGCCTCACGCGCCGATTGAGCTCAGAACGGGGTGGATGCCCCGCTCGCGGCGAGCTCGGACTGAGCCTCGTCGGCCTCGAGCACGGCGGTCGGCCCGGCATCGACGGTCTCGGCCGGCGGCGCGAATGCATCGCTCGCGGCGGGGTTCTCGGTCTTGGCCGCGATCACGCTGCGCGTGAAAGTGGCGCGGCCCCAGGCGAGGTCGTGCCCGATCGACTCGGCGTCGATCTCGACCGTCGTGCCCGACTTCTCGCCGCTCTCCCAGTCGCGGATGCGCACGCGGCCCGTGACGATGACGCGTTGCCCTTTCTCGACCGAGCTCGCGACGTGGGTGCCGAGCTGGCGGAAGGCCGTGATGGTGTACCAGTTGGTGTCGCCGTCGACCCACGCGTTCTGCGTGCGGTCGAAGCGCCGCTGGTTCGAGGCGAGGCGGAACGAGGTGATCGTGAGCCCCTCGCTCGTGGTGATGTGGCGGGGGCTCGTGGCGACGAGACCGGTCAACGTGATGATGTCGGACATGGCGGGCTCCTGACGGTTCGGTGACGACGCCGGATCGGGCGCCGGGTGGGCGCCGGCGGTTCGTGCCGGAGAACGCCGGCGCCCTACCCGAGGATGCGCGCTGCGGACCGCCTCAGCGGGAGTCGGGTGCCGAACCGAGGGCCGCGCGGCGGAGCAGACAGCTGGGGAGGAGCCTCGCGGCTCCGACGCCTCAGCGCGACGCCCACCCGGCGACATGCAGCCGAGCGACCGACTCGAGCAGCAGGTCGAGCGTGAACTCGAACTCGAACTGCTCGTCGCAGCCGCCGAGCGGGTTACGGGTGGCCGCGTCGAGCGCGATGGCAGCGATGTGCGGGAAGCGCTGGGCAATGGCCGCCATCATCGCCTCCTGCTCGGCATCCGCGGGCGCGGCCGGCCGAGGGACGCTCGGTGCGGGCGGGCTCGAGAACGCTTCAGGGCTGAACCCCCAGATGCGATGCCCGAGGGCGTGCATGGCGTGGTGCACGAGGTCGTACGAGAGACCACCGGCGGCGAACTCGCCCGCCACGGCGTCCATGTGCCCGAGCACCGCCGAGGTGCGCTGCGACGCGGCCTCGATCGCGGGTCGCAGCCAGGGATGCTCGAGCAGGGCATCCCGCGCCGCGAGTACCCGCTGCCGCACGCCTTCGCGCCACTCGAGCCCTGGCGGGGGCGTCGCGTACCCCGCCACGACGAGGTCGATCATGCCGGCCACGAGGTCGTCTTTGTCGGCGACGTGCTTGTAGAGGGCCATGGGCACGACGCCGAGCTCGGCCGAGAGATGCCGCATGCTCAGCGCGGCGAGCCCGTCGCGGTCGGCGAGGACAACGCCGGCGGCGAGCACCTGCGGGCGGCTGAGGGGCGACTCCCGGCTTGACATGGTGTACAGCGTACGCCTACAGTGGCGCGTGGCCAAGGTGTACGCCGTACACCTGTAGGCCCCCACATCCCGAAAGGACACCATGACCACCGACCGCCGCCTCGCCCTCTGGGCGGGAGTCTTCTACCTCGCCACCTTCATCACGTCGATCCCAGCCCTCGCGCTCAAGACCCCGTTGCTCTCGGGCGAGCCTGAGCCCGCGCTCGCGGCCTGGGGCGTTGTGCTCGAGATCACGCTCGCTTTCACATGCGTCGGCACAGCCGTGGCGATTCTGCCCATCGCCCGCCGCGTGAGCGAGACCCTCGCCGTCGGCTTCGTCACGTCGCGCGTCGTTGAAGCTGGCGTGATCCTCTCCGGCGCGCTCGCCGTCCTCGCCCTCATCGAAGTCGGCGGCAGCTCGCCCGCCGCGCCCGCGCTCATCGAGCTGAACGACGCAGCCTTCCTACTCGGCCCCGCATTCATGTCGTCGATCAACGCCTTCCTGCTCGGCAGCATCATGCTGCGCGGCCGCCTCGTGCCACGCATCATCCCGATCATCGGCCTCATCGGCGCCCCGCTGCTGCTGCTGTCGTCGTACGGTGTCGTGCTCGGGCTCTGGGAGCAGACCGGCCCGGTCGGCTCGATCGCTGCACTTCCGATCGCAATCTGGGAGTTCTCGCTCGGTGTGTGGCTGATCGTGAAGGGCGTGCGCGTGCCCGAGCCGGCGAGGGCACCGGCGCCGGTCATGACGGGCGCCGCTGGCGGCCGCTGACCGCACCCCGAGAGGGCCTCGGGGCATCGCCGAGCGGCGCCCCGAGGCCGTCACCGACCGATGGACGACGACCCCGCGGCAGCGGTCGTACTCTTGACGCATGGCCGACACCAACGACGCGTATCTCGCCGCCTCGAATCGATACGACCTCATCGAGTACCCGCGGGTCGGGCGCAGCGGACTGCGCCTCCCCCGCATCTCGCTCGGCCTGTGGAACAACTTCGGCGACGACCGCCCGATCGCGACCCAGCGCGCGATCCTGCGCCGCGCCTTCGACCGCGGCGTGACGCACTTCGACCTCGCGAACAACTACGGGCCGCCCGCCGGCAGCGCCGAGCAGAACTTCGGCACGATCCTGCACCAGGATTTCCTCCGGTACCGCGACGAGCTCATCATCTCGACCAAGGCCGGCTACTCCATGTGGCCGGGGCCCTACGGCGAGTGGGGCTCGCGCAAGAACCTGCTGAGCTCGCTCGACGCGAGCCTGACGCGCATGCGCCTCGATTACGTCGACATCTTCTACAGCCACCGCCCCGACCCCCAGACGCCGCTGGAAGAGACCATGGGGGCGCTCGCGACCGCGGTCACGAGCGGCAAGGCGCTGTACGCGGGCATCTCGAACTACGACGCTCAGCAGACGCGCGAGGCGCACCGCATCCTCGGCGAGCTGGGCATCCCCCTGCTCATCCACCAGCCCCGCTACAACATGTTCGATCGGCGCATGGAAGACGGCCTGCTGGATGCTCTCGCCGAGCTCGAGCTCGGCAGCATCGTCTTCTCGCCGCTTGCCCAGGGGCTGCTGACGAACCGCTACCTCGACGGGGTGCCCGCGGGCTCGCGCGCATCCGAGGGCCGCTGGATCAGCGAGGACAACATCGACGACTCCTACCTCGAGCGGGCGCGGGCGCTCAACGTCATCGCCGAGACGCGCGGCCAGTCGCTCGCCCAGCTCGCCCTGCTGTGGGTGCTGCGCCACCCGCAGGTGACGAGCGCACTCATCGGCGCGAGCAGCGTGCGCCAGCTCGACAACAGCCTCGATGCGCTCGACGCGCCGGCCCTCACGGCCGACGAGCTTGCCGCCATCGAGCCGCACGCGGTGCGTGGCACCGGCTCGAAGCCGTAGTCACCGCCGTGGGATACCTGTACGCCCTGCTCGCCGCCGTGCTCTTCGGGGCCAACGGCAGCGTCACGAAGCTGACCATGGAGGCGGGGCTCAGCCCCGCGCAGGTCACCGAGTTCCGTCTCGTCGGCACGGCCATCATCGCCGGGCTCGTGCTACTCGCGATCGACCGACGGGCGTTCATCCTGCCCCGCCGGCAGTGGCCCGTCATGCTGCTGCTGGGCATCGTCGGCGTCGCGCTGCTGCAAGCGACGTACGCAGCCGCCGTGCAGATCCTGCCCGTCGGCATCGCGCTGCTGCTCGAGTACACGGCCGTGCTCATGGTCGCCCTCGTGGCCTACTTCATGCTGAAGGAGCCCGTGAAGGCGCGGCTGTGGCTGGCAATCGGCTTCGTGCTGATCGGACTCGCCGTGGTCGCGCAGATCTGGGCGACCACGCTCGACCTCGTGGGCGTGCTGCTCGCTCTCACGGCCGCGGTATGCCTCGCCGTGTACTTCCTTGTCGGCGAGCACCAGGTCGCGCGCATCTCGCCGCTCGCGGTGTCGTTCTGGACGATGAGCATCGCCGCCGTGTTCTGGAGCTTCGTGAGCGGCTGGTGGGAGCTCTCACCGAGCATCCTGTCGACCCCCGTCGACATCGGCGGCGCCGGCGGAGTGCTCGAGGTGCCGATGGCCCTGCCGCTCGCCTGGAACGTGCTGCTCGGCTCGTTCGCGCCCTTCCTGCTGAGCCTCGCCGCCCTGCGCCACCTGCCGGCGACCGCGGCGGGCATCGTCGCCTCGAGCGAGGTGATCTTCGCCTTCGCGGTCGCCTGGCTGTGGCTCGGCGAGACGCTCGACGCCGTGCAGATCATCGGGGCCGCGATCGTGCTCGCGGGCATCATCCTGGCCCAGACCGCGCGCGTCGGAAAGGTCGTCGATGCCGACCTCGCGCTCGCGACGGGGCCCATCCTGACCGTGCGCGGCGCAGAGAATTCCTCGCGCTAGTGGCCATGTCCCCCGTTCGGGGGTAGTCTGCCGGGCATGGACTGGGGGAACAGTTTTCTGCAATGGCTGGCATCCGACGAGGGGTGGCGGGTGCTCTCGGGCGCCATCATCCCGGCGGCGGCGATCGTGATCGCGGGGGCGATCGCGGCGCTCATTGGGCGGGGCTCGACCCGACGGCTCATCACGCTGCATCAGCGGGATGCGCTCACGTCGGCGATCGGCGCCTTCCTGCTGGCGGGCCGCCGCGCCGCAACCTGGAACACGCTCGGCGACGTCGAACGCGCGCAGCTCGACCACCTCATCGCCGAGGCCGAGACGCGCATTCGCCTGCTGCCTATCGCCGGAGCGGGCCTCGCCGCGACGTGGGCCTCGCACGAGCTCGCCGCCATGAAGGGCGACTCGGCCGGATTCCAGTTCCAAGCGCAGCAGACGCTGGGCGACTACCGCGACCGCCTCGTGGCGTGGAGCGAGAAGCCGCGCTCGGCGAAGAAGCTCTTCGGCACCGACCTCGAGCGCTGGCAGTTCGAAGGCGACCAGCCGCCGACCACCGGAGCGGTCGAGCCGACGACCGAGCCGGAGCGCAGCTGGGTCGCGACGAACGAGGCGCTCGAGCGCTCGCCGCTCACGCCCGAGCCGCCCACCGCCGTCGCCACGGCCACCGGCAGCATGCCGCTCATCATCACGACGCCCATGCCCGCCAGCGTCGTGCGCGAGCGCGTGTTGCCCGCCTCGGCAGGCTAGAGCTCGACGATCACCGCGGCGCTAGTGCGTCGCGGCGTAGGCCCGGCGCGACCACATCGAGACGTGATGGTGCATCTCGGGAATGAGGGGCTCGTGCTCGGGCTTCATGAGCACGCTGCGCATGATGCGCGCCCGCTCGGCATCCTGCTCGAGCTCGATGCCCCGGGCCTGCAGCTGGGCGGGCGTGACGACGTAGGTCGCGAGGTGCGTCTGCTGCGGCCGGGTCGTGTCGGCCGCCATCTCGAAGATCGCGTAGCTCACCCGATCGAGCTCGGCCATCGTGCGCACGCGCGGCAGGTAGGTGATGATGTCGAGCTCGGGCCGCTGGTACGGCTGCAGGATGTCGCTCTCGGCGATCAGCCCGTGCCAGGCCTGCGCGGCCCGGTAGCCGGGCAGCACGATCGCGCCGAGCCCTTGCGTTGTCAGGGGGAAAACCTTGAGCGTCGCCCACAGTGCCGCGGCGCTCGCCCCCGCGCGTGAGCACTCGAGCTGGATCTCGCCGAAGTGCCGCTCGGTGCTCGCGAAGTAGGTGTAGGGCGACTCGTGGTGGTAGAACCGCAGGATCGACTGGTCGTTGAACAGCACGGCCCCGCAGCCGTAGGGCTGCAGGGCATGCTTGTGGGGGTCGACGACGACCGAGTCGGCCTGGGCAATCGCTCGGAAGTGCCGGGCCGTCTCAGGCTCGAGCTCGTCGGCGATGATGGCGAAGAAACCGCCGTAAGCGGTGTCGACGTGCACCCGGGCGCCGTGCGCGCGGGCGAGCGGAATGATGTCGGCGAGCGGGTCGACGGCGCCGAGCCCCGTCGTGCCGAGGGTCGCGACGACGACGCCAATGCGCCCGGTGGCGAGCTCGCGCTCGAGGGCGTCGAGGCTCATGCGGCCGTCGGCCTCGGTCGGAATGCCCACGGTGTCGATGCCGAGCACCTCCCCCATGCGCGAATGCGTGTAGTGGGCATCCGATGAATGCGCGATCGCCTTGCCGGGCGCGATCTCGCGGCTCACCCAGAGCGCCTCGAGGTTCGCGGTCGTGCCGCTCCACGTGAGGTGCCCCATGTAGTCGACGGGATACCCGAACATGGCGGCGAGCTGGTCGAGCACCTCGTGCTCCATCGCGGTGGTGGCGCGGCTCGCGTCGATCGAGTGGTTGTTGGGGTTGAGCTGCATGGTCGCGAGGTACGCGGCGACGGCGACGGGATGCGGCGGCTTGAGCATCTGCCCCGCGTACTGCGGGTGGAAGTAGGGAAAGTTGTCGTCGAGGCGCTCGACGAGCTCGCCGAGCACGGCCTGCACGTGGTGGGGGTCGACGTGCTGGCTGGGATGGACATCCCACTCGCCGTACGTGTCTTTGAGGGTCTGGATGCCCTGGATCGGCTGCGGGAGCAGCTCTGCCAGGGTGACGGCACGCTTCTGGCTCACGCCGCACTCCTTCGTGTCGGGGATGTGCGTGCGAGTCTACCGCCCGGTCGTTCGGAGGCGTACGACCTAGCGATGCGCGCCGCGACGGGTGACGGCGACGACAGCCGCACCGAGGCCGAGCAGCAGCGCCGCGAGGGCGGCGAGCCCGCCCACCTCGCTCGAGGACGTACCGGTGGCCGCCAGCTCGGGCTCTTCAGGCACGGGCTGCTCAGCGGGCACGAACTCGTAGGCGCCCGCGTCGCGCACTCCCGTGCGTGCGACCCCGCGCTGGTCGACGTTCAGTTCGCTGATCGCGGCCGGCGAGAGTTCGGCGGTGGTCGGCACCGAACTGATGGCTGTCAGCGACGGCACCGCGTCGATCGCGGGGCTGCCCGCGATGAGCGCCACCGTCTGGGTCGCGCCTCCGTTGCTGTCAGGCGCCGCACCGGAGCCGAACAGCTGCGTGGGCGTGCGATCGAACAGGGTGCTCGGGTCGACGAAGCCGAGATCGCTCTCCGTCGCGCGCGACGTGCTGAAGACGTTGCCGGCGAAGTCGAAGATCTGGCCCGTGGTCGGAGCGCCTCCGACACCGAGGTGCGGGTACCCGGTCGACCCGGCGAAGATGTTGCCGCGGATCGAAAGGTTGGCAGTCCCGTTCACCGACAGGTAGATCGACTCACCCGGAAGTTCGCCGCCCGTCTGCGGAACTGCAGAGGTGTTGTTGAGAAAGGTCGAGAACTGCACCTCGCCGTTACCCGTGAAGAGCGCGCCACCCTCATCGCCGGCGGTGTTGTCGACGAACGTGGAATTCTGTACCTCGGAGGTGTAGGCGTCGATGGCGCCGCCGTAGCGGCTGGCGGAGTTGCCGACGAAGGTCGACGCGTCGACAGCCACCGAGCCGTAGCTGGTGATGGCGCCGCCGTCTCCATCATCGGTGCTGTTGGTGAGGAAGGTCGAGTCGGTGGCGGAGACCGAGTCGTAGCCGACGATCGCCCCACCCTCGAAGTTTGCCGTGTTGAGTTCGAAGGTCGAGCCCGTCACCGTCACGGTGCCGGCCACGATCGCGCCGCCGAAGCCGGCCGAGTTGTCGCGGAAGGTCGAGTTGATGACGGTGACCGTGTCCGCCGCGACGGCGCCCCCGCCGAACGTCACTCCGTCGGTGATGGTCAGGTTCTGGAGCGTGACATGAACACTGTCTTCGGAGTCTCCGGTGATCACGCGGTCGGTGCCGTCAGACTCGAGGACTGCTCCGGTGAGACCGAAGATCGTGACATCACGCAGAGCGAAGAGGGTGCCCTCGACGGTGAACGTTCCCTGGACGCAGACGATCGGCAGGAGCGCGTCGTTGAGGAGCGTCTGGATGTCGTCGGCGTTCCCGGACGACACCGTGTTCGCACCGGTGCAGTCGGCCGGCGTGGCCGCGAAGGCGGGGGTGGCCGAGACGGCTCCGATGCCGACGAGCAGACCGCCCGTCGACACGAGGGCCGCGGTCTTGCGACCCAGCTGGCGGGTCGACGACGCCTCAGCGGCAACAGGCAACGAAGCAAAGACTCGGGTCACGTCGGGTTCTCCTCGGGGGAAAGGGGAGCCGCGGCATGCCCAGGGGCACGCGAGGCGTCTTCGAACTCTACAGTGGTCGATGCGCCCCTGCACCTGAACAGTGCAACGATTGTCACGAGTGGAGCCGCCGAATGTTTGCCGCCTTGCGACACCTGCACGAGCGCGCCGTGAAGCATCCCGACCGGCCCGCGCTCGTGAGCGCCGACGGCACCTGGAGCTTCGCCGAGCTCGAGCGTGCGGTGTCGGCGGTCACTGCACGCCTGCGCACGCTCGGCATCGCCCCGCGGCAGCTTGTGGCGACCGATCTGGGCCCGGCTGACGACTGGATCGTAACGCTCGCACTGCTGCGCATCGCGACCCGCTCGGTCTCACTCACCGGCGTTGGCGCGACCGCCGTTCTGGCACCGGATGCCCTGCTCACCCGCCCCGGATCACGCGCGCTCGACGCGCCCACTGTGATCGCCATCGATCGACTGTGGATCGAGCAGGCCGTGGCTGATGCCGACGAGGCCGGATCACCCGAGGTCGCGACCGTGCTCTACCCGCGCGCCGACGCGACGTGCCGCATCATCCTCACGAGCGGCACGACCGGCGCGCCGCGCGGCGTCGAGCTCTCCATCGGCGCGGTCGAGCACCGCCTCGCGACGCTGCACCGCTACTGGACGAACGCTCGCCCCGAGCTCAGCCTCATGCCGCTCTCGACGACGGGCGGCTTCCACACGGCGCTCGCATGCCTGCAGCACGGCACGCCGTACCTCGCCGTCGATCGCACGAACGAGCGCACGCTGCGTCTCGCGGCCGAGCAGGGCGTCGAAGTGCTCGCGGGGTCTCCCGTGCAGGTGGGCAGCCTCGTGCAGCTCATGCGCGAGAAGGGCCTCACCCTTCCGAGCCTTCGCGAGGTGCGCACGGCCGGCGCCGCCGCGACCCCGGCGCTGCTCGCGCAGATCGCCGAGGTGCTCGCCGTACCCGTGCGGGGTGTCTACGGCTCGACCGAGGGCGGCGGCATCGCTACACGCATGCTACACGGCGGAGACGACCCGGCCGAGGTCGGGCAGCCGCTGCCGGGCATCCAGCTGCAGATCGTCGACGATGAGGGCACTCCGGTGCCCGACGGCGTCTCGGGTCGCGTGCGGTACCGCGGGCCGGGTCTCGCGAGCGGGTATACGGCGCCCGACCCGGAGGGGTCGTTCCGCGGCGGCTGGTTCTTCCCGGGCGACCGGGGGGTGCTCACCGCCGAGGGATCGCTCGTGCTTGACGGGCGCGACAGCGAGATCGTCAACGTCGGCGGCGTCAAGATCGACCCGGCCGTCGTGGATGCGGCGGTCGAGGGCTTTCCGGGCCTCGTCGACGCCGCGACCTTCGTGATCGAGAAGCGGCCGGGCGTGCCCGAGCTCGGTCTTGCGGTCGTCGCGCAGGCCGACTGCGACCTGCGCGCGCTCGACCAGCTGCTGCGCGAGCGGCTGCCGCGCACGCACCCGACGGTCTTCGGTCAGGTCGCGGTGATTCCCCGCAACCGCATGGGCAAGGTCGAGCGCGGACGGCTGACGGAGGAGTTCCGGCGGCGACTCAGCCTCGACTAGCGCGCAGCGCCCCCGCCAGCAGGCGGAACGACAGGCGCGGCGCCGCGAGCTGGTTGATCGTGCCGACGACGGCGAGCCCGCCCACGGGCTCGGCGAACATGACGTGCCCCGTCATGCCAGCGTGGCCGATGAGGATGCCCGGCTTCGGCAGACCGCTGAGCAGTCGCGGCAGGCTGAGCCCCATGAGGCCAACCCCGTAGGTGACGCGCGGAAAGAGTGGCAGGCGGTCGCGTAGCGCGAGGTCGAGCGTCGCCGGATCGAGCAGCTCGCCGTCGACCAGCGCGCGGAGGAAGCGCATGGTGTCGGCCGTCGTCGAGACGAGGGCCCCCTCGGCGCCGAGCGAGGCGAGGCGGCGAGCGCCGCGGTACGACTGCGTGCCGTGCAGCAACAGCGACGCCGCGTCAAATAGGGGGAGGGTCCGGGGGGTCAGCAACGCCGTGTCACTCAGGGCGAGTGGGGCGAGCAGCTCGCGATCGAGGGCGTCGGAGAGCGAGCATCCGTACACCGTCTCGATAAGGCGCCCGACGAGCTGGTAGTTCGTGAAGCTGTACTGCGCGCGGCCGCTGTTCGGGGCGAAGGGGGCGGCCATGCCGCGGGCGAGCTCGAGGGCCTCGTGGTAGCTCCAGCCGGGGTCGGCGGCGGTGACGGCCGCGATGTCGCTCGCCGGGTCGAGGGCCTTCGCGGCGTAGTAGTTGGGGATTCCCGAGGTGTGCGCGAGCACGTCGCGCACCGTGATCTCATCGGCGCGATCGACGCCCCCGAAGCGGTTGAGGCCCACGAGGTCGTCGCGGGGCAGGATGCTCGCGAGCGGCTGCTCGACCGCCAGGTCGCCCGCGGCGACCCGGCGCAGCACGAGCACCGCCGCGAACGTCTTGGTGCTGCTCGCGATGGCGTGCGTCGCCCGCGACCCGGGCGCCGCCCAGCCGTGGTCGAGGGTGCCGGCGCGATCGGTGACGCGCAGCTGCAGTTCGCTCACGCGGGGGTCGCGGCTGAGCGACAAGGCGAGGCGGTCGAGGCGCTGCTCGCGGGAGGGCATGCGCCGAGCGTAGCGGCGGCAACCGGCGGCCCACGCACCACCGAGAGTCGACAAAAGTGGCATGTGTCGCGGAACATTTCACGACTCATGCCACTTTTGGCACCAAACGCAGCGCGAGCACCTCCAGTGGACACCGCGCATCACGAGCAACCCGAGTGGTGACCGCGCAGCGGCGCGCAGCGCGACGACCACGCTCGTCTCGCGGAGCGGACGCTGCGCCGCAGGAGCGGCGGCGCAGCCAATACACACCGCGCCCCCGGCAGGAATCGAACCTGCGGCCAAGAGATTAGAAGGCTCCTGCTCTATCCGCTGAGCTACGGGGGCTCTTCTTCAGGCTACCGGAGCGCCTCAGTCGAGCGCCTGCGCGAGTGCGGTCAGCAGCCGCGGGAGGGTGGGCACACCTTCGGCGCGCAGTCGCTCGCCCCCGGAGCGGTCGTAGATGATCGTCGTCGGCGTGCTGCGGATGCCGAGCTCGGCCGCGCGCACCTGGTGCGCCGCGACATCCCGCTCGTCGACCTGCAGGGCCGGCACGAGCCGCTGGGCCTCGGCGATGACCTCCCGTGCCCGATGGCACGGATCGCAGAAGGCCGAGGTGAAGAGTTCGAGACGCACGCCTCCAGGGTACGCGCGCCGCCGAGCCGGTCGGCCCGCGTCGGTAGACTTCCCCGGTGAGCTCAACGACCGATCGCCTCGTCTGGATCGACTGCGAGATGACGGGGCTCGATCTGGCGGTCGACGACCTCATCGAGGTGGCGGTGGTCATCACCGACTACGAGCTCGAGCCCGTGCATCCGGGATTCAGCGTCGTCATCGCGCCCACCGAGGCGGGCCTGGAGAACATGGGCGAGTTCGTGCGCGACATGCACGCAGCGAGCGGGCTGCTTGACGAGCTCGCGGTCGGTATTGCGCTGGCGGATGCCGAACTACAGGTACTCGCCTACATCACCGAGCACGTGCCGACCGCCGGGCAGGCGCCCCTCGCGGGCAACACGATCGGCACCGACCGTGCCTTCATCGCCCGCTCGATGCCGAGCGTCGACGCGCACCTGCACTACCGCTCGGTCGACGTCTCGAGCATCAAAGAGCTGGTGCGCCGCTGGTTCCCGCGCGTGTACTTCAACGCCCCGGCCAAGAACGGCGGGCACCGAGCGCTCGCCGATATCCTCGAGTCGATCCGCGAACTCGAGTACTACCGCCGCGCGGGTTTCGTGGCCGAGCCGGGCCCGACGTCAGAAGAGGCGCAGGCGCACGCCGATGAGGTCGTGCAGAAGTGGGCGCCCCGCCTGTAATAGACTGGTGTGGCGGCCGCCGCGAGACGGCCAGCATGGTGGGTATAGCTCAGCTGGCAGAGCGCCTGGTTGTGGTCCAGGAGGTCGCGGGTTCAAGCCCCGTTACTCACCCCAATTCGTCACTCGCGGTGCGGCCGCCCCGGCCTGTTCCGCCGCCCTTGTCAGCGATGACGGGCAAACTGGTCGCATGACCGCGACAACCCCCTCGACACCGCACACCGGCGGGCAGCTGCTCGAGCGCGAGGTGCACGCCGCCGAGATGCCGTGGCAGATCGTCGTCTGGAATGACCCGGTCAACCTCATGAGCTACGTCTCGTGGGTGTTCCGCCGGCATTTCGGGGTGGATGCCCCGACCGCCGCTGACCTCATGATGCAGGTGCACACCGCGGGCCGGGCGACGCTCGCGCAGGGCAATCGCGAGCACATGGAGCGCCACGCCGAGGCCATGCACGAGTACGGCCTCTGGGCCACGGTCGAGCGGGTGCCGCGATGAGGATCACGGCGGGTCACACGGAGCCGGGCGCCATCGCGACGGTGCATGTCGAACTCGAGGAGGCGCGCATCCTCGTCTCGCTCGCCGACCAGATGCAGGCGCTGCTCGCCGAGGCGCTCGAATCGCCGATCGACGACGACTCGGCGGTACGCCGCGTGCTGCCCGACGCCTACCGCCACGAGCCCGAGCTCGCCGACGAGTGGCGGAGGCTGAGCCGCCGCAGCCTCGTCGACCGCAAGATCGGCTTCTCGCGCACCCTCGCGACCGCCCTCGCCCCCGTCGCGACCGAGGGCGCCGCGCGCTCTGTGCCCCTGACGATGGATGCCGCCCTCGACTGGGTGCGCGGCATCGGCGACCTGCGCCTCGTCATCGCCGACCGCATGGGCATCGTCGTCGACGATGTCGAGGGCTCATTCACCGAGCCCGGACTGCGCGACGTCTACGACTGGCTCGCCTGGATGCAGGACGGCCTCGTGCAGGTGCTCGAGGTCGCGGAGTCGACGACCGCCGACGGGGCCGGGGCATGACCGACGACGGCGCATCCCCCGCTCTCGACCTCGATGCCGAGGCCTTCGAGGCGATCGTCATCGACGAGCTCGACCAGCTGCCCGACGAGATGGTCGAGGGCCTCGACAACCTCGTCTTCGTCGTCGAAGATCGCCCGGAGGACGGCTCGCTCGACCTGCTCGGGCTCTACGAGGGCACGGCGCTGACCGACCGTGGGCAGTACGGATTCGGCGAGCTGCCCGACCGCATCATCCTGTACCGCGAGCCCCTGCTCGCAATCGCGGAGGGCGACCTTGAGGCGCTGCGCGACGAGATCCACGTGACGCTCGTGCACGAGATCGCCCATTTCTACGGAATCGACGACGACGAACTGCACCGGCTGGGCTGGGCATGAGCGCCGGGCGGCGGGTGCGCGGTGTCGTGAGCGGGATGCTCGCTCTCGCCCTCGTCGTCGGCGTCGTCTACGCGGCCGCCGCGCTACTGAGCCCCCTGCCCCGGCTGCACGTCGAGCAGACGGTGAGCGCCGCGGTCGACGAGCCCTGGGCCGCCGCGGTGCCGCTGCCCGTGGGGGGCTCGACAGCGCTGCTCGCCGAGAGCGGCACACCCGTGCTTGCGGGCGGAACCAACCCCCGGCCCATCGCCGGGGTCGCGAAGCTCGTGCTCGTGAGCGTCGCGCTCGCCGCCGATCCCCTCGGCGTGGGCGCGCCGGGGCCCGCGATCACGATCGACCAGGCCGCGATCAGCCGGTACCGGGAGCTCGACGAGGCGGGAGCACGCACCATCGAGGTCGTGTTCGGGCAGACCTGGACCCGCCGCGACCTCATCGCCGCGACCCTGCTCGGCTCGGGCAACAACACCGCCGAGCTGCTCATCGACTCCGTCTTCAACGACCTCGACGGCTACCTCGCGGCCGCGCGCACCTGGCTCGATGAGCAGGGGCTCACGAGCACCACGGTCGTCGACGGCACGGGGCTCGACCCCGACTCGCTCTCAACCGCGAGCGACGTCGCGCGGCTCGGCCGCCTCGCGCTCGAGAACCCCGTGCTCGCCGAGCTGCTCGCCACGCGGCCCACCGAGACCTCCGCGGGCACCGCGTTCGTCGACCAGTCGACGTTCGTCGCCGAGCTCGGCACGATCGGGCTCTCGCGCAGCTACACCGATGCCGCGGGGGTCTGCGTGCTGCTCGCCGTGCCCGTCGGCGACGAGACCGTGGTCATCGTGCTACTCGGCCAGCCCGGGTACGCCGCGGCGGAGGACGCCACCGCCGCGATCGTCGTGGGAGTGAGCGAAGCGGTGCGGCCCGTCGAAGTCGTCGCGGCGGGCGAGGTCGTCGCGATCGCACGGGCATCGTGGGGCCAGTCGACCGAGCTCGTCGCGACCGAGTCGGTATCGGTCAGCTCGACGCAGCTCGAGGGCCTGGGCGTGCGGCTCGAAGCCGCCTCGCGCTCGACGATCGTGCAGGGCGCCGACGCGGGCAGCCTCATCGTGACGGCCGACGGCGTCGAGCAGGTCGTGCGCCTCGAGTCGACGAGCGCGATCGGCGAGCCCGGCGTGCTGTGGCGATTCGCCGACCCGCTCACCGTCATCGAGCGCTGGGCAGGCTGAGCCCGTCGAGGTGCTCGTCGGCGGTGCCGCGCGGGTCGTGCAGTGCGGCGTGCTCGACCTCCTGCCGCGCCCAGCGATCCCAGTTGCGGGCGAAGGCCTCGCCGTCGCGCGCGATCGCGCGGCGGCGCCGCTCGGCGGCGTCGGCCAGCTCGACCCACACGGCGCGGTGCGCGAGCGCGCGGGCGGCGGGGCTGATGGCACCGCATCCCTCGATGATGAGATCGCGCGCGGGGTCGAGCTCGTGCCAGGGGCCGGGCTCGTCGTCGACCCAGTTCCACGATCGCCAACGCGGCGGCCGCCCGGCGGCGACCGCGCGCAGCACGTGCTCGAGCACGTGGGCCTCGCCCGCCTCGAGGCCGTCCCACCCGGGGTAGACGTCGTCGAGGCTCAGCAGCTGGGCGCCCGTGCGGGCCGCGAGCCCAGTGGCGTAGGTCGTCTTGCCCGAGCCCGAGCGACCGTCGATGAGGGTGATGCGGGGCCTGCCGCCGTCAGCCGATGACACTCATGAACTCCCCCGTGAGCACGGCCGCCGACACGGCGACCACCGAGATCGCGATGCCGATGATCACGGCGACCGAATCGGATGCCCGCCACGGCGACGGCCGCACCCATGTTCGCGGGCCGGGGGCGCCGACCCCGCGCGCCTCCATGCCGATCGCGAGCGCCGAGCCGCGGCGGATCGACAGCACGACCAGCGCGAACACGAGGCCCAGGGCCCGCCGCACCCGGCCGCGGTCGCCGATGCCGCGCGCGCGCCGCGCCCGCTCGAGCAGCCGCGCATCGTCACGCAGCACGGTCAGCAGGCGCAGCGCGGCGACTCCCCCGAGCACGAAGCGACTGGGCAGGCGGAGGTTCTGGCCGAGGGCATCCCCCAGCCGCGTCGCGTCGGGGCGGGCGAACAGGGCGATCGCGGGGATGCCGAAGGCGAGGATGCGCAGCAGCGTCGCGAGGGCGAGCTCGAGCGAGCCGTCGCTGATGCGCACGAGCAGGAATTCGGCGTACACCGTGCCCGAGGCACGGCCGTAGAGCACGACGGTGGCGGCAGCGAGCGGGGCGGCGATGAGCACGGGGGCGGTGCGGCGCAGGAGCGTGCGGGCCGGGATTCCCAGCAGGGGGATCAGCAGCAGCTGCAGGGCGAGGGCGACAGCGGCCGAGACGACGTCGAGCGTCGTGACGAGCAGCAGGGCCGGCACGAGCGAGGCCGCGATGGCCGCGACGGGGTTGAGCCACTCACCGCGACCCGCCCGACCCGTTCGCTCGTTCGGGCTCACCGGTGTGGAACCGGGCGTGTCGGGTCGCTCTGCCGGCGTGTCGCCGTCGGCGACGGGATCGACGGCACGCGCGGCGCCGAGCGCCGGCAGGGCGACCTCGCGCGCGCCGAGCGCCGCCACGAGCTCGCGGTCGTGCGTCGCCATCACGACGGCTCCCCCCGCGTCGCGGTGCGCCGCGAGCAGGGCGGCGAGCTCGGCCCACGTGCGGGCGTCTTGCCCGAAGGTCGGCTCGTCGAGCAGCAGCACGGCGGGCCCAGCCGCGAGGGCGGTCGCGACGGAGAGCCGTCGCTGCTCGCCGCCGCTCAGGGCGAAGGGACTCGCGCTCGCGAGGTGCCGCAACCGCAGACGCTCGAGCAGCGCGTCGATCCTGGCGCCGTCGACCCCGCCGTCGTCGACCACGGCGTCATCGACCGCACCGAGCGCGAGCTCGTCGCGCACGGTCGCGGCCACGAACTGGTGCTCGGGGTTCTGGAACACAACGCCGAACCGATTGGCGAGCTCGGCCGAGTTCCAGCCGGCGGGCTCGCCCGCGCCGAGCGCGTCGATCGTGCCGGCGGCGGGTAGCAGCAGACCCGCGAGCGTGAGCAGCAGCGTGCTCTTGCCCGCGCCGTTCGGCCCCGTGAGTGCGACGACCTCGCCCGAGCGCACGACGAGATCAAGACCGAGGTCGATCGGCTCGCCGCCGGCCGGCCGCACCGCCAGCCCCGTGGCCCGCAGCAGCTCGTCGCCCGATTCCGTGATCGGGGCCGGTGGATGCTCGGGCCCGCGCCCGGGCACCCCCACGCCGAGCTGCGCGAGCCGCGCCCCCTGCTCGCCGAGCACGGCGGCGACGGGCCCGTCGGCCACGACCCGCCCGGAATCGAGCACGACGACGCGGTCGACGAGGGGCGCCCACACGTCGACGCGGTGCTCGACGACCACGAGCGTGAGCCCGTGCTCGGCGACGAGTGCGGCCACGGCGGCCGCGACCTCGTGCACCCCGGCCGGGTCGAGTTGCGCCGTGGGCTCATCGAGCAGCAGGGCGCCGGGTCGCATGGCGAGCACGCCCGCGAGCGCGAGGCGCTGCTGCTGCCCGCCCGAGAGCCGTCGCGTGTCGGCATCGGCGAACGCCGCAAGTCCGACGGCCTCGAGCGCGCGCGGCACGCCGGCCAGGATCTCGTCGACGGGCTCGCCGAGGTTCTCGGGCCCGAAGGCGACGTCGTCGCAGGCGCGCGCGAGCACGAGCTGGGCATCCGGATCCTGCAGCAGCAGGCCGACCCGACCGCGTACGGCACCCGCCTCGCGGTCGTCGACGGTCAGCGCACCGCCCCGCTCGCCCTCGTCGGCCCCGCCGAGCACCCCGGCCCAGGCCTGCAGGAGGGTCGACTTGCCGCTGCCCGAGGCACCGAGCAGCAGCACGCGCTCGCCCGGCGCGATCGCCAAGTCGAGGTCGACGAGGACGGGGGCACCGCGCCCGGCCGGGGTCCAGCTCCAGCCGAGCGCACTGAGCGCCGCAGCGGGCACGGTCGTCACGCCTCGGATCGTGCGTCCTCGGTCGCACCCGGCGTCGCCGGAATCGGCGTCGCGCCCTCCCGACCTGCCGCGAAGCGCGACAGCGCACCCGTGCGGGCGAGGACGCGCACGAGCAGCCAGCTGCCGAGTCCCGCGATCACGGCCCCCGAGACGATCGCGCTCACGGCGTAGATGACCATGAACTCGGGGCGCGTGCCGGCGTAGTAGAACGACAGATCCATGACGACGAGGCCGGCTCCGGCGCCCATGCCCGCGAGGATGGCGGACAGCAGCCCCCACGCGCGGTAGAGCAGGATAGCGAAGATGATCTCGGCGCCGAGGCCCTGCACGAGGCCCCAGGCGAGGGCCGTCCAGCCCCACACGCCGCCGAGCAGAGCCGAGACGGCCGCGGCCACGAGCTCGCCGTACAGCGCGGCGCCGGGCTTGCGCACGACGAGGCCGACGAGCACGGCCGGGACCAGCCAGATGGCATACATGAGCGCCTGCAGCCCGGGCAGGGCGACCTCGAGCGGCGCCGTCACGGGCGAGTAGACGAGGTTCCACAGCGTCATGACGAGGCCGCCGGCGACGCCGAGCACGCTCGCGATGACGATGTCGACGACCCGCCACTGCGGCGAGAAACGAGGGCGGGTGGGGGTGGGGGATGCTGCGGTCGAGACCATGAGTGTCGTGCCTTTCGCTCTGCGCGGGCACGACGGTCGTGCCCGCAGATCGGGTTGGCACGGGTGCGAGAAGTCCTCCCTGCGCCGGCATGATCCGGATCAGGTTCGACGGTCGAAGCGTGAGTGCGCTTCCTCTCAGCCCGGTTCACCGGACTCCCGTGTACAGGGAAAAGTGTATGCCGGTTCACCTAGGATCGCGGCATGGAATTCGCCTTCTCCCCCGAGCTGCTGATCGCCTTCGCCACGCTGCTCGTGCTCGAGATCATCCTCGGCATCGACAACGTCATCTTCATCTCGATCCTCGCGGCGAAGCTGCCGCCCGAGCAGCAGAACAAAGCACGCGTACTGGGCCTCTCGCTCGCGATGATCATGCGTATCCTGCTGCTGTTCGCGGCGAGCTGGATCATCAGCCTGACGAACGACCTCTTCGAGCTTTTCGGCATGGGCTTCTCGGGCCGCGACCTCATCCTCATCCTCGGCGGGCTCTTCCTCGTCTACAAGGCCGTGGTCGAGATCCACGAGAAGCTCGAGGGCGCCGAGGGTCACCAGCAGGCGACCGGAAAGAGCGTCACCTTCGCGGGCACCATCGTGCAGATTCTGCTCATCGACATCGTCTTCTCGCTCGACTCGGTCATCACCGCCGTCGGCATGGTCGACGAGCTGTGGATCATGATCGCGGCCGTCGTCATCGCCATCACGCTCATGCTTTTCACGGCCAAAGCGATCAGCGATTTCGTCAACCGTCACCCCACGGTCAAGATGCTCGCCCTCGCCTTCCTCGTGCTCATCGGCACGACGCTCATCGCCGAGGGCTTCGACGTCAAGATCGACAAGGCGCTCATCTACGGCCCGATCGCATTCGCGATCATCGTCGAGGTGCTCAATCTCGTCTACCGCGGCCGCCAGGCGAAGCGACGCCAAGAGGCGATCGAGCCCGTCGAGTTGCGCCCGTTCCTCGTGAAGGACGAGGCACCGATTGACGTCACGCCCGTGCACCTGGGCGGCGCGCGCCGCCTCACGATTGAGGAGCAGGACCACCCCGACGGCGCGCCGTGACCTCGGCATCGGGGACCCTCGATGCGCTCGTCGAACGCATCATGCAGCGCGCCGAGGGTCTCCATGAGGGCTACCGGCGGGTCGGCCTGCTGATCTCGGCGGCGCAGGCCGTCACCGAGAGCCTCGAGCTCACGACGCGCCTGCAGCGCATCGTGGGGGTCGCGCGTGAACTCGTGGGGGCCCGCTACGGCGCGCTCGGAGTCATCGCGCCCGACGGCGGGCTCGAGCGGTTTCTGCACTCGGGCCTGACCGATGAGCAGGTGCGGCTGTTGGGCGAGCCCCCGAGCGGGCGCGGCATCCTCGGCGCCGTGATCACGGAGGGGCGCAGCATCCGCTTGCGGCACCTCTCGCACGACCCACGGTCGGTGGGCTTCCCGCCCCACCACCCGCCCATGGACTCGTTTATGGGCGTGCCCATCCACGTCGAGGGCGCCGTGTTCGGCAACCTCTACCTCACCGAGCACAGTGAGGGGCCCTTCGACGACATCGACGAGGCGATCATCGCCGCCCTCGCCGCGATGGCGGGCACGGCCATCGCGAACTCGCGCCTCTACGCGCAGTCGCAGGATGACCGGCGCTGGCTCGCCGCCTCCGAGCGCCTCACCCAGCGCCTGCTGTCAGGCGAAGTCGGGCCCGATGACCTCGAGGCCATCACCGCCACCGTGCGCGAGCTCACGGGCGACGACGACTTGCGCGTCACCGAAACCGCCGAGGGGGGCATCATCATCGCGCTGCCCACGGGCGGGCACCCGCAGACCGAGGCGCAGCGCGAGACGGTCGCGCGGTTCGGGCGCTCGGTCGGGATCGCGCGCGAGCTCGCGCGCGCGCGGCTGGACGAGCAGTGGATCGCCCTCACCGACGAGCGCGACCGCATCGCGCGCGACCTGCACGACCACGTCATCCAGAGCCTCTTCGCCGTGGGCCTCTCGCTGCAGAGCGTCGTCGGCGATCCTTCGACGCCGACGGGCGCGCGCATCGCGACGCAGGTCGACGCGATCGACTCGACGATCCGGCAGATCCGCCAGGCGATCTACCGCCTTTCGAGCCCGCCGAGCGCGGGCACCTACAGCCTGCGGACCCGCATTACCCAACTCGTGCGCGAGACGCTCGACGGCGAGACGCTCGACTCGCGGCTCGAATTCAGCGGCCCCGTCGACACGCTCGTCGATCTGGGTCTCGGCGACGAGGTGACCGCCGTGATGCGCGAGGCCCTCTCGAACGCCGTGCGTCATGCGCGAGCGACCACCGTCGAGGCGAGCGTCGCGGTGAGGGGCACCCAGGTGGTCGTTGGCGTGCGCGACGACGGCGTGGGCATGCCCGAGACCGATCGGCGCAGCGGCCTCGCGAACCTCGCGGCCCGCGCGCGCGAGCGCGGCGGCACGTTCAGGATCGATGCTGTGCAGCCGCACGGTACCGAAGTGCGATGGAGCGTACCCTGGGAGGCACGATGACCTCTGAAGTCCGCGTCTTCATCCTCGACGATCACGAGATTGTGCGTCGAGGCATCGCCGACCTGCTCGAGGACGAGGACGGCATCACCGTGGTGGGCGAGGCCGGGGCGGCCACGGGTGCAGCCGGTGCCATCGTGCGATCGGGGGCCACGGTCGCGGTGCTCGATGCGCGGCTGCCCGACGGCAGCGGTATCGACGTGTGCCGCGACGTCAAGTCGGCCCGGCCCGATCTCGGGTGCCTCATCCTCACCTCCTACGACGACGACGAAGCCGTGCTCGCGGCCGTGCTCGCGGGGGCGAACGGATACCTGCTCAAGGAAGTGCGAGCGATGGGGCTCGTCGACGCGATCCGCCGGGTCTCCGCAGGCGAGATGCTGCTCGACCCCGCGCTCGCCGAGAACGTCGTTGCCCGCATTGCCGACGGCACCCCGGCCTCACCGCTCGATGGCCTCACGCCGCGCGAGACCGAGATTCTCGGCCTCATCGCTCAGGGCCTCTCGAACCGCGAGATCGGTGCGGCGCTCTTCCTTGCTGAGAAGACCGTCAAGAACTACGTCAGCGGTATCCTGTCGAAGCTCGGCATGCAGCGACGCACTCAGGCCGCCGTGCTTGCGACCGAGTGGATGCCTCGCGGCGCCTGGCACGGTTAGTCGGCGCTCGGGGGGGTCGCCACCCCCGCACCGCGGCGAGCGGTGATCTCTTGGTGTCCCCAGCGCAGTCCCTTCGCGATTGGATAGACGGCGAGAAACACCCAGGCCGGGGCCCGCAGTGCGCGGTTGCGCACATCGTGGTGGGTGTACGTGCGATCGAAGCGGCCGACGTACGAGACGTAATCGCGCGGGCTGTCCTCCACCCGTCGCGCCGACATGCCCGTGACCATCGTCGGCACGTAGACGGCCTTGAGACCCGCGTCGTAGAGGTGCACCGAGAGGTCAATGTCTTCGTGGAACAGGTCTTCTTCATCTCGGCAGACCTCATCGCGGATCGCCTGCCAGGCCGTGGCCCGCAGTGCCATGTTGCTGCCGAAGACGAAGTGGTACTCGCGCGCCAGGCGCAGCATCGCGCGGCGCAGGGTGTCGTCGGCGCGCAGACCGAAGCGCCGTAGCGGCATGTCGTAGTAGAGCACAGGCCCCGTGGCGGCGGCGACCGTCGGATCGGCGAAAGCCTGTTGCACCTCGGCGACCCAGGTGGGCTCGAGCACCGAGTCGGCGTCGATGCGCCCGATGACCTCGCCCGTCGCGCTGTCGAGGCCGAGATTGCGCGTCGGCACGAGCCCCTGCTCATTGAACTGGCGCAGTAGCCTCAGCGGGGCATCCGGATTCGCCGTCTGCAGCGCCGCGACGATCTCGGCCGTGCGGTCGGTCGAGCGGTTGTCGACGACGATGATCTCGTGAGCGGGCACCGTCTGGGCGAGCGCGGCCTCGACGCACGCCCGGATGGTCTGCTCCTCGTTGTAGGCGGGCACCACGATCGAGACCGCGGGCAGGGGGCCACGGGCGATCACGCGAGCGCCCCGAGCGCGGGGTTCTGCGGACCCGCGCCGACGGGTGCGGCGAGCAAGCTCACGATCACCGCGCCGCCCTTCGTCGCCTGCGTGCCGACCGAGCGGAATCCGAGTCGCTCGTGGAAGGCCAGGCTGCCGGGGTTCGGCGGGTCGAGGTTGACCTCGCACGTCACCTCGCGGCGGCCCTCGGCACCCGCGGCCGCGAACACCGACGCGTAGAGCACAGCGCCGAGGCCAGCACCGCGTTCGCTTGCCGCGACGACGATGCGGTCGACGTAGAGATGGTCGACGCCCCGCGCCTCGAAGAAGGCGTAGTTCTCGCTCGCGTAGGCGGCTCCGGGCCGCAGGGCGATGACGAAGCCGACCAGGCGGCCCGCCCGCTCGAGCCCGAGGGCGAGACCCGCGATGCCGACGAGCCGGGCGAGGTCGGCCGGCGCGGTGATGGGCACGGCGGGCGCGGCGGCGTCGTTAAGCGCGGCGAGCTGCTCGGCGTCGGCCGGCACGAGGGGGCGCAGCGAGACGCCGTCGGGCAGCGCGGGGGTCATGGGCAGTGTTGCTATTCTCACCTGGATGTGCCCGCCTCGGAGCGAGCGGCCGCGCGCGCCGACCGCGGTGCGGTCGAGCAGGCGCCAGGGGTGCGCGTCGAGGTCTGCGCCGCCGAATCCCGCGAAGGCTCGTGCGAGCGGCGCGACGAGGCGGGCCACGCCCGTCGGCGGCTGCATGTCGACGATCGCGACGCGGGCTCCTGGTCGGGCGGTGGCGACCGCACGACGCCACGCCTCGTCGGGGTCGGCCATGATCGAGAGCGTATAGGTCGCGATGACGATGTCGGCCGGTCCGCCGAGCTGGGCGACCACGCGGCGCGCATCGAGCTCGAGGGCGTCGCTCTCGAGCAACCGCACGGTGCCGAGCCTGTGCCGCTCGGCGCGTCTGCGGGCGACGGCGAGCATCTCGGCGCTGCGGTCGACCCCGAGCACGCGACCGTGCGGCGCGACCGCGGCGTGCAGCAGAGGATGGTTGAGCCCCGTGCCGCAGCCGAGATCGAGCACGCGCTCACCCGGCTGCGGCTCGAGCATCCGGATCGCCTCAATGCGGCCGATGCGGTAGACCGGCCATTCGGCCGAGAGTACGTCGTACAGGCGCGCCCCCGAGCGGTAGCGCTCGCGTGACCCCATGCCTCTGCTCCTCGCCATCGAGTCCCGAACGCCGCCGCGAGAGGGATCGCGACCCGGTACGACACCAGGGTAACAAGCCGTGGCGGCGATACGCTCAGCGCATGACCGCAGCCCTCTCGCCCGAACTCGCTGTCGAGCTGCTCGTGATCGGCGGCGGCACAGCTGGACTCGTCGCCGCGAAGACCGCGGCGCGCTTCGGAGCGAACACCCTTCTCGTCGAGGGCCATCGCATGGGCGGCGACTGCCTCTGGACGGGGTGCGTGCCCTCGAAGTCGCTCATCGCCGCGGCCGATCTCGCGGCGCGGGCCCGCGACGGCGCGCGCCTCGGTGTGACCGTCGACGGCCTGCGGGTCGACTTCGCGGCAGTCATGCGGCACGTGCACGCGGCGATCCACGAGATCGAGCCCGCCGATTCGGCCGAGGTCGTCGAGGAGACGGGAGCGCGGGTCGTCATGGGTCACGCGCGCTTCACGGGCCCGCGCTCGGCCGAGGTCGCGGCGCTCGACGGCTCACCACCGCTGACCGTGCGGTTTCGCCAGGCGATCATCGCGACGGGCTCGGCGCCCGAGGTGCCCGACCTGCCCGGCATCGATGCGCTCGAAGTGCTCACGAGCGACAACGTGTGGGATCTCGTCGCACAGCCGCAGCGGCTCGCCGTGCTCGGCGCGGGCGCCATCGGCTCGGAGCTCAGCCAGGCCTTCGCCCGACTGGGCACCCGGGTAACGGTCGTGCAGCGCAACGCGCGCGTGCTGCCGAAAGAAGACCCTGACGCTTCGGCCCTCGTCGCCGCGGCGATGGCGCGCGACGGCATCGATGTGCGAGTGTCGACGACGGTCGAGCGGGTCGAGGCCAGGGCGGACGGACGCGCGGGCATCCTGCACCTCTCCGACGGCACGGCGGTCGCCTTCGATCGGCTACTCGTCGCGCTCGGGCGTTCGCCGCGGATCGCGGGCCTTGGCGTCGAGGCGGCTGGCGTGCGCCTCGACAAGCGCGGCTACGTCGCGGTCAACGGCGCGTTGCGTACAAGCAACCGCCGCATCTGGTCGGCTGGCGACGTGAGCGGGCTGCCGCAGTTCACCCACATCGCGGGCGTCAACGGCAGCCTCGCCGCCACGAA
Organism: uncultured Microbacteriaceae bacterium; assembly: GCA_964412175.1. Lineage (GTDB taxonomy): Bacteria > Actinomycetota > Actinomycetes > Actinomycetales > Microbacteriaceae > Microcella. Next base: position 31,153 of record CAYPND010000009.1, on the reverse strand, counting down.
CGCCGTGCTCGGGATGCGCCGGGCGGTGGATGTCGATGCCGTACCGCGCGTGACCTTCACGCACCCCGAGGTGGCCGCCGTGGGGCTCGCTGCCGCCGAGGCCGTGGCCGCCGGCTGCGCCGTGCGCCAGGTGCAGCACTCCCACACCGACCGCGCCATCGCGGAAGGGTCGGTCGAGGGCTTCACGCGCCTCGTCGTCGACGCCAAGGGCCGCGTACGCGGTGCCGTCATCGTGGGGCCGCGTGCGGGCGAGTCGATCGGCGAGGCCGCGCTCGCCGTGCGCCAGGGCATCACGACGAGCGCGATCGCGAGCACGACGCACCCCTACCCGACCTACAGCGACGCCCTGTGGAACGCCGCCGTCGCCGACGTGCGCGTGCGGCTCGAAAGCGGCGCGGTCGCCGGCGCCATCCGGATGCTCGCCCGCTGGAGGAAGTTCACTACCCGGTAGGCGCTGCCGCGGGCGCTCAGCGCAGGGCGCGGTATCCGGCGACCATGCGCTGCACGGCGCTCACCCCGACGAGGGCCGCCCAACCGATCGCGATCGGCGCGGCCCAGTACGGCAGAATCAACCAGAGCGCGTGTACGACGATCGTCTCAGTGCCTTCGGCGATGCGGCCCAGGAACGACAGCGAACGCCCGTCGTCGAGTTGCCGCCCGGTGCGCTCGGCAATCGACGAGAACGCCAGGAAAGCCGAGCCGTTGATGTAGTACGCCAGCAACACCGCAAGGAACGGCCACCAGGGCGCGTCGAAACCCGCGGTCGCCCCCACGGCCACGCCGACGACCGTCGAGCCGTAGACCACGAAGTCGGCCGTGATGTCGAGGAACCCCCCGGCCTCGCTGTGCGGGGCGTCGGCGGGCGGCGCGGCGCGGCGCCGTCGCGCGACGGCGCCGTCAAGTCCGTCGATCACGCGCGAGAGTAGCCAGAACACGAGGGCGACCGCCCACCACTGCAGCCCCGCCGCGACCGCCGAGCCCAGCCCGATCGCGAGACCGGCGAGCGTCAGGCCGTCGGGCGAGATGCCCGGGCGGTCGAGAGCGTGGGCCAGGGCATCCACGGGCCGGGCGATGAGGGCGCGCATCGGTCGGTCGAGCATCAGTCCTCCTCGTGGGGCGGCGGCACGGCGGCCGCGGCCCTCGCACGGCGTGTTCGTCGCCCCCGTTCGGCCCAGATTGCTCCGCCGACGGTGAGCGCCCCCAGTACGCCGATCGCGACCCAGGCGGGCCAGCCCAGCTCGAGCCCGAACGCGCCGAGGGCGACGTAGGCCACCGTGCCCGGGATGATGCCGAGCGCCGTGCCGAGCGCATAGTCGCGGCGGCGCACGGCCGTGAGGCCCGCGCCGTAGTTGATGGCGGTGAAGGGGATGACCGGGATTAGCCGCACGCCGATGACCGCCGCGAGCCCGCGGCGGCGCACGAGCTCGTCGAGGCGGGCGACCCGCGAGCCCGTGAAGCGCTCGACCGCGTCGCGGCCGAGCCACCGCCCGAGGGCGAAGGCCGCCGCCGCGCCCAGCAGCGCGCCCGCGTAGACGAGCACGAGTGCGAGCCCGAAGCCGAAGACGAGCCCCGCCGCGACCGAGAGCACGTTCTTAGGAGCGGGGGTGAGAGTGATGGCGGCGTAGAGCAGCGCGAAGGCGATCGCGCCGGCCCACCCGAGCTCGGCGACCGCGCTCTGCATGTCCTCGATCGGGGGGAGGGGCACGAGCACCCCAACCGTTAAGGCGACCGCGACGAACACAGCGAGGGCGATCGCCCGCAGCACGATCGATCGACGCGAACCCGGCGTGAAAGCTGTCTCCGTGTCGGAGTGCGCGGAATCGCTCATGGTCGGTAAGTCTATGAGTCAGCCCAATCGTCGCGACCGCCCCGGGACGAGCACCCTCATTTTGCGACCCAAGGAGTCACGATGTCACGACAGCACGACGCCCGCCGAGCACGAATCGCCACGGCGATCGCCCTCGGCCTCGTCATTCCCCTCGCGGCCTGCTCTGCGCCCGCGACAGACGACCAGCAGTACGAGAGCTGGGACGAGGTCGTCGCCGCGGCCCAGGGCCAGACCGTCAAGCTCTGGATGTACGGCGGCGACGAGCAGGGCAATGCGTACGTCAACGACGTGCTCGTGCCCGCCGCGGCCGAACTGGGCGTCACGCTCGAGCAGGTGCCGATCGCCGACACGCCCGACGCGCTCAACCGCATCCTCAGCGAGGTGCAGGCCGGCGAGACCGACGGCGAGGTCGACCTCGTGTGGGTCAACGGCAACAACTTCGGCACGGGCAAGGAGGCCGGAGCCTGGGAGTGCGGCTGGACAGAGATGCTGCCGAACATGGCGCTCACCGACCCGGGCGACCCGCTGCTGCTCGACGACTTCGGCACGCCCGTCGACGGCTGCGAGGTGCCGTGGCACAAGGCGCAATTCACCTTCGTCTACAACAGCGACACCGTCACCGACGTGCCGAGCTCGCTCGAGGAGCTGCTCGACTGGGCGCGCGCCAACCCCGGCCGCTTCACCTACCCCGCGCCGCCGGACTTCACGGGATCGGTCTTCGTGCGCGAGGTGCTGTACAGCGTGAGCGGCGGCTACGAGAACGTGCCGCTCGCCTTCAGCCAGGAGGCCTTCGACGAGCTCACACCCGCGCTCTACGCCGAGCTGCAGGACCTCGAGGCGAGCCTCTGGCGCAGCGGCGAGACCTACCCGCAAGACTCGAACGAGCTCAACCAGCTCTTCGCCGACGGCGAGGTCGATTTCACGATGACCTACGGCCCGGCGACGCTCACGCAGCTCGTCGCCGACGGCACCTACCCCGCCGGCACGAAGGTGCTGACGCTCGATGAGGGCACGGTCGGCAACGCGAGCTTCCTCGGCCTCGCGTCGACCTCGGGCAGCAAGGCCGGCGCGATGGTCGTCGCCAACCTCTCGCTCTCGGCCGAGCAGCAGGCGGCCAAGGCCCAGCCCGACGTGTGGGGCCAGTTCACGGTGCTCGACCTCGACCAGCTGAGCGACGAACAGCGCGCACTGTTCGAGGCCCTGCCCTCCTCGCCCGTCGTGCCCGCGTACGACGTGCTGAGCGAGAACGCCAACCCCGAGCTCGCCGCGGCGTGGGTCACGCCGATCGACGAGGGCTGGCGCCAGCTGGTGCTCGCGCAGTAGGGTCGAGCACCATCGTCGCCATCGACTTCCTGACGCCGGGGGCCCGCGCCGCGGGCTCCCGGCGCTGGGCGTCGGTCGCGCTCGTCGCGCCCGCCGTCGTGATCGCGGCCTTCGTCGTGCTCGGCGGCATCGGCGTGTCGCTCGTGCAGAGCCTCGGGCTGCTGCCCCTCGTCGGCGAGCCCCGCTTCAGCCTCGACGCCTACCTCGCCAACGGCGACGAGCTGCTGACGGGCCTCGGGCTCTCGCTGGGCATCGCCACCGCATCCACCGTGCTCTCGTGCGTCATCGGCCTCACGGCGGCCGTCGTCATCACGCAGGGGCGCATCACCGGCCGCCTCGTCGCCGCACTCAGCGCCCTCACGATCCCCGTGCCGCACCTCATCGGCGCCGCGGCCGTCGGCCTGCTCATCTCCGACGCGGGCGTGCTGCCCCGCATGCTCGGCATCGACGGCGCCGACTGGCCCGACCTCGTCGGCGGGCCCTGGTGGGTCGCCGTGGTGCTCGAGTACACCTGGAAGGAGTCGGCGTTCGTCGCCCTCGTCGTTGCGGGCGTGCTCGCCTCGCGCGTCGCGCGCTACGACGAGACCGCCGCCCTGCTCGGCGCCTCGCGCGCCCGCCGCCTGCGGCACGTCGTCATCCCGCTCGCGACGCCCGCCGTCATCGTGAGCGCCATCATCATCTTCGTCTACACCTTCGGCTCGTACGAGGTCGCCTGGCTGCTGGGTCGGCCCTACCCCGAGCCCCTGCCGGTGCTCGCTTTCCGGCTGTTCGACGCCATCTCACTCACCTCGCGGCCCGAAGCCGCCGCCGTCGCCGTCATTACGACGGCCGTCTCGCTCGTCGTCGTCGCGCTCGGCATGGCCCTGCTGCGGCGCACGCCGCTGTGGAGGTGATGCGGCGATGGCCATGATGATTCCCTACGGCGAGCGCGTGACACCCGACGACCGCACGGTCGTGGCCCGGCCGCTCATGCGCCCGCGACCCGCCGGCCGCACCCTGCGCATCGTCGTCGCGAGCCTGCTCGCCGTCTGGTTCGCGCTGCCCCTCGTGCCCCTGCTGCTGTGGTCGGTCGCGAACCGCTGGTCGGCGCCCGCCGCGCTGCCGACCGAGTGGGGGTTCGACGGCCTCGCCGGGGCCGTGACGGCGGGGGCGGTGCCGGCCTTCGGCCGATCCCTGCTGCTCGGCCTCGTGGTCGCGGCCGTCGCCACGCCGCTCGGGGCCATGGCCGCTCGGGCGCTGGCCCGGGGTGCTGTGCCGACACCGCGGCTCGTGAGCGGCATCCTGCTCGCCCCCCTCGCTCTGCCCGCCTTCGTGGCCGTCATGGGGCTCACGATCGTGCTGCTGCGCGCCCGGGTGCCGGGGCTCGTCGGCGTCGTCATCCTGCTCGTCGCCGCCGCGCTGCCGTACACCGTGTACACGATGCGCGTCGCCTACGCGGCGCACGACCTGGCCTACGAAGAGGAGGCGCGCACGCTCGGCGCCTCGCGTTCGCACGTGCTGTGGCACGTGCACCTTCCCCTCGTCGCCCCCGGGCTCGCGCGCGCGGCCTTCCTCGCCTTCCTCGTCGGCTGGAGCGACTACGTCGTGACCGTGCTCGTCGGCGGCGGCACGATCGTGACGCTGCCGCTGCTCGTCGCCTCGTTCGCGGGCGGCGTGGGCAACGACGCGGTCGTCGCGGTGCTCTCGCTCAGCGCCATCGTGCCGCCGCTCGTGTTGCTGCTCGGCCTCGGCCGCTTCGGCCGGCGCTACCCCACCGCCCGCTACCTCACCGGCCCGACGGCCAGTCGTTCCCCGAAAGGTGCCCCGTGAGCGCCAGCCTCGCCCTCGACTCGCTGACGAAGGTCTTCGACGGCGCCGCCGCGCCCGCGCTCGACGGCGTCTCGCTCAGCGTCGATGCGGGCGAGTGCCTCGCCATCCTCGGCCCGTCGGGCTCGGGCAAGAGCTCGGTGCTGCGCGCGATCGCGGGGCTCGACGCGCCCACGGCGGGGCGCATCCTCGTCGACGGCGCCGATGTCGCGGGCGTCGCACCCGAGCGCCGCGGCATGGCCATGGTCTTCCAGCGGCCCCTGCTCTTCCCGCACCTGAGCGTGCTCGACAACGTCGCCTTCGCGGCGACCGTCGCCGGGCAGCCCAAGCGCGAGGCGCGGGCCGATGCCCGGCAGTTCCTCGAGCTCGTGCAGCTCGAAGGCTTCGGCGAGCGCCCGATCACCGCGCTCTCGGGCGGCCAGGAGCAGCGCGTCGCGATCGCGCGCGCCCTCGCCGCGCGCCCGCGCGTGCTGCTGCTGGACGAGCCGTTCAGCGCCCTCGACCCCGAGCTGCGCACCGACATGCACGCGCTGCTGCGCCAGATCCGCGCGCAGCTCAATCCTACGATCGTCATGGTGACGCACGACCGCGATGAGGCCGCCGTCGTCGCCGACCGGGTCGCCCTCCTGAGCGCGGGGCGCCTGCTGCAGCACGACACCGTCGAGCGGCTCTACACGCGGCCCGTCGCGCTCGAGGTCGCGCGCCTCATGGGCGGTCGCATGGAGCTGCCCGGCGAGGTGCGCGAGGGCGTGCACCGCTCGGCGCTCGGCGCGATCGCGGCCCCTGACGGCGAATCGTGGCCCGAGGGCCCCGGGATGCTCGTGGTGCGCCACGAGGCGGTGCAGGTGTCGACGCTCGGGGCGGCCGTTCCCGACGGCATGGTGGCCGTCGAGGTCGTCGTGGCCGACCGACGGGCGCGCGGACCTCGTGCCGAGATCACCCTGGCCTGTGGCGAGGCGATGCTCGAGGCCGAGGTGCCCGCGAGCCGGCCGCTCGTCGTGGGCCAGCGCGCGACGGCGCACATCCCGCGCTCGGCCTGCACGGTCGTTTCGCTCGACGAGCGGTAAGGCATCCGGCGCCTCGGCGTACCGGGCGCGCCAGACCCGCTACCAGCGCGACGCACTGCCGGCGAGCTCGGCGACCTTGCCGTTCGAGATGCCGGTGCGGCGCTCGCCCTTGGGCTCGAGCGGCAGCAGAGTGCGCAGCCCGATGTTCTCGATCGGGTCGAGCACCGAGTGCTGCACGCAGGCCGGCACGAGCTCGCCCGTCTCGGGGTGGCTCATGGCGTACATGCACGAGCCGAGGCGCTCTTGCGTCTCTTTGAGCTTCGGGTCGTCGGCCACGATGCCCTGCGTCATCATCTCCCAGGCGGGCTTGACCTGCTCGGCGTCCATGAAGTTGTGCACGACGAAGGTCTTGAAGCTCACTTTGCCGCGCCGGGCCGCGCGCAGCAGCGCGCGCATGCCGCCGCCGCGCTTGACGATGCGCGAGATCAAGCCGAACATCGCCGGCAGGTCTTGCGGGTGGCTCAGCACCGCGCGGATGACCTTGATCGTGAGCGCCCAGGTGGGGATGTCGCCGAAGATCATGCCGCCGTAGTGCTTGAGAAAGCGGTCGCGCGCCGCGATGTCTTTCGGCTCGTCGGCGTCGAGCACCGAGGCGAAACGCCCGTCGACCATGACGCCGACCGTGTGGCGGTTGCAGCGCGGGTCGCCGAACTGAACGGCCTTGTGCGGCAGCTTCTGGCCAGCCCCGGCCTCGATGCGCTCCCACACCGCGTCGATCGTGACCTCGTCGAAGTTCTCCTTCCACCGGCGGTCGTCGCCGATGAAGGCCGCGGGCTGGAACGACATCATGTCGTAGGGCATCGCGAGCACATCGCGTGTGACCTGCTCGACCTCGTCGAGGTTCGTCGGCGTCACCGTCATGTTGTGCGCCAGGTAGGAGTCGACCTTGTGATCTTTCTTGAGGTTCGCGAACATCGCGGCGAACTCCTGGCGGAACGGGTTGAGCTCGGCCTCGCTCTTCGGCCGCACCGCGCCGCGACGGCCCCGCATGAGCGAGTCGAAGTGGGCCGCGAACGAGACCTTCTTGAAGGCGGGCTTGCCGTCGTCGTCGAGCACGACGTCGAGCAGGTAGTCGTAGTCGAAGTCGCCGTGGGTCATCGACATGGGCTCGCGGCCGACGGCACGCATCGCGAGCAGGGTGTCGCGGTGCGCCTTGGGCGGCAGCAGGCTCACCTCGCCGCCGATGAGCTGCGCGTGCGCGCGCGGGCCGCGGATCTGCCGCAGCAGGGCCATCTGCTTCGTCACCTCGGTGACGGTGTGATCGCCGTCGATGCGCACCTTGTTGGCGTCGGCAGAGTGGTAGCAGGGCGAGCACGTGAGGTTGCACTTGGGGAACACCCCGTGGGTGCCCTCGCAGCCGACCGCGCATTTGCCGAGCAGCTGCTCGGGTGTCTTCGCGTGGTCCGGCAACTCGGCCCAACGCTTGTCGAGCGCTCGGCGGGTGTCGGGGTGGATCGGCCGCGTCTGCAGCTCGACCTCGCGAAGGGCGGTGACGATCGACATGGGTCTCCTCGTGCAGGTCATCCGACGACGACTCCCCGGAGCGTCATCGAGCGTCAGTCTAAGCACGAGTTATTCGGAACGGACGCCGTTTCCGATGGGATGCCCATCTGACGATGAGCACACCGGGGACCTACTGCGCGCCGTTGGCCCGCATCCACGGTAGCGGGTTGATCGTCGCGCCGTTGACGCGCAACTCAAAATGCACGTGCGCTCCCGTCACAGCGCCCGTCGCGCCGACGAGACCGACCGGGTCGCCGACGCGCACGCGGTCGCCGACCTTCAGGGGGATCGAGCCGGCGACGAGGTGCGCGTACACGCTCGTGACGGGTTGGCCGTCGATGATGTGCTCGATCTCGAGGTGCGTGCCGAGCGCAGAGCCTGGGTCGCCGATCACGCTGACGACGCCGTCGGCGATGGAGACGACCGTCGTACCGTAGCCGGGATTCAAGTCGACACCGTTGTGTACCGTCGGGCAGGTCGCGCAGGGCGCGGCCCGGAGCCCGAATGGGCTGCCCACGGGCGCGTTGATGCCCACGGGGTAGACGAGCGGGGGGCGCTGGTCGATCGTGAAGGGCTCGCGAGCGACGGTGCCGCCAGGCGTCACGGCGCTGAGGGTCGCCGCCACGGAGGCTGCCGCGTCGGCGAGGGGTGGTGCGGATTGGGCCTCGGGTGCCGCGAGGAACACCTGGCTGCGTGGCTCGCGCGCCGCGCTCTCGGAGGCCGCCGCGAGGGTCGCGGAGATTGTGCTGCTGAGTATGAGCCCGAGGGCGACGACCGCGGCCGACACGACGAGGGCCTGCTGGCGCAATCGGTGCGGATTGAGCGCCGCGGCGCGGGACAACGAGGGATGCACGAGATGGAGCATGAGGAGAAAGACACTTCCTGGTGGCGGCCGGCAGGCCGTGGACACGGTGAGTGCACGTCATTGCGCAGTTCGATCTCGCGGCACGCCCGTCGGGCACTCGGCACAAGACCAGGAGGTCGTAACACCTGCTCCGGCGGACTCTCTCACACCGGCGGCACTCGCCCCTGTCGGCAACGCAGCCAACACGCCAGTATGACCCGCGAATCTGTGAATGTGCTGTTTGTCTCCGAACGATCAAGCAATGGTCGCGCCGAAGGCGAGACCGAGCAGATAGGTGGAGGCCGCGGCGCCGTAGCCGATCGCAAGCTGGCGCAGCGCTCGTTTGACGGGCGACGCACCCGAGAGCACCCCGACAATTGCCCCCGTGACGAGCAGGGCGATGCCGACGAGCACGGCCGAGACGACGATTGCCGCGAGCCCCCCGAGCCCGAGCAGATACGGGATGACCGGAATGACCGCTCCTGACGCGAAGAACGCGAAGCTCGAGAGCGCGGCGCCCCACGCCGAGCCGATCGCCTCGTGCTGCTCGGCCTCGACATCGGCGGCGCGTGCCGCAGCGGCGTCGGGGTCGTACTCGGCGAGGGTGCGGCGCGCATGCGCGACGGCCTCCTCCTCGTCCATACCGCGGGCGCGGTAGACGAGGGCCAGTTCGTTGGCGTCGACGTCGAGATGCGGCAGCGCTGTGTGCGCCTCGGGGTCGGGGGTCGACGCGTCGAGCAGCTCACGCTGCGAGCGCACCGACACGTACTCCCCGGCGCCCATCGACAGCGCGCCCGCGAGCAGGCCCGCGAGGCCCGTGAGCAGCACCGCGCTCGGCCCGAGGCCCGCTGCACCGATGCCCATGACGAGCGCGAGGTTGCTCACGAGGCCGTCGTTGGCGCCGAACACCGCCGCGCGGAAAGTTCCCGAGAGGCGCTGGCGACCCCGGGCCGCGAGCCCGCGCACGACCTCGCTGTGGATGCGCTCGTCGGCGGCCATCGCGGGCGTCGCGTGAGCATCCGCCGCGTAGGGCGACCGGGTCTCGGCCCGCTGGGCCAGGGCGAGCACGAAGACGCTGCCGAAACGCCGGGCGAAGAAGCCCAGGATGCGCGTGCGCACGGAGACGGCCGGCACCCGATCGGCGTGCGGGCCGAGCAGAGCGACCCAGTGCGCCTCGTGCCGGGCCTCGGCCTCGGCGAGCGCGAGCAGGATCGCGTGCTCCTCGCCCGTGCGGCGCGCCGCGAGGTCGCGGTAGACGGCGGCCTCGGCACGCTCGTCGGCGAGATAGCTCCGCCAGCGGCGTATCTCGGCGGGGTGCGGCTCGGGGCGTTCGCTCACGCGCCCATGATGTCAGCGGGGGCGCTGGCGGCGCAGTTCGGTGCTCCTAAACCCGGGCAGTCACCAGCCCCAGGTTCCCGTGCCGCCCTTGAACGGGCCGACGACGTTCGCCGTGATCCAGCCGCCGTAGAATCCGCCCTCCTGAGGCGTCACCGTCTCGCCGTCGACCGTGCAGCGATCCATGCGCCCCGGGTAGACCGAGACGAAGCCCTCGAGCTGCTCGAAACCGCGGCTCGGGCTCGGGTAGTACCAGCCCGCGCCGGGCGCGACGGCCTCGCCACCGACGATGTCGTAGTACGCGGCGCGGCCCTTGAACTCGCAGAACGACGAACCCTCAGCGGGCACGAGCGCGCCGGCGACGAAATCCTCCGGTGGCAGGTAGTAGGCGGGCGGGTGGCTCGTCTCGAGCACGCGAACGGCCCGGGTCGTATCGGCGATCAGCCGACCGCCGAGCTCGATCGTCACGCGCGCCCGCACGGGTTCCACCCGCGGCGGGCGCGGGTAGTCCCACACCGACTCCTGGCCCGGCCCGGGCTCGATGCGCTGCGGTCGCGGCATAATCGCGGCCTAGAACCCGAAGTCGCCGAAACCGCCCGCGTCGAAACCGCCCGCGTCGGCGGCCCCGGCGTCGGTCGCGCCCGCGTCCCCCGCACCGGCGTCAGTCGCGCCCGCGTCGAGCGGCGGCA
>CAYPND010000009.1:11169-20658 GCA_964412175.1 uncultured Microbacteriaceae bacterium | reverse complement strand
GTCGCGCCCGCGTCCCCCGCACCGGCGTCAGTCGCGCCCGCGTCGAGCGGCGGCAGGAAGGCGCTCGCGAGCGCCGAGCCGATGACGTAGCCGGCGACCGTGCCGAGCAGCGAGGCGCCGACCATCTGGCCGAACGAGGGGCCCGCGAGCGAGCGCTCCATCGTGCCGGGCTGCCGCAGCTCCGAGCGCGTCGCGGCGCGCGCGAGCGTGGCGGGCTGGTCGTCGATGGGCGCCTCACCCGCGGGTGCCGTGCGCGCGAGCTCGTCGAAGACGAGGCGGCGTTGCTCGGGGCTGAGCTTCTCGAAGGCCTCGGCGTGCACCTGCTCGATCGTCTCGGGCGGTGCCGTCTGTAGCAGGTAGCGGTAGCGCTCCACGGCGCGCTCGTCGTCGCCGCGGGGGGCGGTGCGGCGCGCCTCGGGCTCGGGCGTGGGGGCACCGAACAGTCGATCGAAGAAGCTCATGCGTCTCTCCTGATGGGTCGGGATGCCAGGCTAGGGCTGCTCGTTCGGTGCTGGCTGTGCAGAGCTCGTGTAACAACTCGGTGAAGGATGGGGCCGTTCGGCCCCCGGTGCACTACTGTCAGAACCGAAGTTGATACGCCTCGGCGGTCCGAACGTGCGGTGCAAGCAGTACGTGCTCTCGTATAGAGCAGGATTCACGAGTGGTTCGACTGGTGGTTTCGACAGTCGAAACTCCGTGAGTAACAAGGAGTCAGCAATGACGACAGGCACTGTTAAGTGGTTCAACGCCGAAAAGGGTTTCGGTTTCATCACCCCCGATGACGGAAGCGCCGACGTGTTCGCGCACTTCTCCGCCATCCAGTCGAATGGGTACCGCTCGCTCGACGAGAACCAGAAGGTCGAATTCGACGTCGCGCAGGGCCCCAAGGGTCTGCAGGCCGAGAACATCCGCCCGCTCTAGTTCCCTCCCCTCTTCTCGAGTGCGCTCGAGCTGAGACGCACGACAGCCGCCCCCCGATGACGTGGGGCGGCTTTCGTCATTCCTGCGCGCGCTTCTCGCACCGAAAACGACACCTCGCACGCTCGAAGCCGTGCGAACTGTCGCGAACCGTGAGAGCGGCGCTCGGTTCCGCTACTCCGCGGTGACGAAGTCGATGAGCTGCTCCACCCGGCCGAGCAACGCCGGCTCGAGGTCAGCATAACCGCGCACGCAGTTGCGGATGCGCCGCCAGGCAGCCGCGCGGTCCGCCGCGGACTCGTGCGGCCAGCCGAGCGCGCGGCACGTGCCGGTCTTCCAGTCCTGCCCGCGCGGAACGTCGGGCCAGGCGGCGATGCCGACCGCGGCCGGGCGCACCGCCTGCCAGATGTCGATGAACGGATGCCCGATCGCGAGCACGTGCCGGGCATCCACCCGCGCGATCGCCTGCTCGACGAGCCGCACCTCCTTCGAGCCGGGCACCCAGTGGTCGACGAGCACCCCGACCCGGCGCCCGGGCGACGGGTCGAACTCGACGAGCAGCTCGGCGAGATGGTCGACGCCCTCGAGCTTCTCGACCACGACCCCCTCGATGCGCAGGTCGTCGCCCCACACCTGCTCGACGAGCTCGGCGTCGTGCTTCCCCTCGACCCAGATGCGGCTCGCGCGCGCGACGCGGGCCCGGGCATCCGCGACCGCGAACGAGCCGCTCGCGGTGCGCGCGCGAGACCCGGGCGCTGTCGGCGCCACGGGCGCGACGAGCCGCACCGGCGCGCCCTCGACGAGGAAGCCCGCACCGAGCGGGAACACCCGCACGCGGCCATGCCGGTCTTCGAGATGCACGTTCCCCGCATCCACCCGCATGACAGCGCCCACGAAGCCCGCGGCATTGTCGGCCGCATCACCCTCAGGCAGCTCGACGACGAAGCCGAGGTCGGCAGGCAGCTCGGGCACGACCCGGCGGCCGCGCTCGCGCCAGTCGCCGGAGAGCACGTCGGCGCCGTAGGGATCGAAGCTCATCCGGCGACGGTACCGGTCAGAGCTGGCGGGTCCGCTGCTCCACGCCGAGTTCGCCGTAGGGGTAGTCGGGCGTGCGGGGCGCGCTCGCGGCGTCGAGGCGCGCGAGCTGCTCGCCGTCGAGCTCGAGCTCGGCCGCCGCGAGGTTGTCGCGCAGCTGCTCGACCGTGCGCGCGCCGAGGATGACGGAGGTCATACCGGGCCGGGTCTGCAGCCAGGCCAGCGCGACGCGCGAGGGCGGCACCCCGTGGTCGGCGGCGATCGCATGCAGCGCGTCGAGCACGAGCCAGGTGCGCTCGTCGGTCGAACGGCGGTCGTAGGCCTCCATGCCGCGGTTCGGGTCCTCCCCCAGTCGCGTCGCGCCGGTCGGCGCCGCATCACGGCGGTACTTGCCCGTGAGCCAGCCGCCCCCGAGCGGCCCCCACGGCAGCAGGCCGATGCCGGCGTCGAGCGCGGCGGGCACGATCTCGAACTCGATCTCGCGCGCGAGCAGGCTGTACTGCGGCTGCAGGGTCACGGGGGCGTCCATGCCGCGCGCGGCCGCGCGGTGCACGGCCTTCGTGAGCTGCCATCCCGTGAAATTCGACATTCCCCAGTACGACACGAGCCCCGAGCGGATGGCGTCGTCGAGGAAGCTCAGGGTCTCGTCGAGCGGCGTGATCGGGTCCCACGCGTGCAGCTGGTAAAGGTCGATGTGCTCGACCCCCAGCCTCCGCAGCGAGGCCTCGAGGGCACGGCGCAGGTGGCGGCGCGAGGTGCCGAGATCGTTCGCGTCGTCGCCCATCGGGAAGCGGCCCTTGGTCGCGATGACCATGCGCTCGGCCGTCGCGGGGTTCGCGGCGAGCCAGCGCCCGATGATCTCCTCGCTGCGGCCGCGGCTGTAGACGTCGGCGCCGTCGATGAGCGTGCCGCCCGCCTCGGCGAAGGCGTCGAGCATGGCGTGGCTCGTCGGCTCGTCCGATTCGGCGCCGAAGGTCATGGTTCCGAGGGCGTAATCGCTCACGATCGTGCCGGAGTTTCCGAGGGTGCGAAGGGTCATGCGCGTCATGCTAACCGAGATCCGGGCCGGTATCGAATCGATTCGACACGGGGCCGTGCGCGTCGCTCCGACCCCCGGCTGATGGCCCGCCGCTACAGTGGCCGCATCACGACACGCGATGCGAGGGGGATGCCGTGCGCTCGACCGGTCAACTGTTCCGCTGGGGGCTCACGTGCCTGCTGCTCGCGCCCGTCGCCGGGTTCGGTTGGTTCGCGGCGGGCGGCGCCGTGGGGTTCCTGTGGCTCGCTCTCGCCCTCGTGCTGCTCGGCGGTGGCCTCAACGCGGCGGCGATCGCGCGCGGCGTGCGTCGCGTCGGCTCAGGCGCGTTCATGACGAGCCTCGACGGCATGACACCGGCCGATCGCGCGGGCGACTTCCTCGAGGAGCCCATCGTGCCGCAGCAGCGCGTCATCCTCGTCGACGGCACGGTGGTGGGCAAGGGCGGTGTCGGCGCGGGTTCGATGCGGGGCCCGGAGTCGCGCGGCCTGCGGCGCCGCGTAGGCCTCGCCGCGGCTTCCGCGCTGCTCGGACTCATCGCCGTCGGGGCATACTCGCTCACGGTCGAGCAGCCGCTCGCGATCGCGCAGGGCCAGCTGACGCTCGACGAGGTCTACGCCGTGTGGGGCACGGCCTCGCGCGTCGGCTTCACCATCTCCGTGACGATCTGGCTGGTGCTCTCGCTCGCCATCACGCTCGGCGTCACCCTTCTCGCGCTCCTTCCCGCGCTCGCTGCCGACCGCATCCTGACCCCGCGACGCATGCTCGCCACGGCCTGTATCGCCGGCAGCGTCATCGTCGTCGCCGCGGTGCCCCCGTACATGACGCTCGGCATCAGCCTGCCCGACGACCTGGCCTTCCCGGCGGGCGGCGTGCAGAGCCCCGCGAGCCTCGCGTTCGGGCTCACGGGTGTCGCGCTCAGCGCGATCGCCATCCTCCTAACGGTGCCCGACTGGCGTCGCGCACCCCGCTGAACATGCCGCGCGGCGGGGCGCTTGACACGAGCTCGGTCATCTGGTTAGTTACTTGACTAAGTAACCAACACAGAAGGGAGGCTCGCGTGGACGACGGTCGACCGATCTTCCTCCAGATCGCCGAGCTGATCGAGAACCAGGTGATCGATGGCTCGCTTGTCGAGGGCGCTCAAGTGCCGTCGACCAATGAGTTCGCGGCGTTCCACCGCATCAACCCAGCCACGGCGCTCAAGGGCATCACCCTGCTCGTTGACGCGGGCGTGCTGTACAAGCGACGCGGCATCGGCATGTTCGTCGCCGAGGGCGCACGAGCACGGCTGCTCGCCGAGCGCCGAGAGCGTTTCGCCGCCGAGTACGTGCACCCGCTCGTCGTCGAGGCGCGCGCGCTCGGGCTCACCACCGACCACCTGATCGAGATGATCCGAAAGGGCACCCCATGACCACCATCGTCGAGGCGCGCGGCCTCACGAAGCGCTACCGCGGCATCACGGCCGTCGACGGCATCGACTTCACCGTCGCGCGCGACACCATCACCGGACTGCTCGGCCGCAACGGCGCGGGCAAGACGACGCTCATGCACTTGCTCACGGGGCAAGAGTTCGCGAGCAGCGGCACCATTACGGTGGCTGGCGAGAGCCCCGTCGAGAACCCCCGCGTGCTGCAGCACACCTGTTTCATCAAAGAGAGCCAGCGCTACCCCGACGACTTCAAGCCAAAGCACGTCTTCGCGGCAGCACCCGGCTTCTTCCCGCACTGGGATGCCGACTTCGCTCGCGAGCTCGCCGCTGAGTTCCGGCTGCCGGTTGACCGTCGCATCAAGAAGCTTTCTCGCGGTCAACTCTCGAGCGTCGGCATCATCGTCGGCCTCGCTTCCCGCGCCCCGATCACGATCTTCGACGAGCCCTACCTCGGCCTCGACGCGATCGCGCGGCAGAACTTCTACGACCGATTGCTCACCGATTACGCCGCGCACCCCCGCACGGTGATCCTCTCGACGCACCTCATCGACGAGGTCGCCGATCTGCTTGAGCATGCGATCGTTATCGACGCGGGCCGCGTCCTGATCGATTCGCCCGTGGATGCCCTGCGCGCGCACGCCGCCACCATTGCCGGCCCGACCGAGGCCGTCGAGCGCGCGGTCACGGGCCTCGAGGTGATCCACCGCGAGCGCCTGGGCGGATTCCTCAGCGCCACCGTCGCGGGCATTACCGAGCAGGTCACCCGCGATGCGCGCGCCGCGGACCTCGAGGTCGGGCCGGTGTCGCTGCAGCAGTTCATCATCCGCCAGACCGGGGGCACTCCCACCGAGCACGAGGAGGTTTCGCGATGACCACGACCACCACCACCCTGCCCCTGCCGATGACGGCCCGGCCGCTCGCGACGCGCCTCGGCAGCGTCGTGCGCCTGCTGTTCGCCAACCCGTGGACGGCGGTCTACACCCCGCTGCTTATCCTCGGCGTCGTGTTCCTCATGAACATGGCCATCTGGGGGATCGTGCGCGCGAGCATCCCGCCGGAGGGCGAGATGGACTCGTCGATCAACGGCGGCGTGCTCTTTCTGTTCGTCTACATGCTTGTCGTCGCCGTGCAGAGCGTGAATCACGCCTTCCCCCTCGCGCTCGGCTACGGGAGCACGCGCCGCGACTTTGTTCTCGGCTTCGGGGTCTTCGCGGTCGTGCTCTCGCTCGGATACTCGGCCCTGCTGGTCGTGGCCTCGCTCATCGAGCGCGCAACGGGCGGGTGGGGCGTCGGCCACAGCTTCTTCACGACTGACGAGCTCTGGCGGGCGGAATGGTGGGAGGGCCTCGCTCTCAGCCTGCTGGCGTTTCTGCTCTTCTTCTCGATCGGCGCCGCCACCGCGTCGGTCTACGTGCGCTGGAAGGCACTGGGCATGTACGCCTTCTGGGGCGGGCTCGTCTTCCTCGGCATCGGCGGTGCTGCCCTCGTCACGCTCCTCGGCGCCTGGGGACAGGTCGGCGCGTTCTTCGCGTGGGCCGGCGTTCTCGGCTCGGCCGCCTGGAGCCTCATCATCACGGCGCTGTGCTGGCTCGCCGCCTGGGTGATCCTACGCCGCGCGACACCCTCGCAGGGCTAGACCGCGGGAAGCAGGAACCCGGTCACGACGAGCTCGCGCACCCGCGGTAGCACATCGTCGAACAAGGCGCCCTCGTCGACCTCGAGCAGGTCCGCGAGGGCGCCGATGATCTCCGCGACCGTGAGCTCGCCGTCGCTCGCACCGACGAGGCCGGCGAGCGCGGCATCCGCCTCGATCGTGCGCGCGAAGCCACCGCCCTGGTGCAGGCGGATGACCGTGGGGTTCTCCTCCCCCGGCCAGTAGTGACGCTCTTCCGTCACGTCGGGGGCGACCTCGAGTCGCAGGGCGCCGAGGCCCGCGTCGTCGAGCGCGCCGATGCGGTCGTGCGCGCGCAGGCCCGCGAACAAGTGGTCACCGATGCCTGTCGGCGTTCCGCGGAGGGGCGAGCCGAGCACTTCGGTGCGCAGCAGGCGCACCGCATCCGGAGCCGACGGCCGGCGCAGCACGATGTAGCCGGACCCGACCGCGGTCACCCCGCGGGCCGCGAAGTCGTCGAGCCACTCGCCGGCGAGCGCGTCGTACTCGGGGGTGCCGACGCGCGTGCCGCCGTCGCGGATCCAGGTGGCGGCGTAATCGGCCGGGCTCTGCCGCTCGCGCTCGACGACCCAGCCGTCGAGACCGGCCTCGTCGATCCAGCGGCGCACGCGCGCCAGCCCGTCGCCGCCCATCGCATCGCGGTACTCCCAGTTGCCCAGCAGGTGCGCGGTTCCGCCGGGGCTCAGGTGCTCCGCGGCGCCGCGCACGACCTCCTCGACGATCGCGTCACCCACCCGGCCGCCGTCGCGGTACTCGTAGACGGGCACGCCCGCGCGGCGCGGCGTGATGACGAACGGCGGATTGCTGACGATGCGGTCGAAGCGCTCGCCCGCGACAGGCGAGTAGAGGTCGCCCTGCCGCAGCTCGACGGTGTCGACAGCGTTGAGGGCGAGCGTCAGCCGGGCCCGCTCGAGGGCGCGGGGCGAGATATCGGTCGCGACGACGCGGCGGGCGTGACTTCCCACATGAAGCGACTGGATGCCGCACCCGGTGCCGAGGTCGAGTACGGAGTCGGCCGGCTCGGTGGGGATGAGCGCGGCGAGCGTCAGTGACGCGCCGCCCACGCCGAGCACGTGCTCGGGCGGCAGGGCCCCGCCGAGCGCGAGCTCGCCGAGGTCGGAGGCGATGAACCACTGCACCGCTCCCCCGGCGTCGATCGCCGAGTACGGCCGCAGGTCGAGCAGCGCCCGACCGTCCGCGTCGACGAGCCCGAGCGCCCGGGCACCGTCGACGCCGAGGCTCGGCAGCGCGCGGCCGAGGGCGTCGTCGGCGACGGGCTCGCCGAGCACGAACAGGCGCGCGAGCTCGGCCGCCGGCCCGTCGGCCGCCTGCAACGCGCGGCGGGCGGGAACCCGATCGCCACGCGCGAGCGCCGCGTCGCCCTCGTCGCCCCAGAGCTGGCGCAGCCGGTCGACCGTGTAGCCGGCGGCGAGCAGGTCGTCGCGGAGGAGGGCGGTGAGCGGAGCATCCACGCCCCTAGTCAACCCCACCGAGCGCCGCACGACTTTTCCGGCGGAGGGGGAATAGATCGGTGACACTGCCGCGTTGCAGGAGGAGTCGCCGCGCATCGATGCGTTCGCATCGAAATGCTGCGCACCGTGTCGCGACGTCTCAGAGCCGACCGGCTCGACCTCGCTACCGACGAAGGAGAACCCCTCGTGACCACCCTCACCGCCGACACGATCCCCGGCTACCGCACCGGCACCTGGACCGTCGACCACGCGCACACCGAGATCGGCTTTAGCGTGCGCCACCTCGCGATCAGCAAGGTCAAGGGCGTGTTCGAGTCGTTCGACGCGACGGTCATCGCCGCCGAGAACCCCCTCGAGTCGAGCGTCACCGTGACGGTCGACATGGCCTCGATCAACACCACGAACGCCGACCGCGACGCGCACCTGCGCACCAACGACTTCTTCGCCATTGACGAGTACCCGACCATGACCTTCGTGTCGACGGGCCTGCGCGTCGAGGGCGACGCCCTGCTGCTCGACGGCGACCTCACCCTGCGCGGAGTCACCAAGTCCATCACCCTGACCGGCGAGTTCGGCGGCATCGCAACTGACCCCTACGGCAACGTCAAGGCCGCGGCGAGCGGCAACGCGGTCATCAGTCGCAGCGAGTTCGGCGTCAGCTGGAACGCCGCGCTCGAGACCGGCGGGTTCCTGCTCGGCGACGACGTGACGATCACGATCGACGCGCAGTTCGCGCTGCAGGCCGACTAGTCGGTAGTGCAGGATGCGGGGCGCTGCGCGCCCCGACCCCCCCGCACAACGGGGCGGCCCGAAAGGGACCGCCCCGTTCTGCTGTTTCTGTCGTGACTATGGCAGCAGCACCGCGTCGATGACGTGGATGACGCCGTTGTCGCAAACGATGTCAGCCGTGACGACATTCGCGCCGTTGATCGTCACTCCGTCGGTCAAGTCGACCGTGAGCTCGGCGCCGTTGACCGTCGTGGCCTTCATGCCGTCGCTCAGGTCGGCGGCGTGCACGGCACCCGGCACGACGTGGAACGTCAGGATCGACGTGAGGGTCGGGATGTCGGCGAGCAGGCCCTCGACGGTGCCCGCGGGCAAGGCCGCGAAGGCCTCGTCGGTGGGGGCGAAGACCGTGAACGGGCCTTCTCCGTTGAGCGTGTCGACGAGGTCGGCAGCGCCGACGGCGGCGACGAGAGTAGTGAAAGAACCGGCGCTGACGGCGGTTTCGACGATGGTGGCCATGGGGTATCTCTTCTCTGCACGAGGGTCATCTGGGCGGTTGCACCGCCCGCCCGACCGGTCTCGATCGGGTGGCCTCACTCTGCGCCCTCGCACCCTCTGTGCACCCGTGCGCGGGCAGTGCATCACCCCCACGCCAGCCGACCATCGCCTGTGCGTCGTGAACGGTAGGTGTCGGGAGGGCATCCACTCGACACCGTGACGTACGCTCAAAGGCGATGAGAGAGCTCACCGCCGACCAGATCCGCGCCAGCATGGTCAACGCCAGCGAGGCCGAGATCGAGCGGATGCCCCTGCCGGGCCTGCACGAGACCGTGTGGGCCGACCGCGAGTACCTGGGGTGGCGCGATCCGGCGGGCTCCCCCCGCGGCTACATCGTGCACTGGGTCGACGACCGGCCCGTCGGCATCCTTGTGCGGGCATCGAGCACGGCGCTGCGGCCGGGCATCGGGGCGATGTGCTCGCTGTGCCACACGCCGCAGCCCTCGACGCAGGTCGTGATGTTCAGCGCGCCGCGCGGCGGCGAGGCCGGCCGCGACGGCAACTCGATCGGCACCTACATTTGCGCCGATCTGGCGTGCTCGATCATGATCCGCATCGTGCCGGGCACGAGCGAGTTGACGCTCATGCGCGACGAGCTCGTCGCCCGCCGCAGCGCTGGCCTGCGTCAGCGCCTCGAGAA
>CAYPND010000009.1:0-11069 GCA_964412175.1 uncultured Microbacteriaceae bacterium | reverse complement strand
ATTCAGCGCGAGTCGCGCCGACCCATGAGGTGGAACGGGATGGCGAGCGAGAGCGACGCCGAGAGGATGCCCGTGAAGAACACGGCCGCCGCGAACTGCTCCGGCACCGCGTACGCGTAGGCGAACAGCACGAACGACGACACGAAAAGGAAGATCGAGACGGCCACGGCGAGAATGTTCATGATGGCTCCATTGTGCCAGGTCTGCTCGGGATAATGGCGCATGACCACTGCCACCGCCGCGTCCCTCCGCCACCGCCCCGCCGGGCGCATCCGCCGCCGAGTGCGCACCATCGGGTGGGGCGCGCTCGCGGCCCTCGCGCTTGTCATGGTCGGCTTCCTGATCTGGGCGAACACGCCGTATCGCGCTGAGCGCGGGCCGGTCATCGACGTGTGGGCGAACGACAACGTGCAGGTGCAGTACCTCGACGAGGGCATCCTCATGACTCCCGCGGGTAAGGCTGTCGAGGAACCGAGCGTGCCGACGGGACTCGTGTTCGTGCCCGGCGCGCGCGTCGAGGCGCACGCCTACATGTTCCAGCTCAGCGGCGTGGTCGAGCAGTTCGGCGTGACCGTGCTCATCACCGAGCCGACCCTCAACCTGGCCTTCTTCGACACGCGATCGCTCGATCAGTTCACGACCGCCGCGCCGGAGGTCGACCGCTGGTTCGTGGGCGGGCACTCGCTCGGGGGCGTGCGCGCGTGCCTCATGACGCCGGGTTCCGACGCCGCGGGCCTCGTGCTGTTCGGCAGCTACTGCGCCAACGACCTGAGCAGTTCGGGGCTCGAGGTGCTCAGCATCGCGGGCGAGAACGACCGCCTCTCGACGCCCGCGATCATCGAGCAGAACGCGGGGATGTTGCCCACCGACGCGCGCTTCGTCACGATCGCGGGGGCGAACCACGCGAGCTTCGGCGACTACGGCGCGCAGGCCGGCGATGGCGAGCGCACGATCTCGAGCGAGCAGATGCGCGCCGAGCTGACCGCTCTGCTGGGCGAGGCTCTCGGCTAGACGGTCTCGTCGGTGACGACGACCGCAGGAGTCTCGCCGACCGCAGGAGCCGCGTCGACCGCAGGAGCCGCGTCGACCGCGGCGATCTTCTCGCGCCTGGTGAGCGCCATGAGCCACCAGACGAGCGCCCCCACGAGGATGCCCCCGACGAGCGCGATGACGGGGGTCAGCAGCACGGGGCCCGCGATCCGGCTCTCGGTCAGCAGGTTGGCGAGGCCGACGTAGACCCAGAACAACGCGATGTCGACGAGGGCGACGACGCCCACGGCCGCCATCGTGACCTTCCAGGGGCTGCGCAGGCCCGCGGCCGAGAGCATCCACCCGCTCACCAGGATGGCGAGGCCGATGAGGATGAGGCTGCCAATGAGGAACGAGAGCACGATCCAGAACAGTAGGTCGGAGCCGCTGTCGATCGCGCGCAGGATCGCGTTGGGGTCGTCGCCGCCGAGCGAGCGCGTGATGCTGCCGATGATGTTGCCGAACAACGCGGTCGCGACGAGCGCCGCGAGCGACATGCCGAACAGGAACCAGCCGGTCTGGAAGACCGTGTGGGCCACGGCGCCAGCTATCAGGCTGCTCTGCGTCTGGTTGCGGCTGAGCGGCTGCGTGCTGCGGGGCTGGGTGGTCGCCATGGGGCTCCTCGACTCGGGTGGACACAGCGAATCTAGCGCCTAGAGTGACCGCATGCTGAAGAACGCCCTGCTCGTGGGCGGCTCGGGCCAGGTGGGCACCGCGGCCGCGCGGGCCCTGCTGGCGTCGGGGGTCGAGGTCACGATCGCGCACCGCGGCACGCGCCCGCTGCCCGCCGATCTCGTCGGTAACGTGCGCGAGCTGACGCTCGATCGCGGCGACGCGGATGCCCTGACCGACGCCGCGCGCGGCCGCGACCTCGTGCTCGACTGCGTCGCTTTCGGCCCGGCCGACGCCGAGCCCTACGCGCCGCTTGTCGGCGAGCACGGGTCGCTCGTCGTCATCTCGACCGCCTCGGTGTACCTCGGCACCAACGGCACGTGGATGGACGCCGCGACGGGTGACGACGACTTCCCGCGCCTGGCCGTGCCCGTGATCGAGACCGACCCGATCGTGACCGCCGAGCTCGAGGGCTACTCGCCGCAAAAGGCCGCGCTCGAGCGCGCCCTGCTCGCGGTCGACGACCTGCCGGTGACGATCCTGCGGCCGGGCGCGATCCACGGCCCGGGCTCACCCGCCCTGCGCGAGTGGTACTTCATCAAGCGCGCGCTCGACGGCCGTGCCCGGGTGCCGCTCATCGATCGCGGCGAGAGCCGGTTCGCCACCTCGGCGACGGCGGCAATCGCCGAGCTCGTGCGGCTCGCGGGCGAGCATCCGGGCCGCCGCGTGCTTAACGCGGTCGACGAGCCCGCCGCGACGGTGCTGCAGATCGGCCAGGCCGTGTTCGCGCACCTCGGGCACAACGCCGAGTTCGAGCTGCTGCCGCGCGGGGCGGGCGGGCCCGAGAGCGGCGTCGGGCAGACGCCGTGGTCGGTGCCCGTTCCGGTCGAGCTGAGCATGCAGGCGGCGCGCGAGCAGCTCGGCTACGATCCGCTCGGCAGCCATCGGGCGACCATCGGGCCGGCGATCGACTGGATGCTCGAGGCCGTCGCCGAGACCGACTGGCGCGAGCTCTTCCCCGGCCTCGCCCGCTACGGCGCCGAGGGCTGGTTCGATTACGCCGCGGAGGACGCGCTGCTCGACGGCTGAGCCTGGTCGTCGCCCTCGCCCGTCGTCACGACGCGCTGCGTGCCGACGCGCTCGGTGATGTACGAAACGACGATCGCCGAGGCCGTGCCGACGATCACGATGCCGCCGCCCATGAGCAGCACGGCGAGGAACCGGCCGGTGCCCGTCACGGGGTAGATGTCGCGATAGCCGATCGTGGCGAGCGTCGACGAGGTGGGGGCCTCCCAGGCGAGGCGGCGGGAGTCGAGCGGGGTCATCGGCAGGCTCCTTGTCGAGCTCGGGTGCTCAATTCTGCCGCGCGGGCGGGGCCCCGAGCGGCGCGACGCGCTCGACGAGGCGGGCGATGAGCGCGTCGGAGGCGGGGCGGGCGTGCACGAGGGCGCTCGTCATGACGGGCCCCTCGAGCTCGAGCACGAGGTCGTCGACCGCGGCGGGCGGGATGCCGTGCTCGGCCAGCATCGACCGCAGCGGCGCGCAGCCCTGCTCGACGAGCCGGGCGCGCAGCGCGCGCATGCCGTCATCGACCGCCGCGCGCTCGCCGAGCGCGAGCAGGATGGCCCCGAGCGGGCCGTGCTGAAGGGCGTCGCGCAACTGCTCGAGGTGCGCGCGAACATCCGTCTCGAGGTGGCCCGTGCGCGGGTAGGTCGGAAAACTCGCGCTCGCGAGGGCGTCGTGCAGCAGCTCGTCGGCACTCGGCCAGTGCCGGTAGAGCGTGCGCCGGGCGACCCCGCTGACCTCGGCGACGCGCGTGGGCGTGATCGCCACGAGGCCCTCGTCGAGCAGCACCGCACGAGCGGCAGCGAGCACCGATTCGCGCGTGCGGGCGATGCGAGCATCCACGGCGTTCTCCCAGTTGTGACTCGATGTGTGTCACTTCTACGATGTGACACATGATGAGTCACAATCTAGCCGCCGCGGGGGCCTGGTTCGCGCGCGCCGCGGCCGACAACTCGCGCGAGTTCTGGTCTCGCGAGAAGCATCGCTACGCCGATGAGGTGCGCGCGCCCTTCCTGACCCTGCTCAGCGCGGTCGACGCCGACACCGCCGAGTGGAAGGTGTACCGCCCCCACCACGACACCCGCTTCTCGGCCGAGAAGGGCGTGCTCAAGACCTTCATCGGGGCCCTGCGCATCGAGCCCGACGGCACGGGGCGCTACCTGCAGCTCGATGCGCGCGGCGTACTCGCCTCGAGCGGCATGCCCTACCTGGCCCCCGATCAACTCGCGCAGTGGCGGGCCGCGCTGCTCGACGAGCGCGGCGAGGGCTTCGCGCACGCGGCATCGGCGGCCCAGGCGGCGGGCGGCACGCTCAAGAGCGGATACCCCGAGCCCCTCGCGACGGCCCCGCGCGGCGTGGCGCGCGACCACCCGCGCATCGCGTGGCTGCGCTGGAAGGGCGTCGAGGTGTTCGGCCGGCTGCCCCACCCCGTCGACGACGCCGCGGCCCGCGTGGCCGCGATCTGGAGCGCGGGCGAGCCCGTCGCCGCCTGGCTCGCGACGGCCGTGGGCCCGAGCGCGATGGAGCGCCCGCGGCGCTGAGCAGGCGGTGAGCGGGCACTGGGTCGGCGCTGGGTTGCCGCACCGACCGCTCCCAGGTCGGGCCGGGCTCCGAGTGATGGAATGACAGCACTCATCACGACGACGGAGACCCCATGCCCCGCACCGCCCTCGACACGACCGTTCCGAACCTGACGGGCCGCCTGGCCGTCGTCACGGGCGCCAACAGCGGCCTCGGCTTCGGCCTCACGGGCCGCCTCGCCGCCGCGGGGGCCGAGGTCGTCATGGCCGTGCGCAACCGCGAGAAGGGCGAGCGGGCGCTCGCCGAGCTGCTGGCGCAGCATCCGGATGCCCGCCTGCGGCTGCTCGACCTCGACCTCGCCTCGCTCGCGAGCGTGCGTTCGGCCGCGCAGAGCCTGCTCGATGAGGATCGCTCGGTGGACATCCTCATCAACAACGCCGGCATCATGGCCGTGCCCGATCGCCGCGAGACGGCCGACGGCTTCGAGCTGCAGTTCGGCAGCAACCACCTCGGGCCCTTCGCGCTCACGGGCCTGCTGCTGCCCGCCCTGCAGCGCGCCGAGGCCCCGCGGGTCGTCTCGACGAGCAGCCTCGCCGCCAACGCCGGGCGCTGGCAGTGGGACAACCTGCAGGCCGAGAAGAGCTACAGCGCCTGGGGCGCCTACGGGCTCTCGAAGCTCGCCAACCTCGTCTTCGCGCGCGAGCTGCAGCGCCTCAGCACGCTCAACGGCTGGGGCATCACGAGCGCCGCCGCGCACCCGGGCGGCACGGCGACCAACCTGCAGACCACGGGCCCGCGCGACGGGCGCGCGCCCACCCCGGCGCAGCAGAAGCGCTCGGCGCGGTTCATGCAGGGCGTCGACACGGGAATCCTGCCCTCCCTCTACGCGGCGACGAGCCCGGCGGCGACGCCCGGCGGGTACTACGGGCCGAACGGCTTTCTCGAGGTGCGCGGGCTTCCGGCCCCCGCTCGCCTGCCGCGCGGCGCGCGCGACGCAACCGCCGCGGTGATGTTGTGGGACGCCTCGGAGCGGCTCACGGAAGTGCGGTACGCCGAAATTGCTGAGACGGCGTCTCGATAACGCAGAAAGCGCGTAGCCTGGAGCTACTGTGACTGCTCCTCCCGCCGCGCGCCGCGGCCACCTCGTCGACCTGCGCCCGCTGCGCGAGAGCCCCGCTTTCGCCCGCATGTGGGCGGGGGCCGCGATCACCGGCATCGGCAGCCAGATGACGATCGTCGCCGTCGGGCTCGACATCTACGACCGCACCGAGTCGACGCTCGCCGTCTCGCTCGTCGCGGCCTTCGCGCTCGGCCCCATGATCGTCTTCGGCCTCTACGGCGGTGCGCTCGCCGACCGCTTCGACCGCCGCCGCGTCGCGCTCGTCGCCGCCTACGCCGCCTGGGGCTCGACCGCGGCAATCACCGTCTACAGCTGGCTCGGCGTGCCCGACATCTGGCCGCTCTACGCCTTCATCACCATCAACTCGGTCGCCGCCGTCATGGTGCAGGTCGCCCGGCAGACGATGATCCCCCGACTCGTCCGGCTCGAGCTGCTGCCCGCCGCGGGAGCCCTCGGCGGCATCAGCGCGGGCGTGCAGCTCACCGTCGGCCCCGCCCTCGCGGGCCTCGCCGTCGCCTACCTCGGCTTGAGCGTCACCTACACGGTCGATGTCGTGCTCTTCCTCGCCGCGTTCTACGGCATGTACACGCTGCCCGCGATGATCCCCGAGGGCGAGCGTCGCCGGGCCGACCTGCGCTCGATCGTCGAGGGCTGGCGCTTCCTGCGGGTCGCGCCGAACATCCGGGCCTCGTTCGTGCTCGACATCGTCGCCATGACCTTCGGCAACCCGCGCGTGCTCTTCCCGGCCACCGGCGCCCTGCTCATCGGCGGCGGGGCCGTCACCGTGGGCATCCTGTCGTCGGCCGGCGCGGTCGGGATGCTCGTGCTGGGCCTGCTGTCGGGGCGCGTCGCCGCCGTGCGCGCGCATGGAAAGGGCATGGTGATCGCGGTCGCGGCGTACGGGGCGAGCATCCTGCTCTTCGGCGTGCTGCTGCTCGCGACGGCGGTGCTGCCGATCGAGGTCGGCACCGACATCACCGAGGCCAACGTGCCCGCACTCGTGATCGCCTCGGTGCTGCTCGCGCTCTCGGGTGCCGCCGACTCGGTGAGCATG
The DNA here is from genome assembly GCA_964412175.1 of uncultured Microbacteriaceae bacterium. GTDB lineage: Bacteria > Actinomycetota > Actinomycetes > Actinomycetales > Microbacteriaceae > Microcella. The sequence goes on along the minus strand of CAYPND010000009.1, from coordinate 4,668 downwards.
ATCTACCGCACCACGATGATCCAGGCCGCCGTGCCCGACGTCATGCGGGGGCGCCTGCAGGGTCTCTTCACGGTCGTCGTCAACGGGGGGCCGCGCGTCGGCGACCTCTACGTCGGCACGCTCAGCCTGACCGCGCTCCTCTGGTTCCCGCCCCTGCTCGGCGGGCTCATCATCATCGTCGTGTGCGCGGTCTTCCTGCGCGTGTACCGCAGCCTGCGCGACTACGACGCGCTCGACCCGCAGCCCTGATCGGCACCCGCGCCTGACAGGATGGACGCGACCGGGTCCCGACCCAGAAGGAGGCGACCCATGGCCGAATCAGCCGAGAACCGCGTGGCGGTCTACATCGACTTCGACAACATCGTCATCTCGCGCTACGACCAGGTGCACGGCCGCAGCGCCTGGCGCAAAGACAACGTCTACAAGCTCGCGCCCGGGCTGTCGGATGCGACTGCAGAGCAGAAGGGCAAGGTGCGGCACGCGACCGTCGACATCAGCGCCATCCTCGACTTCGCCTCGTCGTTCGGAACGATCGTGCTCTCGCGCGCCTACGCCGACTGGTCGGTGGGCGTCAATGCTACGTATCAGGGGCAGCTCATGGAGCGCGCGGTCGACCTGACCCAGCTCTTTCCGGCCACCCAGCAGATGAAGAACGGCGCCGACATCCGCCTCTCGGTCGACGTCGTCGAAGACCTCTTCCGACTGCCCGACATCACCCACGTGGTCATCGCCGCGGGCGACAGCGACTACATCGCCCTCGCGCAGCGGGCCAAGCGCCTCGGCCGGTACATCGTCGGCATCGGTGTGGCGGGCGGCACGAGCAAGTCGCTCGCCGCGGCGTGCAACGAGTACGCCGACTACGACTCGCTGCCGGGCATCCGGCCAGCGGCGCACATCGCGGCGGGGCTCGTCGTTGCCCCCGAGGCGAGTGAGCCGATCGTGCCGCCCAAGCGGTCGCGCCGCGCGTCGACCTCGGGCGCGCCGGCCGAGGCCGCGGCGGGCGTCGAGCCCGAGGGCGGCGCCAACGCGTCTTCCGACGCATCGACCGAGTCGGCGACCTCGAAGCGCGCCGCGACGGCGCTCATCGTTCGGGCCCTGCGGCTCGTGCACGAGGCCGACGACGCCGACTGGGCGCACGCCTCGGCCCTCAAGCAGCAGATGAAGCGCCTCGACCCGGCCTTCAATGAGAAGGCGCTCGGATACAGCTCGTTCACGAGCTTCCTCAAATCGCGCGCCAACATCGTCGAGCTCGACGAGTCGACCCAGACGCGTCTCGTGCGACTGCGCGAGTAGCACCCTCGCCCGAGACGACGAGAACCCCCGCACGTCTCGGTGCGGGGGTTCTCGCGAACGCGTGTCAGCAGCGTTCTCGGGTCATGCGGTTACGGGCGGCCGCCGCCCGGCGTTCCGGCGGGCTTGCCGTTGCCGGTCGAGGTCTCGTCGACGGTCTCGTCGTCACCCTCGTCGTCGGCGTCGTCATCGCCGCCGCCCTGGCCGTTGCCGTTGCCGTTGTTGCCGCCGTTCGCGACGCGCTCTTCGGCCTTCTCGTTCTTGAGCTCACGGGCCTGCTCCGACACCGCAGCGCCGAACTCGGCACCGACCTTGTCGGGGTCTTGCGCGCCCTGCTTCACCCAGTCGCTGAACTCGCCCGAACCGACCGGAAGGTCGTCGGCGCACTCCTCGGTGTCGGTGCCGTCGTCGACAGCGCCCTCGTCGACGGTGCCCTCATCGGTGCCGTCTTCGACAGTGCCCTCGTCGGTCGCGCCGTAGAGCTCGTCGTCGGTCGTGCCGTCGGTGCCCTCGTCGACGGTGCCGTCATCGACGGTGCCGTCATCGACGACGCACTCCTCGGCCGCACCGTCGTCGACGACCTCGTCCTCCGTCGCGGTGAACGACGAGATGACGCCGTCGAACGCGTCTTGCGCCGGGCCGGGCAGCGCGCCCGCCGCGCCGACGCCCGTGAGTCCGAGGGCGAGAACGCCCGTAGCGGCAGCCAGCTTGGCGGCGAGGCTGAGCCCCGCGAGTGATGCAGCCATCTTCTTGATCCCCTTGAGTGGTGTCGGTTCAGAACCAGCGCTGACCCCCAGCGCCGGCTGATCGAGCCGAGCCGCGAGCGCAGCCGAGGGCTGCGGTGCGGCTAGCTGAGATGCATCACGACGCACGTCGGCGATCGAGGCGGCCAGCTCGGCAAGCTCGGAGCGGCCCTCAGGGGTCGCGCCCGACAGAAGCTGCTGCGCCTCGGCGTCGGTGATCGTGTGTTTTCTCATCTCACTACTCGCTATCGTCGGCGGGCCCTGCAGGGGTACGGGTCGCGTCGATCTTTTTTCTCAGCCGCTCGAGCGCCCGGCGCTGCAGGGCCTTCACCGCCCCGGGGCGCTTGCCGAGCACCTCGGCGACCTGCTCGACGGTGAGGTCGGCGACGATGCGCAGCGCCATGACGTCGCGCTGGTCGGCGGGCAGGCTCGCGATCATCGCAAGCGCCCGCTGGTCGCCGAGCCGCGTGGTCGCTTCTTCTTCGGCACTTGATGCCCGGCGCGGGTCCTCCTCGGCGAGCATCTCGACGGTCTCGCCGCGTCGGCCGCGCATCCGCAGCTCGTCGACGAGACGACGGTAGGCGATCGAGAAGACGAACGAGCGAAAAGCGGCCGCGTCGCCGCGGAACTCGGCGAGCCGGTCGAACACGACGAGGAAGACCTCGCTCGTGAGGTCGTCGGGTTCGCGCGAACCGCGGGCGGTGAAAAAGCCGGAGACGGCGGGAGCGTGGTCGTTCCAGAGGCGCGTGCTCGCCCAGCTCGCGCCCGCTTGCGCGGCGACGAGCACGGTCGCGAACGCCTCGTCGCCCCTGCTCCCCCGGTCAGACATCGTCCACCAGGCTAGGTGCGCGCCCCGTGCGCGACAAACCACGGTGTTCGCGCGGGTGGCCGCACCCTTGCACGGGGGCAGGCCGCGCGCCACACTGAAACCCCGCTTCCGCCGAGGCGCATCCCGTGCCATCGATCTCGAGAGGCCGCCCTTGTGACGGTGCCCGCCCTGCCGCAGCTCGCCGCCGATCTCTTCCTCACCGATGGCGGCCTCGAGACGACGCTCATTTTCCACGACGGCATCGGTCTGCCCGACTTCGCGGCCTTCCCGCTGCTCGAGAGCGTCGACGGCCGCGAGGCGCTCGAGCGCTACTACCGCGCCTATCTCGAGATCGCGCGGCGGCACGGCACGGGGCTCGTGCTCGAGACGCCCACGTGGCGCGCGAGCGCCGACTGGGGCCGTCTGCTCGGCTACAGCGCGGCCGCGCTGGGCACGGTCAACATCGCCGCGGTCGAGCACCTGCGCGCGCTACGCGACATGCACGCGCAGGGGCAGCCGCCCGTCGTCATCAGCGGCAATCTCGGCCCGCGGGGCGACGGCTACTCGCCGACGACCGTCATGACGCCCGACGAGTCGGCGGCGTACCACAGCGAGCAGATCAGGGCGCTCGCCGACGGGGGCGCCGACCTCATCACGGCGCTCACGATCACGCACGTCGACGAGGCGATCGGCATCGTGCGCGCCGCCGTCGAGCACAGCATGCGCATTGTCGTCTCGTTCACCGTCGAGACCGACGGCGCCCTGCCGAGCGGGCAGCCGCTCGCCGAGGCGATCGCCGAGCTCGACGCGGCGACCGCCGCCGGCGCGGCGTACGTCATGGTGAACTGCGCGCATCCGACGCACTTCACGGCCGTGATCGACCCCGGCAACCCCGTGTTCGGTCGCATTCGCGGCATCCGCGCGAACGCCTCGACGCGCAGCCACGCCGAGCTCGACGAGGCCGACGAGCTCGATGCGGGCGACCCCGTCGCCCTCGCGGGGCTCTACCGCGAGCTGCTGGCCGTGCTGCCGAACCTCACCGTCATGGGCGGATGTTGCGGCACCGACGACCGCCATATCGACTCGATCGCCGCGGAGTGCGCGCCGTTGCTGCCGCGCTGACCCGGCGGTCTCAGTCGAGCAGGGCGAGCAGCGCGTCGACCGTGCGCAGGTTGCGCGCCGTGCCGACGACGCCGAGGGTGCGCAGCAGGCGGTTCAGATCGAGCTCGGCGCGGCCCGCCCCGTTCGCGTAGCGAAGGTGCAGGTCGTCGCCGACGAGCGCCCAGTGGTCGTCTCCGGTCGGCACATCGGCCGCCGCCGCCGGGTCCGCGGGCGTGCCGCTCACGGGCACGAGGTACGAGAAGGCCGGGTCGACGATAACGAAGGGATGCGCATCCCGCCCCGCGCGCAGCGCCGCCGCATCGCGCACGATGACCTCGCGACGGAACCCGAAGCGCGTCTCGACCTGATCCTCGAGATCGCGCGCGAAGGCGAGCGGGTCGCCCGGCGGCGACGCGATGAGGTTGCCCGAGGCGATGTAGGTCTGCACCTGGGTGGCGCCGAGCTCGGCGGCGAGGGCGCGCAGCTCGGCCATAGGCAACTTCGCGGTGCCGCCGACGTTCACGGCCCGGAAGAGGAAGACGTGCGTCACGAGAGGTCGACCAGTTCAATGTGCACGCGCGCCTCGTCGCCGGGGGCAATGCCCTCAGCCACGCGCACCGACTTCTTGATCGGCAGCACGTAGGCCTGCTGCTTCGAGTCGGGGAAGACGCTCGCCATCCACTCGCTGCCGCCCAGTCGCACCCGCACCCGCACGCTGCCGAACCC
>CAYPND010000008.1:25139-81147 GCA_964412175.1 uncultured Microbacteriaceae bacterium | reverse complement strand
CCCGACTCAGCGGCGATGGCCGCGACAAGCTCGGAACGGTTCATGGTGTCCTCCTCGGACCTCAACAGTTTGGTGGAGATAGTCCGCCGCCGTGATCTGACCGCGAACCGCCTCGACGGTACCAGCACTCCCGCGAGTTTCCGGGCATTTCGGCGCGGTGCGCCGCAACCCGTGATCGGTGCGGAAAAAGAGAGGAGGGGGCGCCCCGTGCGGGGCGCCCCCTCCTCGAGGCGGTGCGTGGTGCGAGCGGGTGTTACCAGCTCGACTTGGTGATGCCGGGCAGCTCGCCGCGGTGCGCCATGTCGCGGAAGCGCACACGCGAGATTCCGAACTTCGTCAGCACACCACGGGGGCGGCCGTCGACGGCGTCGCGCGACCGAACGCGAACGGGCGAGGCGTTGCGGGGCAGCTTCTGCAGTCCCGTGCGCGCGGCCTCGCGCGACTCGTCGGTGCCGTTCGGGTCGACGAGCGCCTTCTTCAGCTCGAGACGCTTCGCGGCGTACCGCTCGACGACGACCTTGCGCTGCTCATTGCGCGCGATCTTGCTCTTCTTCGCCATGACTTAGCGCTCCTCGCGGAATTCGACGTGCTTGCGGATGACCGGGTCGTACTTCTTGAGCACGAGGCGGTCGGGATCGTTCCGACGGTTCTTGCGGGTCACGTAGGTGTACCCGGTACCGGCGGTCGACTTGAGCTTGATGATCGGACGGACGTCTTGCTGCTTGGCCACTAGATCTTCTCCCCACGGGCGAGGAGGTCCTTCACGACCGACTCGATGCCCCGGGCGTCGATGGTCTTGATGCCCTTGGCCGAGAGGGTCAGGGTGACGGTGCGGCGAAGCGACGGCACGAAGTACGTCTTCTTCTGGATATTCGGGTCGAACCGGCGCTTGGTGCGCCGGTGCGAGTGCGAGATGTTGTGGCCAAAGCCGGGAACGGCTCCGGTCACCTGGCAGACGGCTGCCATGGTTCCTCCAATATGGGGCTACCGTACGGCGAGCGCCGTACCCAAGGTCACTTGTCGGCACGCAGACACCCGGTGCTCCGGGAAGGAGCGTTCTCGCCGGATAGTGCTGGCGAGACGGGAGCGCGTACAAGACGGGCGGATGGCCGCCCGACACAAGCCCCTAGCCTACGACGAAAGGGCCGCGGCCTGCAATCTCGAGCACCCCTCGCACAGGCCGAAGACGTCGACGACGTGCTCGGCGCGCGTGAAGCCGTGCTCGGCGGCGATCTGCCGCGCCCACTCCTCGACCGCGCGGGCCTCGATCTCGACCGTCAGCCCGCAGGTGCGGCAGATGAGGTGGTGGTGGTGGCTGCCGGGCGTGCAGGCGCGGTAGAGCGCCTCGCCCTCCTGCTGCAGCGAGTCGGCCTCGCCCTCCTCGGCCAGATCGGCGAGGGCGCGATAGACCGTCGCGAGCGCGATGCTCGAGCCCGCATCCTTCAAGGCACCATGCAGCGCCTGCGCGCTCACGAAGCCCTCGCGCTCGCTGAGCGCCGTGCGCACGGCCTCGCGTTGCCAGGTGTTGCGCTTCATGGGATCACCCTCGATCTCGCGTCCACGATGCGGCACACCACGTAGATCGCGAACGAGATCGTGGTGATGTACGGGCTGATCGGTAGCGAGCCGCCGATGGCGAGCAGGATGCCGCCGACGGCCGAGACGAGCCCGAAGACCATGCTGAGCACGGGCACCATGACGGGCGAGCTCGAGACGCGCAGCGCCGCGGCCGCCGGGGTGACGAGCAGCGCCATGACGAGCAGTGCACCGATGACCTGCACCGACACGGCGACCGTGAGCCCCAGGAGCGTCATGAACAGGATGCTCAGCGCCCGGCTCGGCACGCCCCGAGCACTCGCCACCTCGGTGTCGAGGCTGTCGAAGGCGAGCGGGCGCCAGACGATGAGCAGCGCGACGAGCACGACGATGCTGATGCCGATGAGCAGGCCGAGCTGCGGCAGGTCGACGCTGATGATCTGGCCCGTGAGCAGCCCGAACTTGTTGCCGCTGCGGCCCGGGTACAGGGCGAGGAAGAGGATGCCGAGGCCGAGGCCGAACGGCATGAGCACGCCAATGATCGAGTTGCGGTCGCGCGCCTTCGCGCCGAGCACGCCGATGAGCCCCGCAGCGATGAGCGAGCCGACGATCGAGCCCGCGACGACGTTGAGGCCGAGCAGGAGGGCCGCGGCCGCCCCCGCGAACGAGAGCTCACTGATGCCGTGCACAGCGAAGGCCATGTCGCGCTGCATGACGAAGACGCCGATGAGCCCGCCGACGACGCCGAGCACGGCGGCCGCGATGATCGAGTTCTGCACGAGCGCGAGCAGCTGCAGATAGGTGCCCGGGTCGACGGTGATCACGACGTCACCTCGTGGTGGTGCTCGGTCTCAGGCACCCCGACCACGACGACGCGGCCTCGCGAGCGGAAGACCTCGACGGGCGTGCCGTACAGCCGGCTCAGCACGTCGTCGCGCAGCACCTTGTCGGGAGTGCCGATCGTGAAGCGGCCCTGCGCGAGGTAGAGCACGCGGTCGACGATCGCGAGCACGGGGTTGATGTCGTGCGTCACGAACACGACCGCCGTGCCGTGCTCGCGTCGACGAGCGTCGATGAGCTCGCTCACGGCGCGCTGGTGCTGCAGGTCGAGGCTCATGAGCGGCTCGTCGCACAGCAGCAGGGTCGGGTCGTCGGCGAGAGCCTGCGCGACCCGCAGCCGCTGCTGCTCGCCGCCCGAGAGGCTGCCGAGCGGCCGGTCGGCGTAGCCCTCGGCGCCGACCGAGGCGAGCAGGGCATCCACCCGTTCGCGATCACCGCGCGTCGAGATCGGCGGCCCCCAGCGGGTGCCGTTAACGCCGAGCGCGACGAGGTCGCGGCCACGGAGGGGGGTGCCGGGCGCGGCGATCTTCTGCTGCGGGATGTAGCCGATGCGGCGGTGCCCGCGGTGCGCGGCGTGACCGCCCACGAGCACCGTGCCCGCGTCGAGGCGGCGCTCGCCCAGCATGGCGCGCAGCAGGCTCGTCTTGCCCGTGCCGTTGCCGCCGAGCACGGCGATGAACTCGCCGGGGCGCACGTCGAGATCGAGGCCGCTCCAGAGCTCGCGGTCGCGCACGCGGAGGGCCCCGCCGCGGATGCTGAGCACGGGGCTCGGCGTCGCGGCGGGGCCTCCCGCTGCCGGGTCGGTCGTCACGCGGCGAGCGCCGCCGCGACCGCGTCGATGTTCGTGCGCATCCACGACAGGTAGTCTTCCCCGTCCGGCAGGGTTTCGACGAACGAGACCACGGGAATGCCCGCCTCCTCGGCCGCCGCGCGAACCCGCTCGGTCTCGGGGCTCGCGGTCTGCTCGTTGTAGGCGAGCAGGCGCACGTCGCCCGAGGCGATGAGGTCGAGCACCTCCTGCAGGGCGAGCGGGGGCACGTCTGCGCCCTCCTCGATCGCCTCGGTGAACTCTTCGGGCGTCTCGTCGTCGAAGCCGAGCTCGGCGAGAAGGTAGGCGGGCACGGGCTCGGTCGAAGCCACAACGCCGCCGCCGAGCTGCTCGGCGAGTGCGTGCGCCTCCTCCTCGACCGCCTCGAGCTCGACGAGAAAAGCGTCGAGGTTCGCGGCGTAGACAGAAGCGTTGGCGGCGTCGAGCTCGGTGAGCTCGGCGGCGATCACCTCGGCGACATCACCCATGGAGTGCAGGTCGTACCAGACGTGCTCGTTGGCGACCTCACGGGGGCCCTGGTCGTCGCCCTCGCGGGAGTCGTCTTCCAAGGGGGCCTCGCCCAGCTCGAGCCCCGCCACTACGGCGGCAAAGATCACGACCGCGGTCGTGCCCGAGCCATCGACGAGCACGTCAAGGAAGGGGTCGTAGCCTGCGCTGTTGCCGATGACGAGATCGGCGCCAGCGATCGCGAGCTGGTCTTGCGCGGTGGCCTCATAGCTGTGCGGGTCGACCGTGGGCGAATCGATGATGCTCGTGACGGTCGCAGCGTCGCCGGCGATCGCCGCGGCGATGTCGCCGTAGACGTTGGTCGAGGCGACGACCGAGAGGCCGGTCGCCTCGGGGGCCGGCGCGGCGCACCCGGTGAGAGCGATGCCGGCAGCGGTCGCGACGAGCAGGGCGGGGAGGGCGCGGCGGATCGAGGTCATGGCTCGATGCTAGGTCTTATCGAGAATGGTTGTCAAAACCGTTCTCAATAAGGATCGGCCGGAGGCGGCGGTTCAGGATGCTCCGCTACCGTCGCCCGCATGTCGAACCGCCGCGCGATGCTCACCCTGACGGGGCTGCACCGCGCCCTGCTGCGCCTCACGGGGGGCCGGGTCGGCCGCGATCTCGGCGGCATGCCCGTGATCGAGCTGACCACGACCGGACGCAGCTCGGGGCTGCCCCGCACCGCCATCCTCACCGTGCCGCACCGCGAGCCGATGCCCGATGGCAAGCCCGGCGAGCGCCTCGTCGTGATCGCGAGCCGGGGCGGCGACGACCTGCAGCCCGCGTGGTACCTCAACCTCGTGGCCGAGCCGGTGGTGCAGGTGTCGAGGGTGGGCGAGCATCCCCGCCCCTACCGGGCCCGCACGGCCGACCCCGACGAGCGCGCGCGGCTGTGGCCGCTCGCCGTGCGGTCGTATGGCGGCTACGCCGCCTACCAGCGCAAGACGGCGCGCGAGATCCCCGTCGTGATCCTCGAACCGGTCGCAGATTAGTCGAGCAGCAGCGCGGGCTCTTCGATGACGCTCGCGACATCGGCGAGGAACCGGCTCGCCACGTCGCCGTCGACGACACGGTGGTCGAACGAGCCGCCGATCGTCGTGACGAAGCGCGGGCGCACCTCGCCATCGACGACCCAGGGCTTCTGCTTGATCGTGCCGAGGGCGACGATCGCCACCTCGCCGGGGTTGAGGATGGGCGTGCCGGTGTCCATGCCGAAGACGCCGATGTTCGTGATCGTGATCGTGCCGTCGGCCATGTCGGCGGGCTGCAGCTTGCCGTCGCGCGCCGTGATCGTCATCGCCTCGATCGCCTGGGCGAGCTCGCGCAGGCTGAGGTCCTGCGCGTTCTTGATGTTCGGCACGACGAGCCCGCGCGGGGTGGCGGCGGCGAACCCGAAGTTCACGTAGTGGTGCACGATGATCTCGGTGTCGGTCCAAGTCGAGTTGACCGTGGGGTTGCGGCGCACAGCCCAGATCATCGCCTTCGCCATGATCAGCAGCGGCGAGACCTTGATGCCGGCGAAATCGGGGCTCGCCTTGAGGCGCTTGACGAACTCCATGGTGCGGGTCGCGTCGACGTCGACGAAGACGCTCACGTGCGGCGCGCTGAACGCGCTCTTCACCATGCCCGCGGCGATGGCCTTGCGCACGCCCTTGACGGGGATGCGGTCCTCCCGCTCGTGCGGCCAGGCGGGCGTCTGGATGTTGCGGAAGACGCTCGCCTGCTGCGCGTGACGGATGACGTCGTCGCGCGTGATCTCGCCCGCGAGGCCCGTGGCCGTGACGGCCGTGAGGTCGACGTCGAGGTCTTTCGCGAGCTTGCGGATGGGCGGCTTGGCGATGACGGGGCCCGAATCAGCTGCCGGCACCGAGGCGAGGCGGGGTGCGGCGGCTGGAGCAGCGGTCGCGGGAGCGGGCGCCGCGGTGCGCCCGCGCTCGCGGCGCGAGGCGACGTGGCCTTTTGCGCCGTAACCTACGAGCACGGCACCGGGCTTCTCGGCCTCGGCCTCGCTCGCGATGCTGGATGCGGTGTCGGCCACCCCGGGATCGGTCGCCTCGCCCCCGTCGACACCGCCGTCGCCGCGCACCGTGATGATCGGGGTGCCGACCTCGACAGTCTGGCCCTCCTCGACGAGCAGCGCGTCGACGATGCCCGCGAACGGCGAGGGCAGCTCGACGAGCGACTTCGCGGTCTCGATCTCGACGAGCACTTGGTTGATGATGACAGTGTCGCCCGGCTTGACGCGCCACGACACGATCTCGGCCTCGGTCAGGCCCTCCCCGACATCGGGGAGCGGGAACTCGGAGATGCTCACGATTCCTCCAGTGCGATCAGTAGGCCAGGGCGCGGTCGACGGCGTGCAGGATGCGGTCGACGTCGGGCAGGTACGTGCCCTCGAGCTTGGCAGGGGGGAACGGGGTGTCGTAGCCGCTCACACGCAGCACGGGGGCCTCGAGCGAGTAAAACGACTTCTCGGTCACGGTCGCCGCGATCTCCGAGCCGATGCTCACCGAGCCCGGCGCCTCCTGCGCGACGACGAGCCGGCCCGTGCGACGTACCGAGTCGAGCAGCGGGCCATAGTCGATCGGTGAGAGCGAGCGCAGGTCGACGACCTCGATGCTCGTGCCCTCCTCGGCGGCGACCTCGGCGGCATCCAGCAGCATGCTCACCATGGCACCGTGACCGACGACCGTGACGTCGGTGCCCGAGCGCACGACGCGCGAGACGTGCAGTTCGATGCCAGGGGCGCCGCGATCGACCTCGCCCTTGGGCCAATAGCGGCTCTTGGGTTCGAAGAACATGACGGGGTCGTCGCTCGCGATGGCCTGCTGGATCATCCAGTAGGCGTCATGCGGGGTCGCGGGGCTCACGAGGCGCAAGCCCGCGGTGTGGGCGAAGTAGGCCTCGGGGCTCTCCTGATGGTGCTCGACCGCGCCGATGTGCCCGCCGTAGGGCACGCGGATGACGACGGGCATCTGCAGCGCGCCCTCGTGGCGGGCCGTGAGCTTGGCGAGCTGGGTCGTGATCTGGTCGAAGGCCGGGAAGATGAAGCCGTCGAACTGAATCTCGACGACGGGCCGGTAGCCGCGCATTGCGAGGCCGATCGCGGCGCCGACGATGCCCGACTCGGCGAGCGGGGTGTCGAGCACGCGATGGGCACCGAACTGCTGCTGCAGCCCCTCGGTCACGCGGAAGACGCCGCCGAGCGGACCGATGTCCTCGCCCATGAGGATGACCTTGTCGTCGGCCTCCATCGCGGCGGCAAGACCGAGGGTCAGGGCCTTGGCCATCGTCAGGGTCTCGGTCGCCATCACGCACCCCCCTCGAACGAGGCCTCGTAGTCGGCGAGCTGCTGGCGCTGGGCATCCATCGTCGGATGCGGCTGGCTGTAGACGTGCGCGAACATCGACTCGACCGGCGGCAGCTCGAGGGCGAGCGTGCGGGCGCGCGCCTCGGAGGCGAACTGCTCGGCCTCGTCGTGCACCTCGGTGAAGAACGCGTCGCTCTCGCCGAGCCCGCGAAGGTAGGTCTCGAAGCGCGCGATCGGGTCGCGCTGCTGCCAGTAATGCAGCTCGTCGTCGTCGCGGTACTTCGTGGGGTCGTCGCTCGTCGTGTGCGCGCCCATGCGGTAGGTGAGCGCCTCGATGAACTGCGGGCCCTCGCCGGCGCGCGCCGCGTCGAGGCTCGCGGCTGTCGCGGCGTAGCTCATGAGCACGTCGTTGCCGTCGATCTGCACGCTCGGGATGCCGAAGCCGCGCGGCCGGTGGAACAGGGGCGTGCGCGACTGCACGCGCACGGGCACCGAGATCGCCCAGTGGTTGTTCTGCAGGAAGAACACCTGCGGCGTCTGGTAGCTCTGAGCGAAGACGAAGGCCTCGTTGACGTCACCCTGGCTCGTCGCGCCGTCGCCGAAGTACACGAGCACGGCCGTGTCGGTCTCGGGGTCGCCCGTACCGACGAGGCCATCGAAGCGCAGGCCCATGGCGTAGCCCGTCGCGTGCAGGGTCTGCGAGCCGATGACGAGTGTGTAGAGGTGGAAGTTGCCGGTCTCGGCCGGGTTCCAGCCGCCGTGGGTCAGCCCGCGCAACATCTTGATGATCTGCACGACGTCGAGGCCGCGAATGTGCCCGACGGCGTGCTCGCGGTAGGCGGGAAAGATGTGGTCGTGCGCGCGCGCGGCGAAGCCCGACCCGACCTGCGCGGCCTCCTGACCGAGGCTCGGAATCCACAGGGCGAGCTGGCCCTGGCGCTGCAGGTTGCCGGCCTCAATATCGAAGCGCCGGATGACGCTCATCGTGCGGTAGAACTCGCGCAACTGCTGCTCGGTGAGGGCATCCACATAGGGCAGGTAGACCTCGGTGGCGTCGCTCGCGACTCGCGTTCCATCGGGCGCGAGCAGCTGCAGCGTCTCCGGGGTGTACGACATGGATTCCACTCTAGGCCCGGGGATCGGGCCGCTGGTCAGAGGGTTCGGACAACCTCGCCCGCAACCGCCAGCAGGGAAGCGACAGATTCGGCTTCGCCGATCGACACCCGGATGCCCTCCGGAGGAAACACGCGTGCGACGATCCCGGCCGCGGCGAACGCCTCGCCCGCGGCGGCCGTCGCCGGCCCGGTCGGCAGCCAGACGAAGTTGCCGTGCGACACCGGCACGCGCCAGCCCTGCTCGCGGAGCGCCGCCTGCACCTGATCGCGGCGCACCGCGAGTTCGCGCACGCGCCCGAGTAGCTCGGGCTCGACGCGCATCGCCGCGAGCACGGCCCGCTGCGCGGCCTCGGTGACGGCGAGCGGGATGGCCGTGCTGCGCGCGGCGTCGAGCACGGCGACCGACCCGATCGCGTAGCCGACGCGCAGGCCGGCGAGGCCGTAGGCCTTCGAGAAGGTGCGCAGGATGACGAGGTTGGGGTACCGGCGCACGAGCGCATCCCCGTCGACCGCGGCCTCGTCGTCGATGAACTCGGCGTAGGCCTCGTCGAGGATGACGAGCAGGTCGCTCGGCACGGCCGCCATCAAGTCGGCGAATTCCGCGGCCGTCACGACCGTTCCGGTGGGGTTGTTGGGCGTGCACACGATGACGGCCCGGGTGCGGTCGGTGACCGCCGCGGCCATCGCGGGCAGGTCGTGCCGGGCATCTGCCGTGAGCGGCACGCGCACGCTCGTCGCCCCGGCGACCGTCACGAGCCCGGGGTACGCCTCGAAGCTGCGCCAGGCGAAGACGACCTCGTCGCCGGCCGCGGCCGCGGCGCTGATGAGCTGCGCGAGCAGGGCGACCGATCCGGCGCCGACGATGATCTCGTCGGGCGTCACGGCGTGCCGCTCGGCGAGGCGCTCGCGCACGACGAGCGCCGTGGCATCCGGGTACCGGTTGATATCGAGGTCGCGGATCGCGGCGAGCACATCGGGGTGCGGGGGGAAGGGATTCTCGTTGCTCGAGAGCTTGAAGGCCTCGGCCGAAGCCGAGCGGCCCTGTGTGTAGGCGGGCAGCGAGACGATCTCCGGGCGCAGGCGCACGGGGCTCGCGGAGGGCTCGGTCACCGTCTCAGCCTACGTCGACGACATCGTGCGCTCGCCGTGCTTGTGATGTTCACCCGGCGCTCGATTGCCGGGCAGGGCGGGAGGTGTGCATAGTTGTCTCATGGGACGCTTCCTGATCCGCCTGATCATCAACACCATCGCCCTGTGGCTGACGACCCTTATCCTCGGCGACGGAGTGAGGGTCGAGTCGTATGGCGTCGAGGGCGACACGGTCTCGCTCGTTCTGACGTACTTGCTCGTCGGTGCGATCTTCGGCATCGTGAACGCCGTCATCGGCAACGCGATCCGTATCGTGGCGTTCCCGCTCTACATCCTGACGCTCGGGCTCATCGCGCTCATCGTCAACGGGCTGCTGCTGCTCCTCGTCGCGTGGATCTCGAGCCTGCTCGGCTTCGGCCTCACGGTCGACGGCTTCTGGTGGGGCGTGCTCGGCGCCGTCGTTCTGGGTCTGCTGAGCTGGCTCATCGGCGTGCTGTTGCGGCCGTTTGTGGGTCGCAAGCGCGCCTGAGCCGAGAACCCGCGCCGATCACCCGCCCCGCGCTAGCCGCTTGGCGCAGGCGGAATGCGACTCGCCGTGTACGCGCTGCGCACGCCTGCGGCTTCCGCGCGGGGCAGGGCGTCGATGGCGGCGCGCAGCGCAACGCTGACGTGCGCATCAGCGACGGATGCCGTGCGCGCGTACCGCTCGAGCTCGTGCGCGGGCAGCGCGCTCTCGAGCGCCTCGCCCGGCGCGAGCGCGTCGCCGCGCACGATCACGGCGTTCGTGTCGCGCCGGATGCCCGAGAGCACGGGCACGAGATCCTCGCGGTGCTCGATGACGATAGCGGGGTAGTCGCCGCGTACGGGAAGTCCGCCGCTTGGGGCACCGACCGTGACGAGGCCGGTCGTGCGGTAGTCGCCCGATTCGGCGAGCGCCGTCGCGATCGCCCCGCCCTGTGAATAGCCCGTGAAGACGATCGAGGTCTCGCTCGTGATGCCCTCGGCCGCAAGTGCGGCTCGCACGGCCTGCATCGATGACGATTCCGCGCCGCCGATGATCGCGACGTTGCTCGCCATATCCCACGGCTGCTCGCCGCCCATCGGTGCGTTCGCGTCGGTACCGGCGATGTAGACCTCGACGTGCGGCACACCGCCCGGGAGCGTGTAGCGCTCGATGACGATCGGGGCTGCGGTTTCGGGGATACGCCCGACGCGATCGGTGAGCGAGCCGGGCGCGTCGACCGGCCGCGTCTCGCCCCCGCGCTTGAGGTCGGCACCCGCGCGGTCCACGCGCACGGGGGCCGCACCGCTGGCACCGGCAAGCGAGGCGATGCCCGCGACGACGAGCGCCGCGGTATCGACCCCCGAGAGCCCGAGCCCAGCCTCGCCGAGCGCGCCGGCTAGCGCGGGGGGAACCCCCACCGCGCCGAGCAGCGCGTCGTCGGCGAGCGAGAGCGTGAGCCGCAGCGCCTCGAGCCCGCGCGGGTCGCTCAGCACCGGGGCCAGTAGGGAAGTGAGGGACTCGACCGCGACCGCACGCTGCCCGGGGGTCAAGAGACCCGTGACGAGCACCACGCGACCCGCGACGGCGAGCAGCCCGGGCAGCAGCAGCACCCCGAGCCGCGAGAGCACGAGGCCCGCCGTCGCCGCGAGCTGCGACGCGAGCTGCTCCACAGCGCGGGCCGCCGTCCGGTCAGCGGCGTCGTAGAGGCTCGCGGCATCGCGCAGACCGCGCGCGAGTCCGCCGAGCCGATCGATCGACCGCTGCACCGAGCCCTGCACCTCCCACAGGTCGGCGTCGGCCCCGGCCCCCGTGCGCAGGGGCGGGATGCGGATCGCGACCTCGTGGCACTCCTGTGCCGCCGACTGCAGGGCGCGGGCAAGCCGATCGAGCTCCTCGAGCGCGACGCCCGCGCCGACACCGACCGAAAGATCCGCGTTCACGACTCGCTACCCGGCGCCATTGCCGCGGCCTCCTCGGCGGCGAATAGCAGGCGGATGCGCACACTCTCGAGCCGCTCGACCTCGCGCGCGAGCCGTGCGCGCTCGAGGTCGACGGCGCCCTGCAGGGCATCCCGAGCGGGGCCCCACCAGCCCGCGAGCGCCTCGTCGCGCGGCAACGACCGCACGATGTCATCGAGCCGGTCGCGAAGGGCGGCGGCAAGCACCACCTGACGTCGCAGCTCGGCCGCCGTGTCGCCGCGCGAACCGGGGGCGAGGCACGCGGCGGCGTCGAGCATGTCGGGCTCCTCTCCGCGGCAGTTCCGTATCCCTCGCCCCGATCGTGTCGCGTCGGGATCGGGGGGCTCGCGACGACCCCGCGCGGCCGGGGCCATGGCGGTCGGCGCCCGGGTGTGGAGGAGGGGGAACTGGGCCACAATAGGGGCATGAGCTTCGACCGGGTCCTCGATGCACCCGGCATGTTCCGCATGTGCTTCGTCTGCACAGGCAATATCTGCCGCTCGCCGATGGCCGAGGCAATCTTCCGCGACCTCATCCGCGCCCGCGGGTGGGAGCAGCACGTGAGCGTGCACTCAGCCGGCACCGGCGAGTGGCACGTGGGCGAGAGCAGCGACCCGCGCACGGTCGCTTCGCTACAGGCGCGTGGCTACGACGGCGGCGGGCACCGCGCCCGGCAGTTCGATGTGACGTGGTTCGAAGAGCTCGATCTCATCATCGCCTTCGATCGCACGCACGAGCGCATCCTCAAATCCTGGGCGCCCGACGACGACGCGCGCGCCAAGGTGCATCTGCTGCTGAGCTTCGACCCCGAGGCTGGCGGCGCGCTCGACGTGCCCGACCCCTACTACTCCGACACGGCGATGTTCGACGCCGTGCTCGGCATGATCGAGCGGTCGTGCATCGCGCTCTTCCGCCAGCTCGAACCCGGCATACGACAGGGAGTCGTCTCATGAGCCCGCTCAGCATCCAGCCCCTCAGCCCACTCGACGGGCGATACCAAACCCAGGTCGCGGCGCTCGGCGAGCACCTGAGCGAGGCGGGGCTCAATCGCGCGCGCATCCAGGTCGAGGTCGAGTGGCTCATCCACCTCACCGATGCCGAGCTGTTCGGGTCGCGGCGGCTCACCGCCGACGAGGCGCGCCAATTGCGCGCGATCGTCACCGACTTCGGCGACGACGACATCGCCGACCTGGCGCGCCGCGAAGCCGTCACGCGCCACGACGTCAAGGCCGTCGAGTACCTCGTTCGCGACAAGCTCACCGCGCTCGGTCTCACCGAGATCGCCGAGCTCACGCACTTCGCCTGCACGAGCGAAGACATCAACAACCTCGCCTACGCCCTCACGATCCGCGCGGCCGTGCGCGATGTCTGGATGCCCCGCGCCCGCTCGCTCGTCGAGACCCTGCGCGCCCTCGCCCTCGAGCTGCGCGACCAGCCGATGCTCGCGCACACCCACGGCCAGCCCGCGACGCCCACGACGATGGGCAAAGAGCTCGCCGTGACCGTGCACCGCCTCGATCTACTGCTGGCCTCGGTCGACGAGGTCGAGTACCGGGGCAAGTTCTCGGGCGCCACCGGCACCTTCTCGGCGCATCTCGCCGCCGACCCCGACCACGACTGGATCAGCGCATCCCGCGACTTCGTCACGCGGCTCGGCCTCACCTGGAACCCTCTCACGACGCAGATCGAGTCGCACGACTGGCAAGCGCAGTTGTACCAGCGCATCAGCCACGTCGGCCGCGTGTTGCACAACCTGTGCACCGACATGTGGAGCTACATCTCGATGGGCTACTTCCGGCAGATCCCTCAGCCGGGCGCGACGGGCTCGTCGACCATGCCGCACAAGATCAACCCCATCCGTTTCGAGAACGCCGAGGCGAACCTCGAGCTCGCGAGCGCCCTGCTTGACTCGCTCGCCGCCACGCTCGTGACCTCGCGTCTGCAGCGCGACCTCACCGACTCGACGACGCAGCGCAACGTGGGTGTCGCGCTCGGGCACTCGCTCCTCGCACTCGACAACATCATCACGGGTCTCGGAGAGATCGCGATCGACCCCGATGCCCTCGCGCGCGATCTCGACGGCAACTGGGAGGTGCTTGGCGAGGCGATTCAGACCGTCATCCGCGCCGAGGTCACCGCGGGCCGCAGCTCGATCGCCGACCCCTACGCGATGCTGAAAGAGCTCACGCGCGGCCACCGCCTCGGCGGCACCGAGCTACGCGTCTTCGTCGAAGGCCTCGACATCTCGGCTGAGGCGAAGGCCGGACTCGTGGCGCTCAGCCCGCAGGGCTACATCGGCGACGCGTCGCGGCTCGTCGACTTCATCGACCGCGCGCTCGCGCAGGCGTAGGGCCGCTCGGTCGTTCAGGGGCTCAGTCGTTCAGGGGCTCAGTCGTTGAGCGTCTCCGGCTGGCGCTCGCCCGCGGCGGGCTTGTTGGGCGTGACGGCGAGCATGAGCATCGCGAGCGTCACGAGGTCGAGCACGAAGGTCGCACCGAAGACGATGAGTGAGAAGACGAGCTCTCGGGTGACCATGAGGAAGATGACGCCGACGAAGACCGCGACGAGTGCCGCGAGACCGACAAGCTCGACCGGGCGTAGCACGATGCGAGAGCTGCGTTCGGTCATGAGGTGGTGCTCTCTTTCACGGGGGTCGACCACTTGAGACTGAGGGAGGCGATCAGCAGGAAGACGCCGAGCACCACGGCGTAGGCGCCGAAAAACCCGACAGCGCTTACCGAGTCACCGACGGGGGCGAGCACGACCGCGAAAGCGAGGGTGCCGATGCCGATGATGATCGCGTCGCGGGCGAGGGGGTGAGCAACGCGGTGACGGATGCCCCACACGACCTCGAGCGCGCCCGCGAGCACGGCGTACCCGCCGACGAGCAGCAGCAGCAGTGCGAGCCCCCCGCCGACCGTCGCCAGCACGATCAGAGCGAGCGCGCCCGCGAGGGCCGCGATCATCGCGAGGCCGCGGTGCAAGGTCCGCATCGGCTCATCGCGGCGCATGCGCAGACTCGTGAGCACGAGCACGAGCGCCGTCGCGAGGCCGAAAGCCCCGAACATCACCAGGCCGATCGCAGCGGAGTGATCAGCCGTGAACGTGATCGCGAGCCCGACGATGATCGCGGGCACCGCGCGCAACAGGGGAGTGCGCCACGGCGGGGGCTCGGTGCTCGAGGGCTCGGTCGTCATGAGTTCATCGTACGGGCGCGCGCCCGAGAGCATCCTGCGACCAGGGCGAGTGCTCGAGGGGGTAGGCCGCAATCGATCAGCGTTAGATGCGGGGCATGTCGGCGAAGCGCGAGAGGTGGCCCTGGAAGGCGACCGTGATCGTCTTCGTCGGCCCGTTGCGGTGCTTGGCGACGATGAGGTCGGCCTCGCCGGGTCGGGCGCTCTCTTTCTCGTAGGCGTTGTCGCGGTGCAGCAGGATGACCATGTCGGCGTCTTGCTCGAGCGAACCCGACTCGCGCAGGTCGCTCAGGGCAGGCATCTTGTCGGCGCGTTGCTCGGGGCCGCGATTGAGCTGCGAGAGGGCCACGACGGGAACCTGCAGTTCTTTCGCCATGAGCTTGAGCGCGCGCGAAAACTCGCTGACCTCCTGCTGACGGCTCTCGACACGCTTGCCGCTCGTCATGAGCTGCAGGTAGTCGATGATGACCATCTTCAGGCCGACCTTCTGCTTGAGCCGGCGGCACTTGGCGCGGATCTCGACGAGGGTCATGTTGGGGCTGTCGTCGATGTAGAGCGGGGCGTCGTTGATGCGCCCGCGGGTCGCGGCGATCGTCGTCCACTCTCGGGCGTCGACGGTGCCCTTGCGCATGGCCTGGAGCGGCACCGAGGCCTCAGCCGAGAGCAACCGCATCGCGATCTCGCTGCGGCCCATCTCGAGCGAGAAGATGATCGTCGGAAGGTCGTGCTTGATCGCGGCGCCACGCGCGAAGTCGAGCGCGAGCGTCGACTTGCCGAGCGCGGGGCGCGCGGCGACGAGGATGAGCTGGCCGCCGTGTAGGCCGTTCGTGAGCTCGTCGAGATCATGGAACCCGGTCGGCACACCCGTCATCGAGCCGTCGCGGCCCTTCGCGGCCTCGATCTCGTCGATTGCGGTCGTGACGGCCTCGGTAAGCGGGATGAAGTCTTCGGCCTCGACGCCGCCTGCGACCTGATAGATCTCGGCCTGGGCGTTGTTGACGAGGTCAGTGACCTCGCCCTCCGAGGCGTAGCCCATCTGCACGATGCGCGTGCCCGCCTCCACGAGGCGGCGCAGCACCGCCTTCTCGGCGACGAGCGAGGCGTAGTAACCAGCGTTCGCTGCGGTCGGCACGATGGCCGTGAGCGTGTGCAGGTAGTCGGCGCCGCCCGCACGGCTGATGGCGCCCGACTTGGTGAGCTCGTCGGTGACGGCGATCACATCGGTCGGCTCGCCGTGCGAGTACAGCGTGAGGATCGCCTCGAAGATGACCTCGTGCTTCGGGATGTAGAAGTCGATGCCGCGAGCGCTCTCGATCACGTCGGCCACCGCGTCTTTGCTCAGCAGCATGCCGCCGAGAGCGCTCTGCTCGGCGAGGAGGTCGTGCGGGGGCACGCGGTCGGGGCCGCGCGACTCGGAACCGCGCGACTCGCCGCCGCGCAAATCGCCCGCGGCACGGGGCTCGCTCGCTGCTGAGATGTGCGTGATCGACACGATGAGCCCCCTTCCCCGGTGCTGGTCACTCAGGTCTACCGCCGACCCCCGACGTCGGTCGGGAGGACGCCCCCGCCGATACCGGCGAGGTGACGGCTCACCCTAGGAACTGACCGCATCCGCCCTCAAATCAAGCCTGTGGATAACACTGTGGATTCGTGCGGAGAAACGCCGTGGGCCGTGTGAGCAACGTGTGGAAACACCTGTGCACTTTGCTACATCTTTTCGAGAAATAGGGGTTTTGACCAGGCATTTCTCTAGTCAGGCGCCATGTGGAGAAACAGGGTTCAACCGACCCCTGAGACTTCTCGTGATCGACAGCGATGCTGTGGACGGACACGCCGTCGACCCCTTGACAGATGGATGCAGAAAGCGGTACTCGCGCCTCGGCGCGAGCACCGCTTTCAGGTGCTGAGTCGACTACTTGGCGGCCACGACCGAGATAGTGATGGTCGCGACGACGCCGTCGCGCAGCTTGAGGATCGCCTCGTGCTGGCCGAGCCCCTTGATGGGCGCGACGAGCTCAAGCAGGCGCTTATCGATCGAGCCGAGGCCGGCGGCCGCGACCGCGTCGGCCACGTCACCGGTCTTGACCGAGCCGAACAGCCGGCCCTCGGAGCCCGCCTTCACGGCGAGCGTGACGGAGTTCGCCTCGAGGCGGGCTTTGAGGTCCATGGCCTCTTCGATCGTGGCGTGCTCGCGCGCGGCGCGGGCAGCCTTAATCGAGTCGACCTGCGTCTGGCCCCCGCGGCTCCACGCCACGGCGAGACCCTGGGGGATGAGGTAGTTGCGGGCGTACCCGTTCTTGACCTCGACGACATCGCCGGGCGCGCCGAGACCGGTGACGTCCTGCGTGAGAATGAGCTTCGACATCAGGTACTCCTATCGGCCCGCGCCCGCGTACGGCAGCAGTGCCATCTCGCGCGCGTTCTTGACGGCGCGGGCGATGAGACGTTGCTCCTGCACGGAGACACCGGTGATGCGACGGGCGCGGATCTTCCCGCGCTCCGAGATGAACTTGCGGAGTGTCGCGACGTCTTTGTAGTCGATGACGCCGACCCGGATCGCCTTTGCGGGAGCGGCGTTCTTTGCGCCCTTGCCACCGCGCGGCTTGCGGCGGTCGCCGCTGCTCTTGCCAGCCATGTGGTTGTCCTTTTCTTACGGGATGTTCGGAATCGATGCGATCGGCGGCTGCCGGTCGGATCAGAAGGGGGTGTCGTCCGAGAACGAGCCGGGCGTGTTCCACACGTCGCCGCCCGCGGGGGCGCCGCCGGCGACAGGTGCTCCCCAGGGCTCGTCCGCGATCGGGGCGCCGCCGCTGCGGCCGCCCATCGCGCCGCCGCCACTGCTCGTGCTGCGGGTCACCGCGGCGGTCGCGTAGCGCAGGCTCGGGCCGATCTCGTCGACCTCGAGCTCGATGGTGGTGCGCTTCTCGCCCTCTTTGGTCTCGTACGAGCGCTGCTTCAGGCGGCCCTGCGCGATGACGCGCGAGCCCTTCGTCAGCGACGACGCGACGTGCTCGGCGAACTCGCGCCACACGCTCGCGCGCAGGAACAGGGCCTCGCCGTCCTTCCACTCGTTCGACGCGCGGTCGAACGAACGAGGGGTCGAGGCGATGGTGAAGTTCGCGACGGCGAGTCCGCTCTGCGTGTAACGCAGCTCGGGGTCGGCAGTGAGGTTGCCGACGACGGTAATGATCGTCTCGCCTGCCACGACTACTCCGTTGCCTTGGCGGTCGCGGCTGCCTTCGTCGCCGCGACGGCCGCGCGAGCGGCCTTCGACTCGGCACGGGCCATGTTCTCGGCCTCGATCGACGCGGCGCGGGCCACAGCCTCCTCGGTGCGGAGCACCTTGGTGCGCATGACGGCCTCGCTGAGCTTCAGCTGGCGGTCGAGCTCCTGGGTCGCTGCGGAGGTCGCCGTGAAGTTGACGACGGCGTAGATGCCCTCGGTCTTCTTGTTGATCTCGTACGCGAGCCGGCGACGGCCCCAGATGTCGACGGTCTCGATCGAGCCGCCGTCGTTCCGGATCACGCCGAGGAACTTGTCAAGGCTCAGAGCGACAGTGCGCTCATCGATCTCCGGGTCGAGAATGACCATCAATTCGTACTGATGCATGACTCACCCACCTCCTTCGGACTCGAACGGCTGCAGACGGTCTGCAGCAGGAGGGTTATGGCATCGTGTGCGACCGCGCGCGAGCGCGCCGGGGCAACCTTTAGAGTGTAGTCGGATGCGGAGCCCGACTCAAACCATCGGGCCGGTCACGCCGACCGCTGCGCGAACCACTCCCGCAGCCGGCGCTCGGCCTCCTCCGCGCCGAGCGAACCCGCGTCGAGCCGCAGCTCGAGCAGGAAGCGGTAGGCCTCGCCCACGACCGGCCCGGGTCGGATGCCGAGGAGCGCCATGATCTGCTCGCCGTCGAGGTCGGGCCGGATCGCCTGCAGCTCCTCCTGCTCGGCGAGCGCCGCGATGCGGTGCTCGAGTTCGTCGTACGCGCCGCGCAGGCGCGCCTCCTTCCGACGATTCCGCGTCGTGACATCGGCGCGGGTGAGGATGTGGAGGCGCTCGAGCAGGGCATCCGCATCACGCACGTAGCGCCGCACGCCCGAATCGGTCCACGGGGCGTCGCTGTAGCCGAAGAAGCGCAGGTGCAGCTCGATGAGCCGGCTCACCGCCGCGATCGTGTCTTTGTCGAACCGCAGCGCGGTGAGGCGCTTGCGCGCGAGCTTGGCCCCCACGACGTCGTGGTGGTGGAAGGTGACGGCGCCGCCCGGCTCGACGCGCTTCGTCGCGGGCTTGCCGATGTCGTGCAGCAGCGCGGCGAGGCGCAGCACGACATCGGGCGCCGCCTCGGGGGTGCGGGCCGCCTCGAGCTCGATCGCCTGCTCGAGCACCGTGAGCGAGTGCTCGTAGACGTCTTTGTGGTGCGCATGCTCGTCGACCTCGAGGCGCAGGGCGGGCAGCTCGGGCAGCACGAGCTCTGCGAGGCCGGTGTCGACGAGCAACGCGAGGCCGCGCCGCGGATCGGCCGTGCTCAGCAGCTTGACGAGCTCGTCGCGCACCCGTTCGGCCGAGATGATCGAGAGGCGATCGCGCATGCGCTCCATCGCCTCGATGACGGCCGGATCGAGGTCGACCTCGAGCTGCGCCGCGAACCGGGCGGCCCGCAGCATGCGCAGCGGGTCGTCGCCGAACGAGTCGTCGGGGCTGCCGGGGGTCATGAGCCGACGGGCGAAGAGGTCGTCGAGCCCGCCCGAGGGGTCGACGAGCGTGCGGCCCGGCAGGCGCAGCGCCATGGCGTTGATCGTGAAGTCGCGGCGGATGAGATCGCCCTCGAGCGTGTCGCCGAACGCCACCTCGGGCTTGCGCGAGTCGGGGGAGTACGCGTCGGCCCGGTAGGTCGTGATCTCGACGGTGTGCTCGCCCAGCCGTGCGCCGATCGTGCCGAACGCCCGCCCGATGTCCCAGTGCGCGTCGGCGAGGGGCTTGACGATGCGGATGATGTCGTCGGGCCGCGCCGAGGTCGCCAGATCGAGGTCGTTGACCACGCGGCCGAGGAAGGCGTCGCGCACGGGGCCGCCCACGAGGGCGAGCTCGTGCCCGGCCGCCATGAAGCGGTCGGCGAGCGCGGCGAGGGGCTCGGATGCGGCGAGGGTCTCGAGTCGGGTGACGGCCGCGGCCACGCTCTCCATAGTCTGCAGAGTCTAGACTTCTCCGCATGTCGGCCGAGCGGGAACGAGAGGGTCGTCGCGTGCTCACGGCGCTCCGCCCGCTCCTCCGCTCGCTCGTCGTCGTCGGCCTTGCAATGGGCATCGTGCTCGCCCCGCATGCGGCCCCGGCCCTGACGAGCCCGGCCCCCGCGACGGCGACCGATCCTGTCGCGGGCGCCGCGATCGACCTCGTGGCCGCCCCCGCCGCATCCGGGGTCGTCCGGCCGGGAGAGCCCCTCAGCGTGCGGGTGACCGTGACGAACACGGGCGATCAGCCGACAGGCCCCATCGAGGTCGCGCTCGCGATCGACGGCGCACGATCGGTCGACGCGCAGCAGCTGGCCAGCTGGTTCGACGGCGGCACGATCGAGGCCGACGACCGGGCCGTGGCAACGGCGACCCTCACCTCGCTCGAGCCCGGGGCGAGCGCCGTGCTCGACCTCATCGTGCCCGCGGCCGAGTCGGTCGTCAGCGGCGCCTTCGGCCCGCGTCTCGCGTCGGTGCGCGCAGTGCTCGCCGAGGCCGAGGTCGACGAGCCCCCCATGGCCGATCGCACTGCGCTCGTCTGGGTGCCCGACAGCGGCGCCGTCCCGGTCGCTGGCACGAGCTTCGTCGCCGCGATCGCGACGCCGGGCGAACCGGGTGCCTTCCTCGACGCGGCGACCCTCGAGCGCTACACGACCGACGTCGGCGCGCTCTCGCGCACGCTCGATGCCGTCGCCGGCCGACCCGTGCTGCTCGCGATCGACCCGCGCATCATCGCCTCGACGCGACTGCTCGGCGCGGCGGCGCCGGCGTCGGCGACAGCCTTCCTGCAGCGGCTACAGGCCGCCCCCAACGAGAGTTTCCTGCTGCCCTGGGCCGACGCCGACCCCGCGGTCACCATCGCGGCGGCCGGCACGCCGCTCCCGCTGCCCGAGGGGGCTGGGATCCCCGCCGCCGAGCCCGGCGCCGAGCAGGGCACCCCAAGCCCGAGCCCCTCGCCCGAGCAGTCGCTCGCCCTCGACGAGCTCGCCGCCTGGCCCGCGACACTCGACGGTGTCGACTGGACGACCACGAACACGCTCACGGCCTCGGCCGTCGCCGTGCTCGCCGACCAGGGCACGGGCGTGCTCATCGCGCCGGGGTCGTCGCTCGCTGAGCGAGCGCCCGTGCAGCAGCTTGACTCCGTGCGCGTGCTGCGCGCTGACGACGCTCTCTCCGCGGCGGCGCGCGAGGCCGCCCACTCGGTCTCGCAGCAGCGGTTCGATCGTGCGATGGCGCGAGTCTCGGGGCTTCTCGCGGCCGACGCGCAGGGCGAGTCGGGCATCCCCGCCCTCATCGCCCTCTCGCGCGACCGGCTCGCGGGCTCCGACCGGCTGCTCGACACGATCGCCCAGACGGTGGCGCTGCCGTGGGCGGCCGGCACGACGGCGTCGGCGATGCTCGAGCGCTCGGGTGTGCCGAGCGCGGTGGTCGAGCCCGCGCTCGACGAGGGGCGGCTCGAGGCCGCGCGCATGGCCCTCGGCGCCGAGGCCGCGGATCGTGTCTTCGCGACGATCGCCGTGACGCCCGCGGCCATCACCGACATCCGCCGGCTCGAGCTGCTCTCGGCGCTCTCGGCCGGCTGGGGCGAGCGCTCGATCGAGGCGCTGCAGGCGTTCAGCGCCGCATCGTCGGCCCTGCGGTCGTCGGTGCAGGTCGTCGAGAGCAGCGCCATCACGCTGCTCGCCGACCGCGCCTCGCTGCCGGTGACGGTGCAGAACGACCTCGGCGTCGCCGTGCGGGTGTTCGTGCGGGTCGAGCCCGACACGGCCCAGCTCCGCGTCGTCGACCCGCGCGTCGAGACCCTCGTCGAACCGCTGTCGCAGACGAGAGCGCTCGTGCCCGTTGAATCGCTCACGAATGGCGAGGTCGACATCACCGTGACGGTGCAGGATGCCGAGAGCCGCCCGATCGGCTCGCCGACCCGGGTCTCGCTCAATCTGCAGGCGGGGTGGGAGACCGCGGGCACGATCGCCGTCGCCGTCGCCCTCGTGCTGCTGCTGACGATCGGCATCGCGCGCGACATCCGCAAGCGCCGGCGCCCGGCGCCCGAGGAGGAGTCGTGAGCGCCCCCGCGACAGGCGGCATCGGCCGCGCGAGTGTCGCGCTCGCCTCGGGCACGATCGTCTCGCGCCTGCTCGGCTTCGTGAGCGCCGTCACTCTCACCCAGACGATCGGCGCGCTCGGTTCGGGCGCCAACGCCTTCGCCCTCGCGAACCAGCTGCCGAACAACGTCTACGCGATCGTCGCGGGCGGCGTGCTGAGCGCCGTGCTCGTTCCGCAGATCGTGCGCGCGAGCGTGGCCGACGACGGCGGGCAGCGCTTCATCAACCGCCTCGTGACGATCGGCATCGCCGCCTTCCTCGTCGCGGCGGTCGTCGCGACTCTCGCGGCGCCGCTGCTCGTGCAGCTCTACACGGTTCCCGCCAACGGGGCCGGCGACCGCGGCTTCACCCCCGACGAGATCGCCCTCGCGGTGGCCTTCGCCTACTGGTGCCTGCCGCAGGTGCTGTTCTACGCGCTCTTCACGCTCTTCGGCGAGGTGCTCAACGCGCGCGGCGTCTTCGGCCCCTCGACGTGGGCGCCGGCCCTCAACAACGTCGTCGCGATCGGCGGCATGATCGCCTTCGGGCTGCTCTTCGAGGCCGACGTCGCTGATGCCACCGCGTGGACCCCCGCGATGATCGCCGTGCTCGGCGGCACCGCGACGCTCGGGGTCGCGTCGCAGGCCTTCGTGCTCGTGCTGTTCTGGCGCCGCGCGGGGCTTCGCTACCGGCCCGACTTCCGCTGGCGGGGCGCCGGCCTCGGCGCGACCGGGCGGGCCGCGGGCTGGGTCTTCGCGATGATCATCGTCATGCAGATCGGCGGCATCGTGCAGACGCGCGTGGCCTCCGAGGCCGCGACCGACGACACGGCCTCGCTCATGGTCATGCGCACGGCATGGCTGCTGTTCATGCTGCCGCACTCGGTGATCGTCGTCTCGCTCGTCACGGCCTACCTCACCCGCATGAGCACGCACGCCCGCGACGGCGACCGCGAGTCGGTGCGCGTCGACACCACCGAGGCCGTGCGCATCACGGGGCTGTTCATGATCCTCGCGACGGTCGGCCTCATCGCCGTCGCCGTGCCCTTCGGGCGCATCTTCGACGCCGCCGCGGTCGACCAGATCGCCGTCGTGCTCATCGCCTTCGTCGTGGGGCTCGTGCCCTTCAGCATCTACTTCGTGATGATGCGCGTGTTCTACGCCCTCGATGACACCCGCACGGTCTTCTGGGTGCAGGTGGCCTACACGGTCGTGTTCATCGCCGGCGCCCTGCCGTGCATGCTGCTGCCGACCGCGCTCATCGCCCCGGCGGTGGCCCTCGTGACCTCGGGCGCATCCTTCTTCCAGATGATCGTGGGGGGCATCGCCCTGCGGCGACGCCTCGGCACCCTGGATGCCGCTCTCATCACCCGCCGCATGGCCCAGTTCCTCCTCGCGGGCACCGCATCCCTGCTCATCGGCCTGCTCATCGGCTGGTCGCTCGGCACGTTCGCCGACACCGGATTCGCCCGCGACACGGTCGGCGGCGCGGCCGTGAGCATCGTGCTCATCGGGGTGCCGATGGTCGCGGTCTACCTCGGTTCGCTGCTCGTCATGCGGGTGCCCGACGCGACGGGGGCCCTCGCCCTCATCCGGGGCCGCCTCGGCCGGTGAACGGCCCGTGAACTGCCCCGGCGGCGGAATAGCCGCGGCCTATGCTGGGTTAGTGCTCGTGCCGGGGAAAGCAGGCCCGGCAGACGACCTCGTGAGGATTGCCATGCGCCACGTCATCATCATCGGCTCCGGCCCCGCCGGCTACACGGCCGCGATCTACGCCGCCCGCGCAAACCTCGCCCCGCTCGTCATCGCGAGCTCGGTCGAGTTCGGCGGCGAGCTCATGAAGACGACCGAGGTCGAGAACTTCCCCGGGTTCCCCGAGGGCATCATGGGCCCCGACCTCATGACCCGCATGCAGCAGCAGGCCGAGCGCTTCGGTGCCGAGATCGTCTACGACGACGTCGTCTCGCTCGAGCTCGACGGCCCCGTGAAGGCCGTGACCCTCGGCAACGGCGACCGCCACGAGGCGCACGCTGTCATCTACGCGACGGGCTCGGCCTACCGCAAGCTCGGCCTGCCCGATGAAGAGCGCCTGAGCGGCTACGGCGTCTCGTGGTGCGCGACGTGCGATGGCGCCTTCTTCCGCCAGAAGACCGTCGCCGTCATCGGCGGCGGCGACTCGGCGATGGAGGAGGCGACGTTCCTCACGCGCTTCGTCGACAAGGTGTACCTCATCCACCGCAGCGAGAGCTTCCGCGCCTCGGCCGCGATGCTCGACCGCGCCACGGCCGACCCCAAGATCGAGTTCATCATGAACGCGCGCGTCGAGCAGATCTTCGGCGCCGACCTCGTGAGCGGCATTGGCATCGTCGACACCGTCACGGGTGAGCAGCGTACGCTCGACGTCTCGGGCGTCTTCGTCGCGATCGGCGCCGACCCGCGCACGCACCTCGTGCACGGCGTGCTCGAGCTCACCGAGCAGGGCACGATCGCGGTCGAGGGCCGATCCTCGCGCACGAGCCTGCCGGGCGTCTTCGCAGCGGGTGACGTGGTCGACCCGACCTACAAGCAGGCCATCACGGCCGCGGGCAGCGGCACCGTCGCCGCCCTCGATGCCCAGCACTACCTCGAGACCGTGCACGACGCGAGCCGCACCGCGGCCGCTGCGGTCTGAGCCGTCCGATTCGAACCAAGGAGAACCAATGAGCACGCGCGATGTGACCGACGCCACCTTCGAGGCCGAGGTGCTGAAGAACGAGAAGACGATCATGGTCGACTTCTGGGCCGAGTGGTGCGGCCCGTGCCGCGCCGTCTCGCCGATCCTCGACGCGATCGCGAGCGAGCACCCCGACAAGCTCGAGATCGTCAAGCTCAACGTCGACCACAACCCCGAGACCGCGATGAAGTACCAGATCACCTCGATCCCCGCGATGAAGGTCTTCCGCGGCGGCGAGGTCGTCAAGACCGTCATCGGCGCCAAGCCCAAGCCCGCCCTCGAGGCCGACCTGGCCGAGTTCCTGGCCTGAGCAGACCCCGGTCAGAAGCCCGTCCCCCGATGCGGGGGCGGGCTTCTGCGGTATCGGCCCGTATTCTTGATCGCACGTGCTCCGGGGGTCCGTCCGCCGCGTCGCTCCGCACCGGCCGCACGCCGACATCGAGAACAGGCACAGCATGACGATCTCCCGCGAGGGCACGAACCTCGACCCCTGGTACGGGCACTACGCCGCCCGCACCTCGGGGCTCAGCGCCTCCGAGGTGCGCGCGCTGTTCGCCGTCGCCTCGCGCCCCGAGGTCGTCTCGCTCGCGGGCGGCATGCCCTACGTGTCGGCGCTGCCGCTCGAGACCGTGACCGAGTCGATGGACCGCGTCATGCGCGACCGCGGCGCTGCGGCCCTGCAGTACGGATCGGGGCAGGGCACGCCCGAGCTGCGCGAGCACATCCTCGAGATCATGGCGCTCGAAGGCATCCGCGCCGGCGTCGACGACGTCGTCGTCACGACGGGCTCGCAGCAGGCGCTCGACCTCGTCGCCAAGCTCTTCCTCGACCCCGGCGACGTCGTGCTCGCCGAGTCGCCCTCGTACGTCGGCGCGATGGGCATCTTCCGCTCGTACCAGGCCGAGGTCGCCCACATCGCGATGGATGCCGACGGCATGATCCCCGCGGCCCTCACCGAGCGCATCCAGTCGCTGCGGGCGGCCGGCAAGCAGCTCAAGCTGCTCTACCTGATCCCCAACTTCCACAACCCTGCAGGGGTGACGCTCTCGAGCGAGCGCCGCCTCGAGATCATCGACATCGCGCGCTCGGAGGGCATCCTGATCCTCGAAGACAACCCCTACGGGTTGCTCTGGTTCGATCGCCCGGCTCCCGCCGCGATGCGGAGCGTCGAGACCGACGGCATCGTGTACCTCGGATCGTTCTCCAAGACCCTCGCCCCCGGCTTCCGCGTCGGCTGGGCCCTCGCGCCGCACGCCATCCGCGAGAAGCTCGTGCTCGCGGCCGAGGCCGCCATCCTGAGCCCCAGCTCGCTCAACCAGATGGTGATCAGCGACTACCTCGACCGGGCCGACTGGCGCGGCCAGATCGACGTGTTCCGGTCGCTGTACCGCGATCGCCGCGACGCCATGATCGACGCTCTCGAGCAGTACCTGCCTGATCTCAGCTGGACGATCCCGAACGGCGGCTTCTACGTCTGGGTGAACCTCACCGAGGGCCTCGACTCGAAGGCCATGCTGCCGCGCGCGGTGAAAGAGCTCGTGGCGTACACGCCCGGCACGGCGTTCTTCGCCGACGGTGCGGGGCGCGCCAATCTGCGGCTCGCCTTCTGCTACCCGCCGCCCGCCGAGATCCGCGAGGGCATCCGCCGCCTCGCGACGGTTGTGCGCGGCGAGCAAGAGCTGCTCGAGACCTTCGCGACGACCGGCCCCATCCCCGCGATCGCCTACGACCCTCACGTGGCGAGCCCTCCGCCGAACCTCTCATGAGCATGGATGCCCCGCCGATGACGGGCGCCGGCACCGCCGCGCCCGCTCGACGCGTCGTGGTGCTCGCGGGAGGCATCTCGCACGAGCGCGACATCTCGCTCAAGTCGGGGCGCCGTGTCGCCGACGGCCTCGCCGCCCACGGCCTCGAGGTCACCCTGCTCGACCCCGACGCAGCCCTGCTGCCCGCGCTGCTGGCCGACCGGCCCGACGTCGTCTGGCCGACGCTGCACGGCGCGAGCGGCGAAGACGGCGCGCTGCGCAGCCTTCTCGAGTTCTTGGGGCTGCCCTACGTCGGATCATCGGCGAGCTCGACGCGCCTCGCGTGGGACAAGCCCGGCGCGAAAACCATCGTCGAGCGTGCGGGCGTGCCGACCCCGCACTCGATCGCACTGACGCGCGACGCCTTCCGCGAGCTCGGCGCCGAGAGCGTGCTCGCGGTCGTGCGCGGCGAACTGCCCCCGCCCGTCGCCGTGAAGCCCGCGCAGGGCGGCTCGGCGCAGGGCGTAAGCCTCGTCGGCACCGATGACGAGCTGCGCCGCGCGATGGTGCTCGCCTACACCTACTGCGATGTCGCCCTCATCGAGCAGCGCATCACGGGCGTCGAGGTGGCGATCGGCATCATCGACACGGGCGACGGACCCGTCGCCCTGCCCGCCGTCGAGATCGAGCCGCTCTCGGGCGTCTACGGCTTCGAGGCGCGCTACAACGCGGGGGAGACCCGCTTCTACGCGCCTGCGCGCATCGACGAGGGCACGGCGGCCCGTGCCACCGAGGTCGCCCTCCTGGCGCACCGCGCGCTCGGCCTTCGCCACATCAGCCGCATCGACCTCATCATCGACGGCGCCGGCACCCCGTGGTTCCTCGAAGCGAGCGTCATGCCCGGCCTCACCGAGACCTCGACGTTCGCGCTCGCGCTCGAGGCCGCGGGGCACGACGTCGGCTGGGTCTACGCCGAGCTCGCGCAGGCCGCCGTTCGCGACGCCCGACGCTAGAGGCACGATAGGGCCACGCTAGCGGAAGCCGTCGTCGCCGAGCTCGCCGAGGATGCGGTTGAGGTCGGCCACGGTCGCGAAGTCGATAACGAGCGAGCCCTTCTTCTGCCCGAGCGAGATCGTCACGCGCGTGTTGAGCCGGTCTCCCAACCGCTCGGCGATCTCGTTGAGCTGACCCTGCTTCGAGCCCGCCGCGGGCTTCTTGACGGCTTTCGAGCCCGTCGCGCCGCTCATGAGGGCCGCGGCAGCCTCGGCCTGCCGCACCGAGAGCTCTTCGTTGACGATCTTGTCGGAGAGCTTGAGCATGGCCGCAGGAGCACCCGCCGCGAGGATCGCGCGAGCGTGGCCGGGCGTCAGCAGACCGGCCGCGACGCGCGCCTGCACGGGCTCGGGCAGCTTCAGCAGCCGGAGGGTGTTGGTGATCTGCGGGCGCGATCGGCCGAGCCGCTCGGCGAGCTGCTCCTGGGTGATGCCGAAGTCTTCGAGCAGCTGCTGGTACGCGCTCGCCTCCTCCAGCGCGTTGAGCTGCGCGCGATGCAGGTTCTCGAGCAGGGCATCCCGCAGCATGTTGTCGTCGCTCGTGTTGCGCACGATCGCGGGGATCGCATCAAGGCCGGCGATCGTGGATGCCCGCAACCGGCGCTCGCCCATGATGAGCTCGTAGGCGGGCTCACCCGGCAGAGCCCCGGCGCGCTCGCGCACAACGATGGGCTGCAGCACCCCGAACTCACGAACGGAGTGCACGAGCTCGGCGAGCTCCTCCTCAGGGAACACGGTGCGCGGCTGCTGCGGGTTCGGCACGATGTCGCTCGGGGCGATTGCCGCGAGGCGCGCTCCGGGCACGGCGGCGAGCTGCTCTCCCGCCGTCGGTGCGGGGGAGGGGAAAAAGACGTCGACGGGGCGCTCGCCCTCGCCGGTCGGGATGAGGGCGCCGATGCCGCGGCCCAGTCCGGTGCGCTTCTGTGCCATCAGGCGGCCTCTCCTCGGCGGGCGATCTCGGCGGCGGCCTCGAGGTACGACAGCGAGCCCGGCGATCCGCCGTCGTAGCTGATGACGCTCTGGCCGTAGCTCGGCGCCTCGCTGATGCGCACCGAGCGGGGGATGAGGGTGTCGAGCACCTGCTGCGGGAAGTGCTCGCGCACGTCTTGCACGACCTGGTTCGCGAGGTTGGTGCGCGAGTCGTACATCGTCAGCAGGATCGTCGAGACGCGCAGCTGGGGGTTCAAGTGCCGCTCGATGAGCTGGATGCTGTTGAGCAGCTGGCTGAGGCCCTCGAGCGCGTAGTACTCGCACTGGATGGGGATGAGCACCTCGCGAGCGGCGACGAAGGCATTGATCGTCAGCAGGCCGAGCGAGGGCGGGCAGTCGATGAAGACGTAGTGGAAGGGATCGGTGCTCGCGGCGAGGAAGGCGTCGAGGGCCGTGCGCAGCCGTTGCTCGCGCGCGACGAGCGAGACGAGCTCGATCTCGGCCCCGGCGAGGTGGATCGTCGCCGGCACGCAGTAGAGCTGCTCGAACTCGGGGCTCTTCTGCACGACCTCGGCGAGCGGCGAGTCGCCCACGACCACGTCGTAGACGCTCGGGGTCTCGGCGCGGTGCTCGACGCCGAGAGCGGTCGAGGCGTTGCCCTGCGGATCGAGATCGATCACGAGCACGCGAGCGCCCGACCGCGCGAGCGCGGCCGCGAGGTTGACGGTCGTCGTGGTCTTGCCGACGCCGCCCTTCTGGTTCGACACCGTGAACACCCGGGTGCTCTCCGGCAGCGGCAGGCTCCTCGCCTCGAGGGCGATGCGACGCCGGGTGATGTCGGCGACTTCCCGCGCCAGCGGCGTGGTCTCGTCGTACGGTCCCTCGGTCGTCACTGATGAGCCTCCCGCTCGAATGTTTCACGTGAAACGGACGCCGTCCGACGACGTTCCCGGCGCATCCACGCCGCGGTCAGGAACCGCGCAGGCGTCAGGATGCCCCGCCTACTGTAGCCCGAAACAGACGGGTCACCTCGGGCACGATGCCCTGCCCCAGTTCAAGCACCTCGATGCCCGTCACGCGATAGCGGCGCAGCACGGAGGCCGCCGCCTCGATCTCCTCCGATACCCGCGCGCCCTTGAGCAGCACGAGCTCGCCTCCGGGGCGCAGCAGGGGAGCGGTCAAGGGCACGAGCTTGCCGAGGGCGCTCACCGCGCGCGCCGTCACCTGGTCGAACGGCCCCGCCTCGACGGCGTCCTCCGCACGAGCGCGCAACACGGTGACGTTGGTCAGACCCAGCCGGGCCGTCTCGTCGTGCAACCAGTCGATGCGGCGCTCCATCGGCTCGATGAGCGTGAACGACACGTCACGGCGCGCGATCGCGAGTACGAGCCCGGGGAGCCCCGCGCCGCTACCGACGTCGGCGACCCGCCCGCCCGCCCACAGGTACGGAGCGGCCACGGCGCAGTTGATGACGTGTCGCGACCACAGCCGCGCCGCTTCGAGCGGGCCGATGAGACCGAGCTGCTCGCCGTAGCGGCCGAGGTCGGCCGTGAACCGCCGGGCGAGACTGAGCTGGTCGCCGAAGACCTGCGCGGCACCGATCGGCTCCGCCTCGACGACCGGCTCGGCAGCCTGCTCGGTGCCGGATGTTTCACGTGAAACGGAGGTGTCGTCCTCAGCCACGACGGACGACAGTGTGGCGCTCGGCGCCCTCGCCCTCCGACTCGGAGGTGAAGCCGCGCTCGCCCACAAGGTCGTGCACGAGCTTGCGCTCGTAGCTCGACATGGGTGGCAGGGCCGCCGAGGAGGCGCCCGCCTCGATGCGCTCGACCGCGCGGTCAACGAGCCGTTGCAACTCCTCGGCCCGGGCGTCGCGCGAGCCCGCGATGTCGAGGATGAGCCGGGAGAACTCGCCGGTGCGCGCGTGCACCGCGAGCCGGGTGAGCTCTTGCAGGGCCGAGACGGTGTCGGGCTTGGAGAGCGTGCGCAGGGCATCCGCCTCGTCGGCCTCGATCGAGAGGTAGACCCGGCCGGCGCGCGTCGCGATCTCGATGTCGCCATCGAGATCGGCGAGGTCGAGTAGTTCTTCCAGGTAGTCGGCTGCGATGTCGCCCTCGTCGGGGCCCGCCTCAGTGCTCGACTCTGGTTCCGCGACGATGCCCTCGTCGATGCGGGGTTCGGTGATGTCGGTCATGGTCTAACGACCACCCTTCTTCTTCGCCCGGTTCTTGCTCACGGGCTGCGGGCGCTGGGTCTTCTTGGGCTCCTCGAGGGCGATCGCTCCCTCGGGCCCGGCCTCGGTCTCATCGTCGACAATGCCGCGGCGCTGGCGCTTCTTGGCGAGGCGGGCCTCGCGGGCAAGTGCGGCATCGCTGCCGGGGGTCGGCATGTTCCGGATCACGATGAACTGCTGCACCATCGTCCAGATGTTGGAGACGAACCAGTAGAACATCACTCCGAGCGGGAAGGCGACGCCTGAGAAGAGGAAGACGACGGGAAGGATGTAGAGCAGGATGCGCTGCTGCCGGTACATCGGCGAGGCCTTCATCTCGGGGCTCTGGTTCTTTGACATGATCTGCAGCTGCGTGATGAACTGCGACGCCGTCATCAGAACGATCAACACCGCGGCGATCACGATCACCCAGACGTTGCCGTCGTTGTTGACCATCGTCGATCCGAGGGGCGCGATACCGAAGAGGGTCGCCCGACCGAACTCGCGAGAGAGCTGCTCGTTGAGCAAGCCGACGCCGGTAAGGCCGTTGAACGAGCTGTTGAGAACCGAGAAGAGACCGAAGAAGATTGGCATCTGCAACAGGATCGGCAGGCACGACGACAGTGGGTTGGTGCCGTGCTTCTTGTAGAGGGCCATGGTGTCGCGCGACATAGCCTCACGCGAGAACTGATCGCGCTTGCCCTTGTACTTGTCTTGGATCTTCTTCAATTCGGGCGAGATCTCGAGCATCTTGCGCTGGTTCTTGATCTGACGCACAAAGATAGGAATGAGGGCCGCTCGCACAACGACAACAAGTCCCGCGATCGACAGCACCCAGGTGAGACCTGCCTCGCTCTGCAGACCCAAAAAGGTAAAGAACGTGTGGAAGCCTACGAGGATCGCTTCGATGGCCCACTTGATGGGCCAGAGGATGATATCCATGGTGGCGGGTTATGCCTTTCTCTCAAGCACAATGAGGCCCCAGCGGGTTCGGCGGTAGGGGGAGTTCTCGGGGACGGGCCAGTCGTCGATGCCGCCCTCGGCCCACGGGTGGCAGCGGGCGAGACGTCGGGTGGCAAGCCAGCCGCCCTTCACGACGCCGTGCTCCTGAATCGAGCCGAGGGCGTAGGCCGAGCAGCTCGGGTAGTAGCGGCACACGTCTCCGTACAGCGGCGAGATCACCGCGCGGTAGGCGCGCAACGCGATCACGATGAGGTTGCGGGGGATGAGCCCGATGATCCGGGCGGCGCGCACGAGGGCCTCCGTCATGATGCCGTCACCGCCCGTCGCAATCCGTCGCCGATCTCCGCCCGCAGGGTATCCCACGAGACCTCGTGCGCACCCGGGAGCACCCGTACAACGATGAGATCGCTACTCGGAATGCTCGCGAGAGACCTCGCGCAGATGGCCTGGATGCGGCGGCGAACACGATTGCGCACGACCGCACCGCCGACCTGCTTCGAGACGACGACACCGATGCGCGGTCCTTCGGGCTCGCCGGTCAGCCGGTAGAGCACGGCGTGCGGCGTGCTCGAGCGGCGTCCCTGGCGCACAGCCCGGCGAAAGTCATCGCCCCGGACGACCCGATGTGCTCGCGGGAGCACCGTGATGCTTAGGCGGAGAGTTCGGTGCGGCCCTTGCGGCGACGCGCAGCGAGGATCGCGCGGCCGGCACGGGTGCGCATGCGCAGGCGGAAGCCGTGAACCTTCGCGCGGCGACGGTTGTTCGGCTGGAAGGTGCGCTTGGTCATGGTTTTCTCCTCGACCCCGGGGGGCCAGTGACGACGGATCTGACGATGTTCGATAGCTGCGATTCAGCTCCGGACAGAAGTCAACCGGTTAACAATAGGTCCCGGCCTCCGCCCGGTCAAACCGCTCCGCTCCGGGCCGGATTATCCACACCATGTGCACAGAGCATTGGCACCGTCGCGCCGCCCCGGATTACAGTAGGCATCAGTCTCTCCGCCGCCTCGGCGCGAACCGGAGGTCCGGTGTATCCACAGCCCTGTTCACCGGGACGGGCACACCCCGCGCGCGGCGACAGAAGGAGCACACGATGGCTGACGAGACCGATTCCCCGCACGAGCTGTGGGAGTTGGTCAAGGCGGCTCTTACCACCGACGACCGCATCACGCCCCAACTGCACGGGTTCATCAACCTCGTCGAACCACGAGGTGTTATGGCCGGCACCCTGTACCTTGAGGTGCCGAACGAGTTGACGCGCGGCATGCTCGAGCAGCGCATCCGGTTGCCCCTACTCAGCGCGCTCACCGCTACCGCCGGCGAGTCGGTCTCGAGCTTCGCGATCGTCGTGAACCCCGAGATTCAGAACGAGGCCCTCGACTCGAGTACCGAGCCCATGGAGCAAAGCGCGTCGTACATCGAGCAATCGGTCTCCACCGCTCCCCCCGAGGCCTCTGGTCGCCGTGGCGACAGCCGGCTCAACGACAAGTACAGCTTCGATAACTTCGTCATTGGCGGCTCGAACCGCTTCGCCCATGCTGCGGCCGTCGCGGTGGCGGAAGCACCTGCGAAGGCCTACAATCCGCTCTTCATCTACGGTGAGTCGGGCCTGGGCAAAACGCACCTCCTGCACGCGATCGGGCACTACGCCGAGAGCCTCTACCCCGGAATCCGGGTGCGTTACGTGAGCTCGGAGGAGTTTACAAACGACTTCATCAACTCGATCGCCAACAACCGGGCGAGCCTCTTCCAGTCGCGCTATCGCGAGATCGACATCCTGCTTATCGATGACATCCAGTTCCTGCAGGGGAAGGACTCGACGCAAGAGGCGTTCTTCCACACCTTCAATACGCTGCACGACCACAACAAGCAGGTCGTGATCACGAGCGACTTGCCGCCCAAGCATCTCACGGGCTTCGAAGACCGCATGCGCAGCCGCTTTGAGTGGGGCCTCATCACCGATGTGCAGGCCCCCGACCTCGAAACCCGCATCGCGATCCTGCGCAAGAAGGCGCAGAACGACAAACTGCAGGTTCGGGATGACGTACTTGAGTACATCGCCTCGAAAGTGTCGAGCAACATCCGCGAGCTGGAGGGCACGCTCATCCGCGTGACGGCCTTCGCGAACCTCAACCGCACCCCGGTCGACATGCAGCTCGTGCAGACGGTGCTGAAAGACCTCATCACCCTTGATGAAGACAACGTCATCGCGCCGGTCGACATCATCAACCACACGGCTGCCTACTTCAAGCTGACGGTCGACGACCTCTACGGCTCCTCCCGATCGCAGGCCGTGGCGACCGCTCGGCAGATCGCGATGTACCTGTGCCGCGAGCTCACGAACCTCTCGCTGCCGAAGATCGGGCAACTGTTCGGCAATCGCGACCACACGACCGTCATGTACGCGAACAAGAAGATCAGCGACCTGATGAAAGAGCGCCGGTCGATCTACAACCAGGTCACGGAGCTGACGAGCCGCATCAAGCAGAACCACCGTTACGGCTGATCCGCAGCCCTCGATCGGGCACCCTGCGAGGCTCGCCACAGCCAACGTCCAGTTTCATTGCACGTTTCGCACACTGGGGACAGCCTGTGGATAACTTCGCCGCGAGGTGGGGATGATCTGTTGACGACGGCGTGGATGGTGTGAAAGTCGATCGGGTCGATCATCGACTCTCCCCGGCTCGCACGCCGCCCATCCCCGGGCTGTGCACATCTTGCACCGCTGTAGTTCCGCACGATCCCGAGCGAGAGTCATCGTTATCCACACTGTGAACAGCGGTTAATGATGCTGTTCCTCTCTTCTCTCTATTGAAGGACGAGGGATAACTTTTCGAGAGATAAGCCCGGCAGCCGGCCGCACACGCGCTGTGCCAGTATGGAAGGCCCCGGGTGCCGGGCAGGCCTCGACCAAAGAAGGAGCAGCCGCGTGAAGTTCCAGGTCAACCGCGACGTCTTCAGCGAAGCGGTGTCGTTCGCCGTCAAGCTCCTTCCGCAGCGCACCACCCTGCCGATCCTGAGCGGCGTGCTGTTGCGCGCCGAGGGCTCGACCGTCACGCTCTCCTCGTTCGACTACGAGGTTTCGGCGCAAACCTCGATCACCGCCGATGTGACCGACGGCGGCACGGTACTTGTCTCAGGCCGGCTGCTCGCCGAGATTGCCTCGCGTCTGCCGAACGCTCCTGTGGAGTTCACCACCGACGAGGGCAAGATCGCCGTTCGCTGCGGGTCAGCGCGCTTCACGCTCTCGAGCATGCCGGTTGAGGAGTACCCGAGCCTCCCTGTCGTCGATGGTGCGGGCGGTGTGCTGCCGGGCGATGCGTTCTCGGATGCTGTGGGTCAGGTCGCCGTGGCCGCCTCGCGCGACGATGTGACGCCCGTGATCACCGGTGTGCAGCTCGAGATCGCCGACAACCGGTTATCGCTCGTGGCGACCGATCGCTACCGCGTCGCCGTACGCGAGATCAACTGGGAGTCGTCGGCAGTCGCCGAGGGCGTCACGGCGCTCGTTCCCTCGCGCACGCTTTCGGAGATCGGCAAGATCTTTGCGCACGCGGCCACCGTCACGGTCACGATCGTGAGCGGCGGCGACCGCGAGCTCATCGCGTTCTCGGCTGACCAGAAGACCGTCACATCGTTGCTCATCAAGGGCAACTTCCCGCCCGTCAAGCGCTTGTTCCCCGAGACCGTCGAGAACTACGCCGTCATGAACACGGCCGAGCTCATCGAGTCGACCCGACGGGTGCAGCTCGTGCTCGAGCGCGATGCAGCGCTGCGCTACAGCTTCTCCGACGACGGTCTCACGCTCGAGGCGATCGGGTCCGAGAACGCGCAGGCCTCCGAGACTATCGACGCACACCTCACGGGAGGCGACACGACCGTGTCGCTCAAGCCCCAGTTCCTCATTGACGGGCTTTCGGCGGTGCACAGCGAGTTCGTGCGCATCTCGTTCACGAAGACCGACAACCCAAATAAGCCGGGCCCGGTGCTGATCACGAGCCAGTCGTCGAAAGACCAGCCGGGAACCGACAACTACCGTTACCTGCTGCAGCCCAATCTGCTGCTGCGCTGACGCGCGTGCACGTCACGCATCTTTCGCTCGCCGACTTCCGCAACTATGCCCGCGCCGACGTCACGCTCATGCCCGGGCCGGTGCTGTTCGTTGGGCGCAACGGTCAGGGGAAGACCAACCTCGTCGAAGCGATCGCCTACGCTGGGTCGGCCGCCTCGCACCGTGTCTCAACCGATCAAGCGCTCATCCGGTTTAGTGCCGATACCGGAATCGTGCGGATGCGAGTGCAACATGATGACCGAGCGATCGTCATCGAACTCGAGCTCAATCGTTCAGCCCCCAACCGAGCGCAGGCTAACGGATCGCCCGTGCGCATGCGCGACCTTCCCCGGTATTTTGCGAGCGTGATCTTCGCGCCCGAAGACCTCTCGCTCGTACGCGATGACCCCGGCGTACGTCGCGCGTTCCTCGACACCCTCATCATGCAGCGCACCCCGCGATTCGCCGGGGTCATCGCCGACTACGACCGTGTCGTACGGCAGCGCAACTCGCTGTTGAAATCGGCCAGGGCATCACGGTTGCCCGCCGAGAGCCTCACGACGCTCGAGCTGTGGGACGACCGCCTCGTGACCCTTGGCACCGAACTGATCATGGCGCGCGCCGACCTCGTCGACGTGATGCGGCCTCACGTAGCACGCGCGTACAGCGCCGTCGCGGGCGACGACCACGTGACGCGCATGGCTCTGCGGCTTAGCGTCGATGGTCACAACGATGAGGCAAGCCCCGCCGAGCAGGTTGATGACTCGACCGTCATCGCCGATCGCTTCCGCGCACGGCTGTCCGAGGTTCGCCGCGCCGAACTCGATCGTGCGGTGACCCTCGTGGGCCCGCATCGCGACGACCTCATGCTCGAGCTCAACGGGCTTCCGGCGCGCGGGTACGCGAGTCACGGTGAGAGCTGGTCGTACGCCCTCGCGCTCAAGCTTGCGTCGGCCGAGGTGCTGCGGGCCGAAGCGGTCGCCGGAGACCCCGTACTGATCCTCGACGATGTCTTCGCCGAACTTGATGAGGGTCGGCGCGAGCGGCTCGCCGATGCCGTCGGCGGCTTCGAGCAGGTGCTCATCACTGCCGCGGTCGGCGCCGATGTACCTGAGCGACTGGCGGCCACGCGCATCGGCATCGCGGCCGGGACGATTGTGGCGGAGGTGTGATGGTCGACGAGCCCGTCGAGCACGACCCGATCGAATCCGAGGCGAGTGCGGTTTACCGCCGGTTGCGGCGGGTGTTCGGCGACCCGTCGATGCGCTCGTCGGATTCCCGAAAGCGAGCCACGCGTATTCCCGGCGATTCGGCGCCCTTCGGTCTCGGCCGAGACCCCTCGGAGCTCGGTGATGTGCTCGACTCGGTGACGCGCACGCTCGGGTGGACGTCGCCGCTTGCGCGGGGAGAACTAATGACGGCCTGGCCTCAACTCGTCGGCGCCGATATCGCCGCGCACTCCGAGCCCGCGGGCATCGATGAGGGCGTGCTCACGGTGCAGTGCGACTCGACCGCGTGGGCGACCCAGCTGCGCATCATGCGGACCGAAATCCTCACCACGATCCTGCGCCGCTACCCCGATGCGCAGGTGACGAGCATCCGCTTCAGCGGGCCGGGTGCGCCCAGTTGGAAGCGCGGCCCACGCTCGGTGCCCGGTCGTGGGCCTCGCGATACCTACGGCTGAGCGCCTGAGGGCGCGAAAACAAATCACTCCACCTGAGTCGAGATATCTCCCCAGAGGGCCGTTCTGACGCCTCCCAGAGGCCTTCTCTTGGTAGGATGGACCCGCCACACGGGGCGCCATTCATGCCCCCTTGATCGGCCACCAGCGATCGACTCGGCGGGAGCGCAATTCCATATGACCACCTCGTCCTCCGGCAGCACGCCGAACACCGCCACCCCGCGTAACGATCACAGCTACGGCGCCGGTGACATCCAGGTGCTTGAGGGCCTCGAGGCGGTGCGCAAGCGCCCCGGCATGTACATCGGGTCGACGGGCCCGCGCGGTCTACATCACCTTGTCTACGAGATTGTCGATAACTCGGTCGACGAG
Organism: uncultured Microbacteriaceae bacterium; assembly: GCA_964412175.1. Classification (GTDB taxonomy): domain Bacteria; phylum Actinomycetota; class Actinomycetes; order Actinomycetales; family Microbacteriaceae; genus Microcella. The sequence continues at coordinate 43,754 of CAYPND010000008.1, read as the reverse complement.
GCGCTCGCGGGTCACTGCGACACCATCCACGTGACCCTGCTCGCTGATGGCGGCGTGCGGGTCGTCGACAACGGCCGGGGCATCCCCGTCGACGAGCACCCGGTCGAGAAGAAGTCGACCGTGGAGGTCGTGCTCACGATCCTGCACGCGGGCGGCAAGTTCGGCGGCGGCGGCTACGCGGTCTCGGGCGGCCTGCACGGCGTTGGCAGCTCGGTTGTCAACGCGCTCTCTGAACGCCTCGCGGTTGAGGTTCGCCGTCAGGGCAACGTCTACAGCCAGACCTACCAGCACGGTGTTCCGGATGCCCCGCTCGCGAAGGGCACGAAGACCGACGAGACCGGCACGACCATCTCATTCTGGCCGAACGGCGAGATTTTCGAGACGACCGAGTTCGACTACGACACGCTGCGCGCCCGGTTCCAGCAGATGGCCTTCCTCAACAAGGGGCTGCGCATCACGATCGCCGACGAGCGACCCGACGCGGACGCCGCGCCCGACGCCGCGCCGCGGCGCGAAGAATTTCTCTACGAGAAGGGTCTCGTCGACTACGTCGAGTTCCTCAACTCGGCCAAGAAGATCGAGGTCGTGCACCCCGAGATCATCAGCTTCGAGTCGGAAGACACCGAGCGCCGCATCGCCCTCGAGGTGGCCATGCAGTGGACCAACGCCTACTCCGAGTCGGTGCACACCTACGCGAACACCATCAACACGCACGAGGGCGGCACGCACGAGGAGGGATTCCGAGCCGCGCTCACGACGCTCGTCAACAAGTACGCGCGCGATAAGGGCATCCTGAAAGACAAAGACGAGAACCTCTCGGGCGATGACGTGCGCGAGGGGCTCACCGCCGTCATCTCCATCAAGCTCGGCGAGCCGCAGTTCGAGGGCCAGACGAAGACAAAGCTGGGCAACACCGAGGCGAAGTCGTTCGTGCAGAAGATCGCCGGCGAGCACCTCGCCGACTGGTTCGAGCGCAACCCCGTGCAGGCGAAAGACGTCATCCGCAAGGCTCTGCAGGCTTCGGCCGCGCGCATTGCCGCGCGCAAGGCGCGCGAGCAGACCCGCCGCAAGGGCCTGCTCGAGTCGGGCGGCATGCCCGGCAAGCTCAAAGACTGCCAGTCGAAAAACCCCTCGCTGAGCGAGATCTTTATCGTCGAGGGCGACTCAGCCGGGGGCTCGGCGGTGCAGGGTCGCAACCCCGAGACGCAGGCGATCCTGCCACTGCGCGGCAAGATCCTCAACGTCGAGAAAGCGCGTCTCGATCGCGCACTCGGCAACGCCGAGGTGCAGGCGATGATCACGGCCTTCGGCGCGGGCATCGGGGAGGACTTCGACCCCGACAAGGTGCGCTACCACAAGATCGTGCTCATGGCCGATGCCGATGTTGACGGCCAGCACATCACGACGCTGCTGCTGACGCTGCTGTTCCGGTACATGCGGCCGCTCATCGATCTCGGCTACGTGTACCTCGCGCAGCCCCCGCTCTACCGGCTGAAGTGGACGAACGCCGAGCACGAGTACGTCTACAGCGACCGCGAGCGCGACGCGCTCATGGAAGCCGGCCTCGCGAGCGGCAAGCGCATCCCGAAAGACAACGGGGTGCAGCGTTACAAAGGTCTCGGCGAGATGAACCACCAGGAGCTGTGGGACACCACGATGAACCCCGCATCGCGCACCCTGCTGCAGGTGACGCTCGAGGATGCCGCGGTCGCCGACAGCGTCTTCTCGACCCTCATGGGCGACGACGTCGAGCAGCGACGAACCTTCATTCAGCAGAACGCGAAAGACGTGCGGTTCTTGGACATTTAGCGGCGGACAGCTCGTCGGGCATCCCCTTTCGATCACACCACCACCGAAGGAATCCACTCATGGCAGACGACACCACGGGAACCGACCCGGTCGACTACGGCCCCGGCGGTCGCGTGAACCAGGTCGACCTGCAGCTCGAAATGCAGCGGTCGTACCTCGACTACGCCATGAGCGTCATCGTCGGGCGCGCGCTGCCCGATGTGCGCGACGGACTCAAGCCCGTGCACCGTCGCGTCATCTACGCGATGTTCGACGGCGGTTACCGCCCCGACAAGGCGTACTCGAAATGCTCGCGCGTCGTCGGCGACGTCATGGGCCAGTTCCACCCGCACGGTGACTCGGCCATCTACGACGCTCTCGTGCGGCTCGTTCAGCCGTGGTCGATGCGCTACCCGCTGGCCGCGGGCCAGGGCAACTTCGGCTCGCCCGGCAACGACGGCGCAGCCGCCCCGCGGTACACCGAGACCAAGATGGCCCCGCTCGCCATGGAGATGGTGCGGGATATCGAAGAAGACACTGTCGACTTCCACGACAACTACGACGGCCGCACGCAAGAGCCGAGCATCCTGCCCGCGCGCTTCCCTAACCTCCTCGTCAACGGCTCCGTCGGCATCGCGGTCGGCATGGCCACGAACATCCCACCCCACAATCTGCGTGAGGTGGCGTCGGCGGCGCTGTGGCACCTCGAGAACCCCGAGGCCGATGGCGAGAGCCTGCTCGAGGCCATCCTGCAGCGGGTCAAGGGCCCTGACTTTCCGACCGGAGCGCAGATCCTTGGCGTTAAGGGCATCCACGACGCCTACCGCACGGGACGCGGCTCGATCACGATGCGGGCGGTCGTGACGGTGGAAGAGATCCAGAACCGCACGTGCCTCGTCATCACCGAGCTGCCGTACCAGGTCAACCCCGACAACCTGGCGATCAAGATCGCCGACCTCGTGAAAGAGGGCAAGCTCGGCGGCATCGCCGACATCCGCGACGAGTCGTCCGGCCGCACCGGCCAGCGCCTTGTCATCGTGCTCAAGCGCGACGCCGTCGCCAAGGTCGTGCTCAACAACCTCTACAAGCACACGCAGCTGCAAGACAACTTCGGCGCCAACATGCTCGCGATCGTCGACGGCGTGCCGCGCACGCTGCCGATCGACGGGTTCATCACCTACTGGGTGACGCACCAGATCGAGGTCATCGTTCGCCGCACGGCGTTCCGCCTCGCGAAGGCCGAGGCCGACGCCCACATCCTCCGCGGCTATCTCAAGGCGCTGGATGCTCTCGACGAGGTCATCGCCCTGATCCGTCGCTCGCAGACGACGGAAGAAGCTCGCGACGGCCTGATGCAGCTGCTCGAGGTCGAGGAGCTGCAGGCGACCGCCATCCTCAACCTCCAGTTGCGCCGCCTCGCCGCTCTCGAGCGGCAGAAGATCCAGGATCAGGCGGAAGAGCTCGAGCGCCTCATCGCCGACTACCAGGCGATTCTCGCGAGCCCCGAGCGCCAGCGCACGATCGTCGCCGACGAGCTCACCGAGATCGTCGACAAGTACGGCGACGACCGCCGCACCGAGATCATGTTCGGCTTCGACGGTGACATGAGCGTCGAAGACCTTATCCCCGAAGAGGAGATGGTCGTCACCGTCACGCGCGGCGGCTACATCAAGCGCACGCGCAGCGACAACTACCGTTCGCAGCACCGCGGGGGCAAGGGCGTCAAGGGCGCGCAGCTGCGCGCCGACGATGTCGTCGAGCACTTCTTCGTCACGACCACGCACCACTGGCTGCTGTTCTTCACGACCACGGGTCGGGTCTACCGCCTCAAGGCTTACGAGGTGCAGGAGGCCGGGCGCGACGCAAAGGGCCAGCACGTCGCCAATCTGCTCGCCCTGCACCCGGACGAAGAGATTGCGCAGATCCTCGACATCCGCGACTACTCGGTGGCCCAGCACCTCGTTCTCGCGACGCGCAACGGCCTCGCGAAGAAGACCGCGCTCACCGAGTACGACACCAACCGCACGGGCGGCATCATCGCCATCAACCTCCGCGAGGGTGACCAGCTCGTCTCGGCGATGCTCGCTGATGACTCGGACGACATCCTGCTCGTCTCGCGGCAGGGCATGTCGCTGCGATTCACCGCCGACGATTCGGCGCTTCGGCCCATGGGCCGCTCGACCTCCGGCGTGACGGGCATGAAGTTCCGCGCGGGTGACGAGTTGTTGTCGGCCTCCGTCGTGGGCGAGCGGGGATTCGTGTTCGTCGTCACTGAGGGCGGCTACGCCAAGCGCACCGAGGTCGAGCAGTACCGGGTGCAGCAGCGTGGCGGTCTCGGTATCAAGGTGGCCAAGCTCAGCGATGATCGCGGGGCGCTCGCGGGCGGCCTCATCGTCGCGGAAGACGACGAGGTGCTCGTGGTCATGCAAAATGGCAAGGTGGTACGCTCCTCCGTGGCCGAGGTGCCCGCCAAGGGGCGCGACACGATGGGTGTCGTGTTCGCCCGGCCCGACGACGACGACCGCATAATCGCGATCGCCCGGAACAGCGAGCGACGCCTTGTCGACCCGGACGCCGAGTCGATTGAGAAGACTGAGGTCGTCGAGAACACCGACACCACCGAGGCCGCACCTGCGGCCGAGGTCGGAAAGGACGAGAACGAGTGAGTACTGTCGCCGAGAAGCTGCAGCGCAAGTCGCAGCGCCAAACCCCGACGAAGCAAGTTCGTCTCAAGCTCGTCTACATCGACTTCTGGTCGGCGGTGAAGCTGTCGTTCCTCGTCGCCATCTGCGGAGCGGTGCTGCTGCTCGTCGCCACCTTATTCGTCTGGATCGTGCTCAACTCGCTCGGCGTCATCCAAGACGTCGACGCGGTGCTCGCGGACATCACCAACGACGCGACGAGCTTCACGACCATATTCTCGCTCGGTCAGGTGATGTTCTTCGCCACGATCGTCGCCCTGCTCAACATCGTCGGCGGCACCGCCATCGGTGCCATCAGCGCTCTGCTTTACAACCTCAGCGTGCGCCTCACGGGCGGCCTGCTCGTCGGCTTCACCAACAACTGATCGTGCCCCTCGCCCGACTTGGGCGAGCGTGATCGGATGCAGTACAGTCGTATCCGGTCTCCCGGGGATATAGCTCAGGCGGTTAGAGCGCTTCGCTGATAACGAAGAGGTCCGAGGTTCAAGTCCTCGTATCCCCACTGCATTTATTGTCTCGCCGCCGCTTCTGCGGCGCGACGTCGCTTCCGCGTCGCGAGCGCGGTCGCGACGCTGCGCGTCTCGGCTAAAGTGGAGACCACGGGGCCTTAGCTCAATTGGTAGAGCGCCTGCTTTGCAAGCAGGAGGTCAGGAGTTCGATTCTCCTAGGCTCCACAAAGTTATGATCGCGCCGCCGCTTCTGCGGCGCGATGCGCTTCCGCGAGACAAGCGCGGTCGTCTCGTTTCGCGTCGCGACCAGGGTTGGTCGCGCGCTTCTGCGGCGCAATGCCGCGCGGGTTGCTACGAGCTTTCGGTCGGGGCCTCGGAGTCGGGGTCGACCTCTTCGACCCATAGGTCGTCGTCGGCGCGCAGGGTCTGCCAGGCGACATAGGCGATCGCGGCGGTCGCGACGACGCCGAGACCGATAAGGATGTAGCGGCCGGGGCCGGGCGCGGGCTTGACCTCGATGAGCCCGACCTTCTGGCCGGCGCGCGTGGCGAGATCACGGCCCGAGGCCGAGACCTGGCGGATGGCGTCGCGGATGCGCTTGTCGCGCGCGACGTCGAGCACGGCGATGGCCGAGCCGATCGCACCCGAGACGGCGGGCATGACGTCGTCGACAAAGCGGTCGCGCGTTGCCGAGGCGGCGTGTAGCACCGAGCCGACGCCCGCCTCGACGCCCGGCACGATGCGCTTCTCGAAGGTGTCCCGCACGCGAGGGGCGACATCCTCCCGTGCGACCGATGCTGCCTGGCGGCTGGCATCGCGCAAGATGCTCGCGGCGCGTTCGAGCACCTCGCGCTGCTCGTCCCACACGTCTCCGGCCTGGCGGCGCAGCTTCTTCAGTTCGCGCTGGCGCTTGCGTGACAGTTCCATGAGGTCCTCCTGCATCGGCGATCGGCGAAACCCTATCCTGGCACCAACACGGCTGGCGCCCAACCGGTGCGCCCCGAATCCTCAGGAAGCGACCAGGGCGCTCCATGCCAGAATGGGCGCATGTCGCTCCACACCGCCGTCGCCACCATCCATACGAACAAGGGCGACATCGTCGTCAATCTGTTCGGCAACCACGCGCCCAAGACCGTCCGCAACTTCGTCGGCCTCGCGACCGGCACGCAGGAGTGGACGCACCCTGCCACGGGTCAGAAGACCACCGATCCCCTCTACAACGGCGTCATCTTCCACCGCATCATCACTAGCTTTATGCTGCAGGGCGGCGACCCGCTCGGTCAGGGCATCGGAGGGCCCGGCTATGAGTTTGACGACGAGATCCACCCCGAGCTGCAGTTCAGCGAGCCCTTCCTGCTCGCGATGGCCAACGCCGGCAAGCGCGGCGGTCGCGGCACGAACGGTTCGCAGTTCTTCATCACGACCGTCGCGACGCCGTGGCTCAACGGCAATCACACGATCTTCGGCGTCGTCGCCGACGACGACTCGAAGGCCGTTGTGAAGGCCATCGAGGCCGTGCCCACGAACGCCAACGACAAGCCGCTCGACGACGTCGTCATCTCTAGCATCGAGGTCGTCGACGTCGCATGACCGATCCCCAGGCGGGCTCACCGCGTCCCGGGGCGGGTGCTCGCGTCTGCTATCGGCATCCTGATCGCCCCAGCGCGGTGCGGTGCCAGCGGTGCGACCGCGCGATCTGCCCCGAGTGCCAGACCCCGGCCCCCGTCGGCGTGCAGTGCCCCGAGTGCGTCGCGGCCGCGCGAGCCGCCCTGCCGAAACGGCCATCCGCGGTGGTGCGCGCCTTCCGGCCCGGCAGCCGAGTTCCCGTCGCGAGCTATAGCATCCTGGGCCTGACGCTCGTGGTTTATGTCCTGCAGTGGATCACGCAAGGCGCGGTCACGAGCGCGCTCGCGTACTTTCCGCCGCTGACCGCAATCGAGCCGTGGCGCATGCTCACGGTGGCTCTCGTGCACAGCGACAGCTCGATCCTCCACATCGTCTTCAACATGTATTCGCTGTGGGTGCTGGGTCCACTGCTCGAGAGCCTCATCGGGCGAGCGAGGTTCGCGGCCGTCTACGTGCTCTCGGCGCTCGGCGGCTCGGTTGCCGTGCTCTGGCTCGCTCCGCTCACCGTGGTGGTGGGGGCGTCGGGTGCGATCTTCGGCCTGCTGGGAGCGTTCTTTGTCATCCAGCGCCGACTCGGCGGGCGCAACGTGCAGCTCGTGGTCATCATCGCCATCAACCTCGCGCTGGGCTTCCTGATCCCGGGCGTCTCGTGGCAGTCGCACGTCGGAGGTCTGCTCGTCGGAGCCGTGCTCGCTTGGGTCATGCTGCGCACACGCCGTGCCGATCAACAACGGCGGCAGGCGACGCTCATCGCGCTCGTTGCCGCGGCGCTCGTCGCGGCAACCGTGCTGCGGCTCACCCTGTTCTAGACCTCGCGCGAGAGGTCGTGAGTCTGCATCATAGAAGGTGACCCAAAGTTATCCACACGTGATTCCACAGTGGGGATAATCACAGAGATGTAGTTCTACAGAACTCCCGGTCAGCGCCAGCGGGTCGTCATGAGGAAGCCGATGAACATGATGCCGAAGCCCACCATGATGTTCCACGGGCCCAGGCTCGGCACGGGCCACGAGGCCTGGCTGACGTAGTACACCAGGATCCAGATGAGGCCGATGACCATAAACCCGAACATGAGCGGCTTGAACCAGATGGGGTTGGGTGCTTCGTCTCCCCGCGGGGTTTCGGCGTTCTCGGCATTGCGCGCAGTAGTCCGTGCCATGAGCGCCAGTCTAGCCCGACAGCAATTGCGCCTAGAATCAGGGAATGCACGACTCCGAACCGGTCGACGCGCCCGAACCGGCGCTCACCGAGGCACCCGCCGCTAACGTGACGGCGGCGTCTCCGACGAGTCGGCCCGCGCGACCCGCCCGCCTGAGTATCACGGGCGTGATCGGCGAGCTGCTGCTCACCGCGGGGGTTGTCGTCATGCTTTTTCTCGGTTGGTACTTGTGGTTGAACGACATCACGGCGGGCGCCGAGCAGCAGCAGGCGGCTGAGGTTGTTCAACAAGAACTGCAAGAGCGGTGGGAGCGCGGCGATTCGACTGCCGAGCGCCCGATCGACCCAGGCGAGCCTGTCATCTCGGCCGCGCCCGAGAACGAGGGTGAGGTCTTCGGCACTCTCATCGTCCCTCGGTTCGGCCCTACCTGGGTGCGCTCGATCGCGTCGGGAGTCGACGTCAAAACCGTACTGAACAGCTACACCGTCGGTGTCGGTCACTACACCGAGACCCAGATGCCGGGTGAACTCGGCAACTTCGCGATCGCGGGTCATCGGCGCACCTACGGCGCGGCGTTCGGCGACATAGACCAACTGCGCCTCGGCGACCGCATCTACGTCGAGACGGTCGACGGCTGGTACGAGTACGTCTTCCGCGGCCTGGAGTACGTGTGGCCCACGGGCGTTGACGTTCTCGAGCCGGTTCCCGCTGCGCCGGGCGTCGCACCGACTGATCGGGTGCTCACGATGACGAGCTGCAACCCACGATTCTCGACGGCCGAGCGCATCATCGCCTATGCCGTGTTTGAGACCTGGTATCCGCGCGCAGACGGCCCTCCTGACGAGATCTCCGCCGTCGTGCAGGCGAGGGGCTGAGCAATCATGACGACCTGCGAGGTGCTCTGATGTACGCAGCGCTGTGGCGCATCCTTCCCGGACCGGTGTGGGTGCGAATCCTGATTGTTATCGTGCTCGTCGTCGCGGTGCTCGCCCTGCTCATCGAATGGGTCTTCCCGTGGGTGGCCGACACGCTCTTACCGCAAGACTCGACGGTGGGGAACTGATCGCATGCGCGTGCTTGTGATCGACAACTACGACAGCTTCGTCTACACGCTCGACGGCTACCTGCAGCAGCTAGGCGCCGAGACGGCGGTGGTGCGCAACGACGTCGTCGACGCCAGCGGCGCGGCAGCGCTCATCGCCGACTACGACGCCGTGCTGATCTCGCCCGGGCCAGGAAAACCGGCCTCGGCGGGCATCTCCATCCCGGTCGTGCGCGCGGCGCTCACCTCCGGGCAGCCGCTACTCGGAGTGTGCCTCGGACACCAGGCGATCGCCGAGGCGCTCGGCGCGGTCGTGACGCACGCCGACGAGCTCATGCACGGCAAGACCTCGCTGATCGAGCACGACGGCAGCGACTTTTTCGACGGGGTGCCGCAGCCGTTCCGGGCCACGCGGTACCACAGTCTCGCGATCGTCGACGACACCGTGCCCGACGAGCTCGAGGTGACCGCGCGCACCGAAGGCGGCATCATCATGGGGGTGCGGCACCGCACAGCCCCGATGCACGGGGTGCAGTTCCACCCCGAGTCCGTGCTCACTGAGGGCGGGTATCGGATGCTCGGCAACTGGCTCGCCGAAGCCGGCCTGCCCAGCGCACGCGCGATGGCCGTCGGACTCGGCCCGCTCGTAAATATCACCCCGCGGGATTGAGCTCGCCGCCCACGTTCGCGGTGCACCGCGAGCCGGCGCCGGTTGCTAGTTGCCGCTGCAGTAGCGCAGCGTCACCGGTGAGCCCTGGGGCTGATCGCCCGGCGGCAAGGACTGCCCGGTGACGGCCTGCCCCGTGCAGGTTCCGTCGCCCTCGACCGAGACCTGCAACCCGAGCGCCGTCAATTGCGACGAAGCCTCGCCGATCTGCAGGTTTGTCACGTCGGGAACCCGCACGAGGCCCGTCGAGATGACGAGGTTGACGGCGTCGCCCTGACGCATCTCGGTACCGGATTCCGGATCGGAGCGAATGACGGTGTCTTTCGTGATCGATGACGAGTTCTCAGCCGTCACCGTGCCGATCAGCAACCCGCGTGCGGTGAGTTGCGCCTCGGCCTCGGCGAGCGAGAGCAGGGCGAGGCTCGGCACCTCGATGAGTTCGCGGCCGGCCGAGACCACGACCTCGATGATCTGCCCGGGCGCGACCGTGGTGCCCGCGGGCGGGTCGGTGCTGATGATCTGGCCCTCGGGAATATCGGGGTCGGTCACGGTGACGGGCTCGGGGCGCAGTCCGGCGTCGAGGAGGATTTGACCGCCGCCCACGCTGCCATCTTCGGGGTCGTACTCGAGCCCGACGACATCGGGCACGGCGATCGCCACGGCTTCGTTTAAGGGCGTGCGCTCGAGGTTGAGCGCCCAGAACAGCACCGCGGCGATGACTACGGCGATGACGGCGATCCCCGCCCAGATCCAGGCGACGGGGGGTCTCGACTGTGTGCGGCTGCGCCGCTCGTCATCGTCGACGCTCAACTGCCGCATCGCGGCCTCGGTGTCGGTTGTGGCCTGCGGGTTCACTCCGAACAGCGTCGACGTGAAGTCAGCGGGAGCATTGACGCGCTTTGGCGGCACGAGACCGTTCGCGGCGGCGGTCATGTCGGTGCGGAACTCGCTTGCCGTCTGGAACCGCTCGAAGCGGTCTTTCGCGAGGGCGTGCAGCACCACGGCATCCATCGCCGCGGAAACCTGGGGGTTGAGCGTGCTCGGGGCGACGGGCGCCTCGCTCACGTGCTGGTAGGCGACCGCGACGGCCGACTCGCCCTGAAAGGGCGGCCGACCCGTGAGCATCTCGAAGAGCACGACGCCGCTCGCGTAGAGGTCGGTGCGGGCATCAATCGTCTCTCCGCGGGCCTGCTCGGGCGAGAAATACTGCGCGGTGCCGAGGATCGAGCTCGTCTGCGCGACGGTCGCCGCCGAGTCGGAAATCGCGCGCGCGATCCCGAAATCCATCACCTTGACCTGGCCGGAGGAGGTGACCATCACATTGCCGGGCTTGATGTCGCGGTGCACGATTCCCGCGCGGTGCGAGTATTCGAGAGCGGTGAGGATGCCCTCCGCGATGCGCGAGGCCTCGGCGAGCGATAGCGGCCCGTCGTGGATGATGTCCTTCAGCAGCCGGCCCTCTACGTGCTCCATGACAATGAAGGGCACGATGGTCTCGGCCCCGTCGGCGCCGCGCACGATCTCCTCGCCCGCGTCGTAGACCCGCACGATCGTCGGGTGCGCCATGCGGGCGGCCGCCTGCGCTTCGTGGCGAAAGCGGCTTCGGAACACGGGGTCGGCCGCGAGGGTCGATTTGAGCAGTTTGACGGCGACGCGCCGGCCGAGCTTGGCATCGGTGGCGAGATATACGTCGGACATGCCACCGCGACCGATGTGGGGGCCGAGCTCGTAGCGAGCGGCGATCAGTCGGGTGCCCTGTGCGACCTCGTCCATCGGTGCCTCGGTTCCTTCGGGGGTGCAGTGCTGTGGGGGTCAGTCTAGGGCGCTGAGCGGTGCTCGACTCGAAGCATTAGCCGATCGGGATCGCGAGCTCGTTCGAGCGCTGCGACTGCAGGCTCGAACAGAGCGCGACATACGTCACCCGCAACTGACCGCTCGCCGTGAGCGTGACCGTCAGGTCGGTGCTCGATGCCCCGAGCGGAAGCGACTCGCCCGGCGAGCCTCCGACGATCGTGAAGTTGTAGCCCGTGAGCGGGAATCCCGTGGGGCACTCGGTGTACGCGGGCCAACTCAGCACGACGTCGCTCTCGCCCGGGTACGGGCCGGCGCCGGGATCGATCGCGAGGTTCGCCGGTTGGGGCGGCGTCGGGATGGGCGCGTAGAAGAACACCGTGATCACCGCGTCGCGCTGCACGACCCCGCCGCGAGGGTTGATCTGGTACGACAGCCCGACCTCGGCCGCGGTCGGCGCGATGTTTCCCTCGACGGGGTCGAGGCGCAGGCCGAGCTCGGCGATCTTGGCGTCGATCGCGGCGCGCGTGCGCCCGAGCCACTCCTCCTCGACGATCGTCACGGTCTCGACCGTCGGGGTCGGTGATGGGGTGTCACTCGGGGTGGGCGAGCTGGTGGGCGTGTCACTCGGTTCAGGGTCAGGTGCGCTCGGCTGGGCGAAGATCGCGATCAGCGCTCCGACGAGCAGCACGATGAGGATTCCGATGAGCGCGACGAGCGGCCACGTCCAGGGGCTGCGCCGGGCAGCCGTCGGCATCGCCGGGGTGGGAACGGGGCCCATGCTCGGCAGCACACGCGTCGACTCGTCGCTGGCGGCGGGCATGACCCGCGTGCCGGCCGTAGCGGCCGCGCCCGAGGCGATGGCAGGCACGATCGCCGCGGCACCGCCGACGTCACCGCGGCGCAAGGCCTGAGCGGCGCGCGCGAAGAGCTGGGCGCTCGCCGGGCGGTCGGCGGGCTTCTTGGCGATCGCGGCGAAGACGAGGTTGCGCACGGGCTCGGCCACGGTGACGGGCAGCTCGGGCGGCGCCTCGTTGATCTGCGCCATCGCGATGGCGACTTGCGACTCGCCCGTGAAGGGGCGACGGCCCGCGAGGGCTTCGTAGGCGACGATGCCGAGCGAGTAGACATCAGTCGACGGCGATGCGGGATGCCCGCTCGCCTGCTCGGGAGACAGGTATTGCACCGTGCCCATAACCTGACCGGTCGCGGTCAGCGGCACCTGGTCGGCGATGCGCGCGATGCCGAAGTCGGTGATCTTGACGCGGCCGTCGGGCGTGATGAGCAGGTTGCCGGGCTTAATGTCTCGGTGCACGAGGCCCGCCTGGTGCGCAGCGTGCAGCGCGGACGCCGTCTGCGCGACGAAGTCGAGCACCTGGTCGGCGGGCAGCACGCGCTCGCGCTCGAGGATGGTCGAGAGCGCCTCGCCCGGCACGAGCTCCATGACGAGGTAGGCGCTGCCCTCCTCTTCGCCGTAGTCGTAGACGTTGGCGATGCCCTCGTGGTTGACGAGGGCGGCGTGGCGTGCCTCGGCACGGAACCGCTCGAGGAACCCGGGGTCGCCGAGGTACTCGTCTTTCAAGATCTTGATGGCGACGGTGCGCCCGATCACGAGGTCGGTAGCTTGCCAGACCTCACCCATGCCTCCGATCGCGACGCGCGACAGCAGCTGATACCGGCCCCCGAAGGTCAGCCCGCTCGTGGGTCTCATCTGCTCAGCACCGCCTCAAACACTCGCTTCGCGATCGGGGCCGCGATCCGGTTGCTCGACCCCGACTGGCCGAGGCCCCCGCCGTCCTCGATGACGACGGCCACCGCGACCTGCGGGTTGTCCGCCGGTGCGAATCCGGTGAACCACAGGGTGTAGGGGGCCGTGTCGCCGTTCTCGGCCGTGCCCGTCTTACCGGCGACCGCGACGCCTTCTATTCTGGCATTGCTGGCCACGCCGTTCGACACCGCGTCGACCATGAGCGCGCTCACCGTCTCGGCCGTTACGCGCGTGATCGGCTGGCTGAAGAGCGTCGGTTCGGACTGCTGCACGATCGACAGATCCGGCGCGATGATGCGGTCGAGAAGGGTCGGCTGCATAAGGTTGCCTCCGTTCGCGATCGCGGCGCTCACGAGCGCCATCTGCAATGGCGTCACTCGCACGTCGTACTGCCCGAACGACGAGAGCATGAGCTGTGCGTCGTCGAGCCCCGTCGGGAAACTCGAGGGCGTGGCGGTCATCGGCACCTCGAACGCCGTGCCGAAGCCGAAGGCCTCGGTGTAGCGCGCGAGCGTGTCCTCCCCGAGCGCGAGACCGAGCTGGGCGAAGGGAATGTTGCAGCTGAGACGAAGGGCCGTCGCGATCGTGGCGGTGTCGCCGGGGCCGCACGTGTCGCCGCCGGCGTTCGAGATCTCGTCGGTGCTGAGCGGCAAGGTGAGCCTCGCCGGGTTGGGGAAGGCGTCGTCGGGCGTGAACTGGCCCGAGTCGATCGCGGCTGCGGCGACGAGGATCTTGAAGGTTGAGCCCGGGAAGTACAGGTCGCCGCTGATGGCGCGATTGATGAGCGGCTGGTTCGGGTCAGCGAGCAACTGGTCGTACGCCTCGAGCACGCTCTGGGTGTCGTGCGCCGCGAGGCGGTTGGGGTCGAAAGACGGGGTCGAAACCATGGCGAGGATGCGCCCTGTCGCAGGCTCGATCGCCACGACGGCGCCCTTCAGGTCGCCCATCGCCTCGAGGGCCGCCTGCTGGACGACGGAGTCGATCGTGAGCTGCACGGCCGCGCCGCGCGGGCGCTGACCCGTGACGAGGGCGCTGAGCTGATCGAGGAACTGCTCGTTCGCGGTGCCGGTGAGGAAGTCGTTGTAGGCACCCTCGATGCCCGTGTTGCCCTGGTTGAGGGTGAAGTAGCCGGTGATGGACGCGTATAGCGTGGGCTCGGGGTAGACCCGCAGGAAGGCGAAGGGCGAGTCGACCGCGACCGACTGCGCGATGGGCCGGCCGTCAAGCAGGATGGGGCCGCGCTCGGCCGAGTAGCTCGCATAGAGCGTGCGCACGTTCCGCGGGTCGGCGCGCAGGTCGTCGACCGAGAACACCTGGATCACGCTCGTCGAGACGAACAAGGCCAGGAACATGGCGAGGGTCGCGATGCTGATGCGGCGCAGTTCTTTATTCACGCGTCATTCACCACCAGTCGGGGCTGGTGCCGCACGGTGTCGCTCAGCCGCAGCAGCAGCGCGGCGATGATCCAGTTGGCGAGGAGCGACGAGCCGCCCGCGGCGAGGAACGGGGTGGTCAGGCCGGTGAGAGGGATGACCCGCGTGACGCCGCCGATGACAACGAATACTTGCAGCGCGATGACGAACGCGAGCCCCACGGCCAGCAGCCGCCCGAAGTCGTCGGTGCCGTTGAACCCGATGCGGAAGCCGCGAGCGACGAACAGCAGGTACAGCCCGAGGATGGCGAAGAGGCCGACGAGCCCGAGCTCCTCTCCGAGGCTCGCGATGATGAAGTCGCTCTCGGCGAGGGGCACGATGTCGGGGCGCCCCTGGCCCAGGCCGGTACCGATGAGTCCGCCGTTCGCGAGACCGAACATCCCCTGCACCAGCTGATAGCTGCCGCCGATCGCGTCGTAGTTTTCGGGGTCGAAGGCGCCGAGCCAAGTCGCGAACCGGCCGTTGACGTAGCTGAGCGCCTGGCTCGCGATGAGGGCACCGCCGAGGAAGAGGCTCAGGCCGAGCACGACCCAGCTGAGCCGGCCGGTGGCGATGTAGATCATGACGAGGAAGAGCCCGAAGTACAGCAGCGAGGTGCCGAGGTCGCGCTGGAATACGAGCACGGCCATCGCCGCGAGCCACACGATGAGGATGGGTCCGAGGTCCTTTCCGCGCGGGAACCGCATCCCCAGGAAGGTCTTGCCGACGATCGAGAGCGACTCGCGCGCCGTCACGAGGTAGCCGGCGAAGAAGACGGCGAGTGCGATCTTGCCGATCTCGCCGGGCTGGAAGGAGAGCGGGCCGAGCTGGATCCAGAGGCGGGCGCCGTTGATCGTCTGACCGATGCCGGGCAGCATCGGCAGTAGGAGCAGCCCGATGCCGACGACCATCGCGACGTAGCGGTAGCGGGCCAGGATGCGGTGGTTGCGCACCACGAGCAGCACGGCGAGCGCGATCACCATCGCGATCGCCGTCCACACCATCTGGCGCACGCCCGCGCTCTCCCAGCCGGAGAGCCCCTCGGCGAGGTCGAGGCGGTAGATCATGGCGACGCCGAGGCCGTTGAGGGTGACCGAGATCGGCAAGATGAAGGGGTCGGCGTCAGGAGCCGTGATGCGCAGCACGACGTGCATGCCGAGAGCGAGCATCCCGAGCCCCGCCCCGTAGCTCAGGATCGTCAGGTCGAGCTCGCCGACGGCGCCCAGTTGCACGAGGGCGACCGCGGACCCAGTGATGCCGATCGCGACGAGCAGCAGCAGCAGCTCGAGGTTGCGCAGCTTCGCGGGAGTGCGAAGCCTGATCGTGATGGTCTCGGTGAACGTGGGTCGAGCGTCGCCCATCGCGCCGCCCGCCGCGAGATCGACGACCGGCCCGGCGCGGCGCGGTTCAGTCGAGCTCACGCTGCAGCCGATCAATAATCGAAAGCGCATCGGGCAGGTCGCTCGCGTTGATGGTCGACTCAACGCGCTCGCGGCTGAATTGCGAGAGGTCGTCGACGTTGATGTCACTCTCGAAGTAGACGCTCGAGAGCGGAATGGGCCCGATGCTCTGCTGCACGCCCTGGAAGATCGCGACCTGCCCATTCGAGACGCCCACGAAGTAGCGCGACTGGGTCCACTGGTATCCCGCCACGAGCGCCGCGACGACGAGGCTCGCGACGAGTACGATGCCCACCGACCACGTGACGCGACGGCGCACCTTGCGCCGCGCGTCTTGGGCGATGAGCTCGCGCAAGAACTCTTCTGACTCGGGCTCGAAGTGCTCGTCGGCCGGCACGGTCGTCGCCGAGAGCGGGTGCAGCAGTAGCGAGGGCAGGCGCACCCCGCGGCGACTGGTGCTCGCCGTGTACGTGAGGGGCTTCGCGGCAGAGCCCACCATGACCGGCGCGCCGGCCGAGCTCGAGGGCGATTCGTCGACCCCGACGATGACGACCGTGACATTGTCGGGGGCGCCGTGGGCGAGGCTCTCGTCGATGAGGGCCTCGACGGCGGCTGCGGCGTCGGCGTGCTTGTCGAGCAGTTCGCCCACGCGCTGCTCGGTGACGTACCCGCTGAGGCCGTCGCTGCAGAGCACCCATCGGTCACCCGGCCGGGTGTCGAGCACTTCGACGTCGATCTCGGGAGTGATGTCGACGTCGCCGAGCACGCGCATGAGCACCGAGCGGCGCGGGTGCACCGCGGCCTCTTCGGCGGTGATGCGACCGCTGTCGACGAGGCGCTGCACAAAGGTATGGTCTTTCGTCACCTGGGTCAGCACGCCCTCGCGCCAGCGGTAAACGCGGCTGTCGCCGATGTGGGCGAGCGCGAGGCTGTCACCGATGCGCACGAAACCGCTCACGGTCGTGCCCATTCCCGCGAGTTCGGGATGCTCGAAGACCGTCTCGGCGAGCTCCTGGTTCGCTTCGAGCAGCGCGCTGCGCAGCGCCTCAACGGCGTCGGCCGCGTTGTCGAACGCGCGGTCGACGTGCGCGATCGACTGGATGGCGAGCGCACTCGCGACATCTCCCCCCGCGTGCCCGCCCATGCCGTCGGCGACGACGAACAGGTGCTCGCCGGCATAGCCCGAGTCTTGATTGTTCGAGCGCACCTTGCCGACGTGCGAGCCGGCGGCCGAGAGCGTGGTCATGCGCTTACCGTCGCAGCTCGAACGTCGTCGTGCCGATGCTCACCGGGGTGTTGAGGGGTACCGCGGTCGGTGCGCCGACCTTTTTGCCCTTGAGAAAGGTGCCGTTCGTCGAGTCGAGGTCTTGCAGCATCCACGTTCCGTCCCACAGCATGAGCCGCGCGTGGTGGGTCGAGGTGTAGTCGTCGCGGATGACGAGGCCCGAGTCGGCCGAGCGCCCGATCGTCAGCTGCTCGCCCTCGAGGGGCAGCTCGAGCCCCTCCTTCGCCCCCGAGGTGATGACGAGCCGCCGCGCGGTCTCGCCCGGAGCGGTCGGCGCGGCGGGGCTCGCGGGCGTCGCGGCCGGGGCGGCGGCGGGGGTCGCGAAGGCGGAGGATGCCGCGCTCGCCGCGGCGGGCGCGGGCATGCGGCGCACCTTCGTGCCGAACAGGTCGGAACGCAGGGCGTAGACGATCGCGAAGACGAAGGCCCACAGCAGGATGAGGAAGCCGATGCGCAGCAGCAGCAGTGTGAGTTCGCTCAACGGCCGCCTCCTCGACTCGGATTCCGTGGGGATCTCGGATCGGCCACATCGCCGCGCTGGGCGAGCACGCGGAACAGGATGCGCGTGCGCCCGATCTCGATCACGCTATCGGGTGGCAGCACGGCCCGGGTCACCGGCTCACCGTTGAGTAGCGAGCCGTTGGTGCTGCCGAGGTCGGTCAGTTGCGCGCGCTCGCCGTCCCAGAGGATCTCAATGTGCTTGCGGCTCGTGCCGGTGTCGTCGAGCGTGATGTCGGCCTCGCTACCGCGACCGATGATCGTGCGCGAGCGCGTGATCGGGTGGCGCACGCCGTCGATGTCGAGCACGGGGCTCCAGACGACCGAGCCCTTGACGGTCTCGGATTCGACCGCGAGCACGCCCTCGGCGAGGGCCGCATCGCTACGCAGCGTGAGCCGGATTCCCCCGGGGAACGTGTACCGCTGGGCAGTAGCGTGCTGCTGCAGTAGCTGGGTGAGTTCGTCGATGAGCGACTCGCCCAGGGCATCCATACGGGCGAAATCGGCCGGAGCCAGTCGCACCCGCAGCTCGTTGGGCACAAGGATGCGCTCGCGCGAGACCACGGCGGCCTTCGTGTCGAGCTCGCGGCGCAGAGCGGCCGAGATCTCGAGGGGCTGCACGCCGCTCTTGAAGGTCTTGGCGAAGGCTCCGCCCACGGCGCGCTCGAGTCCGCGCTCGAAGCTGTCGAGAAGCCCCACCTGCGTCCTCCCTCGGCCGATGACCCTCTGATGGTAGTCGGCCGGGCGTGCCGGTGCCGCACAGGGGCCTGTGCCTCCTGTGATAATCTCGCTGAGTTGACGGGGCCTGCCCCGTCGCGCGCGAGTGGCGGAATGGCAGACGCGCTGGCTTCAGGTGCCAGTGCCCGTAAGGGCGTGGGGGTTCAAGTCCCCCCTCGCGCACAGGATCTTCATCTTGTGCGAACGTTTCGGCGCCCCGGCGCGTAGGCTCGGGCCTCATGGCAGCCGGCGCAGTGGTCTACACGTTCACGGGATCATTGGCCGACGTCGACCGGGGCGTGTACGACGAG
>CAYPND010000008.1:0-25039 GCA_964412175.1 uncultured Microbacteriaceae bacterium | reverse complement strand
AAGGTGCTCGCCCTGTGGGCGGGCAAGAAGATTCACGAGGCGGATCGCATCGTGCTGCACAGCTTCGACCCCGGTTTCATCGATGCCACGGTCGCCGTGCTCGAGCGCCGTAATGCGATCACCGTCTCGGTAACCGAGCGGCAGCTGTACCTCGACCTCAACGGCGTGACCCTGAGCTCAGTCGTGCACGACCACCCGTTGCCCTGACCCCGCCCGCAGGGCGCGATCACCGAGGGCGACGAGCGCCATGTGCGGCACGGTCAGCGCTGCGAGGCCGATGAAGACGACGCGGAGCAGCTGGTCGTCGAGGGCGGCCGTACCGGCCGTCGCCCAGAGGAACACTGCCGCCATGAGCAGCGGCGCGAGCGTGTACGTCGCGACGATGAGCACCGTCAGGCGGCGGCCGTGCCCGTGCTCTTCGCGGAATCCCTCGCGCAAGTGCCGAGCACTGTGCAGCGCGCAGAAGTAGACGATGAAGAACATGAGCGGCGGGGCGAGCAGGGCGAGGGCGGCGGCCGCGAGCAGCTCGATCCCCTCGTGGGGGGCTCGGCGCGCGGCCATGACCGCGGCCGCCGCCAGAGCGACGAGCAGCACGGGGCCGATCGCGGCCTGGGCCTGGGCGACGACGCGAGCGCCCTCACCGGCGAGGGTCGCGTAGAGGTCGGCCACCGCATCCACGTCTCGGAGGGAGGGGAGGCTGAGCAGGGCCGCCCCCGTGAGGAAGCGGAGGGCGAGAGGGCGCCCGCGGTTCCAGTCGCTGCCGAAGTGGGCGGCCGAGACGAGCAGGAAGGCCACGAGGCTCGGCACGGGAGCGAGCAGCCAGAGCGCGACGACGGCCGCCGCGACCCCCGTGTACACGAGGTTGAAGACGGCCAAGGTCAGCGGCGTACGCCAGTAGCCGAGGCGCCGCGCGATGAGCGGGTCGAGCGCGCCGTGCGGCATGCCGAGCACGGCGGCGAGGATCGCTACGCCCGCGATCTGCACGACGAGCGGCGGCTCGGGGTTCGCGAGGAGGAAGGCGAGCGCGGTCAGCAGGGCGAGGGAGAGGAAGAGGCGGGTCTCGAACGGCGCGCGCCGCTGGGGGCTGGCGACGGTTGGTGCGGGTTCAGTGAGGACCGTCATCTCGACACGCGGTCGGCCCGCGCGGCGCTCGCCGAAGCGACGAGTCGTGCGCGACGGTCGGGCAGTTCGGCGAGGAAGGGCAGCAGCGGCAGGCTGGCGATGATGCTCGCGAGGTCGCCCGCGGTCGCGCGATCGGTGAGGAACCGCAGTAGGCGGTGCGGGGCGACGCCGCGCGCCATCGCCATGAAGTAGTCGACCGTGCGCTCGGGATGCGCGCGCAGGGCCTGCAGGAAGATGCGGTCCATCTGCCGCCGCACCCAGGGCTCGACGGGGTGCGGCGCCGGGTCCTCCCCCCGCGCGAGCGCGTCGGCGCAGCGCCGCGCCCACTGCTGGATGCGCAGGAACGCGTACCCCGAGGCATCCCGCAAC
Organism: uncultured Microbacteriaceae bacterium; assembly: GCA_964412175.1. Classification (GTDB taxonomy): domain Bacteria; phylum Actinomycetota; class Actinomycetes; order Actinomycetales; family Microbacteriaceae; genus Microcella. The sequence continues at coordinate 23,548 of CAYPND010000008.1, read as the reverse complement.
GCACCGCCGGCGTTGCCGGCGAGCACGACGCCCGGCATCGGCGCCTCCTTCGCGAGCATGCGACCCGCATTCATTCGCCCCATCGGCAGGATGCCGCCCTCCTCGCGCACGACCGTCGCGCCCGCGAGCCCCATCGCGGAGAGCTCGGCGTCGCGCTCGGCCACGACGACGCTCTCGGCGAGGGGTACGGGGCTGAAGCGCGTCCACTCGACGAGCGCGCTGGTCGGCGAGAGCGGCAGCACGTAGACGAAGCCCAGGCCGTCAGTGCCACTTCGCATCCGCGTCATGAGCCCGACTGCGTCGGGCTCCATTGGCACAGTGCCGACGCCGTCTTGGTCTGCGATCGTAAGCCGACCCCCGTGCTCGACCTCGACCCCGCTGAAGCACTGGTAGAGCAGCGCGGCCGTGCGGCGCGGGCGGGTGTCGACGACGCGGCGGGCGAGCAGCGCGCCCTCGTCAGTCGTGACGCGCACGCCCGGGGAGCCATCGGGCAGCGTGGTCGACGACAGCTCTTGGGCCACGACGCCGAGCCGAAGCGCGATACCGTCATCGCCCGCGATCTCGGCGAGGGCCCAGCGGTAGAAGTCGACACCGCGGATGTACTGGTAGCTCATGCCCGGCACCCGGTGGGTGGCCGAGCGGCCAGCAAGGTCGGCATAGGACCAGCCGCTCCACTCGTGGGCGACGATGTCGCGCAGCGGGTGGTGATCGTGCTGCCAGAAGCTCCAGCTGCGGTCGTCGGCGAACTCGGTGCGCCGGTCGACGAGGACGACCCGCAGGTCGCCGTCGCCGCTCGCGAGACGGGCCGCGAGCGACAGCCCCGCGCATCCGGCACCCAGGATGACGAGATCGATCACGTCGGGCTCGAGCGGCAGCGCGGGCATCAGCGACTCCACGGCAAAAGGGGTGTGCGCTTGAACCGGCGCGCAAATGCGACGCTAAGCGCGCTGTCTGGAGGTCAGCCCCACAGCGGGTGGGGGAACGCTGGTGACTCGTCCACGGTCGGCGTGACGGGCGACGCGGTACCGTGAATGCATGACGACCGCTGAAACTGAGACGTCGGCGGCCGCCGAAACCTCCCCCACGACCAGGTTCTCTGACCTCGGTTTGAGCGACGCCGTTCTCAGGGCGCTGCGAGACGTCGGCTACGAGACGCCCTCGGCCATCCAGGCTGCGACCATCCCGACTCTGCTCGCCGGCCGCGACGTCGTCGGGCTCGCCCAGACCGGTACGGGGAAGACTGCTGCCTTCGCGCTACCGATCCTCTCGCGGCTGGATGTGTCGCAGAAGAACCCGCAAGCGCTCGTGCTCGCACCCACGCGTGAGCTCGCGTTACAGGTGTGCGAGGCCTTCGAGAAGTACGCGGCGCACCTGCGCGGCGTGCACGTGCTGCCGGTCTACGGCGGCCAGGCGTACGGCGTGCAGCTCTCGGCGCTGCGCCGCGGCGTACACGTCGTCGTCGGCACCCCGGGCCGCATCATGGACCACCTCGCGAAGGGCACGCTCGACTTGAGCGAGCTCAAGTACCTCGTGCTCGACGAGGCCGACGAAATGCTCAAGATGGGATTCGCCGAAGACGTCGAGACGATCCTCGCCGAGACCCCCAAGAGCAAGCAGGTCGCGCTGTTCTCGGCGACGATGCCCGCGACGATACGTCGGCTGTCGCAGCAGTATCTCACCGACCCCGACGAGATCACTGTCACGTCGACGACGACGACTTCGGCGAACACGACGCAGCGCTACCTCATCGTGGGGTACCCGCAGAAAGTCGACGCCCTCACGCGCATTCTCGAGGTCGAAAACTTTGAGGGCATGATCGTCTTCGTCCGCACCAAGAACGAGACCGAGACCCTCGCCGAGAAGCTGCGCGCCCGCGGTTACTCGGCCGCCGCGATCAGCGGTGACGTGGCCCAGGTGCAGCGCGAGCGCACCGTGAACCAGCTGAAGTCGGGCAAGCTCGACATCCTCGTCGCAACCGACGTCGCCGCCCGTGGACTCGACGTCGATCGCATCAGCCACGTCGTCAACTTCGACATTCCTGTCGACACCGAGTCGTACGTGCACCGCATCGGCCGCACGGGCCGCGCCGGCCGCTCGGGCTCGGCCATCAGCTTCGTCACGCCGCGCGAACGCCGGCTGCTCACGGCGATCGAGAAGGCCACGCGCCAGCCGCTCACCGAAATGCGCCTGCCGAGCGTCGACGACGTCAACGTCACGCGTCTCGCCCGTTTCGACGACGCCATCACGGCGGCCCTTGGCCAGGCCGAGCGCATCGCTGAGTTCCGCGACATCGTGAGTCACTACGTCGAGCACCACGATGTGGCCGAGCTCGACGTGGCGGCGGCGCTCGCGCTCGTCGCGCAGGGCGACACCCCGCTGCTGCTCTCGGCCGAGGAGGAGCGCGCGCAGCGCTTCGCCGCCGACTCCCGCGACGACCGTCCGCCTCGGGATGACCGCTCGCCCCGCGGCGGACGCGACGACCGCGACGGCGCGCGCCCGGAGCGCCGCGTGCGCCCCGCATCCGGAACCCTTGCGCCCTACCGCATCGAGGTGGGCCGCCGCCACAAGGTCGAGCCGCGTCAGATCGTCGGCGCGCTCGCGAACGAGGGCGGGCTGAGCCGGGAGGACTTCGGAGCGATCACGATCCAGCCCGACTTTTCGATTGTCGAGCTGCCCGCCGATCTCTCGCCCGCCGTGTTGCAGAAGTTGCAGGGCACGCGCATCAGCGGCAAGCTCATCGAGATCGCGCCTGATCGCGGCCGCCCCCAGCGTCGCCGCTGACGGACTGGGTTGTGTACCCCAGGGGGGTATGATATCGTCGCCCTCATGGATATCACTCACAACGAACGACCCAATCTCCTCGGTGACGCTTCCGCCGATTCCCCCGCGGCTGAGTCGGGCGGTTGCTGTGGCGGGGGAGCGTGCATGTGCGCCTCTGACGCGGCAACGGAATCCGCCACCGATGCCGGTGTCGCATCGTCGACCGTGGGCGCGGGTACCGAGTTTCTCGTCACAGGGATGACCTGCGGACACTGCGTCGCGAGCGTGACCGAAGAGGTCAGCGCTGTTGCTGGCGTGCAGTCCGTTGATGTCGCGCTCAACAAGGGCGGCGCATCGATCGTGACTGTCACTTCTGCTGGCCCTCTCGACACGGAAGCCGTGCGCGCGGCCGTCGAAGAGGCTGGCTATCAGCTGGCCTGAGCCGATGACGCTCACCGACTCATCCCCTCGCGTCACGACTGAGCTGCAACTCGAACTCACCGGCATGACGTGCGCCTCGTGCGCCAATCGAATCGAGCGCAGCCTCAACAAAGTGCCGGGCGTTGAAGCGACCGTGAATTATGCGACGGAGAAGGCGTCGGTGCGCGCGGCCGATGGCGAGCAACTCGACGCAGCCGCGCTCGTTGCGGCCGTCGAGAAAGCTGGCTACAGAGCGGCTCTCGCGGTTTCTCGTGAGGTGAGCGCAGCATCCACCGAGCCCGCGGCGGCCCCGATCGACGAGCTCGCACCGCTGCGCCAGCGGCTCATCATCTCGGCCGTGCTGACGGTGCCCGTGCTGCTGATGTCGATGATTCCGGCGCTGCAGTTCACGAACTGGCAGTGGCTCGCGCTCACGCTCGCCTCGCCCGTCGCGGTGTGGGGGGCGTGGCCGTTCCACAAGGTCGCGCTGCACAACGCCCGCCGCTTCATCGCGAGTATGGACACCTTGATCTCGGTCGGAGTGAGCGCGGCGTATATCTGGAGCCTGTACGCACTGTTCTTCGGTGACGCCGGCATGCCCGGCATGACTATGGTCGTACGCCTTCTGGGAACACCCGAGGCTGGTCTGCACGAGATCTACCTTGAGGTCGCCGCCGCGGTGACTGTCTTCATCTTGCTCGGGCGCTACCTCGAGGCGCGCGCCAAGCGCTCGTCGCGCGAAGCCCTCGATGCGCTTCTCGACCTCGCCGCCCGCGACGCAGCCGTGCTGCGCGACGGCGTCGAGGTGCGAATTCCCGTCGGCCAGCTACAGATTAATGACCGCTTCGTCGTACGGCCGGGCGAGACGATCGCGACGGACGGTGTCGTCATCGAGGGCACCTCGAGCGTCGACAACTCTCTGCTGACGGGCGAGTCGTTACCGGTCGACGTCGAGCTCGACAGCCGTGTGGTCGGCGGCACCCTCAACGTCGGCGGCCGCATTGTCGTCGAAGCTTCGCGCGTCGGCGCCGACACAGAGCTCTCACGACTCGCGCGCCTGGTGGAAGAGGCGCAGACGGGGAAGGCTGAGGTGCAGCGGCTCGCCGATCGGGTGTCGGGCGTGTTCGTTCCGATCGTCTTTGTGCTCGCACTCGGCACGTTGCTGGCCTGGACCGTCATTGGAGGCTCCGTTCAAATCGGCTTCACGGCGGCTGTCGCGACCCTCATCATCGCGTGCCCGTGTGCTCTCGGGCTCGCAACCCCGACGGCGCTTCTTGTCGGCACGGGCCGTGGTTCGCAGCTCGGTATTCTCATCCGCGGCCCGCAGGTACTTGAGCGCACCCGCCGCATCGACACGATCGTGCTCGACAAGACCGGCACGGTCACGACGGGGCAGATGGCCGTCACCGCGGTCGTGCCGGTCGCGGGCGTCGACGGCGACCGGATGCTCGCACTCGCCGCGGCTGCCGAAGACGGCTCGGAGCATCCGCTCGCTCGCGCGGTCGTCGACCACGCCCGCGCGGCCGGTCTCTCGCTGGCTGCCGTCGAGAGCTTCGAGTCGCACGCGGGCGCGGGCATCACGGCCGTCGTCGAGGGGCACGCCCTCGCGATCGGCCGCGCGTCATGGCTGCGCGAGGCCTGGGCGATCGAGGTCGACGACGCGCTCATCGCGTCGCACGAAGACGCGGGCGCGACGCCCATCGTCGTCGCGATCGACGGCGCGGTGGCCGGGGTCATCGTGCTCGCCGACACGCTCAAGCCGAGCTCGGCGCTCGCGATCGAGCGATTCCGAGCGCTCGGGCTCGAGCCCGTACTGCTGACCGGCGACAACGCCGGTGCCGCGCGGTCCGTCGGGGCGGCACTTGGCATCGACGACGTGCGCGCGGGCGTGACGCCCGCGGGCAAGCTCGACGTCATCCGGCAGCTGCAGGCCGACGGTCATGTTGTTGCGATGGTCGGCGACGGCGTCAACGACGCGGCGGCGCTCGCCGCGGCCGATCTCGGCATTGCCATGGGCGGCGGCACCGACGCGGCCATGGCGGCCTCTGACCTCACCGTCGTCAGCGGCGACCTGCTCGTCGTCGTCGACGCCATCCGGCTCGCGCGCCGCACCCTGCGCACGATCATCGGCAACCTGTTCTGGGCGTTCGGCTACAACGTCGCCGCGATTCCGATCGCCATGCTGGGGCTGCTCAATCCGCTGCTCGCCGGGCTCGCGATGGCGTTCTCGAGCGTCTTCGTCGTCACGAACTCGCTGCGGCTGCGCGGGTTCAGGCCTCAGGCGCGCTAGCTGCGCACTGCTCGCCAGATCTGGGGCAAAAGGGCGTAACCTGCGCGGCCAGGCGCCACTTTGGCCCAGATCTGGGGCAGTTGAGTGTGAGAGGGAGCTACGTGCGGCGCACGCGGGGCAGGCCCAGCAACACGGGCATGCGCAGCTCACCCTCCGCGCCGACCGGTACCACGGGTGACCTCGGGGTCACGGGCGGCACGGGCACGTAGGCCGTGCCGAGCGCCGGGCGAGCATCCGCATCGCCGCGATTCGGCCACAGGGCGAAGGCGCGTTCCGCCTGCGCGGTGATCGTGAGCGAGGGGTTGACGCCGAGGTTCGCCGAGATGGCAGCGCCGTCGACGACGTGCAGGCCCTCGTGGCCGAACACGCGGTGGTATGCGTCGACGACGCCCGTCTCGGCGGAGTCGCCAATGGGGCAGCCGCCGAGAAAGTGCGCCGTCATGGGCACGTCGAAGACCTCACTGATGCCCGACTGCGCAAATCCGTTCATGTGCTTCGCCATGAGCCCGTAGGCCTCGTTCGCCTCAGGAATGTAGGTGGGGTTCGGCTCGCCGTGCCCCTGGCTCGACCGCAACCGGAAGCCGCCGAACGTTCCGCGGCCGGCCCGCACCGTGAGCGAGTTGTCGCGGTTCTGCATGACAAGGCCGACAATCGAGCGCCGGCTCCAGCTGCCCATGCCGAACACCATCGAGGCGACGCGGCCAGGGTGGCGCAGCAGCTGGCCGATCCATAGCAACCAGCGCGGCGTCCGGCGACCGCCGGGCACGGCGAGGGTTGCAAGCAGCGCGAGGGCGTTCGACCCGTGGCCGTAACGGCACGGCTCGATGTGCGTGTGCTTGTCGGGGTGGATCGACGAGGTGATCGCGACGCCGCGCGTCATGTCGACGCCCCGCGAGTGGCGCAAGGCGGTGGATGCTCCGCCGAGGGCCTCGGAGTTGGTGCGAGTCAGCTCGCCCAGCCGGACGGAGATGCCCGGCAGGTGCCCCTCGGCCTTCATGCGGTGCAGCAGTTGCTGGGTGCCCCACGCGCCCGCGGCGAGTACGACCTGGTCGGCCGTGAGCGTGCGCTCACTGCGGCGACCCTTGCCGGTGGTCCATGTGGTCACGCGGTACCGCGCACGAGCATCCCCAGATTCGCTTCGAATCGGCGGAACCTCGTCACCGATATGCCCTTTTGCCCCAGATCTGAGAGGAAGGGGGAAGGGCTCGAGGCGCGTGACCGTGGTCAAGGGGAATACCTGGGCGCCCGCCGACTCAGCGAGGTGCAGGTAGTTTTTCACGAGCGTGTTCTTGGCGTTGTGGCGGCAGCCCGTCATGCACTCGCCGCACTCGATGCAGCCGCGCCGCGCAGGGCCCGCGCCACCAAAGTAGGGGTCGGGCGCCTCGACGCCCGCTCCCTCCCCGAAGTAGACGCCGACGGGCGTGAGGTGGAAGCTGTCGGCGACACCGAGGTCGGCCGCCACCTTCTGCATGATCTCGTCGGCGGGCGTGATTGTCGGGTTCAACGCGACCCCGAGCATGCGGCTCGCCTGGTCGTAGTAGGCGTCGAGCTCGGCCTTCCAGTCGGTGATGTGCGCCCACTGCCGGTCGTGGAAGAACGAGTCGCTCGCCGGCCGGTACAGCGTGTTGGCGTACACGAGCGAACCACCGCCGACCCCCGCCCCGGCGAGGATCATGACGTCGTCGAGCAGGTGGATGCGCTGGATGCCGAGCAGCCCGAGCGCGGGCGCCCAGAAGAACTTCTTGAGGCTCCAGGAGGTCGTGGCGAACTCGTCGTCGGCGAAGCGGCGACCGGCCTCGAGCACCGCAACCGAGTAGCCCTTCTCGGCGAGCCGCAGGGCCGCGACTGAGCCGCCGAATCCCGAGCCGACGACCACGACGTCGACGTGCTGCGGCATCGAAGGCATGCTCACCCCTTCCGGTAGCTGTCGATCGCGGCGGCACCGATCGGCGCTGCGATGGCCCACGAGTCGATGCCCGCGAAGCGGGTCAACCGGCGTGCGGTGATGTGCGCGGTGCGGTTGTCGACGTACCAGAGCGGGGTCGGAGAGGGCGCCCAGGCTCCGGCGCCGACCGTGCGCTCGACGTGCTGGGGGTCGAGCAGCAGCGCGTTGTGCACGATGCCGATGCCGCTTCCGACGTCGTCGAGCGTGTGGCCCGGGAAGGCGCCCCAGGTGCCGCCGGGCATGCCGAAGATCGTGCCCGTCCAGGCGTTGATGCCGATGGTGCCGTAGCGCAGCTCTGCCACGGCGCGGTCGAACTGGCCGCCGAGCGCCTCGCGTGTGCGGGGGTGAATCGAGATGCCGGCGCTGAGCGTGCCCGCCAGGCGGTCGTTCGCGAACGCGACCGCGGCATCCAGGAACGCTCCGGGTTCGCGCGAGCCGGGCAGGCGCACGATGCCGAGCACGGGCGCGAAGGCTTCGACCGTGAAGAGGTGCTCGTCGGCCTGCTCGGGGTCGAGGTGGTCGACAAGCGTGCGCGGCACGTTCGGGTCGCCACCGAGCACCGCCGCATCGGGGTGCACCGTGACGACGGCGAGCTGGCGGCTGGATGCGCCCGGGTAGTACGCGGGGCGCTCGGGCGCGGCCGCGTAGTGGCGGCGCACCGCCTCGACGAACTCGTCGGCCCGCTGCCAGGCCTCGGGGATCACGACGATCTGCGTCGCGACGCAGTTGAAACCGCTGTTGTGCAGCCGCTGCGTGACGACGTCGCGGGCCACGTCGTCGACGTTCTCGCTCGACCAGCCGTCCTCCGGCACGATGATCGCGGGGCCGACGCCGCCGAGCTCGCTCGTGATGGGCTTCGTCAGCAACGGGGTGCCCGCCGCGCGCCGCTTCTCGGCATCGACATCGGTGCCCCACACAATCGCGTCGTGCGTGTGGCGGCTGCCGGTGATGTGCACGGCGTCGATGCTTTCGTGGTGGATGAGCGCCGCCCCGACCTCCTGCCCGCCCTCGATGATGAGCAGCACGCCGAGCTCGATGAGGGGCGCGAAGGCCCGCTTCATCGCGGCACCGACACGGGCGTTCACGGGGTTGAGCTTGACGACGACAGCCGAAGCCTCCTGGTAGAGCGCCGTCAGCACGTCGAGGGCCGGGATGCCCGTGATGTTGCCGGCGCCGAGCACGAGGGTCACGCGGGGCGCGCGGTGGGGGTCGCGCAGCGCGCGGGCCACTCCGCGGCGCGCCTGGTCGAGCGAGACGCCCGGCCGCAGCCAGAGGTGCGCCTCGTAGCCCTGCAGCACGATGTCTTTCGTCAGGTACGGGAAGACTTTCAGCGTCGTGCGACCGCCGGGTGCCATTCCGAGCTCGACCTCGTCGATGGGCGAACGGCCCTTCTCGACGAGCTTCAGGGTCTTCTCGATCGCGCTCGTTGCGGTGATAACGGCGTAGGGCCCGCTCGACCACTCTTCACCCGCGGCAGGGTTGCGCGGGTCGATGCCCTTGAGCTCGAACGCTGCCTCGACCCAGGCAGGGGCGGCCTCGAGCGTGGCGGCCCGCACGGCTCGAAGCAGCGCGCGGCGCTCGGCGATCGTCATGCGCACCCAGCGCTCGGCGCCCGCGCTCAGTGCGCGCAACGAGGGCTCGAGCTCGGCGATGGTGGCGGGCACGCGGATCCTCCAAGAGCGATTCGACGACGAACGATGCGACCCCTCGACTGTAGCCGCCGTGCGCCCCTGTCAACCCTGCGCGCGGGCGCAGGGCCGTGTGCCATCATTCGCCAATGGCTCGGATTCTCGCGGTAGCGCCCGTGCTGCCCGAGCACGCGACCACGCAGGCGCAGATCACGGCGGAGCTCGCGGCAGGCATGACCGACGACCCGGCGGCGCGCGCGGTCATGCAGCGCATCCATGCCGCGAGTGGCATCGAGACGCGCCACCTCGCCCTGCCGCTCGCCGAGTACCGTGCCATCGAGGGCTTCACCGCCACCAACGCGCTCTTCGCCGAGCTCGCCCTGCCACTCGCCGAGCGCGCCGTCACGGCGGCGCTCGCCGAGGCGGGCATGCGGGTCGACGAGGTCGACCACCTCTTCTTCACGACCGTCACGGGCCTCGGTGCCCCCTCGCTCGACGCGCAGCTGGCGACGAGCATGGGCTTCCGCTCCGACCTGCGGCGGGTGCCGAGCTTCGGCCTCGGCTGCGTCGCGGGCGCCGCGGGGCTCGCGCGCGTCGCCGACTACCTGGCCGGGCATCCGCGGGGCGTCGCCCTGCTCGTCGCGGTCGAGTTGTGCTCGCTCACCCTGCAGTGGGGCGACGCCTCGATGGCGAACGTCGTCGGCACCGGCATCTTCGGTGACGGCGCCGCCGCGGTGGTCATGGTGGGGGATGCCCACCCTGTGCTCGCCGCCGCCGAGCCGCGCGCCCGGGTGGTCGGCAGCCGCAGCGCCCTCTACCCCGAGAGCGCCGAGATGATCGGCTGGCGCATCGGCGAGAGCGGCTTCCGGCTCATGCTCGCCGCGGGCGTTCCCGCGCTCATCGACGGCCAGTTCGCTGGTGCTGTTGACGAGCTGCTCGCCGAGGTCGGATGGACGCGCGCCGACGTCGACGACTGGATCGCGCATCCGGGTGGGCCGCGCGTTCTCGAGTCGTTCAGCACCGCGCTCGACCTCGCCCCGGCAGCGCTCGCGGCGAGCTGGGCCGTGCTCGCGCGCGCGGGCAACATGTCGTCGGCGGCCGTGCTGCACGTGCTCGCCGAGGGCGGGGCCCGGCCTGCGGGCACCCGCGGCCTGCTCTTCGCCCTCGGCCCGGGGGTCACCGCCGAGATCGTTGCATTGGAGTGGTCATGAGCGTCGTACTGTACATCGTCTTCGTGCTCGCGACGGGCGTCGAGCGACTCGTCGAGCTCGTCATCTCGAAGCGCAACGCCGCCCACGCCTTCGCGCAGGGCGGCGTCGAGCACGGCAAGGGGCACTTCCCGTTCATGGTGGTGCTGCACACCGGCCTGCTGCTCGCGAGCATTGCCGAGGTCGTGCTGCTCGACCGGCCGTTCATCGGCACCCTCGGCTGGCCCATGCTCGTGATCGCTCTGCTCTGCCAGGCCGGCCGCTACTGGGTGATCGCCTCGCTCGGTCGGCAGTGGAACACGCGCGTCATCGTCGTGCCGGGTGCGCAGCGCGTGCGCCGCGGCCCCTACCGCTTCGCCTGGCTGCGCCACCCCAACTACTGGATCGTCGCGATCGAGGGCATCGCCCTGCCGCTCGTGCACTCGGCATGGATCACCGCTCTCGCTTTTTCGGCGCTGAACGCCGTGCTGCTGCTGGCCTTCCGCATCCCGACCGAGAACCGCGCGCTCGCCGCGCTGCGGTCGTGACTGCTCGGTTCGACGCCGACGTTCTCATCGCCGGCGGCGGCCCCATCGGCCTCGCGACGGCGCTCGAGCTGCACGCGCGCGGCCTGAGCGCTGTCGTGCTCGAGCCGCGGGAGGGAACGATCGACAAGGCGTGCGGCGAAGGGCTCATGCCCGGGGCGGTCGCCGCCCTCGGCCGGCTCGGCGTCGACCCCGCGGGGCACCCGCTGCGGGGCATCCGGTATCAGGATGCCCGCCGCGCCGTCACCCATCGCTACCGCTCGGCGACCGGCCGGGGAGTGCGCCGCACGGTGCTGCACGACGCGCTGCGGGCGCGAGTGGCCGAGGTCGGCATCGAGACGCGGCACGTGCGCGTCGAGAGAGTCGGGCAGCACGCCGACCACGTCGCTGTCGACGGGATGCGCGCCCGCTGGCTCATCGGCGCCGACGGCCTGCACTCGACCGTGCGCACGGCGGCCGGTCTCGACCGCCCTGCGCGCGCCTCAACGCGCGACGCTCGCCGGTTCGGGTTGCGGCAGCACTTCGCCGCCGCCCCGTGGAGCGACCTCGTCGAAGTGACCTACTTGCCCGAGGCCGAGCTGTACATCACTCCTGTCGACGAGGGCACCGTCGGGGTGGCGGTGCTCGCTCCGCGGCCGCTCGACCTCGAGGCGGCGCTCGCGCAGGCTCCCGCCGTTCGTGAGCGTCTCGCGGGCGCGGCGGAGGCGAGCGCGCTGCGCGGAGCTGGCGCGCTTCGGCAGCGCACGCGCGCCCGCACCGCGGGTCGCGTCGCGCTCGTCGGCGACGCCTCGGGCTACGTGGATGCCCTGACCGGTGAGGGGCTGCGCGTCGGGCTCGCCCAGGCCGAAGTGCTCGCCGACTGCCTCGCGCGCGACGACCTGCCCACCTACGAGCGGGCGTGGGCCCGGTCGACGCGCGACTTCCGCGTGCTCACGGCGGGGTTGCTCGCCGCCGCGACCTCGCCCGCGCGCGGGCTTATCGTGCCCGCGGCGGCTGCGCTGCCGCGCGTCTTCGGCGCGGTGGTAGAGCGCCTCGCCCGCTGAGGGTTCAGAGACCCAGCAGGGCGCGCAGCTCGTCGACGTCGTGGGCGACGGCGCGGGCGTGCGCGAACTCCTCGGGGCGGCCGTAGCCCCACGACACGGCGATCGTTGGGATTCCGTGGGCCGCCGCGCCCTCGACGTCGTGCACGCGGTCGCCGACCATGACGGGGCGCGTGAGGTCAGCATCCATCGCCCGCAATCGCCCGAGCGCCTCGGCGACGACATCGGCCTTGGCGCTGCGCACCTCGTCGGCCGATGCCCCCGTGATGATGTCGAAGTGGTGGGCGATCGTGAAGTGCTCGAGCATGAGCCTCGCCGGCAGCTCCGGCTTCGAGGTGGCGAGGCTGAGCGGGATGCCCGCCGCGGCGATGTCTTCGACGAGCGTCCCCATGCCGGGGAAGAGGGTCGCGTCGTAGGCGCCGCGGTCGAGGTAGCGCGCACGGTAAACCTCAAGCGCGCGCTCGCGCTCGGCGAGCGTCATGCCGGCCCGGTCGCGGAACGAGTCGAGAATCGGCGGGCCGACGTACCGCAGCAGCTCGGCCGCATCGGGCACGGGCAGCCCGAGCGCCTCGAAGGTGTACGCGAGCGTGCCGGTGATGCCGGGGGCCGAATCGGTGATCGTGCCGTCGAGGTCGAGCAGGATCGCCGTGTAGGGGTGCACGTGCTGAAGCCTAGGCGGAGACGCCCCGGTCGAGGCGACGGGTACCCCAGAAGAAGGGATGTTCCTGGGATGTCCCAGAGTACGGTGCGTCCGCTATTGTGAACGCAGTTCGCCCTTCTTTGTCGCGAACCTCACCCCGTCGAATCGAGAACACTCATGATCACTTCTCGCCGGATCATCGCCGTCGTCTCGACCGCCGCCATCTCCGCCCTGCTTGTCGGGGTCGGCGCGAGCGGCGCGACCGCCAGCCACTTCCGCGCCAGCGGCCCCGACTTCAGCGTGACGGAGAACGTTGCCACCTGGGTGGTGACGACCGCGTGGGAGAGCGGAGGAGCCGACAACTTCGAGGGTCTCGGCGGGACGACCGAGGTGTTGTCTATCGGCTCGTACGCCGATGTTCCCGGATCGGGTTCCGGAACCGGCGTGGAGCTCGAGGTGATCTCTGAAGTGGTCACCGACGAGCCGCTTTACGCGCAAACCGTCGAGACCTTCCAGGGTGACCTGTCGAGTCTCGCTGACGGCCTGTACGAGCTGTACATCGAGGACTGCTGCCGCGTCGACGACATCGAGAACAGCGTCGCCGAAGACTTCTCGCAGTGGGTGCGGTTCAGCAAGACCGGATCGACCTACCTGGTCGCGCCGCGGCTCACCTCGCCGATCATCTTCGCGCCGCTCTCGACCGACGGCACCACGACGCTGGTGTCGTACGCCGCCCCCGGGGCGACGAGCTGGACAGTCGTATCGGACGAGAATTATCCGTACTACGGCTCGGGAGACCTGCCGTGCTCGTCGTTCGTCGGCGGGGCGCTCGAGATCGGGTCGGAGCACTGCACGGGCGGTGATGTCTACACCGACATCTACCTGCCTGGCAGCTTCTGGGCTTTCAAGGTCGCGATCGCGGATGACACCGGCCGGCAGAGCGTTGCCGAAACGCTCTTCCGAGTCGAGAGCGCCCCCCAGCCCTACATCGACGAGCACGAGTTGTCGGGCGACGGCACGACCGCGTCGTTCTGGGCCTACGCCCCTGACACCCTCGTCAGCAGTTGGGTCATCGAATGCACGAACACGTCTGACTCGGGCGATGTCGTCTCGGGCTCTGGCACGTCGATTCCGATCACGGTCGCCGGGTTCACGTCGCTCGAGGAGTACTCGTGCGTCGCCACCGGCACGAACGCGGTCGGCAGCGGCACCTCGCCCGAGGATGACTACTACGTTTACCCGCCGCTGCTCGACCTCGAGTTGCAGTTCGTCAAGGGTGACATCTATTCGGGTAGCACTGCCCTCGCGACGGGCCTCGGCCTCGACTCGTTCTCGCCCTACAGCCTGGTGATGGTCGAGAGCGGGCTCGTCCTGCTCGAGGGCGAGACCGACGAGGTCGGCGAGTTCAGCGATGAGATCGTCGTGCCCGTCGAGGCCTGCTCGCCGGGGCGCTATGAGCTTCGACTGAGCGCGGTCGCCGAAGACGGCGACATCGGCACGTCAGCCTGGGTCGAGATCGGGGCGGGATGCGTGGTGCTCGAGATCCGCAGTAGCGCGTGGCCGACCGAGCTCGCTCAGACGGGCACCGACTCTCCCGTGCCGGCCGTGGCTTTCGCCGCCCTCCTCGCCGGCCTCGGCGCGCTGCTCGTCACGCGCCGCCGACTGCAGCTGGCCCGCGACTAGCCCCGACCGCACTCGTGCGCAGCGTGCCTCGGTTTAGAAGAGCCGGGGCACTCCATCGTCGAGGCCGCGCATCGCGTCATAGTCGAGCAGCAGGCATCGGATGCCGCGGTCTTCGGCGAGCATGCGCGCCTGCGGCGTGATCTCTTGCGCCGCGAAAACGCCGGTGACGGGGGCGAGCAGGGGGTCGCGGTTCATGAGCTCGAGGTAGCGCGTCAACTGCTCGACACCGTCGATGCCGCCCCGGCGCTTGATCTCGACGGCGACGGATGCTCCGCTCGCGTCGCGCGCCACGATGTCGACCGGCCCGATCGCCGTCATGTACTCGCGGCGCACGAGCGCGTGGCCCGCGCCGAGCAGCTCGATGTGCTCGGCGAGCAGCTTCTGGAGGTGGGCCTCGACCCCGTCTTTCTGCAGGCCGGGGTCGACGCCGAGCTCGTGGGCCGAGTCGTGCAGCACCTCGTGAATGCTCACGACGAGCAGGTCGGCGGTCTTCGCGTGCGTGACGCGCCAGAGCTCGACGACTCCCGCCTCGCGCTGGTCGTCGTCGGGCTCGTCGATCACGAGGGTGCACGGCGGGCTCATCCAGTTGAGCGGCTTGTAGCTCAGCGCGTCGGCGTGCACGAGCAGGCTGCCGTCGCTCTTGTGGATGAGCAGGCGCGTGGCGAGCGGCAGGTGCGCACTCAGCCGGCCCGCGTAGTCGACGGAGCAGCGGGCGATGACGAGGCGCATCCCGTCAGCCTACGGCGGTGCAGCCTCGCGCTGTCGCTCGGAGAGTGGCCACCTCGTGTACGTGATCACGTACAGACTGGTAGCATGACGGTCATGAGAGCGATGACGGTGAGTGAAACACGTGCGAACTTCGGGCGTGCCCTTGACGAGGTCGTCGAAGATCGGGTCGAGTTGGTCATCACGCGCAAGGCGGGGGATGTCGTACTCGTGGCCCGCGAGGAGTACGACTCGCTGGTAGAGACCGTGCATCTCTTGAGCAGCCCGGCGAATGTGGCAGCTCTCGCCGTCGCGCAGCGGCAGGTAGAAGAAGGCAAGACGGTGCGTCGAGGGCTGATTCGCGAGTGACGGAGGACGACCTCGAGTGGGCGGAGGTCGCCTGGGAGCAGTACGAGTGGTGGGGGCAGAACGACAAGAAGGTTCGCGACCGCATCAACGCGCTGATCGATTCTGTGCTGACGAGCCCGTTCGCGGGAATCGGCAAGCCGGAGCCATTGCGCGGAAACCTGTCTGGGCTCTGGTCACGACGCATAACGCGGGAACACCGTCTGGTGTACGAGGTGCGTGATGGGCGCTTGATCGTCCATCAGTGCCGCTTCCACTATTGAGAAGCTGGCCAGGGACGCACTTCAGCCGTGCTCAGCCCGTTGGGCGGCTTGTCGCTGAGCGCAGTGGCGTGGATTCGGGATGCTCGCGATACGCTCCCTCCCACAAGAAGGGCACGGCGGCAGATCCACGACTGCTCACGAGCCGGATGCAACCGCACGAGCACGACGGCGAATCAAGACCAATGCGGCGCCAACAAGCGCGAGGGCCATGGCCATGCCGATCAGCGGCGTGCTGTTCGCCCCGGTGGGGGCGAGTTGTGGGGCGATCGTGCCGGTGTGGGTGGCCGAGACCGTCCCCGAGCTGTTCGTGGCGGCGACGGTGAAGCTGAAGGCTCCCGCGGTGGTGGGGGTGCCGGAGATGACGCCGGTGGTTTCGTCGAGGACAAATCCGGCCGGGAGTGCACCTGCGCTGATCGAGAACGTTGCGGCGGGGCTGCCGACCGAGACGGGCACGGTGAAGGAAAACGGGGTGCCGAGTACGGGGGTGGGGAGGGCTGACGGGGCGGTGAGCTCTGCCGCCCGGTCGACCGCGATGACGGACACCGCCGAGTTGAGGTTGGTGACGTAGGCGGTGGTGCCGTCGGGGGTGAACGCCACGCGGTAAGGAAGGTTGCCGACCGTGATCGTGTCGACGACTGAAGCCGCCGAGGCCGGAAGCGCCGGCAACGACACCAATGCCACAATCACGCCGATCGCGGCGGCACGGGCCGGCCACGTTCGGCCGACACGGCCTCGTCGACCGTTTACCGTCTCTGTGCTGCGGCGGGCAGTGGCTCCGAGATCGGTAGACACAGGTCACTCCGGTTCGGGTCGGGTCGGGTCGGGACGGTACTGCCCGTCCCACGCTGTGTGGCCACGAGTACTAGAAGTGCAAGCGGCTCATAAAGTCGGTGCTATGGGGTGCGAGGAAGAGCTCGTCAGGCGGGCACGGGACTCTCACGACCAGAGGCCGGGGCGGCGCTCCTCGGCGATGCTGTTGCCGCCATCGACGACGATGAGTTGGCCGGTGATGTAGCTCGCGCCCGGGCTCGCGAGCCAGGCGATCGCGCTCGCGATTTCGGCAGGGGTTCCGCTACGCCCGAGCGGCACGAGCTCGCCCTCGACGGTCTCCTGCGGCAGCTGCGAGGCCGTGGCGATCCAGCCGGGGGCGACGGCATTCACTGTGATGCCGCGGCGCGCCTCGTCGACCGCGAGCCCACGCGTGAAGCCCAGCACGCCCGCCTTCGCGGTCGCGTAACCGAGGTCGTCGCGCGCGGCCTGCACCGCACCGGTTGTCGAGGAGACGCTGATGACGCGCCCCCACCCCTGCGACCGCATGCCTGCGATCGCCGCGCGCGTCACGAGGAACACGCTGGTGAGGTTGACGTCGACCGCGCTGCGCCACTCGTCGACGCTCATCTCGATGTCGCCGCGGGGAAACTCCTCGCCCGTCGCGATCATGCCGGCGTTGTTGACGAGGATGCTCAGCTCGCCGACCGCCGCGACCGCAGCCGCGACGGCCGCGGTCGCCGCTGGCTCGGTCTCGAGCCGCGCGACGAACCCGTGAGCGTCGAACCCGAGCGCGGCCAGCTCGGCCACGCGCTCGTCGATGCGCGAGGTCGTGGCGGTCATGGCGACGCGGGCTCCGCGCTCGGCGAGCGCGCGTGCCGTGGCGAAGCCGATGCCCTCGGCCGATCCGCACCCGGTGACGAGGGCCGCGCGGCCGGTCAGATCGAGGTCGGCGGGGAGGGCGGGGCGTGCGGGGTCGGAGCTCGTCATGCGGTGAGCCTAGAGGCGGGCATCCGGAGCCGGGGCGTCGGCCTCGGTAGGCGCGGCTGTGTCGGAAGCGGGCGCGGCCGCATCGACAGCAGCCCATCGCGCCGCCGAACCGCTCTCGCGCGCCGCGGGCGTCGCGATGAACGCGACCCCGATCAGCACGAGCACGACCCAGAAGGCCGAGAGCAGCCCGACGGCCTCGCCGAGGAAGCCGATGAGGGGCGGCCCGACGAGGAAGGCGAAGTAGCCGACCGTCGCGACCGCCGAGACGCGCGCGGCGGCCTTGGCCGGGTCGTCGGCGGCTGCCGACATGCCGACGGGGAAGCCGAGCGAGGCACCGAGACCCCACGCGACGATGCCGATCGCGGCGGCGACGGGGGAGTCGATGGTGATGAGCACGGCGAGGCCCGCGATCGCGAGCAGGGCGGATGCCCGCAGCACGGGCACGCGCCCGAAGCGGTCGAGCACCCACACGCCGCCGATACGACCGACGGTCATCGCCGTGGCGAAGAGCGTGAAGTACAGGGCGCCCGTGGCCTCGTCGACGCCGCGGTCGTCGACCATGGCGAGGGCGAGCCAGTCGTTGGCCGATCCCTCGGCGAAGGCCATGCCGAGAACGATGAGCCCGATGACGAGCGTGCGGGGCTCGCGCCAGATCGCCATACGCTCGGCGAAGGTCGTGCGGGCGGGGCCGTCGCCATCATCGTCCAGGCCGGGTAGGGCGCGGTGCTTGGGCAAGAATCGCACGGCGATGAGCGCGCCGGCGCCGAGCAGCACGGCCATGAGCACGGTGTGCACGTCGACCCCGAGACCGAGGGCGCTCACGCCCGCAGCGATGCCCGCACCGGTGATGGTGCCGAGGCTCCACGATGCGTGGAACCACGGCATGATGCTGCGGCCCTGGGCCTGCTCGACGGCGGCGCCCTCAACGTTCATGGCCACATCGGTCGTGCCCGATGCGGCGCCGAAGATCATGAGGCCGATGACGGTGACGGTGAAGCTCTGCAGGGTCGCGGCGCCGATGCCCATGAGCGCGAGGGCCCCGAGGCTCGAGAGCAGCGCGACCAGGATCGTGGTGCGCGAGCCGATGCGGGCGATGACGTGTGAGGAGGCGAGCAGGCCGACGATGGAGCCCGCGGCAAGCCCCATGATGAGGATGCCAAACTCGTCGGTGCGCACGTTGAGCGCGTCGCGCACGGCAGGCGTGCGGGCGAACCACGTGGCCATGGCGAGGCCGTTGATCGCGAAGACGGCGAAGACGGCGATGCGCCAGCTGGCGAGCGTGGGCAGGGTGCCGGTCGAGGTGGACACAGCGGCCTTTCGGTGGTGAGGGGGTGGCCGGCGAATCGGCGCGATGGGGAGATCGAATCGATTCGATACCCGAGCTGGCCTACAATAACAGCCGATGACGACCCCGGCAACGCGCACGATCCCTTCGGTCGACGAGACGGCCCGGCCGACCCTCGCGGCCGTCGCGACGCGCGCCGGCGTCTCGGCCTCCACCGCCTCGCTCGCCTTCAGCGGGGCGGGCCCCGTCGCCGACGACACGCGCGAGCGCGTGCTCGCCGCCGCGCGCGAACTCAACTACGGCGGCCCAGACCCGCGCGCCCGTAGCCTGCGCACGGGCCGCAGCGGCATCATCGCCGTCGTCATGGAAGATCGCATCCGCGACGCCTTCCGCGACCCCATGGTCGTCGCGATGCTCGACGGCATCGCCGACGAGCTCGGTCAGGCCGGCTACAGCCTGCTGCTGCTGACCGACAGCGACGACCGCCCCGTGGGCGGGCTGCGCGACGCCTCGATGGATGCCGCGCTCCTGCTCGGCTGCAGCACCGACCTCGACCCCGCCGTTGCTGTGCTGAGCCAGCGGCAGGTGCCGCTCATCGGTGTCGAGGCGCGCGACCGCGACGGCATGCACCGCGTCGAGCTCGACAACCGCGAGGGCATGCGCCGCGGCGCCGAGCATCTGCACGCTCTCGGGCACCGCTGCGTCGGCGTCATCACGCTGCCGATGGATCGCGCGCACACGCGCGGCCCTCTCACCGCGGAGTGGGAGGCCGCGAGCGAGGCCTACACGGCGCTCGAGCGGCTCGCGGGCGTGCGCGAGGTCTACCCTGACGCCCCCGCCGAGGTCGCGGCCGGCAGCCTCATCGACGAGGGCCATCGGGCGGCGCTCGCGCTGCTTCGCCAGCATCCCGAGCTCACCGCGATCGTCGCGCAGAGCGACCTGCTCGCTCTCGGCACGATTCAAGCCGTCGAAGAGCTCGGCCTGACCGTGCCCGCCGACGTGAGCGTGCTCGGCTTCGACGGGGCGCGCATCGACGGGCTCAGCATCCACCGCCTGACGACGCTCGTGCAACCGATCGTCGAGAAAGGCCGAGCGGCGGCTCGCATGGCGCTCGCCGCCCTGGCCGGCGAGCCTGTCGACGACGTCTCCTTCACGAGCGAGCTGCGCCTCGGCACGACCACTACGGCGCCGCGCGGCAGAACTCGCGCGACTGAGCGCGACACGCCGCCGACTTGCGCACGGGCGGCAGAAGACTAGAGTCTGCGGGTGCCTCTCACGAGGGCGCCCCAGCGACGCTCGAACCACCGCATCCGATTGAACCCGCCTCAGGCCGTCGTCATCGGATTCCTCGGCGCTATCCTCCTCGCCACCGCACTGCTCGCTCTGCCGATCGCACACGCGCCCGGTGTCGAGGTCACGATACTGGAGGCGGCCTTCACCGCCGTTTCAGCCGTCGCCGTGACGGGGCACATCATCGTCGACACCGCGACGGCCTGGTCACCTTTCGGGCAGGCCGTCATCGTGGCTTTCATCCAGATCGGCGGCTTGGGCATCATGCTCGTCGCCTCACTTATCGGGCTTGCCCTGCTGCGACGCATCTCGCTGCGCGGGCGCATGGTCGCAGGGGCCGAGAACCGCGCGGTCACGACCGGCGACGCCGTGCGGCTCGCCCGCGGCATCGTGCTCTCGTCGCTCATCATCGAGGCGATCGTCGCGCTCATCCTGACCCTGCAGTTCTGGTTGTCGTACGGGGATGCTCTGCCGACCGCCCTCGGACGTGGCGTTTTCCTCGCCATCTCCTCGTTCAACAACGCCGGCTTCGCCCCGTTCTCTGACAACATGATCGGCTTCGCAACCGACCCAATCATCGTGCTCCCCATGGCCTTCGCGACGATCTTGGGCGGGCTCGGGTTTCCGGTGCTGCTGCAGTTGCGCCGTGAGCTGCGACGGCCGCTGCACTGGAGCATGAATACCAACGTCGTGCTCGCCATGACCGGAGTGTTGCTCGTCATCGGCACCGTCGTCATCGCCGTATTCGAGTGGAACAACCCGGCGACGATCGGTGAGCTCTCCGTGGGCGACCGCATTCTCGTCTCGTTCTTCCACTCGGTGCAGGCCCGCACGGCGGGCTTCAACTCGGTCGACATCGGGCAGATGACGAGCGAGACCTGGCTCAGTATCGATGTGCTCATGTTCATCGGTGGCGGGCCCGCGGGCACGGCGGGCGGCATCAAGGTCACGACTTTCGCGGTGCTGCTGTTCATCATCATCACCGAGTTGCGCGGCGAGGGCGCCGTCAACATCTTCGGCAAGCGGCTTTCTCGTGCCGTGCACCGCGAGGCCATCACGATCACGCTGCTCTCGATGGCCGCAGTCATGAGCGCGACGATCGCCCTCATGGTCATCACGCACCTTGATCTCGACGTGCTGCTCTTCGAGGTCATCTCGGCCTTCGGCACCGTTGGGCTGAGCACGGGGATCACCGCTGATCTGCCGCCCGCCGCGCAGATCATCCTCATGATCCTCATGTTCCTCGGCCGACTCGGCCCGCTCACGCTCGGTACGGCCCTGGTGCTGCGGCAACGCAAGGTGCTGTACGAGCTCCCCAAGGAAAGGCCCGTCATTGGTTAACAGCCTGTTCAGTCGCGACCGTGCCACGCGCATCGCCGAGGCCGACTCGGTCGCCGTCATCGGCCTCGGCCGGTTTGGCCGCGCGATCGCGCTCGAGCTCATGGCCACGGGAACCGAGGTGCTCGGCATCGACGCCGACGAAGAGATCGTGCAGTCGCTCAACGGGCAGCTCACCCAGGTGGTGCGCGCCGACACGACGAAGGAGGAGGTGCTGCGGCAGCTTGCGGTCAACGAGTTCGACCGCGTCGTCGTCGCCATCGGCTCCGACGTGCAGTCGAGCATCCTCACCACCTCGATCCTCCTCCGCATGCAGATTCCGCACCTGTGGACGAAGGCCGTGAGCGACGCCCACGGTCAGATCCTCACGCAGCTCGGCGTGCAGCACGTCATCTACCCCGAGCACGAGATGGGGCGCCGGGTGGCGCACCTCGTTCGGGGCGCCGCCCTCGACTACATCGAGGTCGACAGCGATTACGCCATCGTCAAGATGGGGCCCAACAAGGTGGTCGAGGGCAAGCGGCTCGGTGACACCGACCTGCGCCAGCAGTACGGCGTGACCGTCATGGCCGTGCAGCGCGGCACGGCCGAGTGGTGCAATGCTGACGCCGACACCGTCATCGCGTCGGAGGATACGATTCTGGTCGCGGGGCCGATCAAGAAGGCCGAAGCCTTCGGCCAGTTGCGCTGAGTACGCTCGAGATCTAGG
Source organism: uncultured Microbacteriaceae bacterium (assembly GCA_964412175.1). Classification (GTDB taxonomy): domain Bacteria; phylum Actinomycetota; class Actinomycetes; order Actinomycetales; family Microbacteriaceae; genus Microcella. The sequence continues at coordinate 1,696 of CAYPND010000008.1, read as the reverse complement.
GAGTTCTGATGGGGTCGAACCTCACCGGCTGGCACGGACTGATCCTGCTGCTGGTCGTGCTGCTGCTGTTCGCCGCGCCCAAGCTCCCCGGACTCGCTCGCAGCCTGGGGCAGTCGATCGCCATCTTCCGAGGCGAGGTCAAGAAGTCGGCGGCTGACGACGAGCCGCCAACCGTTTCCCATTCCTCGGCGAAAGACGATTCCACGAAGCCCCGCGCGTGAGCGGCGGCGGAGAGGCCCCTGATGGCCGTCGTCGATAGCGCCGTCTACGTCGAGGGGGTGCGCCGTTCGGGCGTCGCCGGCCTCGACGAGACCTACGAGATCGTGCGCGCGACAGGCGGCGTCGCGTGGATCGGCCTCTACCGCCCGACGGTCGACGAGCTTGAGTCGGTCGCGGCCGAGTTCGGCCTGCACCACCTCGCGGTGGAAGACGCCCTCAAGGGCCACCAGCGCTCCAAGCTCGAGCGCTACGGCGAAACTCTCTTCCTGGCCCTGCGCACGGCGCGCTACATCGACGAGACCGAGACGGTCGAGTTCGGCGAGCTGCACGTTTTCGTCGGTCCGCAGTTCGTCATCACCGTGCGGCACGCCGAGTCGCCCGATCTTGCGCTCGTGCGCGACCGCCTTGAGGCCGATCCCCCGCTTCTCGCGAAGGGTGCCGAGGCCATCCTCTATGCGGTGCTCGACGAGGTTGTCGACGAGTACGAGCCCATCATCGACGGACTCGAGAACGACATCGACGAGATCGAGGATCAGCTCTTCGGAGAGAGCGAGCACGACCTCGTGACGCGGCGCATCTACGACCTCTCGAGCGAGGTCATCGGATTCCAGCGTGCCGTGCAGCCGCTCATCGGCATCATCGGCGCGCTGCAGCGCGGCAGCGAGAAGTACGCCGTCGACCTCGACCTCAGTCACCATCTCGGCGACGTACTCGACCACGTGACGCGCGCGGGAGAGCGCGCCGACGCCTTCCGCTCGCTGCTCGACAAGGCATTGCAGGTGCAGTCAACGCTCATCACCCGTAGCATGACCGAAGTGAGCGTCGCGCAGAACGAGCAGATCAAGCGCATCACCTCATGGGCGGCCATACTGTTCGCCCCCACCCTCGTGGGCACGGTCTACGGCATGAACTTCCGGTTCATGCCCGAGCTCGAGTGGGGTTTCGGCTACCCTTTTGCAATCGCGCTCATGCTGCTGCTCGGCGTCGGGCTGTACGTCGCCTTCAAGCGCCGCGACTGGCTCTAGCGGGCGCGTCGGCCTCCGGATCATCTGCTCATGCTTTCGGTGCTGCACAATCGCCGGTTCGCGGCGCTCTTCGCCTCGCAGGTCTCGTCGCTCGCCGCGACGGGCCTGCTGACGGTCGCACTCGCGCTCGTCGCCGTGCGGCTCGACCCGGCGGGGGCCGCGGGCATTATCGCGACCGCGCTCACGATCCGCATCGCCGTCTACGTCGTGGTCTCGCCGATCGCGAGCGCGCTGCTCGCGGGCCGGTCGAGCCGTGCCGTGCTCATCACCGCCGATCTCGTGCGCCTCGCCGTCGCGGCGGCCCTCGTGCTCGCGACCGCGCCCTGGCAGCTCTACCTCGGCATCGTGCTGCTGCAGACCGCCTCGGCGGTGTTCACCCCGACCTATCAAGCGGTCATCCCGCGCGTGCTGCCCGACGAGCGCGACTACACCGCGGCCCAGTCGCTCTCGCG
>CAYPND010000007.1:63694-81267 GCA_964412175.1 uncultured Microbacteriaceae bacterium | reverse complement strand
CGCTCAGCGCCTAAACCGGAGGATCAGCCGTTACACCACTTCCAGGGACTTGACCTCGAGGTGTCTGCCCTCACCTTTACCCTTAAGGACAAATGGAACTCGACGAGGTGGATCGGCTGTGGGACCGTCACGCCGCGTGGCGCCTGCTGCGCGCGCGCAACGCACCCCTCGTTCTGTCGTTTCTCGGCACGTACTTCATCGAAGCGAACCGAGGGGCCACGCCCGCCGGTCAGCTCGTGTCGGCGCTCGACGACTTCTTGTACGTCATCCATCGTTCCGAGCCCGACCGCTACCCCGCCGAGCCTGCAACCTACCTCGAAGACTGGGCGGCAGCCGAGTCAGCCTGGCTGCGCCGCTTTTATCCGTCAGGGTCTGACGAGGTTCATTACGACGTGACGCCCGCGGTTCAGAAGGCGTATGCGTGGGTGGAGGGTTTGCGAGTGAGATCATTCGTCGGCACCGAGTCGCGACTGCAGACAGTCGTCGATCTTCTGCGCAGCATCGTCCACGGTACTGAAGTCGACCCCGACAGCCGTATTGCCCAACTCGAGCGGCGGCGCGACGCCATCGAAGCCGAACTCGCTGAAGCGCGAGAAGGGAGGTTCGAGGTGCTCAATGAAACGGCTGTGCGCGACCGGTACCAGCAGTTCGCGTCGATGGCACGCGAACTACTCAGTGACTTTCGCGAGGTCGAGGAGAACTTTCGCACGCTCGATCGCTCGGCCCGCGAGAAGATCGCGGGGTGGGAGGGCGGAAAGGGCGCAGTGCTCAGCGAGCTCGTGAGCGGTCGCTCTGACATCTCATCGTCTGATCAGGGTCGCAGTTTTCAGGCCTTCTACGACTTTCTGCTCTCGGAGGGTCGGCAAGACGAGCTAGCGACTTTGGTGGCGACGGTGCAGCGCATGCCGCAACTGTCGGCCGATCATCGACTGCGAAGCGTGCACCACGACTGGAGCGATGCCGCCGAGCGCACGCAACAAACGGTGCGCACGCTCTCTGAGCAGCTACGCCGGTTTCTTGACGATCAGGTGTGGGTCGAAAATCGCCGCGTCATTGAACTGGTTCGCTCGGTCGAGGCATCCGCTCTTGCCCTGCGCGACGCGCAGCCGCGCGACATCGGCCTGGTTGTCGACGAACCGGGCGTTCCGATCGCCTTGCCATTCGAGCGCCCACTCTACGATCCACAGCCCGACGTCGTGGTCGACAGTATGCTCTCGCCCGACGAGATCGACATGGTCGAGCTCGGCGACCTGTTGACACAGCGGTTCGTCAACACGGCGCGCCTCGCAGAGAACGTTCGCGCCGTGGTGCCGCCGCGCACTACAGTCGCGCTCGATGAAATTGTCGGGCTGTACCCGGTGCAGGAGGGCGTGGCTGAGCTTCTTGGCTACCTCGCGCTCGACGAAGACGACATCAGCATCGACGTCGGCGACGACGAGATCACGATCGATTTCGATGACGCCCTCGGTCGAACGAAACGGGTGAGGATGCGGAGGGTTCAGGTGACACGCACGTGAGAAGTGCCGAGGAACAAGCGATTGCCGCGGCGATCATTCTTCTTATGCGCGAAGTCGTGTACCGCGAGATGCCCTCACACGAAGGAGCGTGGCAGACACTCCAGCGCCACGCCGCCGCTGTCGCCGATCACTTCGCCACGCTCGGAATCGACGTCGTTCTCGACGACGCCGAGGGGTACGCGTACCTCGCTACCCGCGAACCCGAAGAGGGCGAAGAGCCGCTGCCGCGACTTGTGCGGCGCCGCAGCCTCACCTATAACGTGAGCCTGCTGCTCGTATTGTTGCGCAAGCGCATGGTCGAGTTCGAATCGTCGGGCGAAGAAGGGAAGCTCGTCTTGTCGAGAGATCAACTCGTCGACATGCTCCGCGTGTTCCAAGAGTCGTCAAGCAACGAAGCTCGAATCGCAGACCAGGCTGATCGCACGATCGCACAGGCGGCTGAACTCGGATTTCTGCGCGAGCTTCGCGGTGATCCCGGCGCGTGGGAGGTGCGACGAATCTTGAAGGCGTACGTCGATGCGCAAACCCTCTCTGACTTCGCCGAACGTCTCGCCACCTACGCGGGTGCTGACGAACGAGCACCGAAGTGACCGACACGCTGTTCTCGGCCCTCGACATCCCGACGGTTGCTCACCAGCGCACCGGCTATCGGCTGCAGCGCATCGAAGTGTTCAACTGGGGCACGTTCGACAAGCACGTGTGGTCGATGAACGCCAACGGTCAGACATCGTTGCTCACGGGCGACATCGGTAGTGGCAAGTCCACGCTCGTCGACGCGATCACCACCCTGCTGCTGCCGGCGAATCGCATCGCCTACAACAAGGCTGCGGGCGCCGACGTGAAAGAACGCACACTGCGCAGCTACGTCGAGGGTCACTACAAGCACGAACGCAACGAGGCCACGGGCGCGTCTCGGCCGGTCGGTTTGCGCGATCAGAAGTCGTACTCGGTGATCCTGGGCGTCTTCGCCAACGACGGCTACGGCGAGAGCGTGTCGATCGCTCAGGTCTTTCATCAGAAAGATCGGGTCGGTCAACCCGACCGCTTCTTCGTCACGGCGTCCGAAGCGTTATCCATCGATCCCGATTTCACCGGCTTCGGTTTCGACCTGAAGACGTTGCGAGCACGTTTGCGCACACGTGGCGCCGATATCGACACCACCTTCCCCGACTACCACCGCCGGGTGCGGCGCCTGCTCGGAATCCGCTCGGAGCAGGCGATGGAACTGTTCCATCAGACCGTGTCGATGAAATCGGTCGGCAACCTCAACGACTTCGTGCGCGACCACATGCTCGAGCCCGTCGACGCCCAGCCAAAAGTGAAAGCGATCGTCGACCATTTCGAGAATCTGGTGAAGTCACACGAGGCGGTGCGCAAGGCGACCGACCAGCTCGCGGTACTCGCACCCCTCGTCGCCGCCGCAGATCGGTTTGACGAAATCGCGATCCGCCATAGTGAGCTCATCGATCAGCGCAGCGCTGTGGCGCCGTACATTTCTGAGCGCGTCTGCGAACTGCTCGACGGTGAGATCGTTGCGCGCGCCGCCGAACTGGCGGCCCTCGAAGCGCAGAAGTCTGATCTCGCACAACAACGTCAAGCGCTCATACCGACTCGTGATCGGCTCAAGCTTGAGCGGGCGGGGATTGGTGGCGACCGGTTGAAAGAGCTGGATGCCGAGATTCCCCGAGCCGAAGAGACGCACGCTCGACGCGCCGAACGCCGACGCAATTTCGATGACCTTCTGGAGGCTGCCGGGCTCGACCCCGCCAATGACGGTAACGATTTTTCGGCGCGCGCCGAAGAAGCCGAACGTCAGCGTGCACGCGTTGACGACCATCGAGCTGACATCACGATGCGCCGAGACCCTCTGTTGGAGAGACGCACAGATCTGCGGCGTGCGCGCGACACCGCGAAGCACGAGATCGAGAGCCTTAGGCTGCGACGCAACAGTTTGCCCGCCGATCTAGATCGGGTGCGGGCGAGCCTGTGCGACGCACTGGGCCTCACCGAAGACGAGCTGCCGTTCGCCGGCGAGTTGCTCGAGGTATCAGACGACTTTGCTGATTGGCGTGGCGCCGCTGAACGTGTTTTGCGGGGCTTCGCGCTCACCATGCTCGTGCCGCAGGAGCTATACGCGCGAATCTCGACATGGGTGAACGACAATCGGCTCAACGCGAAACTGGTGTATCTGCGTGTTCCCGAACGTCGAGTACGCGCGGTTCCGACGGCCCACACCAGCAGTCGACTCGTCGATGCCCTCACGATCGAACCCGGCCCGTTCGGCGACTACCTCGCGGCAGAGCTCGCCGTTCGCGCGGATCACGTGCTTGCGGCATCCGTCGATCAGCTTCGCCGAGAGGATCGGGCGGTCACCCGCGAAGGCCTCGTGCGCGACCGAGATCGGCACGAGAAAGATGACCGCAACAGCGCCGCCGACCCGCGTCGGTGGGTGCTCGGCCGCGGCAGTGAGCAGAAGATCGCCGCCCTGCAGACCGAGCTCGATGGTTGTCTCGCCGAGCTTGAGTCTCTCGAGCAACAGCTGACGGCTATCGACGACGAGCACCGCACACTGCTGAGTCGTGCCGAGGCACTCGCCGCGCTCGCGCAGTACCGCTCGTGGTCAGAGATCGATGTCGAAGCCGCTGCCGCGACGGTCTCGGCCCTGAAGGCCGAACGCGACCGGCTCGTCGGCGGGTCGTCGCAACTCGCGGCAATCGACGCGCAACTCGAGCAGATCGATGCGCGAGATGCTGCTCTGGGCGACGAATCTGACGAAGTCGTCGCCTGCATCGGCGCGGCACGCGATGCGTTGGCAAAGGCACAATTGCGGCGACGCGCCGAAGATGATGCCCTCACTGCGATGGGGCCTACGGTCATCGAGCAGGCGCGCACGCTCTACTCGGCGCTGGCCGACCGGGTCGCCAGGGCCACTGTACGAACCGTCGAAGACTGCGACCGGCTGCGCGGCACGCTCGTCGACACACTCACGTCTGCTGTCGAGGCGGCTCAGCGAGAGATGAACGGCTACACCACGAGCATCCAGCAGCAGATGGGTGAGTTTTTGCGGCGGTGGGCAGAGCATCGTGGCGAGCTTGACGCGAATGTGCGGTCGATCGCAGAGTTCCGCGCGTTGCACGAACGCGTCACGCGCGACGATCTGCCCCGGTTCGAGGCCGAGTTTCGGCACCAGCTCGACACGAACGCAGTGCGCGAACTCGCGCAGTTCAATATGTGGCTGCGCCGGCAGGCCGAAGAGATACGCGGGCGCGTCGAGATCATCAACGAAGCGCTCTCTGCAATCGACTACAACCCGGGCCGCATCATCGTGCTGATTGCAGAGCCGACCGTCAATCAAGACGTGCGACAGTTTCGCTCCGATCTGCGGGAGGCGACCGCCGACGTTCTTGGTGCTGACGGCACCGGTGTCGAGATCGAGCAGCGGTTCGAGCAGATTCGACACCTCATCGAGCGCCTCAAGGGCCGCGTTGGGCACACCGACAGTGATCGGGCGTGGATGCGGCGCGTCACCGACGTTCGCAACTGGTACACGTTTGCGGCGAGCGAGAAGGATCGCCACAGCGGTGAAGAGTTTGAGCATTACACCGACTCTGACGGCAAGTCAGGCGGGCAGAAAGAAAAGCTGGCCTACACAATTCTCGCGGCATCACTCGCCTATCAGTTCGGACTCGAGTGGGGCGTTGAGAAGTCGCGCGACTTCCGGTTCGCGGTCATCGACGAGGCCTTCGGCAGAGGGTCTGATGCGTCGACCCGCTATGCGCTCGACTTGTTCGCGAAACTCGGGCTTCAGCTGCTGATCGTCACACCCTTGCAAAAGGTGCACGTCATCGAGCCGTACGTGAGCGCGATTGGCTTCGTCGACAATCCGACCGGCGCTGCATCGCGCGTGCACACGCTCACCATTGAGGAGTTTCGCGCACGGCAGCGGAGTCACGGGTGAGCGATCCCGCGCGATGGTCGACGCCCTCGAATATCGTCGCAGCTGTGCGTCGGCGATGGGACGATGGCACGCTTCTGCGCGCATTCGCAACCGACCACCCCTTTCGGGCAATAGCGATCCCACTGCGCGGGCCGAGGGCCGGTGACCTCGGTGACCACTTCGACGCCGCCCGTGAGTGGTCGGATGCCCTGCGGCACGCTTCGCGCGGCGGGCGCGCCTACACGTTACTCACGAGTCGTATCGGCGGCCGACTGACCGGCTCCACTGAGGTGCCGATTCGAGCAATAGTCGAATCGTACGAACAGGCATGGCTTCTTCTGGGCAGCCAAGCGGATGCCGCGGCCTTTCGCCGCCTCGTTGCCTCGACAGAGCATGTGCCGCGAGCGCGGGAGTGGGCGCTCGACTCACCACTGGCGGCAGTGTCACTCGCACCAGTCTGGCAATCAGTGCTGAGTGCGTATACGTGGCTCGACACGCATCGGGGTTCGGGCCACCATTTGCGCCAAGTAAGCGCACCGGGCGTCGATACGAAGTTCATCGAACGACATCGCAGCGCCTTGGGTTCGATGCTGGGAGTGTCTACCGCGGCGGGAGCCTTCGCCCGAGAGCTCGGACTTGCACGCAAGCCAGCGACGGTGCGCCTGCGGTTCGATCCTGCCGTGCTCAACGTGCCGAGCGGACTCAGTGAAGCCGTGCTACGCACTGAGGAACTCGGAGCTCTCGACGCTCACCCACGTCGAGCGCTGATCGTCGAGAACGAAATCACTTATCTGACCGTACCTGTGCGGCCAGGATGCGTCGTGCTCTGGGGCAAAGGCTACGACGTCGATCAACCCGCCTCGCTCCAATGGCTCAACGATACCGACGTCGTGTACTGGGGCGACATCGACACCCACGGGTTCGCGATCCTCGACCGTGTTCGGGCACACCTTCCGAATACTCGCTCAGTGTTGATGGACCGTCAGACCCTGCTCGCACATGAATCGACTTGGGGCCGTGAACAGGCGCCGACCGATGTCGAACTGTCTCGACTTGATGACGCCGAGCGCACGCTGTATTCCGATCTCGTGACGGATCGCTACGGGCCCACCGTGCGCCTCGAGCAAGAGCGGATCAATTGGGAATGGGCACTCGAACGGCTTCAAGAGTGATCGGGGCGGCACTTTCATGACGTGCGCTATGCCTTGGCTAAACTTCGCTACACTCGGCGCGCTCGGCAGTCGTGCCCGCCCGGAGAACGGGACGGCGCTGAGTTTCAAGAACTGGCGCTGGGGGTCGAAGGGGGCCAACTCGAAGCCTCGGCGGTAGTGCGGGAAAGCACCCGTCGGACGGCCGAGGCGGCGGCGGCGGATCGGCGCGGGCGGCGTGCACGAAGTGGGCGTAGCGGGTGGCGATGCGGGCGAAGTCGGTCGACTCGAGCGTCGCGACGGTCGCGTGCTCCGCGGCGATCCGGGCCTGCAGCAGGTCGGGGCCCGAAGTTGCGCCGAGGAAGTGGACGGTGGGCTCGGCATCGGCGAGCATCCGGGAGGCCTCGTCGATGGCGGCGGAGTTCCCCCGGGAGCGGTCTTGGTCTTCGAGCGGGACGAGGTCTCCGGGGGCGTCGAGGCGCGTGAGGCGGATCGCCTCGTCGGCGAGGGCGGGCTGACGAGGTCAAGCCACACGGGACACGCGGCGTACCCTGGTCACAAGACCACCGCGAGCCCGGCCAGCGTCTCAGCGCGAGAGCTACTCTCACGGTGCCGGCCGGCCATCGGTCGTGTGCTGGCGGAATTTGGGGCAGTGAACCCGAGGATCTTCGCATCCGTCGCGCGAGGCGACGCGGGTAACGAAAGCGACATCGACATCATGGTCGATCTCATTGCCGACCATCCCCGCAGTGAGCTCGTACGGATCAGCGGGATAACCGTAGGGCTGCGCAAGGTGCTCGGCCGCAACGTCGACGTGTTCTCTCGGCCGCTCATGAAAGCGTCCGTGTCGACCACCGCGCTGAGAGACGCCGTGCCGCTGTGAGCCGTAGCGCAGCGGAACGGGTGGCGCTTCGCGGGCTCAGCCTCGGCGAGTGAGCGCTCGCGGCGCCGAGCGGCGCTCGGCGCCGATTCTGGCTGGCAGGTTTGATTTGTCCCCAGCGCTCCCCCAGACGCGGCGGAGCCGCGACTGGGGCCCCTCGCGCCGTGGGCCCACCTGCTCGCAGGTGCTCACCCGTTTCACGCCCGGGGAAATGCGAAAGGGCCGTCCTTCGGACGGCCCTTTCGCATTTCGTCGGGCTGACAGGATTTGAACCTGCGACCCCTTGACCCCCAGTCAAGTGCGCTACCAAGCTGCGCCACAGCCCGTGGCTGGCCCTCCGCGTGGGGTGGGCCGTAGGAGAGTCTAGTGCAGGGGTGGGGGTGGTGTTGCGCGTCGCGGGCCGAAGAGGGCCGTGACCGTGGCCGTCACCGCGAGCACGAGTGCCGCGGTCAGCAGGGCTGACGTCACGCCGGTGAGGAACGAGTCTTTGGCGGCGGCGATGATCGGCTCCGCCGCGGCTCCGAAGTTGGCGACTCGGGGGGATTGGGTGAAAGCGATCGAGGATTCTATGGCCGAGGCGATCTCGGGCGGGAGGCCCGCGATCGCATCCTGGATGCCGGATTTGTAGGTGGCCGTGAGGATGCTGCCGAGCACGGCGATGCCGAGAGCGCTGCCGAACTCGCGAGCCGTGTCGTTGACCGCAGAGGCTACGCCCTGCTTGGCGGGCGGCAGGGACTGCGTGATCGCCGTCGTTGAGGGGGCTCCGGAGAGGGCCATGCCGATCGCGAAGAGCACGATTCCGGTGCCGAAGACGGCGTAGTCGAGCTCGACCTCGAGGCGACTGAAGACCACGAAGGCGGCGGCGATGAGGAGGAGGCCCACGGGGGCCACGCGGCGGTATCCGAAGCGCTCGGCCAGGCGCGGCGAGAACCTCGCCAAGGGGATGAGGATGAACGGCATCGGCAGCAGGCACGCCGCCGCCCACAGCGGGCTCAGGCCGGCCACGAACTGCAGGTACTGCAGGGCCGCGAAGAAGAAGCCGAACGCGGCGAAGAACTGCACCGAGAGCGAGAGACTGCCCATGCTGAAGCCCCGCACGGCGAACAGGCGCGGGTCGAGCAGCGGGGCGGGCACGCGCCACTCCCACAGCACGAACGCCACCAGCGCGGCCAGGCCGACGGCGAGCGCGCCGAGCGCGAGCGGGTCATCCGCCCCCCGCTCCGGAATCTCGATGATGCCGAACACGATGCCGCCGACCGCGAGCAGGCTCAGCACCGCGCCGACGCCGTCGAAACGGGGTGGATGCTCGTCTCGCCCCCGGGGCACGATGAACGCTGTGCCCACCAGGCCGACGGTCGCCAGCACGACGTTGAGCCAGAAGAACGACGGCCACTCGAACCACTGTAGGAGGAGCGCGGCGACGAACACGCCGATCGCGGCTCCCCCGCCGGCGACGCCGACCCAGACGCCGACGGCTTTCGGGCGCTCTTCGAGCGGGAAGGTGGTCGTGATGACCGAGAGGGTCGTCGGCATGATCGCGGCGGCACCGATGCCCATGACGGCGCGCAGGGCGATGAGGGCCTCGGGGGTCTCGACGAAGGCCGCGGCTGCGGCGGCGATGCCGAAGATCGCGAGGCCCACCATGAGGATTCCCTTGCGTCCGACGCGGTCCCCGATCGCCCCCGAGGCGAGCAGCAGGCCGGCGAAGATGACGGTGTAGGCGTCGACGATCCACGTGAGCTCGGTCTGGCTCGCGCCCGTCGCGCGGGCGAGGCTCGGCAGGGCGACGTTGAGTCCGCTGACGGCTGACACGACGGTCATGAGCGAGATGCTCACGACGAGCAGCACGAGGCGGGCCCGGCGCGGGGTGAGGGTCTCGGTCATGTGCGCGATGCTACGCCCGGTCGGGATGCGCGGCGGTTATCGTGGGGAGCGTGAGCGAGCATCCGCCGTCAGAATCTGGGCCCGACCGCAGCGGGTCGGCGGGCGCGCGCGGAGCCTGGATGGCCAGCGGCATCACCTTCTTCAGCGTCGGCGTCGTTTTCACGCTGACGATGCCCGACAACATCGCGCTCGGCATCACGTTTCTCGGCCTCGGGGTCGTGTTCTTCTCGCTCGCGGGGTCGGGGCTGGCGCCGGGTGACGGGCCGGGTTCTTCGCCCGCCGCGCCTCCTGATCCTCCTGCTTCCGAGCCGCCGCGGGGCTGATTTCGCCCCTGTGGATGCTCCGCCCCCGATGTCGGTGGTCGAATGTATGTTCGAATCATCGAGATCGAGTCTGACGACGGGAGGGGTGGCGCATGATCGCAGTGCTGACGGCGCCCGCCGCTCTGTCTGCCGACGGCGCGGATGCCACTGCCGCACCTGTGTCGGCGGCCTCCGTCGGGGTCACCTCTGCTGATTCTTCGGCGGTCGCCTGTGCTGGTTCTGCGGCGGTCGCCTCTGCTGGTTCTGCGGCGGTCGCCTCTGCGCTGTCCGAGGCGGTGGATGCCCTCACGCGCGTCCCCCGCGACCTCGACCTCTACCGCTCCCTCGGCGATGACGCGCTGCTCGAGCTCACGCGCGTCGCGGCCGACGAGGTGCGCCTGGCGCAACTGCACGTGTCGCTCTTGGCGGGCGAGATCGCGCGGCGGTCGGCTCCCGAGCTGGGGTCGGAGGGTCTCGCGCAGCGCACGGGCCACCGCACGCCCGACGAGCTCGTGCGGGTCACTACCGGTACGCGCGTGGCCGATGCCCGCATGGCGGTGCGGGTGGGGGCTGCGATGGCTGAGGCCGGCGTCGCAAGCGATGGCGCGTTGGGTGATGCTGTTGGTGGCGACGGCGCCGCGACGCCCGGTTCGGCTGTCGGAGCCGCCGTACTCGAGGGGCGCGTGAGCGTTGCCGTCGCCGATGCCGTGCGGCTCGGGTTGGGGTCGCCCTGCCCCGCGCTCACGGCCGAGATGCTCGATGCGGCTGCCGAGCAGCTGCTACCGCGGGTCGCCGGGCTCGACGCCGACCGCGCGGCGCGCGCGGCGCGGGCGATGCGCGACGACCTCGACCTGCTCGGTCTTCCCGAGCGCGAGGCGGCGCGGCGGGCGCAGCGCTCGTTCCGGCTGGGCCGGCGTGCCGACGGCATGGGCTACGCGCACTGGGTGCTCGACCCCGAGACCTACGCCATCGTCAGCGATGTGTACGACCGCGTCACCTCGCCGAAGCGCACGGGGCCGAACTTCGACGACAATCGCTCGCCCGATCGCACACACGACGGCGCCAGTTCGTCCGACTCCGACGACGACCGCACGCCCGAGCAGCGGGCGAGCGACACGATCGCCGAGCTGCTACGGCAGGGCGTCGCGGCCGACACCTCGCAGCTGCTCGGCGACGCGCCCATCGGCGTGCGCGTGATCGTCGCCGGGCGGGCGCTCGCCGCGCGCCAGGGCCGCGGGTTCCTCGAAGGGCAGCCCGACGCGGTCTCGATCGCCACGGTCGAGCGCCTCGCCTGCAGTGCCGGCACGGTCACACTCACGGTCGATGGCGATCCCGAAAACGCAGGCCAGCCCCTCAACCTCGGGCGCGAACGGCGCCTGTTCTCTCGCGCCCAGCGCATCGCTCTTGCGGCGCGCGACGGCGGATGCCGCTGGCCCGGCTGCGAACGCCCACCCTCCTGGTGCGAGGCCCATCACATCGAGCACTGGCATCGCGACGGCGGGAGAACCGACGTCGCCGACGGAATCCTGCTCTGCCGACATCACCATCTGCTCGCCCACAACAACGGGTGGGAGATCCGGCGAGATGGGCCGCGCTACCTGCTCGTGCCGCCCGACGATGACGGCGTTGGTTCAGGCGACGGTTCAGGCGGGGGCTCGGGCGAACGCGCCCGCGAGATGCCGACACGCAGTAGGGCGCTGCTCGACGCGCTGAATGACGGGGCGTGACAGGCTGGGCGCATGACGTCGTCGACCCTGCCCACCGTGCTCGTCACCGGGTTCGAGGCCTTCGCCGACGCGCCCCTCAACCCGAGCGGCGAGGTCGTGCGCCGACTGGCCGAGCTCGGGCATCCCGACTGCCGGATCGTCGGCGAGGTGCTGCCCGTGTCGTTCGCGCGCGCCGCTCCCCTGCTCGCCGCCGCGATCGAGGCGCACGACCCCGACATCGTCATCGCGCTCGGGCTCGCCGAGACCCGCCACGCAATCACCCCCGAGCGCATTGCGATCAACCTCGCCGACGCGCGCATCCCCGACAACGACGGCGCCCAGCCGCGCGACGCCGAGATCGAGCACGGCGGCCCCATCGCCCGCGTCACCGGCCTGCCCGTCAAGGCCATCGCCCACGCTCTGGATGCCGCGGGCATTCCCAGCGAGGTCTCGCTGACCGCCGGCAGCTACGTCTGCAACCACGTGTTCTACGAGCTCATGGGCATCGCGGCGGCACGACCGGGCCTGCGGGCAGGGTTCATCCACGTGCCCGCCACGCCCCAGCTCGGCGGAGGGCCGCAGTTCACGCTCGACGAGCTCGAGCGCGGCATCCGCATCGCCATCACGACCACGCTTTCGCACCATCGCCACGGAACGCACCGCGACGTCGACTTGCCCGGCGGGAGCACCCACTCAGTGACCACGACGCCCGACGCTGATCGACCCCTCGGGGGCGCAGTGATCCGCGTTGCGGCCGCGCTCATCGTCGACGGCGAGGGTCGGCTGCTGCTCGTGCGCAAAGCCGGCACGACCGTGTTCATGCAGCCGGGCGGCAAGTACGAGCCCGGCGAGACGGGAGCCCAGACCCTCGCCCGCGAGCTGCATGAAGAGCTCGGCCTCGTCGTCGCCCCGGATGCCCTCCACCCGCTCGGCACCTTCCTCGCCCCCGCCGCCAACGAGGCGGGCATGCTCGTCGACGCCGAGGTGTTCCGGGTGCCAGCGCTCGATCGGGCCGCCGCCGCCGCGATCGGCGCCGGTGCCGAGATCGTCGAGCTGCGGTGGGTGCATCCCGACGAGTTCGCCGGCTTGCCGATCGCCCCGCTCGTCCTTGAGCGCATGATGCCCCTGCTGCGCTGACCCCGGCGGCCCTGGCCGGTAGCGTGGAGCCATGGCGCTCGAGCTCGACACCTTCGGTATGACGGGGCTCATCCTCGTGCTCGCCGCGACCGTCGCGTTCCTCGCGCACCGCGCCCGACAGCCCCTCATCATCGCCTTTATCCTCGTCGGCGTGCTCGTCGGCCCGAGCGCGCTCGATTGGGTGCACGATGCCGAAGCTCTCCAGCTGTTCGCCGAAATCGGTATCGCCATCCTGCTGTTCCTCGTCGGGCTCAAGCTCGACGTGACTCTCGTGCGGTCGGTCGGCACCGTTGCCCTCGCCACCGGTCTCGGGCAGATCGCCGTCACCGCGGTCGTCGGCTTCGGCATCGCCCTGCTGTTCGGGCTCGATCTCGTCGCCGCCGCAGTCGTCGGCGTCGCCATCACGTTCTCGTCGACCATCATCGTCGTCAAGCTGCTGAGCGATCAGCGCCAGCTCGACGAGCTGCACGGCCGGGTCGCCCTCGGTCTGCTCATCGTGCAAGACATCGTCGTCATCGTCGTCATGATCGTGCTCACGAGCCTCGGCTCGGGCGCGGCCGACGGTGCGACGCTCGATATCGGCGCCGAAGCGCTGCGCATCCTGCTCGGTGGCGGCGGACTGCTCGTCGGTATCGGCGTCGCGATGCGCTGGGTGCTGCCATGGCTGCTTGACCGCGTCGCCACGAGCCAAGAGCTGCTCATCGTGTGGAGCGTCGCCTGGGCGATCGGCATCGCCGCCCTCACCGACGTGCTCGGCTTCTCGATCGAGGTCGGCGCCTTCCTCGCCGGCTTCGCGCTCGCCTCAACGCGCTACCGCGAGCAGGTGCACGCCTCTCTCAGCGGACTGCGCGACTTCCTGCTGCTGTTCTTCTTCATCGTGCTCGGTGCCGAACTCGACTTCGGGGCCATCGGCGCCCAAGTGCCGCTCGCCATCGCGTTGTCGATCTTCGTGCTCGTCGGAAGCCCCATCATCATGATCGGCATCATGAGCCTCATGGGCTACCCCGCCCGCGTCGGCTTCCTCGCCGGGCTCGCGATCGCCCAGATCAGCGAGTTCAGCCTCATCCTCATCGCCCTCACGCGCGACATCGGGCTCGTCGACGACGAGATCGTCGGCCTCGTCACGCTCGTCGCCCTCATCACGATCGCCGGCTCGAGCTACCTCATCCCCCACTCCGAGGCGATCGCGACGCGGCTCGAACCCCTGCTCGACCGCGTGCAGCGGCGCGTGACGCGCACCGAGGCGCCCGCGAGCGGCGAGCGCTACGACGCGATCGTGTTCGGGCACGGCCGGTTCGGCAGCCAGCTCATCCGCGAGCTCGTCGGTGAAGGGTGCCGCGTGCTGCTCGTCGAGTGGGACCCGTTCGCCGAGGTGCGGCTGCAGGATGCCCGGCTCGCCGATCGCGTCGACGTCGTGTTCGGCGATGCCCGCAGTCCGGAGTTTCCGGAAACCCTTCCCGTGCAGCACGCCCGCTTCATCATCTCGACCGTGCCCGACGTCGACACCAACCTCGTGCTCGCCGCCGCCTTGCGGCGCGCAGGTGCGACGTGCCCCATCGCCGTCACTGTGCACACCGACGGGCAGGCGCACCTCTACCGGCAGGCGCTCATCGACGGCACTGTCTCGACCGTGCTGCACCCCTTCCGCGATGCGGCCGACGACGCACTCGAGGCCCTCAAGCGGCTCGAAGACGCACACCCCGAGGAGGACTGACGACATGACCGACCCGACGCCATCGCGCCAGCCCCAACCGACCCTGGTCTTCATCCCGGTCGGGCTGCTGTTCATCGTGCTCGGCACGGTGTTCCTGTTCACCGACGACATGGCCGTCGTCGGGTGGACGTTCATCCCGGCGGGCATCGTCTTCCTCGCCATCGGCATCCCGACCCGGCGCTCGGCAGCGACCGCGTCGCGAAGGCGGCGCGACGGCGGTGACGTCACGCCGATCGCGAGCGACACGCGATCGAGCGACTCGCGCGAGACGGAGTCGGGTGGGCCCGGCGCTGGGCACGGTGGAGCCGGGGACGGCGGGATCGACGGAGGTGGTTCGGGCGGGGACGGGGGCGGAGGCGGCGACTAGCCATGTCGCGGAGGCAGGCCCCGCCTCGAGTGGCCGATCGCGCGGGAAGGCGTGCCGCCGACAGCGCGATCTGGCTAGGCCGCGGGCAGCTGCGCGCGGAGGGCCGGCCAGCTCGCGGCGAAGCCGGGGTGCAGGGGCAGGGCATCCACCTCGTCGAGGGGCACCCAGCGCAGCGCGACGCTCTCGGCGTCCGCGACGATCGGCGCGAAGAGCCGCACGACGCGCACCGCGACGGTCGTGTACGACCAGAAGCCGAGGTCGAAGAGGCTCTCGAACAGCGGCTCGACGGCGTTGGCCGGCACTCCGGCCTCCTCGCCCGCCTCGCGCACGGCCGCGTCGACCGCCGATTCGCCCTGCTTTCGCGCCCCGCCCGGGAGCCCCCAGGTGCCGCCATGGTGCGACCACACCGCACGATGCTGCAGCAGGATGCCCGCCTCGGGATGCCACGCCAGCAGGCCCGCCGCACCGAAGCGACCCCAGTACCGCTGGCCGTTGTCGCCCTCGACCCAGGCGTCGCCGGGGTCGCGCGCGGCGCCCGTCGGCAGGGGCGGCGGCGTGCTCGAGAGGGGATCGTGCGTCATCGTGGTGTCAGGCTAAGCGAGGATGATGGGAACGTGATGATGACCGCGACCGCCCCGCCGCTGCCCGGCCGCGCGGTCATCCGCCAGCGCTGGAGTGACGTCGTGTTCCTGCACTGGCGCGTCGCTCCCGCCGCGGTCGCGCCGTTCATGCCGCCCGGCACGCGCCCCGATGTCGACGCGAACGGCGATGCGTGGGTCGGGCTGATCCCCTTCGTGCTGAGCGACCATGCCTTCCTGCCCCTGCCGCCCGTGCCGGGGCTCGGCACGTTCATCGAGATCAACGTGCGCACGTACTCCGTCGACGCGGCGGGCAACCGCGGAGTCGTGTTCCGGTCGCTCGATGCCGAGCAGCTGCCGTCGGTGCTCGCGGCGCGCGCCCTCTTCGGGCTGCCGTACCAGTGGATGCACGCGGGGCTGCGCCGTGACGACGACACCCTCGAGTACCGCGGGCGCCGTCGCACGGGCTCGCGCCCGACCACGCGCATCCATGCCCGCCCCGGCACGACCCCGGTGGACGCCGAGCTCAGCCGGTTCCTCACCGCACGCTGGGGATTCCACGAACGCCACCTCGGCCGCACCATCCACGCGCGCAACCAGCACGAGCCCTGGCCGCTCGTCGAAGCCGAGCTGCTGCACCTCGACGATGAGCTGCTCGCGGCCGCCGGGTTCGCCGACCTCGCCGCGCGGGCGCCCGACTCGGTGCTCGCGACGCCGCTCGGGCATCCCGGCATGGTGACCGAGTTCGCGCGAGCGACCACGCTGCGGTAGCGCGGGCCCTACTCGGGGCGGAAGGCGCCCGCGATCGTCGGCGCGACGTCGGGCACGGTGAGCACCCTGATCGGGTCGCCCGCGCGCACAGCTCCGCGCCGGATGACCCGGGCGTAGGCGCCGAGGCGTCGGGAGTCGGCGAAGCGCTTGACCCAGCCCCGGGCGTCCTCGCCTCCGACCCAGCGCGCAAAGGTCTGGCAGGGAGTGCGCGGCATCGTGAACTCGAGCTCGATCGCGTCGGCGCCCTCGCCGATGCGCCAGCGCTCCCCGATTCGGGCGGCGTTCACGTCGAGGCCGTCGACCCGCAGGTTCTCGCCGAACCAGCCGGGGTGCAGCTCGCGGCCGAGCGACTCGGCCCAGAAGTCGGCATCGGACTGGCTGTACAGATACAGCGCCTTGTCGTGCCCGCCGTGATGCTTGCGGTCGACCTGCACATCGCCGACGAGACCGAAGTCGTCGACGCGCACGGCACCCTCGACGGCGCGCTTGTCGATCGCGGTCACCGTGCGGGTACCGGGCTTGTCGGCACGCAGCTCGCGCACCATGCAGACGGCGGAGATCGTGGGCATGGGGTCAGCCTAAAGCCGGGAGCGGGGAGCGCTGCCTCTTCTCCCGCCCGCGATCCGGGACGGATTGCGGCGAGTCAGGGGCAGAGGCCAGAAATGGCCTCTGCTGGCAGCGCCTAGCGCTGCCTTTTCTCCCTGACTCGCATGTTCACTTGAATGGGGGTGCCCTCGAAGCCCCAGACCTCGCGCAGGCGCCGCGTGATGAAACGGCGGTACTGCGGGTCGAGGAATCCGGTGGTGAAGAGCACGAACGTCGGCGGGCGGGTCGAGGCCTGCGTCGCGAAGAGGATGCGCGGCTGCTTGCCACCACGAACGGGGTGCGGATGCGCGGCCGTCAGCTCGGCGACGAAGGCGTTGAGCTTGCCGGTCGCGATCCGCGTATCCCACGACTCGAGCGCGACCTCGAGAGCCGGAACGAGCTTCTCAAGGTGACGACCCGTGCGTGCCGAGATGTTGACGCGCGGCGCCCACGCCACGTGGTGCAGGTCTTGCTCGATCTCGCGCTCGAGGTAGCGACGCCGCTCGTCGTCGAGCAGGTCCCACTTGTTGAACGCGAGTACGAGCGCGCGGCCCGACTCGAGCACGAGGTCGATGATGCGCACGTCCTGCTCGCTGAGCGGCTCGGTCACGTCGATCAGCACGACCGCGACCTCCGCCTTCTCGAGCGCGGCCGCCGTGCGCAGCGAGGCGTAGAAGTCGGCCCCCTGCTGCAGGTGCACGCGACGACGGATTCCGGCGGTGTCGACGAAGCGCCACACCTTGCCACCGAGCTCGATCTGCTCGTCGATGGGGTCGCGCGTCGTGCCGGCCAGCTCGTTGACGACGACGCGCTCCTCGCGCGCGGCCTTGTTGAGCAGGCTCGACTTGCCGACGTTCGGGCGACCGAGCAGGGCGACCCGGCGGGGGCCGCCGAACTCCTGCTTCGCGACGGCCGAGACCTCCGGCAGCACCGTGAGCACGTGGTCGAGCAGGTCGGCGACCCCGCGGCCGTGCAGGGCCGAGACGGGCCAGGGCTGACCGAGGCCGAGGCCCCACAAAGCGGCCGCTTCGGGCTCCTGGCGCGCGT
>CAYPND010000007.1:12611-63594 GCA_964412175.1 uncultured Microbacteriaceae bacterium | reverse complement strand
GGCTGACCGAGGCCGAGGCCCCACAAAGCGGCCGCTTCGGGCTCCTGGCGCGCGTCATCCACCTTATTGCCGGCGAGGATGACGGGCTTCTTCGAGCGGCGCAGCATCGTGACGACGAACTCATCGGTCGCGGTCGGGCCGGTCATGGCGTCGACGACGAAGAGCACAGCATCCGCCAGGTCGACGGCGACCTCGGCCTGGGCGGCGACGGAGGCGTTGATGCCCGAGGCGTCGGGCTCCCAGCCTCCGGTGTCGACGAGGGTGAATTTGCGGTCGTTCCACTCGGCCTTGTAGGTGACGCGGTCGCGGGTCACGCCGGGCGTGTCCTCCACGACGGCCTCGCGCCGGCCGATGATGCGGTTGACAAGCGCGCTCTTGCCGACGTTCGGGCGGCCGACGATCGCGAGCACGGGCAGGGCGGGCATCGTGATGATGCCGTCCTCCCCCAGCTCGGCGCCCTCGAGCAGCTCGAGGTCGTCGTCGTCGAGGTCGTAGGCGGCGAGCCCCGCGATGAGGGCGTCGGCGCGCTTGTCGGCGAGGTCGTTGTCGAGCTCGGCGAGGCGCGCGGCAACGGCCTCGGCCGCCTCGGCGTTCGCGAACTCGGCGTCGTCGTCGCCAGAAAGGTCAGGGTTGACAGGGTTCTCGGTCATGGGATCCTCCCACTTGTTCCGCCGCCCGCGGGCGGCGTGTGTTTCGCACGAGAACCCCTAGCTGAGGGCCCCCGCACGCACGGTGTCGATGAGCGCCTGCACCGTCTCCTCGAAGTCGAGGTCGGTGGAATCGAGAGTGGTGACTCCCTCGGCGGCGTTCATGAAGTCGACCACACGGGAATCTTGGGCATCCCGCGAGGCCAGCTGCTGCGCGGTCGCCTCGGTCGACTCGGCGCTCAGCTCCGCCGACCTTCTGGCCAGTCTAGCCGCTGGGTCGGCCGTGAGGAGCACCCGTACGGCGGCATCCGGCGCGACGATCGTCGTGATGTCGCGCCCCTCGACGATCACGCCCGGCTCCGCGGCCTCGGCGATGAGCCGCCGGAACAGCGCGGTGAGCCCGGCACGCACCTCCGGCACCCGGGCGACCGCGCTGACGACCGCGGTCACGCGCGGCTCGCGGATGTCGAGCGTGATGTCTTCCCCGCCGACGCGCACGAAGTAGTGGTCGGGGCGCATGCCGGTGGCGTAGTCGAACCCGCCGAGCCGTGCGGCGACGGCAGCCGCGTCGTCGACGTCGACCCCCTCGTCGAGGCAGTGCCAGGCCAGCGCACGGTACGCGGCTCCCGTGTCGAGGTAGGCGAAGCCGAGCCGACGGGCGGCCTCGCGGCTCACGCTGGACTTGCCGCTGCCGGCAGGGCCGTCGACGGCCACGATGATGTCGCTCACTGCGAGTCCTTTCGGGGGTGACGGTTCGGGTACATTGCGTCGGTCTCGGGATGCTCAGCTCGCGCCCGCGATGCGCCAGCCGCGCACCGAGAGCTCGTCGATGAGCCGCTGCTCGACCTCGGGCAGCACCGAGACCTCGGCGAAGCCGATGGGGGCGCCGGGCGAGTGCTCGAGCCGGAGGTCTTCCATGTTGATGTCGAGTTCGCCAATCTCGGTGAGCAACCGCGCGAGCTGGCCGGGGGTGTCGTCGATCATGACGACGAGCTGGGCGAAACGGCGGTCGTCTCCGTGCTTGCCCGGAATACGCGCGACGCCGGCGTTGCCTGCCGCGATGAGCTCAGCGAGGGCGCGGCGCGAGCCGGGCGCCTCGGGGTCGGCGAGGGCGGTGAGCAGGGCATCCACGTCGTCGCGCACCCCGCGCAGAATCTCGGCGACGGGCGCCGCATTCGCCGAGAGGATCTGCACCCACAGCCCGGGATCGCTCGAGGCGATGCGCGTGACGTCGCGCACGCCCTGGCCCGCGAGGCCGACGGCGCTGTTCGAGGCCGTGCGCAGCCGCGCGGCCATGGCGCTCGCGACCAGCTGCGGAACGTGGCTGACCATCGCGACCGAGCGGTCGTGCTCGTCAACGCTCATCTCGATCGGCACGGCGCCGACGTCGAGGATGAGGTCTTCGATCGCCCCCGCGCGGCGATAGCTGATGCCCTCGTGGCCCGCGAGCACCCACGGCCGGCCGAGGAAGAGGTCGGCGCGCGCCGAGATCGGCCCGCCGCGCTCGCGGCCCGCCATGGGGTGCGTGCCGAGGTAGCGGCTGACGTCGGCGCCGAGCGCGCGCAGCTCAGCCAGCACGCTGCCCTTGACGCTCGCGACATCGGTGATGAGGGCATCGGGATGCTGCGCGAGCGCCTGCGCGACCGTCGCGGCCGTGACATCCGGCGGCACCGCGACGACGACGAGGCCGGGTCGGTCGTCGGCGCGCGGAGCGCGGCCCGCCCCGTAATCCACCGCGAGCCGCACGGCCGTCGGCGACTGGTCGGCGAGCGTCACGTCGACGCCCTTCTCGCTCAGGGCGAGGCCGATGCTCGTGCCGAGCAGTCCCGCACCGATGATGTGCACCTGCTCCTGCAGGCGGCGGTCGCTCATTCGCCCGCCCCCTCGGCGGGAGCGGGCCCGGCCTGCTCGTGCTGCCGGGCGATCGTGAGCAGGGCGCCGCGCTCGGCATCCGTGAGCTCGCGGGTCTGGCCCGAGGCGAGCGTGCCGAGGTGCAGCGGCCCGAACTGCCGGCGCACGAGCTCAACGACGGGGTGCCCGACGGCGGCCATCATGCGCCGCACGATGCGGTTACGGCCAGAGTGCAGCGTGAGTTCGACCATCGAGTGTCCCCGGCTGGGCGCGCCGAGCACGCGTGCGCCGTCGACCGCGATGGGGCCGTCGTCGAGCTCGATGCCCTCCTTGAGCTTCCGCAACGTCGACGCCTGCACCGAGCCCGTGACTTTGGCGATGTAGGTCTTCTCGACGCCGTAGCGCGGGTGCGCGAGCACGTTCGCGAGCGGTCCGTCGTTCGTCAGCAGCAGCAGTCCGCTCGTCTCGCCGTCGAGACGGCCGACGTTGAACAGCCGTTCGTCGTACTCGCGCGTGAACTCGCGCAAGTCGCGGCGGCCGTTCTCGTCGGCCATCGAACTGACGACGCCGGTCGGCTTGTTCAGCATGATGTAGCGCTTGGTCGTGTCGAGCTGGATGGCGACGCCGTCGACCGCCACGAGGTCGGTCGCGGGCTCGACGCGCGAGCCCAGCTCGGTGACGACCTCACCGTTGACCGTCACGCGCCCCGCGACGATGAGGTTCTCGCACACCCGCCGGCTCGCGACGCCTGCGGCCGCGAGCACCTTCTGCAGGCGCTCGCTCGTCGCGGAGTCGCCCGAACGCTGGTTGCTAGACGCGTCTGAGCCTTCGAGGTCGGTGCTGGACCAGTCGATGACGACGTCGGGCACGAGGTCGCGGCTGGCGCGCTGATCGGACCCGCGCTGGCCGGGGCGCTTATCAGCTCTGTGCCTATCGGACATCGTCGAACCCCTCGGTGCCATCGTCGAGCAGCGGCGAGATCTTCGGCAGCTCGTCGAGCGAGTTGATGCCGAGCTGCACGAGCAGCAGGTCGGTGGTCTCGTAGTGGATGGCGCCGGTCTCGCTGTCGGTGAAAGCCTCAGTGATGAGTCCGCGGCCCAGCAGCGTGCGCACGACCGAGTCGACGTTGACGGCGCGGATCGACGCGATCGCACCGCGGCTGATGGGCTGCTTGTAGGCGATCACGGCGAGGGTCTCGAGCGCGGCCTGCGAGAGCTTCGAGGGGTTCTGCGTGTGCACGAAGTCGCGCACGACCTCGTCGAGCTCGCTGCGCACGTAGATGCGCCAGCCGCCGCCGACCTCGCGCAGCTCGAAGCCGCGCCGCGGGCCAGGCGGACGGCCGCCGACGCTCAGCCCGTCGTAGTCGCTCACGAGCTCAGCGATCGCCGCCCGCACCTCTGCCACGGGCCGCCCCACGGCGCTCGCGAGGCCCACGACGCTCTGCGGCTCGTCGACGACCATCAGGATCGCCTCGAGCGCGCGCGCGACCTCGATGCCCTGGGGGATGCCCCGCGCGGGCGCCTCGTCACTGGCCACCTCCCCCACGCCGGGTTGGGCATCCATCATCTGCTCGTCGGTCATCGCGCTCTCACTGGCCATAGTCGTTCCCCAGGTTCACGAGGTTCTCATCCGTCCAGTTCTCGGCCGTCCAGCGCACCGTCAGCTCGCCGAGCGGCTCGAGCTGCTCGAATCCCACGGCCGCGTGGCGGTAGAGCTCGAGCAGCGCGAGGAAGCGTGCGACGATGACGCCCTTCGCGTCGGCACCCGCGATGAGCTGTCGGAAGGTCACAGGTTCGCCGCGCCGCAGTAGGGCGACGACGTGCGCGGCCTGCTCGCGGATCGACACGAGCGGCGCGTGCAGGTGGTCGAGCCCGATGACCGGGATCTCTTTCGGCGTCAGCGCCAGCAGCGCGAGGGCCGCGAAGTCGTCGAGGCTCAGCGTCCACTTCAGCTCGGGCGTCGTTTCGCGGTACTGGTCTTCGAGCCGCACCGAGCGCACGTGACGCTCGCCCTCCTCGGCCATGCTGCGCGAGAACCAGGCCGAGACCTCTTTGAAGGCGCGGTACTGCAGCAGACGGGCGAAGAGCAGGTCGCGCGCCTCGAGCAGTGCGACATCTTCCGCATCGACGAGCTCGCCCTGCGGCAGCAGGCTCGCTATCTTCAGGTCGAGCAGCGTCACGGCGACGACGAGGAACTCGCTCGCTTGGTCGAGGGCGTCGACCGTGCCATCGCTCTCCATCGCGCGCAGGTAGGCGAGAAACTCGTCGGTCACGGCCGAGAGGCTCACCTCGGTGATGTCGAGCTCGCGCTTGGTGATGAGGCTCAGGAGCAGGTCGAAGGGGCCGTCGAAGTCGTCGAGCGTGACGCGGAAACCGGCGGGATGGGCATCCTGCTCGATCGTCGTCGCTGAGCCCGCTAACCCTGCCAAACCGGCCACCGGCTCAGGCGACCTGGCCACGCGCGATCAGCTCTCGGGCCAGCTGGCGATAGGCGGCCGCGGCGGGGTGGTCGGGTGCGAAGCTCGTGATGGGGGCTCCGGCGACGGAGGCGTCGGGGAACTTCACGGTGCGGCCGATGACCGTCTCGAGCACCTTGTCGCCGAAGACCTCGACGACGCGCTCGAGCACCTCGCGGCTGTGCAGCGTGCGCGCGTCGTACATCGTCGCGAGAATCCCGTCGAGCTGCACGGCGGGGTTCAGGCGGTCGCGCACCTTGTCGATCGTCTCGACGAGCAGGGCGACACCGCGCAGGGCGAAGTACTCGCACTCGAGCGGGATGAGCACGCCGTGCGCGGCCGTGAGCGCGTTGACCGTCAGCAGGCCCAGGCTCGGCTGGCAGTCGATGAGGATGACGTCGTAGTCGTCGCGCAGCGGCGCGAGCACGCGCGCGAGGATCTGCTCGCGGGCGACCTCGCCCACGAGGTGCACTTCCGCGGCGCTCAGGTCGATGTTCGCGGGGATGAGGTGCAGGTTCTTCGTCGCAGTGGCCTGCACGGCCTTGCGCGCGTCTTTCTCGCGGCCCAGCAGCAGGTCGTAGACCGTCGGCACGTCGTGGCTCTGCATGCCGAGGCCCGCCGAAAGCGCGCCCTGCGGGTCGAAGTCGATGACGAGCACTTTGCGGCCGTAGTCGGCGAGCGCGGCACCCAGGCTGATAGTGGTTGTCGTCTTGCCGACGCCGCCCTTCTGATTGCAGAGGGCGATGATGCGCGCCGGGCCGTGGCCCGACAGGGGCTTCGGCTCGGCGAAAGCGCGCAACGGTCGGCCCGTCGGGCCGGGCATGAGCTCGTCGAAGCCCGGAAGCTCCGCCCCGCTGTCGTTGTCGCCGCTCATAACGACTCAGTCTAGTGACCGTGCCGGGTCGCGCTGGGGCGCCGCACCGCGGTCTGCTCGACCCGCGCGCACCTCCGAGCTCAGCCGGCGACGAGCATGCCGTCGACGAGCCGACGCACCCCCCAGCGGAACTGGGTCGTCGTGTTGTACCGCGCCACGATGTCGGCGGTCTGCGCCGTGAGCGGCACCCCGCTCGCATCGACGAGCTCGAGGGCGGCACGACGCTCGACGACGAGCCGCTCTTCGCGCGCCGGGTCGCCGTCACCCCCGTCGGCGGCTTCGAGCATCACGGTGCCGAGCACGAAGACCTGCAGCGCGTAGGCGCCGCGCGCGGCGTCGTCGATCAGCAGCCCCGTCTCGAGGAGCGTGCCCAGCAAGGCCTCGTTGAGGCGGAGCGACTGCGGGCCGTCGATCGGCCCGCTCATGATGAGCGCGGCTCCGCCCGGATGCCCGAGCAACGTGCGCCGCATGGCCACGGCGAACTCCACGAGGCGCTCGGCCGGCGACAGCGTCGCGATGCCGAGGGTGCCGAGGTCCACGGCACCCATAACGCGCTCGACCATGCCGCGCAGCAGGCCCGCCCGATCGGGAACATACGTGTAGAGCGCATTGGGTGTCACTCCGAGCACCGCGGCGACGCTGCGGATCGACAGCGCCGTGAAGCCGTGATCGCGCACGACGCCGAAGGCCGCGTCGAGCACGATGCTCTCGCTCAGGCGGCGGGCGGGTCCGGGTGCGGCCATGAGGTCCTCCTGCTTGTCGAGGTCGTGTTCTCGAGGTCTTGCCCTCGATCACTTCACACTGTACAGTATCGATCGTCCGCAACTCTTCACACTGTACACAGATAACTGCGGCTCCGACGCGCCGACCACCACGAAAGGCTCTGCATCATGACCGACTTCCACGTGATCTTCGGCACCGGGCCGGTCGCCCGTGCCACCATGCAGGCCCTGCGCCGCCGCGAGCTGCCGGTGCGCATGGTGAACCGCTCGGGGCGGTTCCCCGGCGGCGATGCCCCGGCCGGCGTCGAGGTGCTCGCGGGCGATGCGCGCGATGCGGTGTTCGCGCGCCGGGCCGCTGCGGGAGCATCCGTCGTCTACCAGTGCCTCAACCCCGAGTACCACGAGTGGGCCGAGCTCTTCCCCGCCCTGCAGAACGGCGTGCTCGCGGCGGCCGAGTCGACCGATGCCCTGCTCGTGAGCATGGAGAGTGTCTACGGCTACGGCCGACCCGACGGCTCGCCGCTCACCGAGCAGTCGCCGCTCGCCGCACACACGCGCAAGGGTCGGCTGCGCAACGACATGGCCGCGCAGCTCCGCCGGGCTCACGACGAGGGGCGCGTGCGCGTGGTGACCGGGCGCGCATCCGACTACTACGGCCCCGGCGGCGGCATGGCCTCGCCGATGGGCGACCTCGTCTTCCCCGCCGTGCTCGCGGGCGGCACCGCACGCCTCTACGGCTCCCTTGATCGCGTGCACAGCTACACGTTCACCCCGACATCGGAGAGGGTCTCGCCGTGCTCGGCACCGACCCGCGCGCGATCGGCCGCGTCTGGCACCTGCCGAACGATCCGCAGCCGCAGTCCTCGCGGCAGATGGTGCAGACGGCCTTCCGGCTCGCCGGCACGACCGGGAAGGTCGCGGGCACGTCGACGTGGGTGTTCCGGCTGCTGGGGCTGCGCGATCGCACCATCCGCGAGGTCGTCGAGATGGCGTACGAGTTCGAGGCCGACTTCGTCGTCGACAGCTCGGCGATCGCCACCGAGCTCGGCGTGCACGCGACCCCCGTCGACGAGGCGCTGGCCATCACCCTCGAGTCGTACCGCTGACCCGCAGAGGCGCGTGGTTGACTGCGGGCCATGACCGACGACCTGTCGACCACGGATGCCCGGCAGCTTGAGGCCTGGGCCTGCGGGCGGCAGGCGACGGGCGCCGAGGCCGAGCGCGCCGACGCGGCGCAGCGCGAGCTTGCGCGCCGGGCCGAGGTGGAACGCGCCGAGGCGGTGCGGGCCGCGGTAGGGCAGGCCGCAGTGGGGCAGGGCGCGGTGGCACGGGCCGACGCCGTGCAGGCCCCCGCGAGGCCCGACGCCGACCCGCTCACGATCTTCGAGCGAGCTCCGAGCGAGGCCGACGCGGCGTGGAGGCGCGGCTGACGCAAGACTTCATCATCGCCGTCACCGCCGGGCCGCGCGTCATCGACGTCGGCGACGGGCTCGTGGGGGTCGCCGTCCGCTCGGCGGCGGTCGCCGACGGCCGCAGCACCGCGTTCGACCCGTACTGCCTGTTCACGAGCGAGAAGGCCGCGAGCGGCGCTCCCCTGTCGCTGAGCGGCGCGTGCCTGACGCCCGATCGCTTCGCGACGGAGGGCATTGTGCTGCCCGTGCGTCCCTCGGCCGGAGGAACGGGCTTCGACACCGTCGTCTGGGGCTCGACCGGCGCACCCGTGCTCGAACGCGAGCGGAAGCTCGAGTCGATCGGCGGCATCACGAGCGTGCTCGATTGAATGGTGTATCCCTCGTTCGGGGACGAAGAGGATCCGTTCGCGGGCATCGACGACCCGGATCGGCTGCTCATGGGGCCGGCGCGCGTGCCGTTCGTCGTCGACAATGCCGTCGAGCTCGGAATCGCGGCGACGGCGTACGTGCTCGAGGGCGAGACGGAGGCCGCCGGGCCCGTGCTGTGTGCCGCAACGGCCACGCCGGGCGAGCGCCAGACGACTTCCTGCGCGCCGCTCGAGGCCGTGCGTCGCGGCGGGCTCACGTTCTTGATCATCGCCGACGAGCGCGATTGGGTCGACAGGATCGGCGCCGACGGCCCAAATCGTGCCGACACGTTGCGCCGCGCCGACTGACCGCGTAGGAATCTGGGCTGAGACCGTGCGCGCACGGCCACGCGGGGGTTAACTGATAGGCGTGCCGACACCGCCCGAGCAGCACGACCCGACACCCACCGCGGGTGAGGGGCTCGACCACGTCGTGACGCACCTTTTCGACGGCGAGCTCGAACGGCTCGCCTTCGGTCGCGCCGACACAGCCGCCGAGCGAGTGCGCGCCGCGGCCGCCGTGCGCGAGCTCGCGCGCCGCGAGGCCGATCACGCTGCGCGCAGCGGCGAGCCGGTCGAACCGAACCCCGAGCTCGCGGCCCGCGATCGGGCACGCGGCGCCGGCGTTGCGGCCAGCGGCGCTGCCCGCACCCTCGCCCCCAGAGACCTGTCGATCCGCACGCGCTGGGGTCGAGGGGTCGCGATCGGGGCGGCGAGCATCCTGGGCCTGGCGATCGTGGCAACGCTGCTGCCGGCCGCGCTCGCCCCCGAGTTCGCCGCCTCGTCGCTCGACGTGTTCGATCGCGCGGCCACCGACGACGAGCTCGCGCTCGGCGAGCAGCTGCAGCGCGAGGGTCTGCGGCTCAGCGTGGCACCGCGCGTGATCGCCGAGCGCGACGGCGCGCGCATCGCCGCCTACCGTCTCGTCATCACGGCACCGATCGAGCGGCCGCGCAACGAAGTGTGCCTCATCGCCGTGGCTGACCGCGCGCTCGGGGCACCGCGCTGCGTCGAGCGGGAGTCGGTCGAGCGCGAGGGGCTGCAGGCGAGCCTCACCGGGCGGTCGGGCCGTTATGTCGTGCAGTGGGGGCCGTCGGGCTCACCCACCGTCTCGGTGCTCGCCGCTACCAATGCGACACTCGCCCAGCCGCGCTCCCTCGCCGCCGACGCCTTTTTCACGGATGTTCCGCGCCCCGACGACGAGGCCTACGCCGCGCTGCTGCGCACCCTGCATCCGGATGACCGGCTCATGGTGCGCGTTCTGTCGAGCACGCCCGGCTGGGACGCCGTGGGCACACTCGTGGCCTCGCCCGCCACCGGCCTCTGGTCGTACTGCGTGCACCTGTTCGCGCGCGACCTCGAGCCGCAGGCCCAGCTGGGCGCGAGCGTCACGTGCGCCGGGCGCGAGGCATTCGAGCGCGACGGGCTCGTCGCCCAGGCGCGCGCGGTCGGCAGCACCGTGGTGCTCGAGTGGCGCCCCGACGACACGGTGCGGGTCGAGACTGGGCAGGTCGCGGCGACACTGTCGCCATGACGGCCGCCGCACGGCGACCGCGTGGTTGACTGGGCGCCATGAGCGAGGATCTCTCGACCGTCGATCACGCGCAGCTCGCGCGCTGGGCCTACGGGCGCCCGGGATCGGCGGCGGAGGCCGATCGCGCGCGACGGGCGGCCGAGGAGCTCGAGCGGCGCGCGGGCGCGCGGACGCCCGCTCCCCCGCCGCCGGTACTCATGACCGCCGCGCCCTCGGGGCCGTTGCTCTCGGGCGGTGGCCGTTCGCCCGGCGCGCGAGCGCCGGAGGTCTCGACCACGCCCGCACCCGAGGACGACTCGGCCGATCACGACGCGAGCGACCGCAGCGCCCGCGGTCGCCCGGCCCGGCGCATCCTCGTCGCCGTCGGCCTGATCACGGCGATCGGCACGGCCGCCGCCATCGCGATCCCGCCGCTGCTCGACACTGAGCCGGCGACGCGCAGCTCGCTCGACGTCTTCGACCGCGAGTTCACGGACGAGGAGCGCGAGTACCTGACCCTGCTGCAGCGCGAGGGCCAACGGGTGAACGTGGGACCGCGCGTCATCGGCACCATCGAGTACGGCACCGTGCTGGCCTTCCGCTCGATCCGCACCGATCCCGGGCAGCCCGAGCGCGATCAGGTGTGCCTCGCCGTCGGCGAGTACGACCGCGCCGCGCAGTCGCCGCAGATCAACGACTGGCAGTGCGTCGATCGCGACGACTTCGAGGCCGAGGGCGCGCGGCTGACGCTCTTCGGGCTCGGGGGCCAGTACGACGTCGACTGGGGGCCGAGCGGGCGAGCGCAGCTCGACGTGCTCATCTCCGAGGCGCAGCGCCTCGCGATGGACCCGGGGCTGGAAGCCGTGTTCCTCGATATCCCGTCTCGCGAACTCGACCAGGCGTATGTCGGGGGGCAGTTGCTGCTCGAGCAGACGGGTCTCGCCGTCGAGCAGATGCGGCTCGTCTTCCCCCTAGACGAACTCATCGGCGACCCGGGGATCACCTCGCCGAGCGAGATCCCGCCCGACGCCGAGTGGGTCGCCGTGTACACCGCCGTGCCACTCCGCGAGGCCGTGGAGTCCGAGAGCGGCGGCCAGCCCGAGGGCCTCCAGCGGGTGGCCTGCCTCGCCGTCGTCGCGTCGGGCGTGCAGCGGGAGAGTCGCTGCCTGCCGCTCGTCGACAACGGCGGCCGCGGATTCCTGCTCGAGATCGAGCGCGATGGGCAGACGATCCTCGTCTCCTGGGCGGCGACCGGCGAGATCTCAGCGCAGAGCGGAACAACCCCGTGAAGAACGTCGACCGGACGCAGCTCGAGCGCTGGGCGTACGGTCGCTCGACGACCCCCGAGGATCACGAGCGCGCCTCGCTCGCCGCCGACGAACTGCAGCGTCGTGCGGCTCTCGAGCGCGAGCGCGCCGAACTTGTCGCCAGCGACGAATTCGTCCGCGCGGTCGCGCACGACGAGGTCGACGAGACGCCGGGCGAGCAGCCGGAGCCGCTGACCGACGACGAACGTCGCCACCGCCGACGGATGCTCGTCACGGGCATCGCCGGTCTCACGGCAGCCGTGCTCGCCCTGGTCGGGGGCATCGTCGTGCTCAACCAGCCGAACCCCGACCCCCTCGCTATTTTCGATCGGCGCGAGACCCAGCTCGACCGCGACTGGGCACTGCGCCTCACCGGCCAGGGCTTCGCGTCGCAGTTCACCGAAGGACCGAGGGCGATCGACCTCGGCGACGGATTCGTCGCGATCGCTGCCCGCGTGTCGACCGTGCCCGATGGTCGGAGCACGCCCTGGGATTTGTACTGCCTCTATGTCGGGTTCGAGGCCATCGAGAGCGGAGGTTCCTCGCTCAGCGCCTTCTGCACCTACCCCGAGCAGTTCAAGCGCGACGGCATCACGTTTCCTCAACGCACATCGACGTCGGGCATCGGAGTGGACATGGTGCGATGGGGGCCGATCGGCGGACCTCGAGTCGAGACAGAGGTGCCCATCGAACAGGCGATGATGGTTCCTACCCCGAGCGTGCTCTTCTGGCTGACCTCTCCCGCACCGCCGGATCCTGCCTTCGACCCGGCGAGCGTCGTCAGCGACACCGCCTCGTTGCTGATGGGGCCCGCCCAGCTACCGCTGCTCAGTAGCGGTGCCGACCTGAACCTCTTCCTCGAGACACGGCCCCAGGTGTCGGTCTACCTCATGCGCGGCGAACTGACCGAGCGCGGAACCCAATTCTGCGCGCACGTCAGCACCGCCGACGGCCCCGATGCCCTGGAGTGCGAGCTGCTCACCACCGTGCGCCGAGACGGACTCGACGTTCCCGTCACCGCCAGCGGACGCTCATGGTTGCTCCGCATCGGCGCAGACGGCCCCGACCGTACCGACACTGTCGAGCTGCTCGACTGACGGGCCGACTAGAGCGCGCGCGGGTGGGCCGTCGCCCAGGCCTCGCGCACGGCATCCGCCGTCACGAGCGTGTACAACTGGGTCGTCGCGACGCTCGCGTGGCCCAGCAGCTCCTGCACGACGCGCACGTCGGCGCCGCCCTCGAGCAGGTGGGTCGCGAACGAGTGGCGCAGGGTGTGCGGTGAGAGGTCGGCGGTGAGGGATGCCCGCGCCGCGGCATCCCGAATCACCAACCACACGCTCTGCCGCGACAACCGCGCGCCGCGCGCTCCGAGGAAGAGCGCGGGCGTCGAGCCTCCCCGGGGCGCGAGCAGCGGCCGCGCGCGCACGAGGTAGGCCTCGAGCGCCTCGCGCGCGTAGCGCCCGAGCGGCACGATGCGCTGCTTGCGGCCCTTGCCGAACAGCCGCACGGCGTCACCGACCGCGATTCCCCCGCCCGCGGCGGATCCGTCGCCGATGATGTCGCCGCTCATGACATCATCGACGTCGAGATCGACGGCCTCGCTCACCCGCGCACCCGTCGCGTAGAGCATCTCGAGCAGCGCCCGGTCGCGCAGCGCGATCGGATCATCGCCGCCGCACGCCTCAAGCAGGCGCTCGACCTCGTCGATCGTGATGGCCTTCGGCAGGCGCTTGGGCTGCTTCGGCGGGCGCTGGTCGGCCGCGACATCGCGGTCGACGAGCCCCTCCTCGGCGAGATACCGGTGCCAGCCGCGCACGCTCGAGAGCATGCGTGCGGCGCTCGAGGCGCTCACCCCCGCGGGGCGCTCCCCCTCGACGGGCTGCCCGGGGTCGCGCACGGCGACGACGAACGCCGCGACATCGGCCTCGCCGATCGCCTGCACCTCGTCGATGCCCCGCGCGGCGAGGTGCTCGCGGTAGCGCGCCAGGTCACGGCGGTACGCGGCGACGGTGTTGGCCGAGCGCCCGCGCTCGAGCGCGATGTGCCGCAGGTAGCGCTCCACCTCCCGCTCGAGCGTCGTCATGTCAGCCCCGAGAGCGACGGGCGTACTCGGCCAGCACCGCGGCCATGAAGATGCCGTTGTGCACGCGACCGGCGAGCACGGCATCCACTGCCTGATCGAGCGCGACCCAGCGCAGCACGATGTCGGCCTCCTCCGAATCACGCGCGAAAACCTCAGGCGCCGCCGACAGCCCCGTGGCGCGGAACACGTGAATCACCTCGTCCGACCCTCCCGGCGAGGTGTGCATCGTGATGAGCGGCTGCCACTCGGCCGCGACGAGGTCGGCCTCCTCGGCCAGCTCGCGACGCGCGGCCTCGAGCGGCGGCTCGCCCTCGACGTCGAGCAGGCCCGCGGGAAGCTCCCAGTTGCGCATCTGGATGGGGTGGCGGTACTGCTGGATGCTCAGAACGCGGTCGTCGGCATCCACGGCCAGCACGGCTACTGCGCCGGGGTGCTCCATGAACTCGCGCGTGAGAGCTCCTTCGCCGTAGGCGAAGCGCTCGCGGCGGATGTCCCACACCACGCCCGCGAAGGCCACGTCGCTCTGCAGCACCTCGACGCCGAACGCCTCGTCAGCGAGCGGGCCCGGTGCCAGGGAGGTGCCATCGAGCCCCGCAGCCGCCTCGGTCACTCGGCCGCGCCCGCCTTGGTGCCGGAACCGACCGCGACGACCATCGCGACCTCGCCGGTCTCGTCGTCGAACAGCTTCGAGGCGCGCTGGCGCTCGATCGCGGCATCCACGAGCCCGCGGAACAGCGGGTGCGCGTTCGTCGGCCGCGACCGCAGCTCGGGGTGCGCCTGCGTCGCGACGTAGAACGGGTGCACATCGCGCGGCAGCTCGACGTACTCCACGAGCGTGCCGTCCGGGCTCGTGCCCGAGAAGACGAGGCCCGCGGCCGCGATCTGCTCGCGGTAGGCGTTGTTCACCTCGTAGCGGTGGCGGTGGCGCTCGTGCGAGACGGGTGCACCGTACAGCGCTTCGACGATCGAGCCGGGGGCGAGCGCGGCCTCGTACAGGCCGAGCCGCATAGTGCCGCCGAGGTCTCCCCCGGCGATAATCTCGACCTGCTCGGCCATCGTCGCGATCACGGGGAACTCGGTATCCGGGTCGAATTCGGTGCTGGATGCTCCGGGCAGCCCCGCGACGTCGCGCGCGTACTCGATGACCATGCACTGCAGCCCGAGGCACAGGCCGAGCACGGGGATGCGGTTCTCGCGCGCGAAACGGAGGGCGCCGAGCTTGCCCTCGATGCCGCGCACGCCGAACCCGCCCGGCACGCAGATGCCGTCGAGGTCGGCGAGGTTCTTCGCCGCACCCTCGGGTGTCTCGCACTCGTCGCTCGCGATCCACCGGATGCTGACCTTCGCCTGGTGCGCGAACCCGCCGGCCCGCAGGGCCTCGGTGACGCTCAGGTACGCGTCGGGCAGGTCGATGTACTTGCCGACGAGGCCGATCGTCACCTCGCGCTTGGGCTCGTGCACCGCGGTGAGCAGGTCTTTCCAGCGATCCCACTGCACCTCGCCGGCGTGTAGGTCGAGCTGGTCCATGATGTAGCTGTCGAGGCCCTGGCTGTGCAGCATCGAGGGGATGTCGTAGATCGAGGGGACATCCACCGCGTTGACGACGGCGGCCTCGTCGACGTCGCACATGAGCGCGATCTTGCGGCGGTTGGCGCTCGAGACGGGCCGGTCGCTGCGCAGCACGAGCGCGTCGGGCTGGATGCCGATCGAGCGCAGCGCCGCGACGGAGTGCTGGGTCGGCTTCGTCTTCTGCTCGCCGCTCGCGCCCATGAAGGGCACGAGGCTCACGTGCACGAAGAACACGTTGCGTCGGCTGAGCTCGTGGCGCACCTGGCGCGCGGCCTCGATGAACGGCTGCGACTCGATGTCGCCGACGGTGCCGCCGATCTCGGTGATGATGACGTCGGGCTGCAGCTCGTCTTGCGCCTGCAGGCGCATGCGGCGCTTGATCTCGTCGGTGATGTGCGGAATGACCTGCACGGTGTCGCCCAGGTATTCGCCGCGGCGCTCGCGCGCGATCACCTGCGAGTAGATCTGACCGGTGGTGACGTTCGCCGCCTGGTCGAGGTTGATGTCGAGGAACCGCTCGTAGTGCCCGATGTCGAGGTCGGTCTCGGCGCCGTCATCGGTGACGAAGACCTCGCCGTGCTGAAACGGGTTCATCGTGCCTGGGTCGACGTTGAGGTACGGGTCGAGCTTCTGCATGACGACGCGCAGGCCACGCGCGGTCAGCAGGTTGCCGAGGCTCGCGGCGGTGAGGCCCTTGCCCAGGGAGGAGACAACTCCTCCGGTCACGAAGATGTGCTTGGTGATCCGTCCGGTTGAACCCGAGTCTGAAGTGTCCGCCACGGGGTTCTATCGTATCCGACACGCAGGCCCTGCGGTCTCGACGCGCGCAACGCCATGAGCGTACAGTGACGGCCATGAGCGCGCGCGAGCCTCGAACGGGCATCCGGATGCCGCGCCGGGCCATCGGCGCCGCCCTCACCGCCGCCCTGATCGCGATCGTGACCGGATGCACGGCCCTGGGAGGCGCGCCCGTCTCGGTCGCCCTCTCCGAGGTCGCGGGGTTCCCCGCCGACGCGCCGATCGCCGAGCCCCTGTTCGACGAGCAGTGGCGCGGCGAGCCCGTCGGCTGGCTCGCGGAGGACCGTTCGACGATCACGATCGTGAGCTACGGCAGCTCGGCGTGCCCGTACATCGCCACCGCGATCAGGGTGATCGACGAGACCACCCTCGAGATCGAGCTGCGGCAGGGTCCGGCGCAGGCCTGCACCGACGACCTCGCTCCCCGCACCCACGTTCTCGCGGCACCCGAGGGCTGGGGCGAGGGCGAGGGGCCCTACACGGCCACGGTCACCCGCACGCTCGATGCCTTCGGTGCCGCCGATCCGACCGTGAGCACCATCGAGCTCTGGCCGTGGCCCGAACCGGCGACGATCGCTGTGCAGACCGTGCGCGGTGTGCCCGACGACATCTCGCTGCCGCCCGACGCACTCGAGACTGGCGAGCCGCTCGCTTACTGGGGGCCCGAGCGGCAGTCGCTGCGCGTCATCACGTGGGGCAGCTCGAGCTGCCCGCCACCGGCAACCTCGCTCGCCCTCGTCGACGCAGCCCAGCTGTCGCTCGTCTTTGGGCCGCTACCCGCCGGGCGGGTATGCACCGCAGACTTCGGGCCCACGACGCACGTGCTCGGCGTGCCCGACGGCGTCGGCCTGGGGGCGGTGACCCTGGCGGTGCGGTTCGAGGAAGGCGACGGATCCGCGCAGCAGACCAGCATCCCGATCAGCGACTGAGCGCGCCGGCGACCGGACTCGGGCGCACGTCGCCGACGAGGCGCTCGCCCGCGGTCACCTCAGCCGATCGGCGCGCTCGCCCCCGGTCACCTCAGCCGATCGGCGCGCTCGCCCCCGGTCACCTCAGCCGATCGGCGCGCGCTCTTGGTCAGCCGACGAGCTCGCGCGCCGTCTCGATGAGCTCGCGCGCGTGGGTGAGCCCCGACTCGCTGTCAGGCAGACCGCTCAGCAGGCGCGCCATCTCGGCGATGCGCTCGTCGCCCTGCAGCTGCTGCACGCTCGACGCGGTCACATGCCCGTCGCTGTCCTTCACGACGCGCAAGTGGTTCGTCGCGAAGGCCGCGACCTGCGCGAGGTGCGTGACGACGATGACCTGCGCGGTCTGCGCCAGGCGCGCGAGGCGCCGCCCGATCTCGATCGCGCTCGCGCCGCCGACCCCGGCATCCACCTCGTCGAAGATGAACGTCGGCACCGGATCGGTCGCGGCGATGACGACCTCGAGCGCGAGCATGACGCGCGAGAGCTCACCGCCCGACGCACCGCGACCGAGCGGACGCGGTTCGGCGCCCGGGTGCGGCTGCAACAGGATGGCGACGACATCGCGGCCGCTCGCCGTGTACTCCTCGCGCTGGGTGACCTCGACGGTGATGCGGGCCGATCCCATCGCGAGCGCGGCGAGCTCGCCCGTCACGCGCTCCGACAGACGGATGCCCGACACACGCCGCAGGTCGCTCAGCCGGTCGGCGAGCATGATGACGCGGGCCCGATCGGCGTCGACCTCGGCACGCAACGACTCGATGCGGTCGGTGTCGTGGTCGAGCTCCATGAGCCGGCCGCTGCCCGAATCGAGGTAGTCGATCACCTCATCGAGCGAGGGGCCGTACTTGCGCATGAGCACGGCGAGCTCGGCGCGCCGCTCTTGCACGGTCTCGAGCTCGCGCCCGCCGTCGCTGTCGAGCGAGGCGAGGTACGACGACAACTGCGTGGCGAGCTCGCCGACGACGAAGCCCGCGTTGGCGATGGCCTCGGCGATGGGAACGAGCTCGGAGTCGTGCCCCGACACGCGGTCGATCGTGCGTCGGGCGCTGTCGAGCAGCGAGAGGGCATCCCGAGCCTCATCGAGGCTCTCGCTCGAGATCAGGTCGTGCGCCTGCGCGGCGGCGAGCCGCAGGTCTTCGATGTTGGTGAGGCGATCAGCGCGCTCGGCGAGCTCGACGTCCTCCCCCCGGCGCGGTGCGGCCGCTTCGATCTCGGTCATCGCGAGGCGCAGGTCGTCGGCCTCGCGGGCGCGGCGGTCGCGCTCGGCGACGAGCACGTCGAGCTCGGCCTGCGCGTCGTTCCAGCGGCGGAACACCTCCTGGTAGTCGCCGAGCACGCTCGAGAGCTCGGGCCCGGCGAAGCGGTCGAGGGCCTCGCGCTGAGCCGTCGCCGACTTGAGGCGGATCTGGTCGCTCTGCCCGTGCACGACGACGAGCTGCTGACCGATCTCGTTGAGCACGCCGACGGGCGTCGAGCGCCCCCCGACGACCGCGCGCGAGCGGCCCTCCTGCGAGATCGAGCGGCTGAGGATGAGCGCGCCGCCGTCGAGGTCTCCCCCGGCGTCGCGCACACGCTCGGCGACGGGCCCGTGCTCATCGACGTGCCAGTGGCCCTCGACGAGGGCCTGGCCCGAGCCCGAGCGGATCGCCCCCGTGTCGGCGCGATCGCCGAGCAGCAGTCCGAGCGCCGTGACGACCATGGTCTTGCCCGCGCCCGTCTCGCCCGTGAGCGCGGTGAAGCCCGGCCCGAGAGGCAGGCGCGCCTCGCCGATGACCCCGAGATGGCGGATGGAGATCTCCTCGATCACGCGCCGCGGCCCTCCTCGTCGATGGGGCCCCGCCATCCGTGCACGGGCAGGGCGAACTTGTTGACCAACCGGTCAGTGAACGGGCCGGGATGCAGGCGCGCGAGCCGCACGGGCGTCGACGAGCGACGGGCCACGACACGGGCGCCGCGCGGCAGGTCGACGGCGCGACGGCCGTCGCACCACAGCACGCCGACGCCCTGCGTGCGGTCGAGCACCTCGACCGCGAGCGAGCTGTTGGGGCCGACCACGAGAGGCCGGGCGAAGAGCGCGTGCGCGCTGAGCGGCACGAGCAGCAGGGCATCGAGGCTCGGCCACACGATGGGGCCGCCCGCCGAGAAGGCGTAGGCCGTCGAGCCCGTGGGCGTCGACATGACGACGCCGTCGCAGCCGAAGCTCGAGAGCGGCCGGCCGTCGACCTCGATGACGACCTCGAGCATGCGCTCGCGGCTCCCCTTCTCGACCGTCGCCTCGTTGAGCGCCCACGTCTCGTAGATGACCTCGGCGCCGAGCTTGACCCGCACGGCGAGCGTCATGCGCTCTTCCACCAGGTAGTCGAGCTCGAGCGCCCGGCCGACCGCCGAGGCGAGATCGTCGCGCTCGCTCTCGGCGAGGAACCCCACGTGCCCGAGGTTGATGCCGAGTAGCGGCGCCGACCCGCCACGAGCGAGTTCGGCCGCGCGCAGGATCGTGCCGTCGCCACCGAGCACGATGACGAGCTCGAGCTCACCGACCTCCGCGGTCTGCCCGAGCACGAGCAGCTCACCCTCGCCGGTCGCGGCGCGCACATCGTCGCTCGACTCCTCGTCGACCACCGGGTGCACCCCCGCCGCACGCAGCAGGCGCACGACGTCGACGGCAGCGCTCAGCGACTCGGGCCGCCCGGTGTGGGCGACGACGAGGATGCGGCGGTCGGTCACGATGACCCCTTCTCCGGGTGGTCAAGAACAGTGCGGTCGGGTGCGGTGCGATCCGGAACGGTGCGGTCGGGAACGTGCGCGAGCGCCAGCTCGGCGGCGCGCGCCCTCCATTCTGTCGGATGCTCCCCGACACCCGGCCGGAAGACGGCCAGATACTCGTGGTTGCCCCCCGCGCCAACGATCGGGGAGGAGAGCAGCGCGCTCGCGTGCTGGCCGAGATCGCCCGCGGCCCAGAGCACCGCCATGATCGCGTCCTCGCGCACCGCGGCGTCGCGCACGATGCCCTCACGGATGCCCTGCCGACCGGCCTCGAACTGCGGCTTGATCAGCAGCACGACCGGCACCTCGGTGCCGACGGTGGCGACGATCGCCGGCAGCACGAGCGTGAGGGAAATGAAGCTCAGGTCGCCCACGACGATGCCGGGGCGCTCAGCAATGCCGGTCACCGCGGCGAGCCGCTCGGCGGTGAGTGCGCGCGCGTTCTCCCCCTCGACGACTACCACGCGCGGGTCGGCCCGCACCTCGGGAGCGAGTTGTCCGTGCCCGACATCGAGCGCGATCACCTGCCGCGCCCCGCGCTCGAGCAGCACCTGCGTGAAGCCGCCCGTCGAGGCTCCGAGATCGAGCGCGAGCATCCCGCTCACATCGATGCCGCTCGCATCCAGCGCAGTGACGAGCTTGAGAGCCGCGCGGCTGACATAGCGGTCGTCGCCGTCGACCTCGATGCCGGCGGTGTCGGCCACCGGATGCGCGGGCCTAACGATCGCGCGCCCGTCGACGCTCACGCGGCCGGCCTCGATGGCCGCGCGCGCCGCGGTGCGCGACCGCACGAGCCCGCGGTCGACGAGCGCGAGGTCGAGCCGGCGCAGGGGCTGTTCCTCCGCGGGTGGCTTGGGCACGACGGTCATCAGGACGAGCGTGCGGTGTCGCCGTCGGTCGCCTCGAGCTGAAGCCGCAGCTCGTCGTGCAGCTGACGGAACGCCGCCGCACGCTCCCCCAGCGGCCGCTCGTCGATGAGCGCGAGGCGCGAGAGCAGCGCCTCGTCGGGCTCGGGCGCGAACTCGGCCTCGGTCATGATCACGACGATACCGCGAGAGCCATGAGCTGCTCGTCGACGTCGAGCCCGTAGATCTGCAGCCCGGACGCGTAGATCGCCGCGGCCCCGGCGCGCAGCAGGTCGAGCGGGTCGGAACCCGCGCGGGCCACGCGCACGACGTGCTGCTTCATGCGCACGACCGCCCACCCGACCTCGACCGTGCGCACGCCGTCGGCAT
This sequence comes from uncultured Microbacteriaceae bacterium, assembly GCA_964412175.1. Taxonomy (GTDB): domain Bacteria; phylum Actinomycetota; class Actinomycetes; order Actinomycetales; family Microbacteriaceae; genus Microcella. Next base: position 42,990 of record CAYPND010000007.1, on the reverse strand, counting down.
CCACCTCGCTCGTGATCGAGGGGTACGGGGTGAAGAGCTCGCGCAGGTCGCCGAGGATGTAGTCGGGCTGCATCGTCGGCGGCGCCGCGAGCACCTGCTTCGCACGATCGATTCCCGTGAGCACGAGTGCCGTGGCGAGCCCGGCCCGCTTGCCACCCATGATGTCGGTGTCGAGGCGATCGCCCACGACGAGCGGGTTCGTCGCCCGGAAGCGCTCGCTCGCGACGTCGAAGATCGCCGTCTCGGGCTTGCCCGCGAAGACCGGCAGCCGCCCGACCGCGAGGTGCACGGCCGAGACGAGCGTGCCGTTGCCGGGCGCGATGCCGCGGGCGACGGGGATCGTCCAGTCGGTGTTCGTCGCGACCCACGGGATGCCCGTGTGGAGAGCGAAGGACGCCTCGGCCAGGTGCTCCCAGCCGACATGCGGGGCGAATCCCTGGATGACCGCCGCCGGTCGGTCGTCGGCCGACCGTGTCACGCGGAAGCCGGCGGCGTCGACTTCGCTCACGAGCCCGTCGCCACCCACGACGAGCACGAGCGCGCCGGGATCGACGAGCGTCGCCAGGATGCGCACAGCCGCTTGCGGGCTCGTGACGACATCAGCGGCCTCGACCGCGAGGCCGAACTCGCGCAAGTGGGCCGCGACCGACTCGTCGGTGCGCGAGGCGTTGTTGGTGATGTACCCGACCCGCACCGACTGGGCCGCGCGAGTGATGCTCCCGACCGCGTGCGGGATCGCCCCCGGGCCGGTGTAGACCACGCCGTCGAGGTCGAGCAGCAGCGCGTCGCGCCCCGTGAGCGGCGTCGGGCGCGAGGCCCTACCGAGCACTCTCGGCACCCTCGTCGTCGACCTCGAGGTCGTCGAACTCGATGATCTCGATCGTCTCGTCGCCGTCGTCGGCTCCCGCCGAGGCGAGCGCCTCGGCAGCGAGGTCGGCCCGTCGGGCCCACTCGTCGGCCTCGGCGGTACGCCCGAGCTCGTCGAGCACGATCGCGTAGGCATCGAAGAGCGCGGGGCTGTAGCCGAACGCGGTGCTCGCGTCGAGCTGCGGGATCTCGAGCTCGGCGAGGGCTGCCTCGGTCTGACCGAGGTCAAGGCGCGCTCCCGACATCGCGATCGCGAGCTCGACACGGGTCGGCACGCTCAGCGTGCGGCGATCGACCGACCGACCGAGCTCGAGCGCCTTCTCGGGCCGCCCGAGGCCGCGCTCGCAGTCGACCATGAGCGGCAGCTGCTCGTTCGAACCGGAGATGCGCCGGTACGTGCGCAGTTCGCGCAACGCGAGAGCGAAGTCGCCCGTCGCATACGCGGTGATCGCCAGGGTCTCGCGCGTGAGCGCGATGCGGCCGGCTCGACGCGCCGCCGCCTGAGCGTGCCGGTGCGCGAGAGCGGGATCGTCGTCGATGAGCATGCCCGCCATGACGAGGTGCTGCGCGACCCGATCCGCGTTCTCCTTGGCGAGCGTCTTGAGCTCGTTGCGGGCGGTGCGATCGAGCTCGGCACCCGTGACTATGTCGGGGATGACGGGGTCATCGTGATGGGGGCGGTCGTTGTCACCCTCGGGACGGTTCGGCCGCAAAGGCCGGCCCGCACCCGCGGGACGCGGACCGCGATAGCCCGAGCTGGAGCCGCCACGCTTCGGCGCACCATCACGCTTCGGGGCACCGCTGCGCGGCGCGCGATCGTCGCGCGCGGGGCGATCAGACCGCTCGGTCATGGTGACTCCTCGTGCTCAAGAAAGTACTGCGTTAACGCGAGATGGCCACCCATTGCTGGGTGGCCATCTCACAAAGAAGTCCGGCGGTGTCCTACTCTCCCACGAGGTCGCCCTCGCAGTACCATCGGCGCAGAAGGTCTTAGCTTCCGGGTTCGGAATGTAACCGGGCGTTTCCCCTTCGCTATGGCCGCCGAAACACTATTGATTTATCAGTAGTTTACGGACAGACATGCTCATAGCATGATTCTGTGCGTAGCTCTCGACCGTAAATCGAGAACCACAAAGTGGACGCGAGCAACACAAATCTCATTCCTCAGAAGAGGTGTTGTCAAGTTATCGGCTTATTAGTACAGGTCAGCTGCGAGGGTCTTTAGTCCCCTCTTCCACATCCTGCCTATCAACCCAGTAATCTGGCTGGGAGCCTCTCGCCCGAAGGCATGGAAGTCTCATCTTGAGGCCGGCTTCCCGCTTAGATGCTTTCAGCGGTTATCCATCCCGAACGTAGCTAATCAGCGGTGCTCCTGGCGGAACAACTGACACACCAGAGGTTCGTCCAACCCGGTCCTCTCGTACTAGGGTCAGATCCTCTCAAACTTCCTACGCGCGCAGCGGATAGGGACCGAACTGTCTCACGACGTTCTAAACCCAGCTCGCGTACCGCTTTAATGGGCGAACAGCCCAACCCTTGGGACCTACTCCAGCCCCAGGATGCGACGAGCCGACATCGAGGTGCCAAACCATGCCGTCGATATGGACTCTTGGGCAAGATCAGCCTGTTATCCCCGAGGTACCTTTTATCCGTTGAGCGACAGCGCTTCCACAAGCCACTGCCGGATCACTAGTCCCGACTTTCGTCCCTGCTCGACCTGTCAGTCTCACAGTCAAGCTCCCTTGTGCACTTACACTCGACACCTGATTGCCAACCAGGTTGAGGGAACCTTTGGGCGCCTCCGTTACTTTTTGGGAGGCAACCGCCCCAGTTAAACTACCCACCAGGCACTGTCCCTGAACCGGATTACGGTCCGAAGTTAGATATCCAGAGTGACCAGAGTGGTATTTCAACAACGACTCCACCGACACTAGCGTGCCAGTTTCACAGTCTCCCACCTATCCTACACAAGCCACACCGAACACCAATACCAAGCTGTAGTAAAGGTCACGGGGTCTTTCCGTCCTGCTGCGCGTAACGAGCATCTTTACTCGTAGTGCAATTTCGCCGAGTTCGCGGTTGAGACAGCTGGGAAGTCGTTACGCCATTCGTGCAGGTCGGAACTTACCCGACAAGGAATTTCGCTACCTTAGGATGGTTATAGTTACCACCGCCGTTTACTGGGGCTTAAATTCGCAGCTTCGCTTGCGCTAACCGCTCCTCTTAACCTTCCAGCACCGGGCAGGCGTCAGTCCGTATACATCGTCTTGCGACTTAGCACGGACCTGTGTTTTTAGTAAACAGTCGCTTCCCACTGGTCTCTGCGGCCTTCAATGCTCCGGGAGCAAGTCCCTTCACACATCCGGCCCCCCTTCTCCCGAAGTTACGGGGGCATTTTGCCGAGTTCCTTAACCACGATTCTCTCGATCTCCTTGGTATTCTCTACCTGACCACCTGAGTCGGTTTGGGGTACGGGTGACCAAAACCTCGCGTCGATGCTTTTCTTGGCAGCATAGGATCACTGATTTCCCCCGTGAGGGGTACGCATCGGATCTCAGGCTATGTGAGAGACGGATTTGCCTATCTCTCGCCCTACGTCCTTACACCGGGACTACCATCGCCCGGCTCAGCTACCTTCCTGCGTCACACCTGTTAATACGCTAGCCGCACCAGCATAGGGTCGAGTGCTAGCCCCGGAGCTCCTCCCCGAAGGGATCGGTCACCGGTATTCGGACTCTTAGCATTACTGGATTGACTTGGGCGGTTTTTCGTCAGTACGGGAATATCAACCCGTTGTCCATCGACTACGCCTGTCGGCCTCGCCTTAGGTCCCGACTTACCCAGGGCGGATTAACCTGGCCCTGGAACCCTTGGTCTTTCGGAGGACGGGTTTCTCACCCGTCTTTCGCTACTCATGCCTGCATTCTCACTCGTGTGGCCTCCACGGCTGGTTCACACCGCCGCTTCGCTGGCCACACGACGCTCTCCTACCGATCCGCACGGCTGGACCACGAAGGCCTACCAAATATGCGAATCCTACGACTTCGGTGGTGTGCTTGAGCCCCGTTACATTGTCGGCGCGGAATCACTTGACCAGTGAGCTATTACGCACTCTTTCAAGGGTGGCTGCTTCTAAGCCAACCTCCTGGTTGTCTGTGCAACTCCACATCCTTTCCCACTTAGCACACGCTTAGGGACCTTAGTCGGTAGTCTGGGTTGTTTCCCTCTCGACGATGAAGCTTATCCCCCACCGTCTCACTGCTGCGCTCTCACTTACCGGCATTCGGAGTTTGGCTGACGTCAGTAACCTTTTGGGGCCCATCGGCCATCCAGTAGCTCTACCTCCGGCAAGAAACACGCAACGCTGCACCTAAATGCATTTCGGAGAGAACCAGCTATCACGAAGTTTGATTGGCCTTTCACCCCTATCCACAGCTCATCCCCTCAGTTTTCAACCTAAGTGGGTTCGGTCCTCCACGACGTCTTACCGTCGCTTCAACCTGGCCATGGATAGATCACTTCGCTTCGGGTCTAGGACATGCGACTGAATCGCCCTATTCAGACTCGCTTTCGCTACGGCTACCCCTCTCGGGTTAACCTCGCCACATATCGCTAACTCGCAGGCTCATTCTTCAAAAGGCACGCCGTCACAGCTGCTAGGGCTGCTCCGACGGTTTGTAAGCAAACGGTTTCAGGTACTATTTCACTCCCCTCCCGGGGTACTTTTCACCTTTCCCTCACGGTACTTGTCCGCTATCGGTCATCTGGGAGTATTTAGGCTTATCAGGTGGTCCTGACAGATTCACACGGGATTTCTCGGGCCCCGTGCTACTTGGGATACTCTCCGGGCCATTAAGACATTTCGACTACGGGGTTGGCACCCTCTGTGACTGGCCTTTCAAGACCATTCGTCTATATCGCGCTGTAACCCTTGCAGGTCGGCAGACCTACTGGTGAGTCCCGCAACCCCGAACATGCAACGCCTGCCGGCTATCACACATGCTCGGTTTAGCCTCTTCCGGTTTCGCTCGCCACTACTAACGGAATCACGGTTGTTTTCTCTTCCTGTGGGTACTGAGATGTTTCACTTCCCCACGTTCCCTCTACCCGCCCTATATATTCAGGCGGGAGTCACTAGGTCGTACAAGTACGCCCAGCGGGGTTTCCCCATTCGGAAATCCTCGGCTCAAAGCTCGCTTATCAGCTCCCCGAGGCTTATCGCAGATTGCTACGTCCTTCTTCGGCTCCAGATGCCAAGGCATCCACCGTTTGCTCTTAGAAACTTGACTACATGAGTTTGAATCGATCGGCAGCGCTGAGCTCGAGAGCCCCTCGCTGCGACCAATGATCTATGTCTCTTTCGAGACTTTTGATCGTAGATCCGAGGTCTTGCGACCTCAGTTCTAAGATGCTCGCGTCCACTGTGTAGTTCTCAACATACGGTCGGTACCGCTCCTGCCGACGGCTCCTGCTCTGTTTCCAGAGCAGAGGCGCTTTCTAGTCGGTCAGACCGCGGTCCGAGGAATCGTTTCCCGAGTCTTGCGACTCGAGGCCCGGTCCCTCAGGACCCAACAGCGTGCATGTAGCCGGCTCCTGTCGGCAGCAGTTCCATCCCCGAGGGGAGTACTGAGCTGCCGGCTCTCGCCGACCACCAAAGTCAGTGTTCCACCCATGAGCTACCAGCTGAGAACAGGCGCCTCAGATCTGGCTTCTGGCTGCACTCGCCGGAGCGAGGCAACAGATGCTCCTTAGAAAGGAGGTGATCCAGCCGCACCTTCCGGTACGGCTACCTTGTTACGACTTAGTCCTAATCACCGATCCCACCTTCGACAGCTCCCTCCTTGCGGTTGGGCCACTGGCTTCGGGTGTTACCGACTTTCATGACTTGACGGGCGGTGTGTACAAGGCCCGGGAACGTATTCACCGTGGCGTTGCTGATCCACGATTACTAGCGACTCCAACTTCATGAGGTCGAGTTGCAGACCTCAATCCGAACTGAGACCGGCTTTTTGGGATTCGCTCCACCTTACGGTATTGCAGCCCTTTGTACCGGCCATTGTAGCATGCGTGAAGCCCAAGACATAAGGGGCATGATGATTTGACGTCATCCCCACCTTCCTCCGAGTTGACCCCGGCAGTCTCCCATGAGTTCCCACCATTACGTGCTGGCAACATAGGACGAGGGTTGCGCTCGTTGCGGGACTTAACCCAACATCTCACGACACGAGCTGACGACAGCCATGCAGCACCTGTCTCACGGTTCCCGAAGGCACCAATCCATCTCTGGAAAGTTCCGTGGATGTCAAGGCCAGGTAAGGTTCTGCGCGTTGCATCGAATTAAACCACATACTCCACCGCTTGTGCGGGCCCCCGTCAATTCCTTTGAGTTTCACTCTTGCGAGCGTACTCCCCAGGCGGCGAACTTAACGCGTTAGCTTCGACACTGAGCTCCAAGTTGTGCCCAACGTCCAGTTCGCATCGTTTAGGGCGTGGACTACCAGGGTATCTAATCCTGTTTGCTCCCCACGCTTTCGTGCATGAGCGTCAGTACTGGCCCAGGAGGCTGCCTTCGCCATCGGTGTTCCTCCACATCTCTACGCATTTCACTGCTACACGTGGAATTCCACCTCCCTCTGCCGCACTCTAGCCATCCAGTCCCAAGCGCAATTCCCAGGTTGAGCCCGGGGATTTCACGCCTGGCTTAGGTAACCGCCTGCGCACGCTTTACGCCCAGTAATTCCGATTAACGCTTGCACCCTACGTATTACCGCGGCTGCTGGCACGTAGTTAGCCGGTGCTTTTTCTGCAGGTACCGTCACTTGCGCTTCTTCCCTGCTAAAAGAGGTTTACAACCCGAAGGCCGTCGTCCCTCACGCGGCGTTGCTGCATCAGGCTTGCGCCCATTGTGCAATATTCCCCACTGCTGCCTCCCGTAGGAGTCTGGGCCGTGTCTCAGTCCCAGTGTGGCCGGTCACCCTCTCAGGCCGGCTACCCGTCGTCGTCTTGGTGAGCCGTTACCTCACCAACTAACTGATAGGCCGCGAGTCCATCCTTGACCGAAGTTCTTTCCAGCTGGTGACCATGCGGTCCCAGCTCGTATCCGGTATTAGACGTCGTTTCCAACGCTTATCCCAGAGTCAAGGGCAGGTTACTCACGTGTTACTCACCCGTTCGCCACTAATCCACCAGAGCAAGCTCCGGCTTCATCGTTCGACTTGCATGTGTTAAGCACGCCGCCAGCGTTCGTCCTGAGCCAGGATCAAACTCTCCGTAAATGTTTGATTGCACGGCGGCCCGAAGGCTGCCGGCACATCTAGTGTCACCGCCGGACCGAGGTCTGAGCGGTGACGAGTTTGTCTGACTGAAGTTCGAATATCTACTGACATTCTTGTTTCAATCCAAAGGAATCTCTGACGACTGACCGAGGTCAGCCGACGAGGTTATTTGGCATTGACTTAGTGCACGCTGTTGAGTTCTCAAGGATCGGACGCTCCAGACCTTCAGCCTTTCGGCTGTCGCAACTGGGCAACTTCCCTAATGTATCCGCCCCGGCTTCCCGGAGCAAATCGGCCACCTCGGCGAACCGAGTCCGATCGCCCGCGGCTTGATCTGAAGGATCGAGTCGGGCGGATTCGCAATCCTACTTGGCGATGAGCGCACCAGCAAGTGGTTGCTCTGTCTTGGAGGATCTGGTCCCGCTTGAGGCCGGCTCGCTCTTCGGCTTGCCGCACCTTTGGGGTGACGAATTAGAAGATTACGGTTCGTTCGGGGACGGGGCAAATTTCAGCGAATCCCGGGCGTGTCGCGCCGTTCCGGCCCGACTGCGCACCTGCCGGCTCACCGCAGGATGAGCCCCGCGAGCGTCTTCTTGCCCCGGCGCAGCACGGCACGTCCGCCGGCGAGTGCGGTGCCCGCAAGCGTCGCCTCGTCGCTGGACACCGCGACGTTGTTGATCGAGACCCCGCCCTGCGCGATCGCGCGCCGGGCATCGCTCGCGCTCGCGCTGAGCCCTGTCGCGACGAGCGCGTGCACGACCGTGTCGTGCTCCCCCACCTCGGCAGAGGGCAGCTCGGCGATCGCCGCGGCGAGCGTGGGAGCATCCAGTGCCGTCAGATCGCCCTGGCCGAAGAGCGCCTCAGAGGCCGCGATGGCGGCCGCGACCGCCTCGGTGCCGTGCACGATGCCCGTCACCTCGAGCGCAAGGCGCTTCTGCGCGGCCCGGCGGAATGGCTCATCGCGTACGAGCTCGGCGAACCGGTCGATCTCGGCACGGTCGAGGAAGGTGAAGACCTTCAACCGGTCGATGACATCGGCGTCGTCGGTGTTGAGCCAGAACTGGTACATCGCGTAGGGGCTCGTGAGGGCGGGATCGAGCCACACGGCGTTGCCCTCGCTCTTGCCGAACTTGCGCCCGTCGGCGTTCGTGACGAGGGGTGTTCCGATCGCGTGAACGGCGACTCCCTCGGCTTTGCGGACTAGGTCGACCCCGCTCGTGAGATTGCCCCACTGGTCGCTGCCGCCCGTCTGTAGCACGCAGCCGTAGTCGAGGTGCAGGCGCCGAAAGTCGAGCCCCTGAAGGATCTGGTAGCTGAACTCGGTGTAGCTGATGCCCTCGTCACTGTTGAGGCGCGCGCTCACCGCATCCTTCTTGAGCATCGTGCCCACGCGGTAGTGCTTGCCGATGTCGCGTAAGAACTCGATGGCGCTCATCGGGGCGGTCCAGTCGAGATTGTTCACGAGCCGCGCGGCGCTGTCGCCCTCGAAGCTCAAGAACCGTGCGACCTGAGCCTGCAGGTACCCGACCCACTCGGCGACGACGGCCTCATCGTTGAGCGTGCGCTCTGAGGTGGGCTTGGGGTCGCCGATAAGCCCGGTCGACCCACCGACGAGCCCGAGCGGCCGGTGACCGGCGAGCTGGAGGCGCCGCATGAGCAGCAACTGCACGAGATTGCCGAGGTGCAGGCTCGGCGCCGTCGGATCGAAGCCGCAGTAGAAGGTGATCGACGGGCCGCCGAGCGCCGACCGCAGGGCTTCCGGGTCGGTCGAGACGTGCACGAGCCCGCGCCAGACGATCTCGTCCCAGACGGTCTCGAAGGTCGCATCGTTCTGCGGGGGCGTGAGGGTCACGGATGCGGCGGTCACCGCGTCAGCGTATCAGCGGCCACCCGGGTGCACGGCCGCAATCACCCTTGTAGGCTTGATGAGACCGGGATCATCCCGTGGGGGTTGAGAGGAGAATCCGATGTTCGTCATCATCGCCGACCAGATCGGCAGCGGAACCGATACCGACCGCGTCGCGGGAGCGCTCGAGGAGCTCACCGCGCGGTTCGGTGCCGGCTATCCGCTCGCCCCCGAGCGCACGGCCGGCGACGAGCTGCAGGCTCTGAGCGCGAGCGCCTCCACGGCCCTCGAGACCGCGCTGCACCTGCTGCGATCACCGCACTGGCGGGTCGGGCTCGGCATCGGGAGCGTGCGGCTGCCGCTGCCCGGCAGCATCCGCGAGGCGAGCGGCCCGGCCTTCGTCGCGGCGCGCGCGGCGATCGAGGGAGCGGCCCGGCGACCGACCCGGTTCGCCACCGTCGGCGCCGAGGCCGCGGCCGCGCGCGGCGAGCAGGCCGGAGCGCTCATCGACCTGCTGCTCGCGCAGCGCGCGCGCTGGAGCGGCGCCGGGTGGCAGCTGCACGACCTGCTCGAGTCGGGCCTCACGCAGGCCGAGGCCGCCGAGCGGCTCGGCGTGACGCCGCAGGCGACGAGCAAGCGCGCTCGCGCGGCGGGCCTGCGCATCGATACCGAGGCCCGCCGCGCGCTCGGCGCCCTGCTCGACGAGGTCGGCACTACCGTGGAGAGGACCACCCCCGAAGGAGGATCCGCATGATCGCGCTGGGCCCCGAGTTCAACTCGCTCATCGTCGCGCCCGGCTGGCTCGGCGTCGTTCTGCTGCTCGGGCTCGTCGCCGCCCTCGCGGTGCTCGCAACGGCGCTCGACCGGCCCCGGCTCGCGGTGCCGGCGACCATCATCGTCGGCGTCGGGGCCCTCGTGCTCGCGCTCGGGTTCGATGCACGGCCGGCCGGGCTCGTCGCCGGGCTGCTGCCGATCGCGATCGCGCTCGTGGGCGTCGTCGCCGGCGGGCCCGTCTCGGTGCTCGTGCTCGCGGCCGCGACGCGCGGCGGGCCGCCCGCGGGCGAGCACGGCGGCATCATCGTGCCCGTCGCGGGCGCGGCCCCGACCTCGCCGCGTGCCAAGCAGCCGACGCGCGAGGTGCTGCGCGGCGGCACGACTATCGGCTACCTCGAGCGCACGGTCGTCATCGCCGCCGCCCTCATCGGCCGCTGGGAGCTCGTCGCGGCGCTCATCGCCGTCAAGGGCCTCGGCCGGTTCCGCGACCTCGATGCGGGCGCGGCGACCGAGCGGTTCATCATCGGCACGCTCGTCAGCACCCTGTGGGCGGGGCTGTGCGCCGCGCTCATCGTGCTCGCGTAGCGCCCCCGCGGCGCACGGCGGCCCGATAGGTCGAGACCGTGGAGTCCCCCGCGAGCCAGAAGCGCCACGGGTACTCGGGGCCACCGCCGGGGCCGCTGACGCCCACGCGCGGGCCCGCGACGATGCGCTCGGGCGGCACCGGTGTGCCGGGCTCGAGGGCGAAGCTCTCGACGGGCGGCGATCCGGCGGCGAGCATCCCGCCGCTGTCGCTCAGCTCGACGCCGAGCACCGTCGCGAGGCGCGCGGGCCCGCGGGCGAGATCGCGAGGCGCGATGACGCGGGATGCACACTCCCCCGTGCGGCGCGGTGCCGCGGCCGCGCGACGCCGCTGCGCGAGCTCGGCGCCCGCGACGACCTCACCCGCGCGCAGCAGCACGGCACCGGCCTCGCCCTCGGGGCCGCAGACGAGGTTGAGGCACCGGTGCATGCCGTAGCTCAAGTAGACGTAGAGCGTGCTGGCCGGCCCGAACATGGGCACGGTGCGCGGGGTGGGGCCGCGGTGCGCGTGGGATCCGGGATCGGCGCCGACCCCGCGGTAGGCCTCGACCTCGGTGAGGCGCACGCTCAGGCCGCGCCCGTGCAGCACCGCCCCGAGGAGGCGCGGGGCGACCGCGACAGGATCGTCGTCGAGCAGGTGCACGCCGCTACGCCAGGGCGGCGAGCCGCTCGGCGAGGTGGGCGCGCTGCGCGGCGACGGCCGAGGGCGCCGTGCCACCGGCACCCGAGCGCGAGGCGATCGAACCCTTGACCGTGAGCACGGCGCGCACGGCACCCGTGAGGCGGGCGTCGATCGCGGCGTACTCGTCGTCGCTCGGCTCGTGCAGCTCGAGGCCGTGCCGCTCGCAGTGCGCGACGAGGGCCCCCGAGATCTCGTGCGCCTCGCGGAACGGCACGCCCTGCCGCACGAGGTGATCGGCCACATCGGTCGCGAGCGAGAAGCCCTGCGGCGCGAGCTCGGCCATGCGCGCGGTGTTGAAGGTCAGGGTCGCGACCATGCCCGTGAACGCCGGCAGCAGCACCTCGAGCGTCTCGACGGCGTCGAAGACGGGCTCCTTGTCCTCCTGCAGGTCGCGGTTGTAGGCGAGCGGCAGGCCCTTGAGGGTGCTCAGCAGCCCGGTCAGGTCGCCGATGAGCCGGCCCGCCTTGCCGCGCGCGAGCTCGGCGATGTCGGGGTTCTTCTTCTGCGGCATGATCGACGAGCCCGTCGAGTAGCCGTCGTGCAGCGTGACGTAGCCGAACTCGCGCGTGTTCCAGAGGATGATCTCCTCCGCGAGGCGCGAGAGGTCGACGCCGAGCTGCGCGGCGATGTAGGCGAACTCGGCAACGAGGTCGCGGCTCGCCGTCGCGTCGATCGAGTTCTCGGTGGGCCCCGCGAAGCCGAGCTCGGTCGCGACGAGCACGGGGTCGAGGCCGAGGCTCGACCCCGCGAGCGCCCCGGCGCCGTACGGCGAGCGGTCAGCGCGCACGGCCCAGTCGCGCAAGCGCTCGAGGTCGCGCACGAGCGGCCACACGTGCGCGAGCAGGTGGTGGGCGAGCAGCACGGGCTGCGCGTGTTGCATGTGGGTGCGGCCGGGCATGACGGCCACAGGATGCGCGTCGGCCTGCGCCGCGAGGGCCTCGATGAGCGACCGCACCTCGCCGGCGATCACGGCACCATGGTCGCGCAGGTACAGCCGCACGAGCGTGGCGATCTGGTCGTTGCGGCTGCGGCCCGCGCGCAGGCGGCCGCCGAGCTCGGCACCCACCGCGTCCACGAGCGCCGCCTCGAGGGCGCCGTGCACATCCTCGTCCTCCGGGCGGGGCTGCAGGCGACCGTCTGCCCAGCGCGCCTCGACCTCGTCGAGGCCCTCGAGCATCCGCACCAGTTCGTCGTCGGTGAGGTAGCCCGCCGCCGCGAGGGCGCGGGCGTGGGCGCGCGAACCCCGCAGGTCGTAGCCGCCGAGCTGCCAGTCGAAGTGGGTCGAGCGGCTGAACCGCTGCAGCTCGGGCGAGGGGCCGTCGCTGAAGCGCCCGCCCCACAGCGAGCCCTCGTTCGTGGCGCCGCTCATCGCGCGCTCGCCGACTGCTCGAGCAGCCACACGAGCAGCGCCTTCTGCGCGTGCAGGCGGTTCTCGGCCTCGTCCCAGATGACGGATTGCGGACCGTCGATGACGGCTTCGGTGACCTCGTAGCCGCGATCGGCGGGGAGGCAGTGCAGGAAGAGCGCGTCGGGCTTTGCGTGCGCCATCATCGCCGGGTCGACGCGGTAACCCCCGAAGGTCGCGACGCGGTGCGCCTTCTCGTCCTCCTTGCCCATCGAGACCCAGGTGTCGGTGACGACGACGTCGGCGCCCGTCACGGCCGCGACGGGGTCGGTCGTGACGGTGATCGAGCCGCCGGTCTCGGCGGCGCGGCGCTCAGCATCCGCGACGACGGCGGCGCTCGGCGCAAACGACGCGGGGGCGGCGATGCGCACGTGCATGCCCGCCGTCGCGCCCGCGAGAAGGTACGACTGCGCCATGTTGCTCGCGCCGTCGCCGAGGAAGGCGACCGTGAGCCCCGCCAGATCGCCGCGGTGCTCACGGATCGTCAGGAGGTCGGCGAGCAGCTGGCAGGGGTGGAAGTCGTCACTCAGGGCGTTCACGACCGGCACCGTCGTGCCCGCCGCCATCTTCTCGAGCCCCGACTGCGCGTAAGTGCGCCAGACGATCGCGGCGACCATGCGCTCGAGCACCCGGGCGGTGTCGCTCGGCGTCTCTTTGCCGCCGAGCTGGCTGCTCGCTGTCGAGATGATGAGCGGCACCCCGCCGAGGTCGGCGATGCCGACCGCGAAGCTCACGCGCGTACGGGTCGACGACTTGTCGAAGATGACGGCCACGGTCTGCGGGCCGGCGAGGGGCGTTCGCCCCCATCGGTCGGCCTTGATCGCGGCTGCGAGGTCGAGGATCTGCGCCTGCTCGGCGGGCGTGATGTCGTCGTCGCGCAGGAAGTGCCGAGCGGCGGGGGCGGGTGCGGTCATGAGGGGACGACTTCCAGCTGGGCGGCCGTGAGGCTCGCGGCGAACAGGGTCAGGAACCGGTCGATCTCAGCATCGCCGATGATGAGCGGCGGCGCGAGGCGGATGCTCTCGTCGTTGGCCGCGTTGATGATGAGCCCGCGGTCGAGCGCTTCGGCCACGACGCGGGGTGCGACGGGGGCCGTGAGCCCGACGCCGAGGAGCAGCCCTCGGCCGCGCACCTCAGCGACGAGGGGCGAGCCGAGGCTCAGGATGCCCTGCCGCAGCTGCTCACCGCGCCGAGCCGCGTTGCTCACGAGGTCGGCCCGCTCGATCTCGGCGAGCACGGCATCGGCGACCCCGGTCGCGAGCGGATTGCCGCCGAAGGTCGAGCCGTGCTGGCCGAGCGTGAACAGCTCGCTCGCGGCGCCGCGCGTGACGAGCGCCCCGACGGGCACACCCCCGCCGATGCCCTTCGCAACGACGACGGCGTCGGGCAGGGCATCCGGCCCCAGCTCGTGCTGGAAGGCGAACCAGTCGCCCGTGCGCCCCGCACCGGTCTGAATCTCGTCGACGATCAGAAGGGCTCCGTGCTCGCGCGTCAGCCGCCGCGCCTCGGCGAGGAACCCGGGCGGCAGCGGCACGACGCCGGCCTCGCCCTTGACGGGCTCGAGCACGAGAGCCGCGACATCCGGCCCTATCGCGGCCTCGATGGCGGCGAGGTCGGTCGGCAAGTGCTCGACGCCCGGCACCATGGGCTCGAAGGGCGTGCGCAGCGCGGGCTTGCCCGTGAGCGCGAGCGCGCCCATCGTGCGGCCGTGGAAGCCCTGCTCGAAGGCGAGGATGCGCGGCCGGCCGGTGCGGCGCGCGAGCTTGAGCGCCGCCTCGATCGCCTCGGCGCCCGAGTTGGCCGGGTACACGCGCCCGGTCTCGCCGAACCCCGTCAGACGCACGAGCCGCTCGGCGAAGGCGACCGCCTGCGGCGTCGTGAAGTAGTTGCTGACGTGCACGAGGCGGCTCGCTTGCGCGGCGAGCGCCTCGACGATGACGGGATGCGCGTGGCCGAGCGCGTTGACGGCGATGCCGGCGAGGAAGTCCAGGTACTCCCGCCCGTCGACATCCCAGACGAGCGCGCCGCGCCCGTGGTCGAGCACGGCCATCGGCGGCGGGGCGGAGCGCATCGCGACGTGCGCGAACCGCGCGCGCACGGCATCCGTCTCTGTTCCTGACACCAGCGGGCCCGTGATCATGCGCTCGTGACCTCCGTTCCGATGCCCTCCTGCGTGAAGATCTCGAGCAGGATCGAGTGCGGAACGCGTCCGTCGATGATCGCCGCCTTGCCGACCCCGCCGTCGACGGCCTCGAGGCACGCGGCCATCTTGGGGATCATGCCCGACTCGAGGCGCGGCAGCAGCGTGCGCAGCTCGTCGGCGTCGATGCTCGAGACGAGCGATGACGTGTCGGGCCAGTCGCGGTACAGCCCCGCGACGTCGGTGAGGATGACGAGCTTCTCAGCCTCGAGCGCCACGGCGAGCGCCGCGGCGGCCGAGTCGGCGTTGACGTTGAGGCTCTGGCCGGGGGTGTCGCCGTCGGGGGCGATCGACGAGACGACGGGGATGCGCCCCGCGTCGAGCTGCGCGAGCACCGCCGCGGGGTCGACCCCCACGACATCGCCCACGAGCCCGAGGTCGACCTCGACCCCGTCGACCACGACGCCCCGGCGGCGGCCGCGGAAGAGCCCCGCGTCCTCCCCCGAGATCGCAGCCGCGAAGGGCCCGTGCTCGTTGATGAGGCTCACGAGCGAGCGGCTGATCTGGCCCGTGAGCACCATGCGCACGACCTCCATCGCCTCGGGGCTCGTGACGCGGTAGCCGCCGCGGAACTCGCTCGCGATGCCGAACTTCTCGAGCATCGCCGAGATCTGGGGTCCGCCGCCGTGCACGACGACCGGCCGCAGCCCGACGGTACGCAGGTAGACCATGTCTTGCGCGAAGGCGCGCTGCAGCTCGTCGCTCACCATGGCGTTGCCGCCGAACTTGATGACGACGATGCGGTCGCGGAACCGCTGCAGCCACGGCAGCGACTCGATGAGGGTCGCGGCCTTCACCGCCGCCTGGGCGTGGTCGTCGGCGACGGTCGCGGAGTCTCTCAGCTCGCTCATCGGTCTAGCTCGCGTAGGCGCTGTTCTCGTGCACGTAGTCGTGCGTGAGGTCGTTCGTGAGGATCATGGCGGCCGCGTCGCCCGCATGCAGCTCGACCTCGAGCGTGAGGATGCGCGGGCTCAGGTCGACCTCGTCGCGCGGGCGGTCGGGCGCACCCGCGTGGCAGACGCGCACGCCGTTCATCGTCACATCGACCGCGAAGGGGTCGAAGGGCGCGCTCGTCGTGCCGATCGCGGCGAGCACGCGCCCCCAGTTGGGGTCGTTGCCGAACACGGCGGCCTTGAACAGGTTGTTGCGGGCGATCGAGCGGCCGACCTCGACCGCGTCGTCCTCCGTCACGGCGCCACGAACGTGGATCTGGATGTCGTGGCTCGCGCCCTCCGCGTCCGCCTGCAGCTGCAGGGCGAGCGACATGCACGCGTCGATAAGCAGCAGGGTGAACGCGTCCGTCTCGGGCGTGACGCCGGATGCCCCGCTCGCCATGAGCGTCACCTGGTCGTTGGTCGACATGCAGCCGTCGGAGTCGAGGCGGTCGAAGCTCACGCGCGTGGCGGCGCGGAGCGCCCGATCGAGCTCGGCGGCGGGCAGGTCGGCGTCGGTGGTGAGCACGACGAGCATGGTGGCGAGACCCGGCGCAAGCATCCCGGCGCCCTTCGCCATGCCGCCGATGGAGTAGCCGGGGCCCTCGACGACGACCGTCTTCGGCACCGAGTCGGTGGTCATGATGGCGCGGGCCGCGGCCTCGCCGTGCGCACCGAGCCCGGCGGCCGCCGCGGCGACCCCGCTCAGCAGGGCGTCGCGGTCGAGCTGCACGCCGATGAGGCCCGTCGAGCAGACGAGCACGTCACCCGCGCTCACCTGCAGGGCCTCGGCCACGGCTTCGGCCGTCGCGTGGGTGGTCTGGAAGCCTTGCGCGCCCGTGAAGCAGTTGGCGCCGCCCGAGTTGAGCACGATCGCGGCGACCTCGCCGTCGGCGATCACCTGCTGCGACCACAGGATGGGGTTGGCCTTCGCGCGGTTGCTCGTGAAGACCGCGGCCGCCGCTCGGCGCGGCCCGCGGTTGACGACGAGCGCGAGGTCGGCGGCGCCGCTCGTCTTGAGCCCGGCGGCGACACCGGCTGCCTCGAAACCGGCGGGAGCGGTCACGGTCACGGGGCGACTCCGTTCACGGGCAGGCCGAGCGCTTCGGGCAGCCCGAGCGCCAGGTTGAGCGACTGCACAGCGGCGCCCGCCGTGCCCTTGACGAGGTTGTCGAGCGCGACGACAACCACGACGCGCTGAGCGTCGTCGTCGACCGCGAGGCCCATGAGGGCCGTATTGGCCCCGACCGTCGAGGCCGTGGCCGGGAAGCGGCCCGCGGGCAGCAGGTGCACGAAGGGCTCGGCGGCGTACGCCGACTGCCAGGCCTCGCGCACGCTCGCGGCATCCGCCCCCGGGGTGAGTCGGGCCGTCACGGTCGCGAGGATGCCGCGGGCCATCGGCACGAGCACGGGCGTGAACGAGATGGTCGGGTCGCTGGCGCCCGCGACGCGGAGGTTCTGCAGGATCTCGGGGATGTGCCGGTGCACGCCCCCGACGCCGTAGGCCGCGGCCGAGCCGAGCAGCTCGCTCGCGAGCAGATCGGTGCGCAGCGAGCGGCCCGCGCCGCTCGGGCCCACCGCGAGCACGGCCGTCACGTCGTGGGCCTCGATCACGCCGCTGCGGATGCCCGGCGCGAGGCCGAGCGTCACCGCGGTGACATTGCACCCCGGTACCGCGATGCGCCGCGCGCCAGCGAGCAGGTCGCGCTGCCGCGTGCCGTTGGCGTGGATCAGCTCGGGCAGCCCGTACGCCCAGGCCCCGTGGTGCTCGCCGCCGTAGTAGCGCGCCCAGTCCGCCGCGCTCGTCAGCCGGTGGTCGGCGCCGCAGTCGAGCACGAGCGTCTCGGGCGGCAGCTGGGCGGCGATCGCGCCCGAGGTGCCGTGCGGCAGGGCGAGCACGACGACGTCGTGGCCCGCGAGGCGCTCGGGCGTCGTCTCGACGAACTCGAGGTGCGCGAGCGAGCGAAGGTGCGGATGCACGTCGATGAGCGGCTGGCCCGCATTGCTGTGCGCCGTGACCGTGCGCACCTCGAGCTCGGAGTGCTGGGCCACGAGGCGCAGCACCTCGCCGCCCGCGTACCCGCTGGCTCCGGCGACCGCCACGGAATAGGTCATGCCCTTCACTCTTCCAGACAATACGATGAGCCAGCGACGCGACGGATCGCGCCGCCTTCGCACCCGGTATCGAAGGAGAACTCATGGACGACCTCAGCGGCCTCATCCAGCTGATCCCCGTCGGCGACATCGCCGACAAGCTCGGCATCGACCGTAGCATCGCCGAGGCGGCCGTCGCCGTGGCCGTGCCTGCGATCGTCGGCGGGCTCGCGGCGAACGCGAAGGATGCGGGCGGCGCGAAGTCGATCGAGAAGGCTCTCGGCAAGCACAAGGGCCGCGCTCCGCGCCGGCTCGCCGACGTCGACGAGGCCGACGGCGCGAAGATCGTCGCGAACGTCTTCGGGGAGAAGAAGGATGCTGTGGCCGTCGCCGCGGCCAAGAAGGCCCCCGCGAAGGCCGAGGGCGTCGACATCGGCGCGATCGTGGCCCAGGTGCTGCCGATCGTCGCGCCGATCGTGCTCGCCTACCTCGCCAACCAGTTCGCGAGCAAGAAGGAGACGCCCGCCCCCGCGGCCGAGCCGGAGGCGCCGGCGAACCCTCTCGGCGACCTGCTCGGCGGCCTCATTGCGAGCCCGCAGGGTCAGGACATCATCGCGGGCGCGCTCGGCGGACTGCTCGGCGGCGGGCGCAAGTAGGCGCTGCCTCGTACTGATTGCGACACCTCGCACGTGTGCATACGTGCGAGGTGTCGCAATCAGTGAGAGATGACGAGGGATGCGCGGCACGAGCCGCGCCACAGCCCGCGTGTCAGGCGCGCAGCGTCGCGCCGTGCCGCTCGCTCGCGAGCGCGAGCCCCGCGAGCTTCGCCTCGGTCGCCTCGGCGGCCGTGAGCGTGCGATCGGCCGCACGGAAGCGTAGCGCGAGCGTGACCGACTTCGTGCCGGGCTCGAGGCCCGTACCGCGGTAGTCGTCGACGAGCGTCGCCGACTCGAGCAGGGGGCCCGCCCCCTCGACGACGGCGTCGCGCACGGCACCCGCGGGCACCGAGTCGGCGACGACGACCGAGAGGTCTTGCGTTGCTGCCGGGTACGCGGCGATCGTGCCGGCCTCGACCTGGCTCGACCCGAGGGCGATCAGGGCCTCGAGGTCGAGCTCGAGCACGCCGACGCGACGCGGCAGGTCGCGCTCGAGCGCGACGGCCGGCAACAGCTCGCCCGCCACGCCGACGGGGGTGTCGCCCACCCAGAGGGCGGCCGTGCGGCCGGGGTGCAGGGCGGGGTGCGCGCCGGTGTCGATGCGCAGCACGGTGCCCGCGACGGCGGCGACGGCGTGCGCCGCATCCAGCGCGTCGGCGATGCCGGCCGGCTCGGCCGCCTGACCGATGCCGCGCACACGGCGATCGCCCACGAAGAGCGCCGCGAGGTACCAGGGCTGCGCCGGGATGCTGTGCTCGAGCTCGTCGAGCACCGCGCCCTCCGGCCGCCGCTCGATGCCCGGGACGGCGCCGATGCCGTAGGCCGCGCCCGGCTCGGGCAGGTAGACGGCTCCGATCTCGAAGAGCGCGAGGTCGGTGAGCCCGCGGGCGATGTTGCGGTGCGCGATGCGCGCGAGCCCCGGGATGAGGCTGCGGCGCAAGCGCCCCGTCTCGCTGTCGAAGGGGTTGGCGAGCTGGACGCTCGGGGCGTCGCCGTCGGTCAGCGCGACGTCGTCGGCCGAGACGAAGGGGTAGGCGAGCACCTCGGTGAGCCCCGCGGCGGCGAGCGCGTTCGCGGTCGCGCGCCGCACGCGCTGCGACCGCGTGAGGCCGCGGCCGGGCGGCGCGACGGGGAGGACCGCCGGGATACGGTCGTAGCCAACGATGCGGGCCACCTCCTCCGCGAGCGACGGGGCATCGACGAGGTCGGGGCGCCAGCTCGGCGGGGTCACCTGCCAGCCGTCGGTCTGAACCTCGAGCGAGCATCCGATGGACGTCAGCGAATCGGTGATCTCGTCGAGCGAGAAGTCGACGCCGATCAGGCGGTCGACGAAGCCCTCGGCGAGGTGGATGGGCGCCGGGGCGGCGGCGTCGATCCAGCGCGAGCCGAGGGAATCGGCCGTGCCCCCCGCGAGCTCGACGAGCAGGTCGACGACGCGCTGCGCCGCCGGCTCGGCCACGAGCGGGTCGACGCCGCGCGCGAAGCGCCGCGAGGCCTCGCTCGGCAGCTTGTGCCGACGGGCCGTGCGCGCGATCGAGACGGCCTCGAAGTGGGCCGCCTCGATGAGCACGTCGACCGTGCTGTCGCCGATCTCGGTGCTCGCCCCGCCCATGACGCCCGCAAGGCCGATGGGGCCCGAGTCGTCGGTGATGAGCAGATCCTCCGCGTGCAGCGTGCGGGTCTGGCCATCGAGCGTCTCGAGCGTCTCACCCGAAACCGCGCGCCGCACGAGGATGCCGCCGCGCAGCGCCGCGAGGTCGTAGGCGTGGATCGGCTGGCCCAGCTCGAGCATGACGTAGTTGGTGACATCGACGATGAGCGAGATCGAGCGGATGCCGGCGAGCTCGAGGCGCGAGACCATCCAGGCGGGCGTCGGCCGGGACTGATCGATGCCGCGCACGACGCGCGTGATGAACACGTCGCAGCCGCGGCGGCCGCGGATCGGGGCGCGGTCGTCGACGGCGACGCGGAAACCCTCGGCCGGCGTCGGCGCGAGCGCCATGGCGGGGTCGCGGAAGGCGGAGCCCGTGGAGTGCGCGTACTCGCGGGCGATGCCGCGGATCGACAGCGCATAGCCGCGGTCGGGGGTGACGTTGACCTCGACGGCGAGGTCGTCGAGCCCGAGCAGGGCGATCGCGTCGGTGCCGACCTCGGGGTCGAGGCCCAGGGTCGTCAGGCGCAGGATGCCGTCGTGCTCGTCGCCGAGGCCGAGCTCGCGCGCGCTCGCGATCATGCCGTCGGAGACGTGCCCGTAGGTCTTTCGCGCGGCGATCGGGAACGGCCCGGGCAGCACGGCGCCGGGCAGCGTCACGACGACCTTGTCGCCGACCTCGAAGTTGCGGGCGCCGCACACTATGCCCCGGGTCTCGCCCGGGCCCGTGACCACCTGGCACCAGCGGATGATCTTGCCGTTCGCCTGCGGCTCCTCGACGAACTCGAGTACCTGGCCGACGACGATCGGGCCCGTGAGGGCGATCCCGTGGATCGTCTCCTCCTCCAGGCCGACCTTCACGAGGGCGGCGTGCAGCGCCTCGGCGTCGGCCATCGCATCGCCCGTGGCGGGCAGGTCGACGTGCTCGCGGAGCCACGAGAGCGGGATGCGCATCAGACCACCATTCCGAACTGCTGCGAGAAGCGCACATCGCCCTCGACCATGTCGCGCATGTCGCTCACGCCGTTGCGGAACATGAGGGTGCGCTCGATGCCCATGCCGAAGGCGAAGCCCTGGTACACCTCGGGATCGATGCCGGCGGCGCGCAGCACGTTGGGGTTGACCATGCCGCATCCGCCCCACTCGATCCAGCGCGGCCCCTCCTTGAAGGTGGGGTGCCACACGTCGAGCTCGGCGCTCGGCTCGGTGAAGGGAAAGTAGTTCGGGCGCAGGCGGATGCGCGCGCCCTCGCCGATGACGGCGCGCGCGAGGTGCTCGAGGGTGCCGCGGAGGTGCGCCATCGTGAGGCCCTTGTCGATGGCGATGCCTTCAAGCTGGTGGAACACGGGCGTGTGCGTCGCATCCAGCTCGTCCTTGCGGAAGACGCGGCCTGGCGAGACGACGTAGAGCGGCACGCCGCGGTCGAGCAGCGAGCGAACCTGCACGGGGCTCGTCTGGGTCCGGAGCAGCAGGTGGCGCTCCTCCGGCTCGACGAAGAAGGTGTCGTGCGTCCCACGGGCCGGGTGGTCGGCGTCCATGTTGAGGGCGTCGAAGTTGAACCACTCGTTCTCGAGCTCTGGGCCCTCGGCAACCTCCCACCCCATCGCGATGAAGATGTCGCTCATCTGCTCCATGAGTGCCGTAAGCGGGTGGCGCGCGCCGGCGAGGCGCAGCGGCGGGATGCCCGTGACATCGAGCGCCTCGGCGGCGAGCCGCGCCTCTTCCTCCGCCACCACGAGCTCGGCCTCGCGCGCCGCGACGGCCTGGCCGACCCTCGCGCGGGCCTGGCCCACGAGCTTGCCGAGCGCGGCCTTCTGGTCGGCGGGCGCGTCGCGCAGCAGGGCGTTGAGCGCCGCGAGGGGCGAGGCCTCGCCCGCGTGGGCCGACTTCGCGGCCTTGAGCGCCGCGGTGTCAGCAGCGGCGGCGATCGCGCTCAGGGCGGCATCGACGGCTGACTCGACGGCGGACTCGGTGATCTGCGGAGACTCAGGCACGGGGGTAAAGCTTAGTCGGGCCGCCGGGGCGGTCTGTCTCGCTCAAGCACGGGCAATGTGATGGCGCGCGTGCCCTCGGCTCCGAGCGCCGTCACGGACGCCGCTGCTGTGGTGAGCTTGCCAGCCCGAGGACTACTCCGTTTCGCGACGACGCGGGCAATCCACGACAACGTCAGGTTCATTGCCAGGTAGATCGCGAGCCCGACGATGAAGAGCGTGAAGACGTAGTTGTTGCCCAACGCCTTCTGCATGTTCTGAATCGTGCGAGACAGCTCGTCGTACGCCACCACGTAGGCGAGCGAGGTGTCTTTCAGCAACACGACCATCTGGGCAAGGATGATCGGGAGCATCTGCCGGAACGCTTGAGGAAACTCGATGATCATGCGCGTTTTCGTCGTCGAGAGCCCGATGACCAATCCCGCTTCGCGCTGACCCCGCGGCAGCGAGAGGATTCCTGCCCGCAATGCTTCGCCGATGATGGCGCCGTTGTAGACACCGAGCCCAATGACGCCGGCCCAGTATGCGCCCGTGGAGAACACAAGGAACACGAAGAAGATCATGAGCAGCACGGGCATGCCGCGGAAGAACTCGAGCACGATCGCGGTCGGCACCCGAACCCACCGGGTGGTTGCGGTTCGCGCAAACGAGAAGCCGATGCCGACGAGGATCGCCAGGACCGCCGCAGCACCCGCCATCATGAGGGTCGCACCGACTCCCGCTGCGAATCGCTCCCACACCAGGGGATTACCGAGGACATCCCATCGGCTCGGGTCGAACATTCCCGGTGTCACGGCACCATTAGCGGAGACGCGCGGAGCGGCGAGAGTGGCGATCATCCACCAGAACACCGCCGCGATCAGGATGATGCCCACGATCGAGCCGATCAGAGACCTCCGGCGAGCCTTCGGGCCGGGCGCGTCGTACAGAACACTGAGACTCACCGCAGCACCCGCACCTTCTTCTCGATGTATCCGGCGATCTGCCCGAGCGGAATGGTGATGGCCAGGTACAGCACGGCGGCGAGCAGGAGCATCAGCAGCACCTTGTCGCCGTGGTCGCGCGTCGCACGCTGCACCCCCGAGAACAGCTCATTGACGAAGAAGATGCCCGCGACCGACGTGTTCTTCGTGAGGGCGATGAAGACGTTGATGAGTGGAGGCACGACCATGCGGCCAGCCTGAGGAAGGATGACGAGTGTGAGGGTCAGACCGAAACTCATTCCGATGCTGCGGGCCGCCTCTGCCTGACCGATCGGCACACCGTTGATGCCCGAGCGCACCGCCTCCGCGACGAACGGCGACGTGTAGAGCGTGAGGCCGATCATGGCGAGCAGCACGTACCCGACCTTGGGGTCTGGCCCCACCGAGACTCCTAAGATCGGGAGCACGAACGCGCAGAAGAACAGGACGAGCAGCAGCGGCACGTTGCGCAGTGTCTCGGTGTAGGCGACGGCGAAGATTCGCAAGGAGGACAGGGGCGAGATGCGCATCGCCGCGATGATGACGCCGAGGATAAACGCGCCGACGCCCGAGACCACGAGCAGCAGGATCGTGATCCCGAAGCCCTCGATGTACAACGGTGCAACGTCGATCAGCGAATCGATGACCGTCACGGCTCTCCTTTCCTGCGGCTCGGGGCTGATGAGGTGCCGGCCCGCCCTGGGCAGGGCGGGCCGACACCCCTGTGCTGCTAGTAGCGGTCGACCGCCGGAGGCTCCGGCAGGTCAAGCACCGTGCCTGCGGTGGCGTTCCAGGCATCGGCCCAACGGCCGTCCTCGTAGGCCGCCTCGAGAACGTCGTTGATGAAGCTGCGGAACGCGTCGTCGTCGCGACCGAGGCCGATGCCGTACGGCTCTGACGTGAACGGGTTGTTGACGACCTCGAACTCGCCGGGGTTCTGGTCAGCGAGTCCCGCCAGAATCACGTTGTCCGTGGTCACCGCGACGACCGCGCCGTTGCGCAGCGGCTCGAGGCAGTTGGAGTACGTGTCGGTCGTGATGAGGTTGACGCCGTACTCGGCGATGTTCTTCTCCGACGTGGAGCCGGCTACCGAGCACACGTTCTTGCCCGCGAGGTCGTCCGGGCCGGTGATGCCTTCGGGGTTGCCCTCGAGAACCAGGATGTCCTGGCCCGCCAGGTAGTACGGTCCGGCGAACGAGATGACTTCCTTGCGCGTGTCGTTGATCGTGTAGGTCGCGACCACGATGTCGACCGTGCCGTTCTCGATGAACGGCTCGCGGTTGGCCGAGACAGTCTCGACCCACTCGATGTTGTCCGCTGAGATGCCGAGCTCGCTCGCGATGATCTTGCCGATCTCCACGTCAAAGCCGACCGGCTCGCCGTCGAGGCCCTGCAGGCCGAAGAGCGGCTGGTCGAACTTGGTGCCGATGGTGATGGTGCCGGCCTCGGCCAGCGCGGCCATGGTCGATCCGGCCTCGAACTCAGGCGCTTCG
This sequence comes from uncultured Microbacteriaceae bacterium, assembly GCA_964412175.1. Taxonomy (GTDB): domain Bacteria; phylum Actinomycetota; class Actinomycetes; order Actinomycetales; family Microbacteriaceae; genus Microcella. The sequence continues at coordinate 18,580 of CAYPND010000007.1, read as the reverse complement.
GCGACCGGCTCGGCCGGCTCGGTGGTGCCGCCGGCACACGCGCTCAGGCCCAGTACGCCGACGGCCGCAATCGCGACGGCAGCGAGTCCTCTATTGAGTCTCATAGGTATCCTCCTTGCTGTGGTGCTCCCCCGCCGGTCAGCGGGAGAGGATCTTCGAGAGGAAGTCCTTCGCTCTCGGAGTCTGGGGGTTGTCGAAGAACTCATCGGGCTCTGCCTCTTCGACGATTTCACCGTCGGCCATGAACAGAATTCGCTCTCCTGCATTGCGGGCGAAGCCCATTTCGTGCGTGACCACGACCATGGTCATGCCGTCGCGGGCGAGCGAGGTCATGACATCCAGAACCTCGTTGATCATCTCCGGGTCGAGCGCCGAGGTGGGCTCGTCGAAGAGCATGACCTTCGGATTCATCGCCAGAGCGCGCGCGATCGCGACGCGCTGCTGCTGACCGCCCGACAGTTGCGCGGGCAGCTTCTGTGACTGGTTGGCCACGCCGACTCGGTCCAGCAGTTCCATGGCCTTCTTGTCGGCCTCTGCCTTCGGCACTCCGCGCACACGGCGGGGCCCGAGCGTGACGTTCTCCAGAACGGTCTTGTGCGCAAACAGGTTGAACGACTGGAACACCATGCCGACGTCAGCACGCAGCTTCGCGAGATCTTTGCCCTCTTCGGGAAGCTTCTTTCCATCGATCGTGATGGAGCCGCTATCGATCGTCTCGAGCCGGTTGATCGCGCGGCACAGAGTCGACTTGCCCGACCCGCTGGGCCCGATCACCACGACGACCTCGCCGCGGTGAATGGTCGTGGTGATGTCCTTCAGAACGTGGAGTTCGCCGAAGTGCTTGTTGACACGGTCAATCACGACCAGCGGTTCAGACATGATCGTCATCCCTTCGAGCTCGGCCCGTAACCGGCGCCGGACTCCGCGGGTCTGACCGGGTGCTGAACGCGCGAGAACGACACGAATCACGCACGAGGGTCATGGAGCACATCGACATCGGTGGCACGGCATCACGGTAAGTCGCCGAGTCGCTACTGGTGCGCGTCTTGAGGGTTTCTTGAGCGTGCGGATCGACGACGTTTTCGCTCAGCGCCTCGACTCGCTGTAGTACGCCACCGCACCGGGATGCAGAGAGACCGGGTCGGTGAAAATGGCCTCGCGCCGGTCGAGCAGTGCGGCGGCCGGGACGTCCGCCGCGATCAGGGAGCGCGACTCGAACAGCACGGTCAGCACCTCGCGCACGAGCTCGTCTGGAGCGCTCTGCGCGACCATGAGGTAGTTGGGCACCGTCATAGTCGCGGTGGCCTGGGTTCGCCCGTATGCGCCGATCGGGAACTCGGCGGGCCGGTAGACACCGCCGTGCGCTTGATTCGCACGCTCAACCGTCCCCGCCTCGATCGAGAGCAGCCGAGTGTTCGTCTCCCCGAACAGCTCCGCGAGACCCGGTGTCGGAAGACCTCCGACCCAGAAGAACCCCTCGATCTCACCGGCCCGCAGGGCCTCGATCGACTCCGCGAGCCCGAGTGCCCGGTCGTCGACGGCCGCGGGCTCGACGCCCGCCGCGACGAGCACCCGCTGAGCCACGATGCTCACGCCCGAACTAGGGGCTCCCAGCGAGACGGCACGACCAGTGAAGTCGCCGATCTGCACGATGTCGGAATCGGTTCGGACCACGACGTGCACGTACTCGTCGTACAGGCGAGCGGCAGCCTGCACCGCAAGGGGCTGGGAGAACCCTCCGTTGCCGGCGACGGCATCCGCCGCAACGTCGCCCTGCGCGAATCCCAGCAACGCCCGCCCATCGCTGACGCGTTGCAGGTTGTCGACCGAGCCGTTCGTTTCATCGACGGTCACGATCGTATCGAGCCTGCTCGAGAGCACGTCGGCGAGCTGCTCGCCAAACGCGTAGTAGACCCCCGTGACGCCGCCCCCCGCGATGGAGAACCGCTCGGTGAGACCGGCTGGCCCGCATGCCGTCAGGATGAGGGTGCTCACGATCGCGCTGAGCGTGACCGTGACGGCCCTCCAGGCACGAGGACTCATGAGGGTGCGCCCTTCGCCAGCCGCAGGTGGACCGCAAGCCCGCCGTCGTCGGGCGACTCGACGCGGAGTCCCCCGCCGATTGACGTCAGCAGATCCGCGGCGATCGCCAACCCCAGGCCGGAGCCGGGCGTGCTGCGATTGCGTGGACTGCGCCAGAACCGTTCGGTCAGGCGGGCGATCTCGTCGGCCTCGACGCCCGGACCGTGGTCGCGCACCACGATCTCCGAGCCTTCGGCCGATTCGGTCACCGCGAGCACGACGCTTGTTCCAGAAGGTGAGAATTTCACGGAGTTATCGATGACCGCATCCAGCGCGCTCTCCAAGATCGTGCGATCTGTCTCGGTCAGCATGCCGTCATTGGCGTCGATCACGAGGGTGACACCCGACCGCGACGCTGTCTGGCTCCATGCCTCGACTCGGTTCCGGACAACCACCGCGACATCGACTACCTCCTCGGCCGATCCGCGCCCACTGCTCCTCGCCAGATTCAAGAGTGTGTCGAGGATTCGCGTCATCCGACGCCCTTCCTCGCGGGTCTCCTCGACGTCCTGGTTCCAGTCGCCATCGAGCCCTGTGGCGAGGTATTCGACCCGCACCAGCAAGGCATTGAGCGGGTTGCGAAGCTCGTGCGAGGCGTTGAGCGCGAATTCCTGTTGGCGGGTCATCATTCTCTCGATCTCCTCCGCCATACGATTGAAAATCAGGATCATGCTGCGCAGCTCAGGGGGTCCAGTCTCGTCGGCGATGCGCGCTTCGACATCACCGCGTTCGATCGCCTCCATCGCCGCATCGACGCGTCGGATGGGCCGCAGCACCCAATTGGCCAGCCGAAACACCACAACCAAACCGATCGACGTGGCCAGCACGGCACCGCCGAGCAACAGCGCCCACTGCTCAAGGATCGTCTCGCGAGCGACGTCGATACTCGCCGTGACCACGACGGCACCGATCGCGTCGCCGTTCTCGATCACGGGCTCCACTATTACCGAGTCCCTGAGCGCCCAGGGCAGCGCTGGCTCGGGCAACTCGCTTCTGCGCCCGGCCAGAGCGAGCTGGATCTGCGCCGTTGTGTCTTCACTGGGGATCACCGGCTCGTCACCGCTGAAGGCCCAGGGAGAACCGGACCGGTCGACAACGAGCACGTGCGTGCCGTAGAGCTCGGAATAGCGCTGAGCCTCCCCGGTGACCAGATCGGGGCTTCCCGATCGCAGAGCCTGACGAGCGCTCGTAACGAAGTAGGCCACATCGCCCACTAGCTCAGAGATGCGCTCCTGCTGGATGCTGCGCGCGGCACTCCATGCGTACGCGCCGCCCAGCACCAGCAGAACCGCCAGGAGCGGAACGAGGAACACGATGACCAGTCGTCTGCGCACCGTTACCTCCCCGCGAATCGGTAGCCGACACCGCGAACCGTCTCGATCAGGTCGCTTCGCCCGGTCTTGCGCCGGATCGATCCGACGTGCACCTCGAGAGAGCGGCTGAACGCGTGCCAGTCGGTCTGCCAGACCTCGCGGATGATGCGCTCGCGCGGTACCACGACGCCGGGGTATCGCACGAGCACCGCGACAATGTCGAATTCTGTGCGCGTCAGTTCGACTGACACACCTTCGACGAGCACCTGGCGCGCGGAGAGGTGGATTTGCGCGCCCGAAACGTGGATGACCTGCTCGGGAAGCGACTCCGGCACGAGCGAGCGCGATCGGCGCGTGACCGCCTCAATGCGCGCCACGAGCTCGAGAACGTTGTACGGCTTCACGACGAAGTCGTCGGCGCCGGCCCGGAGACCGCGGATGCGCTCCTGCACGTGGCTTCGAGCGGTGGCGATGATGATCGGCACTCCTGACCGCTCGCGGATGAGACGGCAGAGTTCGATGCCATCTATGTCGGGCAGGCCGAGATCGAGCAGCACAACCTCGGTGTCGATGCCGAGCGCCTCGAGCGCCTGCGCGGCGTCAGCGGCACTGACCGTACTGTAACCCGCCTTGCGCAGAAACGCGCGCAACGCATCCAGGAGTCGATCGTCGTCCTCGACGATCAGGACGGTCATTCGACCGTCCTCGAGACCGCCGGGTCAGTGAGTGCACCGTGGTCATCGGTGCCAGCACTGACGTCGGCGGCCACCCCCTGCATTCTGGCGCGGTACACATGGCGAGGCTAGCAGTGGGGCCCTCGTCGCTCGCGTGAGGGGCACTCTGTGCATACCCTGCCGCTCAGCGGCCGGAAGCGCGCTGCGCGAAGGCGCTCTCGTAGAGGCACACGGCGGCGGCGGTCGCCAGGTTCAGCGACTCTGCCTGGCCGTAGATCGGCACGATGACGGCGCGGTCGGCGAGCGCGAGCTGCTCGTCGGTGAGCCCGCGCGCCTCGTTGCCGAACACCCAGGCGGTGGGGCCGTCGAGGTGACCATCGGAGCGCACGGCGAGCAGGTCGTCGCCCGAGACGTCGGCGGCGAGGATGCGCGCGCCGAGACCGCGCAGCCGCTCGAGCGTCGCGGCGAGCGAAACGCCGACGACGACGGGCAGGTGGAAGAGTGACCCCGTCGTGGCACGCACGACCTTGGGGTTGAAGACGTCGACGCTCAAGCCGGTCAGAATGATGGCGTCGGCACCCGCGGCATCGGCGACGCGGATGATCGTGCCCGCGTTGCCCGGATCCCTCACCTCCTCGAGCACTGCCACGAGGCGCGGCCGCGTGGCGAGCAGCTCGTCGAGCGCCATCGGGAACTGCCGGCAGACCGCGACGACGCCCTGCGGGGTGACGGTGTCGGCGATCGTCTCGAGCACGGCATCCGTCACCGTCTCGATGCGCAGCCCCGCGCTGCTCGCCGCGCGGACGATCGCGGGGTGCCGGTCGAGCGCGGCCGAGGTCGCGAAGACCTCGGTGACGAGGTCGGGGCGGTATTGCAGCGCCTCGGCGACCGCCTGCGGGCCCTCGATGAGGAAGAGGCCCGTCTCGGCGCGCTGGTTCTTCTTCGCGAGCTTCGCCGCCGCACGCACGCGGGGCGAGCGCGGGTTGTCGATCACAGGGGCAATGGTAGCGAGAGCGTGCTTAACGCCTGATGAACACGACGACGGCGCGCCCCCGAGGGGACGCGCCGTCGTGCGGTGCAGCGTGCGGCGCGAATCAGGCCGCGTCGGCCTTGGGCGCCGAGGTGTCGGCCGGGAGGGCCTCCTTGGCGACCGTGACGAGGGCCGTGAACGCGGCGGGCTCGTTGACGGCCAGCTCGGCGAGCATGCGGCGGTCGACCTCGACGCCGGCCAGGCCGAGGCCCTGGATGAGGCGGTTGTAGGTCATGCCGTTGGCACGCGCGGCGGCGTTGATGCGCTGGATCCAGAGGCGGCGGAACTCGCCCTTCTTCGCGCGGCGGTCGCGGTACGCGTAGACGAGGGAGTGAGTGACCTGCTCCTTGGCCTTGCGGTAGAGGCGCGACCGCTGGCCGCGGTAGCCCTCGGCCCGCTCGAGGATGACCCGACGCTTCTTGTGGGCGTTGACGGCCCGCTTGACTCTTGCCATTTCGTTAGTCCTTCAGATCGTTTCTCGGGTCTTACTTCTTGCCGATGAGCTTCTTGATCACCTTGGCGTCCTGCGGCGCGAGGACGACCTCGCGGTTGAGGCGACGGGTGGTCTCGCTGGACTTCTTCTCCAGGTTGTGGCGCATGCCTGCGCCCTGCTTCATGACCTTGCCGGTGCCGGTCAGCGTGAAGCGCTTCTTGGCACCGGAGTGCGTCTTCTGCTTGGGCATTGCTTCCTCGATTCTGTTCAGGTTGGATGCGCGGCGCGGGTTACGCGGACGCGGAGGGCTTGGGCGCGGCAGCGGGCTTCGCGGCCGTCGGCTTTGCAGCGGCGGGCTTGGCAGCAACGGGCTTAGCCACAACGGGCTTCGCGGCCGTCGGCTTTGCAGCGGCGGGCTTGGCAGCAACGGGCTTAGC
>CAYPND010000007.1:0-12511 GCA_964412175.1 uncultured Microbacteriaceae bacterium | reverse complement strand
CGGCGGGCTTGGCAGCAACGGGCTTAGCCACAACGGGCTTGGCAGCAACGGGCTTCGCGGCGGCCGGCTCAGGCGGCACCTCGGCCTTCGGAGCCACCTCGCCCTCCTTGCGCGCCGCCTTCGACGCCGCGCGCTGCGCGAGCTGCTCGGCCTTCGCGTCGGCCTTGTTGCGTAGCGGGCCGATGATCATGACCATGTTGCGGCCATCGATCATGGGCGTCGACTCGACGGTGCCGTACTCGGCCACGTCTTCCGCGAAGCGCTGCAGCAGGCGAACGCCCTGCTCGGGGCGCGACTGCTCGCGGCCGCGGAACAGGATCATGGCCTTGACCTTGTCGCCGGCCTGCAGGAAGCCCTCGGCGCGCTTGCGCTTGGTCTCGTAGTCGTGCTTGTCGATCTTCAGGCGAAACCGAACCTCCTTGAGGATCGTGTTGGCCTGGTTGCGGCGGGCCTCCTTGGCCTTCTGCGCCGCCTCGTACTTGAACTTGCCGTAGTCCATGATCTTCACCACGGGCGGCTTCGAGTTGGGGGCGACCTCGACGAGATCGAGGTCGGCTTCCTGCGCCAGGCGCAGGGCAACCTCGATCTTGACGACTCCGACCTGCTCACCGGCGGGGCCCACAAGACGCACTTCGGGGACGCGGATACGGTCGTTCGTTCTCGGTTCGCTGATGCGATTCTCCTCTGTCGTGATCCGAGCGGATCTGTGTGATTCTTCACGGAAGAGGAGAGAGCATCCCTGGCGCACGGCCAGCACCACCCACGGACTTCGCGCGGCTTCGCAGCCGTCGAACGGGGTGATTCGACCCGGTAACCTGGAATTCGGTCAAGCGCGGGTGGGAGGTCTCTCCACTTTCGTACCGGGGATCTGGCCCCGGAGCCCGCATAACGATAGCAGGGAATACCTTGATGAGCGAGATCACGCCTGACACCGAGCCCTCCCGCGACATCGCGGATGTTCCGGCTGTCGAGATCATCAACACCGTCGCCGTGCACCTGCTGAGCGCCGCCGCCGTCAAGTGCGGGCTGTCGGAGCACGGCGAGGATGAGATCGACCTCGCCGAAGCGCGCAAGCTCATCACGGCGCTCGCAGGCCTCATCACGGCCTCGGCGCCCGAACTCGGCGACCACCACGCGCGCGTACTCCGCGACGGCCTGCGCTCGGTGCAGCTGGCCTTCCGCGAGGCCTCACCGTTCCCCGACGCGCCCGGTCAGGGCCCCGGCGAAAAGCTCACCGGGCCGGTCACCTAGGTTCCCGTGCTCGGGCGCGGGCCCGACACGGGCTGCACCGAAAGCGAGTCGATGCGCTCGGCGACGGTCGCATCCAGCGCCCAGTGCGCGCTGAGGGCCGCGATGACCTCGCGCAGCCGTTCGGGCGGCACGCCCGGCTCGACGCCCAGGCGTACGACGACCTCTGCGCTGTCGCCGCGACCGATCGGGTCGCCCGCGATCAATGACACGGCCCAGATTTCGGGATGCTGCGTCGCGGGTCGCGCGATTGCCTCGAGCACGGCGGGGTCGTCGGCCGCGGGCACCCACGGCGCACCCTGCGCGATCGCCCACACCGCCGGCCGCGGCAGGACGAGCAGCGTCTCGGGCGATCGGGCGTCGATCACGACGCGGTCGGTGCGCTCGGAAGCGGCGGCGAGGGCGACGCGTACGGCGTCCGCGGGAACGGGCCGGACATCCGGCCGCCAGCGTCGCATGGTGTCGACCGAGGAGAAGACGGGCAGCACGGGGCGGCCGTCGGGCCCCGCGACCGTGATGATCGACAGCTCTTGCGTCTTCTCGACGAGCTGGCCCTTATCGGTGAGACCCGTCTCCCCCGCCACGGCGACGAGGGGAATGAGGAAGCGGCAGCCGCGCACGACGTCGACGACGTCGACGAGCGAGCACTGCCCCGCGCGCAACCGAGCGATCGCCGAGACGTAGGCGACCGGTGCCGAGCCGTCGTCCGCGGCGTTCGGGTTCGGTTCGAAGTGCCGACCCTCCCAGGGCTGGCCCGCCGAATCAGCGGCCCGCGACATCCAGCGCTTCGGGCAGCGTGAACGCGCCCGCGTAGAGCGCCTTGCCCACGATTGCGCCCTCGAGGCCCAGCGGCACGAGCTCGCGCAGCGCCGCGATGTCGTCGAGGCTCGAGACGCCGCCCGAGGCGATGACGGGGCGGTGGGTGCGCTCCATGACCGAGCGCAGCAGGTCGAGGTTCGGGCCCTTCAAGGTGCCGTCTTTCGTCACGTCGGTCACGACGTAGCGAGCGCAGCCCGCGTCTTCGAGGCGCTCAAGCACCGCCCAGAGGTCGCCGCCCTCTTCTGTCCAGCCGCGAGCGGCGAGCGTCGTGCCGCGCACGTCGAGGCCCACCGCGATCGCTTCGCCGTACTCGGCGATGACGTGCGCGGCCCACTCGGGATTCTCGAGCGCGGCGGTGCCAAGGTTGATGCGCTTGGCCCCCGTCGCGAGCGCTGCCTCAAGGGTCGCGTCGTCGCGAATGCCGCCCGAGAGCTCGATGTTGACGTTCCTCGGAGTCGTCTTAACGACCTTCTTGATGATCGCGCGATTGCTGCCGCGGCCGAACGCCGCGTCAAGGTCGACGAGGTGGATCCACTCGGCGCCTTGGTCGGCCCACTCAAGGGCGGCGTCGATCGGGTCGCCGTAGCTCGTCTCCGTGCCGGCCTCGCCCTGGGTGAGACGCACGGCCTTGCCCCCGGCGACATCCACCGCCGGCAGCAGCGTGAGGGCAGGGATAGTCGAGAACTCGCTCATCGATGGCTTTCTGATCGGGTCACAGGGCGGGCACGCGCTCGGCACAGCCAAACACAGAATCGTACTCCTTATCGAGGAGCGCCCTTGCCCTCAGCGGGCACTCACAGGGTTCGAAGCCAGTTGGCGAGCAGGCGCAGACCCGCTTGCCCCGACTTCTCGGGGTGGAACTGGGTGGCCGAAAGCGGCCCGTTCTCGACCGCCGCTACGAAGCGCTCGCCGTGCTCGGCCCACGTGACCATCGGGGCCGGGATGGCCGGGCGCGGGTCGAGAGCCCACTCGTGGGCGGCGTAGGAGTGAACGAAGTAGAAGCGCTCGTCGTGCAGCCCCTCGAAGAGCCGCGAGCCCTCGGGGGCATCGACGGTGTTCCAGCCCATGTGCGGCACCGTCGGCGCCCGGAGCGCGCTCACCGTGCCGGGCCACTGGCCGAGCCCCTCCGTCACGACCCCGCGCTCGTCTCCGCGCTCGAACATGACCTGCTGACCCACGCAGATGCCGAGCACCGGGCGGCCGCCCGCGAGCCGTCGATCGATGAGCTCGTCGCCACGCACCGCGCGCAGGGCATCCATGACCGCGCTAAAGGCGCCCACGCCGGGAACCAGCAGGCCGTCGGCGGCGATGACACGCTCGCGGTCGGCGGTGAGCTCGACGCGCGCGCCCGCGGCCTCGACGGCCTTCGCCGCCGAGTGCACGTTGCCCGACCCGTAGTCGAGCACGACCACGAGGGGTGCGCTCATGCTCAGAGGGCACCCTTCGTGGACGGCACGCCGTGCACGCGGGGGTCGGGCTGCACGGCCGTTCGGAACGCGCGCGCGAAGGCCTTGAACTCGGCCTCGGCGATGTGGTGCGGGTCGCGCCCGGCGAGTACTGTGAGGTGCACCGTAAGCCCCGCGTGCATCGTGATGGCCTCGAAGACGTGGCGCACCATCGAGCCCGTGAAGTGGCCGCCGATGAGGTGGTGCTCGAACCCGGCTGGCTCGCCCGAGTGCACGAGGTAGGGCCGGCCGCTCACGTCGACGACGGCTTGCGCGAGCGCCTCGTCGAGCGGCACGAGGGCGTCACCGAAACGAGCGATGCCGGCCTTGTCGCCGAGCGCGCGCGCGATCGCGGTGCCGAGCACGATGCCGGTGTCTTCGACTGTGTGGTGCACATCGATGTCGGTGTCTCCGCTCGCCGCGATGTCGAGGTCGACGAGCGAGTGCTTGGCGAAGGCCGTGAGCATGTGGTCGAAGAAGGGCACGGTCGTCGAGATCGACGAGCGGCCGGTGCCGTCGAGGTCGAGCCGCAGCTCGATCGACGACTCGCTGGTCTCGCGCCGGAGCTCGGCGATGCGGGGGGTGCTCACCCGTTCATCCTAGCCAGCACGTCGAGGAACTCCGTAGTCTCGGCGGGGGTGCCCGCGGTCACACGCAGGTGGTTCGGCAGCCCGACGTCGCGGATGAGGATGTCGTGCGCGAGCAGGTGCTCGAAGGTCGCCTGCGGGTCGGCGACCCCGCCGAAGAGCACGAAGTTCGCCCAGCTGTCGTGCGGGGCGTAACCGAGTCGCGCGAGCTCGACGAACAGGCGGTCGCGCTGCTCTCGGATCGCGCCGACCGTGCGCAGCATTGTCGGGGTGTGTTCGAGCGCCGCGACCGCGGCCGCCTGCGTGAGCCCCGACAAGTGGTAAGGAAGCCGCACGAGCCGCAACGCGTCGATGACGGCGGGGTCGGCGGCGAGGTAGCCCAGCCGCGCGCCCGCGAAGGCGAACGCCTTGCTCATGGTGCGCGAGACGACGAGCCGCTCGCGGCCCGGCAGCAGGCTCAGCGCATCGAGCTGACCCTCGGGCATGAACTCCGCATAGGCCTCGTCGACCATGACGATGCCGCGGCTGGCCTCGTAGACCGCGGCAATGGTGTCGAGGCCGAGCGGCGTGCCCGTGGGGTTGTTCGGAGCGCACAGGAAGACGACATCCGGGTCGACGCGGTCGACCGCTGCGACGGCGGTCTCGGGGCTCAGGGCGAAGTCCGCATCGCGCGCACCCGCGATCCACTCGGTTCCCGTACCCGCGGCGATGATCGAGTGCATCGAGTACGTGGGCGGATAGCCGAGCACCCGGCGGCCGGGGCCGCCGAATGCCTGCAGGATGTGCTGGATGACCTCGTTCGAGCCGTTCGCGGCCCAGACCTGCTCGGGGCCGATGATCCGGGCCGCACCGCCGCCGCTCAGGTAGGCGGCGAGGTGCTCGCGCAGAAAGGTGAACTCGCGATCGGGGTAGCGGTTCACGGTGTGCAGCTCGCGCTCGACCGCAGCCGCGACGTGCGCGATGACCTCGGGAGGAACCGGGTGGGTGTTCTCGTTGACGTTGAGCGCGATGCGCACGGCCTTCTGCGGAGCGCCGTAGGGCGTCTGACCGCGCAGGTCATCGCGGATCGGAAGGTCGGAGAGGCTCGTCACTCGCTCATCGTAGTCGCGGCGAGCAAGCGCTTCCCGGGGCCCGCGAGGATGCCGAGGGCCGGTGGTCGTCAGTCGGCGTAGCGGGTCGGCACGACGAGCACCTGGCCGGGGATCAGCTCGGCACTCGCGAGCTCGTTGACGGCGATGAGGTCGGCCACGACATCGGCGGTCGAGGCCTCCGGGGCGATCGCGGCGGCAACCGACCACAACGACTCACCGGCCTCGACCGTGATGGTCTCCACGGTCGTCCCGCCGGAGGTCGCGGTGGCCCCGCCCCCGTTGAGCGCCATCGACACGAGTGCGATGACGAGCGGCAGCGAGACCAGGATGGCGATGACGGCCCGACCGCGGTGCGTGAGGCGCAGGCGCGTCACTCCGACAGGAGCCGAGGCGATGGCGGGGCCGTAGGCGATAGCGCTCATTGTCGGGACCTCTCTCGTTCTGTTTGGCACAGGTTCTGTTTGGCACAGGTTCTGTTTGGCACAGGTTCTGTTTGGCACAGGTCCCCCCGGCACCGGGGGGTTGCCGGGGGGATGCATCCGGTTCTCGGCCGGGAGAACCGGATGCGAACCTGTGTTCCGAACATACCTTCGATCGAACACACTTACAAGCCCCCGAACCGTTTTCTCCGCCAGATGCACGACACACTCGAACAGATGTTTGAAATGCGGCGTGCGGGTGGATAGAGTTTCGAGGGTTCGGGAGTACTCCACACCCGACCACCGACATCCGTCACCAGCCGCGGATCACGAACGGAGCCCGAGATGGCCGACGAGCGCATCGAGAACACGAGCAGCGCCCCCGAGGGCGCGGCGGGTACCCGTCGACGCACGACGCTGAGCGACAAGCAGCGCGAGATCCTCGGCGTCATCCAGGCGTCGGTCGCCCGCCGCGGGTACCCGCCGAGCATGCGCGAGATCGCGGAGGCCGTCGGCCTCGCCTCGCTGTCGAGCGTCTCGCACCAGCTCGGCCAGCTCGAACTGAGCGGCTACCTTCGCCGCGACCCCAACCGTCCGCGCGCGCTCGAGGTGCTCATCGACCTCGAGCCCGACCCCTCCCACGCGGTCGACTCCGACGCGCTGCCCGGCCCCTCGGTCGGCGACGCCGCGATGGTGCCGCTCGTCGGCCGCATCGCCGCCGGCATCCCGATCACCGCCGACCAGATGGTCGAGGAGGTCGTCCCCCTCCCCCGCCAGCTCGTCGGCAAGGGCGAGCTCTTCATGCTCACGGTCGTCGGCGACTCGATGATCGACGCCGCCATCTGCGACGGCGACTGGGTCGTCGTGCGCCAGCAGAACACGGCGGAGAACGGCGAGATCGTCGCGGCCATGCTCGACAATGAGGCGACCGTCAAGGTTTTCAAGCAACGCGACGGCCACACCTGGCTCCTACCGCAGAACTCGGCCTACGAGCCGATCCTCGGCGACCACGCCACGGTGCTCGGCAAAGTCGTCGCGGTACTGCGCTCGGTCTGAGTCATCGGGCCCTCGCGCGAGCGGTCGGTCTGAGCTTTCGGGCCCTCGCGCGAGCGGTCGGTCTGAGCTATCGGGTTACAGAACCTCGGCGACCGAATAGGGCTCGACGAGCGTCGCGACCTCGGGCGTCGCGAAGGCGTGTACGCGCGTGCCTGCCTCGACGTAGGTGGTCTCGATGATGCGGCCGCGGTCGTGGAGCAGCGACACGAGTTCGCCGCGGTCGTAGGGCACGACGATGGTCAGTTCGACCTCGGGATTGGGCAGCAGCTCGGCGATGCGCGCCAGAAGCTCGTCGATGCCCTCGCCCGTCTTCGCCGACACGAACACGGCATCGGGCACCAGCCCGCGCAGCAGCAGTCGAGCGTCGTCGTCGAGCAGGTCGCTCTTGTTGATCGCGACGAGCTCGGGCAGCTCGCGCGCGCCCACCTCGCCGATGACGTCGCGCACCGTCGCAAGCTGGGCGGCGGGGTCAGTATGCGCGCCGTCGACGACGTGCAGGATCACGTCGGACTCGGCGACCTCCTCGAGCGTCGACCGGAACGCCTCGACGAGCTGGTGCGGAAGATTGCGCACGAAGCCGACGGTGTCGGCGATCGTGTACGGGCGGCCATCGGGGGTCGTCGACTTGCGCACGGTCGGGTCGAGCGTCGCGAACAGGGCGTTCTCGACGAGCACGCCCGCGCGCGTGATGCGGTTGAGCAGGCTCGACTTGCCCGCGTTCGTGTACCCGGCGATCGCGACGCTCGGCACGGCGTACCGGTCGCGGTTGGCGCGCTTCGCGGCGCGGGCGGGCGCGAAGCCCTTGATCTGCTTGCGCAATTTGGCCATGCGCGTGTTGATGCGCCGCCGGTCGAGCTCGATCTTCGTCTCACCGGGGCCACGGCTGCCCATACCGGCGCCGCCCGCGCCGACCTGCCCACCGGCCTGCCGCGACATCGACTCGCCCCAGCCGCGCAGTCGTGGCAGCAGGTACTCGAGCTGCGCGAGCTCAACCTGTGCCTTGCCCTCACGGCTCTTGGCGTGCTGGCTGAATATGTCGAGGATCACCGCGGTGCGGTCGATGACCTTGACCTTGACGACGTCTTCGAGCGCACGACGCTGGCTCGGGGCAAGCTCGGTATCGGCGATCACGGTATCGGCCCCGAGCTCGGCGACGATGAGGGCCAGTTCTTGCGCCTTGCCCTTGCCGAGGAAGGTGCTCGGGTCGGGGTGCGGGCGCCGCTGCAGCATGCCATCGAGCACGGCGGCTCCCGCCGTCTCGGCGAGGGCGGCGAGCTCGCGCAGCGAGTTCTCGGCGTCGTCGAGGTCGCCCTGGCTGTAGATGCCGATGAGCACGACGTTCTCGAGCCGCAGCTGCCGGTACTCGACCTCGGTGACGTCTTCCAGCTCGGTCGAGAGCCCCCGCACACGGCGCAGCGCCGCGCGATCCTCGCGATCGAACTGGTCGCCGTCGCGATCGGTCGAGTAGCTCGCATCGTCTTGCAGGGCCGCGGCCCCGTGCAGCGTCACCGAGCGCGCGCGCGACTCGGCGCTCGCCAGCACGCGCGCCACCGCATCCGCCCCCGCATCGGGGCCGGCGGCATCGCTCGGGGCGTCGATGGGATCGAGAGCATCGTGGTCGGTCATATGCCGTTCACTGTACTCCGCCCGACTTCGGTAGATTCTGCGCATGGCTCCCGACCACTACTTCACCGCACAGCCGAGCGGGGAGTTCGTGGCCCAGCCGCTCACGGTCGCCCTCGCGGGCCGCAGCGTCGAGCTGCAGACCGCTGGAGGAGTCTTCAGCCCGGGGGGCGTCGATGGGGGCACCCAGGTCCTGCTCTCGCACGTGCCCCCGCCCCCGCCGAGCGGCGACCTGCTCGACCTCGGGTGCGGGTGGGGGCCGATCGCCCTCACGCTCGCCCTCGAGTCGCCGCGCGCGACCGTCTGGGCGGTCGACGTCAACGAGCGGGCGCTCGAGCTCACGCGCCGCAACGCCGCCGCGCTCGGGCTCGAGAACGTGCGCGCCGTCACCCCGGACGCCGTGCCCGGCGACGTGCGGTTCATGACGATCTGGTCGAACCCGCCCATCCGGGTCGGCAAGAACGAGCTGCACGGCATGCTCGACCTCTGGCTGCCACGCCTGCGCGAGAGCGCCGACGCGTGGCTCGTCGTCGCGCGCAACCTCGGCAGCGACTCGCTGCAGCGCTGGATGGATGCCCGCTTCGCGGGCGAGCTCGCCGTCGCGCGCGCCGCGACCCACAAGGGCTTCCGCGTGTTGCGCGTGCGCAACCGCTCGGGTCTCACGGGGCCGATTACTACGATCGGCACCGCCTCCCGCTGACCGGCTCTAGACCGCGATCTCGCCGTCGTACACGAGCTCGGCGGGGCCCGAGAGCGCGACGTGCTCGCCATCCTCCGCCGCGAACATGCGCACCCCGAGTACGCCACCCGGAACGGTGACGCGCCACTCGTTCGGCGCCGACTCCCCCGCCCAGTACCGCACCGCAAGCGCCGCGGCCACGGCGCCCGTGCCGCACGAGAGCGTCTCGCCACTGCCCCGCTCGTGCACCCGCATCCTGATGCGCCCGATGCCGTCGACCACGAGCGGGTCGGCGGGAACGACGAACTCGACATTGGCCCCCGCCACAGGCGCCGGATCGAGCTGGGGGGCGACGCCGAGGTCGAGGGCCGCGAGCTCGTCGTCGCTCGCGAGAGCGACGACGACGTGCGGGTTGCCAACGTTGATGCCCAGCCCCGGTCGAGCCACCGGCAACTCGCGCGCGCGCACGAGCGGTTCGCCGCCATCGAGCCGCCAGCGGCCGAGGTCGGCGGCGAAGCCGTCGACCAGGCGGTGCACGTCGATGACCCCCGCGCGCGTGCCGATCGCGATCGAGGCCCCGGGGGCGAGCTCGACGAGCTGCTGGTCGATCAGATAGCGCACGAAGACGCGGATGCCGTTGCCGCACATCTCGGAGAGGCTGCCGTCGGCGTTGGTGTAGTCCATGAACCACTCGGCATCGGGATTCGAGGCGAGCAGAGCGCGACCCTCGGGGATGCTCGCCGAGCGCACCGCGCGGATGACGCCGTCGCCGCCGACCCCGAACCGCCGGTCGGCGAGGGCCGCGCGCTGCGCCGGGGAGAGCTCCAGCGCACCCTCGGGGTCGGCGACCAGCACGAAGTCGTTGCCGGTGCCGTGGCCCTTGGTGAATCGCAGCGTCGTCACCCGTCCATGCTAGCCGCGAGGTCGTCGGCCACCCGGTGCGCGACCTGGGCCGCGAGGTCGTCGGCAGCGGCATCCATGACCTCGATCGAGGCGTCGCGACGGAACCAGCTCACCTGCCGGCGGGCGTAGCGCCGCGTGAGGGACTGCGTCTGGGCGATCGCCTCGGCCTCGTCGACCTCGCCGCGCAGTTGCGCGATCGCCTGGGCGTAGCCGATCGCCCGGCTCGCCGTCACGCCCCGCTCGAGGCCGAGCGGCAGCAGTGCTCGCACCTCGTCGAGCAGTCCTGCACGCCACATTCCCCGCACGCGCTCGTCGAGCCGCGCGACGAGTGCGGGGCGGTCGAGGTCGAGCGCGAACTGCCGGTACGGCCTCCAGGGGCGCTCGCGCGCGGCGAGACCGGCGCTGAACGGCTCGCCCGTCAGGTCGCCGACCTCGAGCGCGCGCACAATGCGGCGGCCGTTGTGCGGCCCGATCGCGGCGGCGGCGACGGGATCACGGCGCACGAGCTCGTCGTGCAGCGCCGCGGCACCGCGCGTCACGAGCTCGGCCTCCCAGTGCGCGCGCCGCTCGGGATCGGTGCCCGGAAACCGGAAGTCGGTCAGCACGGCCGCGAGGTACAGCCCCGAGCCCCCGACGAGCAGCGGCACCGCGCCGCGCTCGACGATCGTCTCGATCGCCGCCCTCGCGTGCTGCTGGTATCGGGCGACGCTCGCTTCCTCCGTCACATCGAGCACATCGATCAGGTGGTGGGGCACGCCGCGCCGCTCGGCGACGGGCAGCTTCGCCGTGCCGATGTCCATGCCGCGGTAGAGCTGCATCGCGTCGGCGTTCACAACCTCGGCCGGCATCCCCCGGGCGGCGAGCCGCTCGGCGAGGTCGAGCGAGAGGCCGCTCTTGCCGGTGCCGGTGGCGCCGACGAGGGCGATGATCACCGGGATGCCCGGCTCACGCGGGCCGCGGTGCGATCTCGGCGACCGCGGCACGCAGGCCCGGCAGCCCCAGCGAGACCGAGCGCGAGCCCGACGGCGTAGGCGCGGGAGCCGCGCAGCTTTCGGCCTGCGCGCGGTCCCAGGCATCGCCGGCGCGCGTGCGGCGCACACGCAGCGGCTCGTCGTGGTCGGCGATGAGGTGGAACGAGGCCGCGTGCGTGATCGTCGTCGTCACGATGTCGCCCGGTCGCGGCAGCTCGCTGCCCGCGGGCACCGCGAGGTGCACGAGCCGGCTGTCGGCGGCACGGCCCGAGATGCGCTCGGTCTCGGCGTTCTTGCGCCCTTCACCCGTCGAGATGAGCACCTCAACCTCGCGCCCGACCTGCCGCTGGTTCTCGGCCGCGCTGATGGCATCCTGCAGGGCCGTCAGCCGCTCGTAGCGCTCCTGCACGACCTCCTTGGGCACCTGCTCGGGCATCGTCGCCGCGGGAGTGCCCGGGCGGATGGAATACTGGAAAGTGAAGGCGCTCGCGAACCGCGCCTGCTCGACGACCCGCAGGGTCTCAGCGAAGTCGTCGTCGGTCTCACCGGGGAAGCCCACGATGATGTCGGTCGAGATCGCGGCATCGGGGATGCGGTCTCGCACGCGGTCGAGGATGCCGAGGAACTTCTCGCTGCGGTACGAACGCTTCATGGCCTTGAGAATGCGGTCGGAACCCGACTGCAGGGGCATGTGCAGCTGGGGCATGACCGCGGGGGTCTCGGCCATCGCGTCGATGACGTCGTCGGTGAAGGCGGCGGGGTGCGGGCTCGTGAACCGCAGGCGCTCGAGTCCGTCGATGCGACCGGCGGCGCGGAGAAGCTTGCCGAAGGCCAGCCGGTCGCCGAACTCGACACCGTATGAGTTCACGTTCTGGCCGAGCAGGGTGACCTCAAGGGCACCGTCGTCGACGAGGGCCTGAATCTCGGCGAGGATGTCGCCGGGCCGGCGGTCTTTCTCCTTGCCGCGCAGCGCGGGAACGATGCAGAAGGTGCACGTGTTGTTGCAGCCCACCGAGATGCTCACCCACCCGCTGTGGATCGAGTCGCGCCGCGTGGGGAGCGTCGAGGGGAACACCTCGAGCGACTCGAGGATCTCGAGCTGGGCTTCGCCGTTGTGCCGAGCGCGCTCGAGCAGCGTCGGGAGCGAACCCATGTTGTGCGTGCCGAACACGACGTCGACGTAGGGAGCCCGCTCGAGGATCGTCGTGGTGTCCTTCTGGGCCAAGCAGCCCCCGACCGCGATCTGGAGATCGCCCCCGCGCTGCCGCTTGATGCTCGCGAGGTGCCCGAGGGTGCCGTAGAGCTTATTGTCGGCGTTCTCGCGCACGGCACACGTGTTGATGACGACGATGTCGGCCTGACCGCTCTCGGCCCGCGTGTAGCCCGCCGCTTCGAGGGATCCGCTAAGCCGCTCGGAGTCATGCACGTTCATCTGGCAGCCGAAGGTGCGCACTTCGTAGGTGCGTCGACGGTCGGCGAGGGACAGCGATACGGGCTCGGAGACGACGGTGCTCATGATGGCCCCAGTGTACGGCGCACGCCCCGCGACCGGCTGGGACGTGAGGCATGAGGCAGGGCGCCTCGCGCGCCCCATCCGGGGCGCGACGGCTCGGCCCTAGCGGAACTGGACCCGGTGCACAGTCGCGAGCCGCGGAGAGGACCCTCGCGCA
>CAYPND010000006.1:8137-82392 GCA_964412175.1 uncultured Microbacteriaceae bacterium | reverse complement strand
TCGCGAGAGCCTGAATGGTGTTGACTTTGCGAATCGTCTCGTGACCGTAGGGAACAAAGTCCGCCGCCGCCTTTGCTGCGTCACCGACAAGTTGGTCACCTGCCGAACTCCCCAAGTTGGGGACTTCGGCACCGTTGACCCCAGCGATCGTCTTCTTGGCGGCAGCCAGCCGATTGCGCTCACCCTTCTCGGCCAGCAGTGCCTTGTAGCGGTTGGAAAGCGCCGTCGCCTCTAGCACCGTGAACTGGGCCCGGTACATATCTGCATTCGACACGATGCGGAGGACCAGTTGGCCGAGCGCGTCCACATCCTTAACCTTGACGGCGGTCACGAACGGCAGGCCAAGCCGCTTCGCGGCCTCGAGCCGCGTTGCCCCATCAAGGAGCACGTTGCCTTCAGCCGCCACGAGGATCGGCACCAACTGGCCAACAGCTTCCATCGACTGAACGACGCTTTCCAGCACGGCGTGCGATCGCGGCACCATGCCTTCCTCGACGAAGATCGCTGAAGGAGCGAGGCGGTCGAACTCCTTGTCCCCGCCGGCCATCCGCGCGCCGGCCTTCGTCCACGACATCTCCCGAACACCAGGGATGTCCATCGCATCAGAACTCATCGTCAGCCGCCCCTTCACTCATGCCGTCCGGGCGCAGCGCCTCCTGCGACTCATCAGCGCCGGCCTCCCACATTTCGCCCGCAGTGAGTTCGCCCCGAATGACTGCTGCGGTTTCCGCCTCCAGCGCTTGAACTTCGGCGTACCCGTGGTCATCGCCACCTGGGGGCGTGCCGTACAAGAGCGTGCCGTCGAACAACATCAGCCTCATGGCACGTCGTCGGAACTCGTTCCGAGTAGCCTCGCCAGCGTCGCCCCACGGCAGTAGGGGCGGGAGCCCGCGATAAATGTGCTGAGCCCGCAGGTCGATCCTGATGATCTCGGATTCGGTCAAGGGGTTGAGTTCGGTGATCAAGCCTCGCCTGCCTGCCTTCTCGCGGCGGGCGAAGCCTGATAATGTTGGAGGGTGTCAGCTTGCTGATGCATGTTCCATTCCGCTTCGTTGAGATGGCGAAGACTCCGGCCCCCAAGCGCGCTTACGCTTCGGGGGCCTCTTCCGTTAAGCCGACTTCCTCGGCTCAAGACGACCCGGCGTCGGCGGGACCAGCCGATACTGGGTACCGATGCGGATGCCCTCCAGCTCCCCCTCCGAGATAAGCCGACGGACTGTTGCTGGATTCACGCGCACTAGGGCTGCGTACTCATCGATGGTGAGGAAGGTCTGCTGCGGCTCCATGTGGGCACTGTAACCACAACGTAGGCAATACGCAAACATGCGCGCTGTTGTGCTTCATGCTCTTCACATTCACACGGAAGTGGGGATAGAGTAACGAAATGAGCAGTCACCAGTCGATGCGGACCCAGGATGAACTGGTGCGCGGCGAGCGTGTTGTCGCACTTATGTGGCCCAGGCGAATTTCACAGGCCAGGCTCGCATCAGCGATCGGAGTAGATCCGAGCAGCTTCTCGCAAAAGCTTCGGGGGAAGCGACCGTGGTACCTCCGCGAGGTCACTCAGCTGGCGATCGAGCTCAATACGACCGTTGCGTATCTAATCGGAGAGTCAGACGAGGTCCGGCCTGTGGACGGCTCTGAGAATGGAGTAGGGCGGACGGGACTTGAACCCGTGACCGATGGATTATGAGTCCACTGCTCTGACCAGCTGAGCTACCGCCCCGCGCACCGCGCGAGCGGTGCAGGCCCACTCTACCGAGGGTGATCGCCGCGATCAGGGAGCGACGGTGCCGACGTCGTCGGCGACGGGGTCGACCACGGGCTCACCGCGGTAGAGCGCCTCGAAGGTGTCGAGCGTGCGATTGATGTCGTGCCCCTGAACGATGCGCAGGCTCTCGCGTTTGAGCTCGAGCAGCTCGTCGTGCGGCATCGTGAAGACCTTCGTCAGCAGCGCCGCGAACTGGTCGACGTCGCCGGGCTCGTAGAGGTAGCCGTTCTCTCCGTCGTGGATGAGGTGCGGCAGCGCCATGGCGTTCGCGCCGATCACGGGAAGCCCCGAGGCCATGGCTTCCATGGTCGCGATCGACTGCAGCTCGGCCCGCGAGGGCATGGCGAAGACGGATGCCCGCGTCAGCTGCTGCTTGAGGTACGACTCGGGCGCGTGGCCGGCGAAGTGCACGCGGTGCGAGATGCCGAGCTGGGCGGCGAGCTTCTCGAGGGCGGGCCGCTGCTCGCCGTCGCCGATGACCTCGACCTTGACGTCGAGAGCGGGGTCGAGCTTCGCGGCCGCGCGCAGCAGCTCTTCGATGTGCTTCTCGGCCTCGACGCGGCCGAGGAAGAGCACGACGTTCTCGGTGCGCGGCGCGAGGTTGGGCGTGTAGTGGTCGATGTGCAGGCCGCAACTGATCGGGTGCACCTCGTCGAGGTCGGTGTACTTCTCCAGATAGTCGGCCGCCTTGCGCGTCGGCGTCGTCACGGCTTCGGCGAGCCCGAAAGTGCGGCCCGCGGCCTTCCACGCCGCGCGCACGGCCGGCTCGCGGAAGGCCCCGACGAAGGGCGTGAACTGCAGCCCGTTCTCGGGCATGAAGTGGTTGGTGCCGATGACCCGGATGCCGCGCTTCACGGCCTGGCGCGCGAGGCCCCGGCCGACGACGATGTGCGACTGGAAGTGCACGACGTCGGGCTTGACGGTGTCGAGGATGCGCGCAGCGTTCTGCTCGATGCGCCACGGCAGCGCGTAGCGCAACCAGGGGTGCGGGTACCAGCGCCAGGAGCGCAGGCGGTGCACCGTCATGGGCTGGTCTTCGTGCACCTCGGTGCGCGTCACATTCGGGCCGCCCTCGGCCCCGGGCGCGACGATGTGCACCTCGTGGCCGCGCTCGACGAGCCCGGCGGCAAGTCGCTCGGCGAACTTCGCAGCGCCGTTGACGTCGGGCCCGAAGGTGTCGCCGCCGATCAAGACGCGGAGGGGGCGGTTCGCAGAGCCGCCGTGATGCGGAGCGTCAGGCACAGTGGTGGTGATCCTTGCTTCTCAGTGGTGGGCACCGCTCGAAGGCGCGAGCAAGCGCCGGGGACAAGAGGAGAACCGTCGCCCTACGCTACCGCAGGGTGCCATGCCCGCGCGGGAGGGCATCCCCCGGATCGGCGATGCACTCGCGACTGGCCAGCGCCGGGTCAGCGGTGAGTCTGCGGGTGGTGCTTCGCGAGCTGCAGCACGCCGAGGATGGCGACCGCACCGGCCACGACGGCGACGATCGCGAAGGTCGGCGGAATGAGCGAAGCCTCGCCGAGCACGACGACGCCGATGAGCACGGCGACGAGCGGATCGACGACCGTGAGGCCCGCGATGACCAGATCGGGCGAGCCCACCGAGTAGGCGGTCTGCACGAAATAGCTGCCGAGGGCGGCGGAGGCGAGCAGCGCGACGATTGCAAGCACCGTGAGCCACTCGAAGTTGTTGTTGAGAATGCGGTTGATGACGACCTTGGCGAGCGTCGCGACGAAGCCGAAGAGCACGCCCGCGCCGATGATATAGAACATCGCACCGACGATGCGGCGCGCGAAGGCGAACGCCAACGCGAAGGCCGCGAGCACGAGGCCGAGCACCCCGAGCACAATCAGTAGCTGCACCTCGGTGATCTCCTGCTCGATCGCGTAGACCGCTGCGATCGCGACGAAGATGCCGACACCGCTCACGCACATCGCGATCGCGCGGATGGCGTGCCGGTCGAGCCTGATCTTCGAGAGGCGCGCGTTGAGTACGGCCGTGATGACGAGAGCGACGACGCCGAGCGGCTGCACGACGATGAGCGGCGCGAAACCGAGGCTCGTGAGCTGGAAGAGGATGGCAAGGCCGAGCATGAGCGTGCCCACGACCCACGAGGGCCGCGCGAGCAGGTGCATGAGCTGCCGGATGCTGAGCCCGGCCTTCTCGCCGTCGCCGTGGCTCGCCTCGACGCGTGTGACGCCGCGGTGCTGCAACTGGGCTCCGAGCGAGAGGAAGACGGCCCCCACGAGGGCAATCGGGATGCCGATCGACTGGTACGGGGTGAGGGTGATCTGCTCGGTCAGGTCACTCAGCTCGGGCGGCACCCGGTCAATCTACCCCGCGGCTCGCGGATATTCTGGTCGAATGGCCGCGCTTCCGATCTACATCACCGGTGAGCCGGTGCTCCACTCCGTCGCCGCGGAAGTCGAGGTGATCGACGACACGCTGCGGGCGCTCGTCTCCGACATGTTCGACACCATGGAAGCCGCCCCCGGCGTCGGCCTCGCGGCCCCGCAGGTGGGCGTGGATGCGCGGATCTTCGTCTACGACTGGACCGACGACGACGCCGTTCGCTGGCGCGGCGTGGCGATCAACCCCGAGCTGCTCGTGAGCCCCGGGCCCATTGGCGAGGCCGACGAGGAGGTCGACTCGGAGGGCTGCCTCTCGGTGCCCGGCGAGCGCTTCCCGCTGCTGCGCTCGGATCGCGCCGTGCTGCGCGCGATCGACCTCGACGGCGAGCCCTTCGAGATCGAGGCGACCGGCTGGCTCGCCCGCATCTTCCAGCACGAGTACGACCACCTCGACGGCGTGCTCTACGTCGACCGCCTGGCGCACCCGCACAGCAAGGCCGCCGCGAAGGCGATTCGCAAGCGCTCGTGGGGTGTTCCCGGCCAGAACTGGCTGCCGGGGCGCGACCACCTCGAGGACTGAGCGCCCGACGGCCTAGCCCCAGCCGAGCGCGCGCAGCCCCGCGGCCGTCGCCGCGGCGGCGATGATGACGAGGATGAACGGCACGCGCAGGGCGAAGAGCCCCGCGGCCACGGCGAGGGCCGGCAGCCGCGCGTCGATGATGATGCTCTGACCCGCGCCGATCGTCTGCACGACGATCAGCGCCGAGAGCAGGGCGACGGTCGTGAGATCGGCCGTGCGTGCCGCCGTCGGGGCCTCGAGCACGCGCGGGGGCACGAGGTAGCCCAGTAGCTTGATGACGAGCACGAGGATCGACGCGAGCAGGATGATCTGCCAGACCGTCACGCGGTTCCCTCCCCCGTGTCGCGGCGCCCGAGCAGATTCGGCACGCCCACGACGACCGCGACGAGCGCCGCCACGAGCACGGGCACGCCCTGCGGCAGCACGGGCAGCAGCACGGCCGCGACCACGGCAGATCCGACCGCGACGGCGACGGGCTGCAGGGCTCGCAAGCGGGGCCACACGAGGCCGAGGAAGGCCGCGCCCGCGGCCGCATCCAGCCCGAACTGCCGCACGTCGCCGAGCAGGTCACCGAGCACGGCGCCCAGGAGCGTCATGAGGTTCCAGCCGACGTAGATGATGGCACCCGTCGCCCAGAAGCCCACGCGCTGGCTCGCGAGCGTGGGCTGCGCGGTCGCGACGGCCGTCGACTCGTCGATTGTGAGGTGACCCGCGAGCAGGCGTTTCGCCCACCCGGGGCCAACGATCGGCGAGACGCGGATGGCGTACAGCCCGTTGCGCAGTCCGAGCAGGGTAGCCCCCGCGATCGCCGCCGGCCCGGCCGCCGTGCCACCGGAGGCGAGCACGCCGATGAGCGCGAACTGCGACCCCCCGGAGAACATCACCAGGCTCAGCACGCAGGCCTGCCAGATGTCGAGGCCCGAGGCGACCGCGAGCGCACCGAACGAGACACCGTACGCCGAGACCGCCAGACCGACCGCGAGGGATGCGCGCCAGGCGGCCCGGCGCTCAGCCTCGGCGTTCACGCGACGTGGTGCCCTCGTCGGGCCCCGCCGCCGCCCCCGCCGCGCGCACGATCTCGAGCAGCGACTCAGGGTCGATGTCTTTGTAGACGACCGCGAAGGCGCCCGCGCGGGCGGCCGCGGCGACGTGGTCGTCGAGGTCGATGGCCGTCGCGAGCACGATGCGCGGCGCGGGGCCGAGCTCGAGCACCGCCGCATCGCCCATGATGCGTTCGCTCGCGGCGAGGCCGTTGACGCGCGGCATGTGGAGGTCCATAAGCACGACGTCAGTGGGCTCGCGGCGCACGATCGCGAGGGCCCGCGCGCCGTCGCCGGCCTCGCCGATCACCCTCAGGTCGGGCTGCGAGTCGAGCACCATGCGCCAGCCGGCCCGCTGGTGCGGGGCGTCGTCGGCGATGAGCACGCGCACGGGCAGTCGCGCCGCGGGCGCCGGGGTCACGAGCGGTCCAGCTTCACCCCGTGCACGCCGTTGTGGAACCGCAGCGCCGGGAAGACGACCGAGAGCGAGAAGCCCACACCCGGCACGGTCGAGGCCGTGAGGATGCCCCCGTAGAGCTCGGCGCGCGCACGCATCTCGCGGATGCCGCGGCCGCTCGGTTCGTCGGTGAGCGCCCGGAGGTCGTCGTCGATCGTGTAGCCGACGGCGCTCGAGTCGTTGGGGTCGAGGCCCTCGCGCCGCGCCGAGGCGCGGATGCCGTCGTCGTCGACCTTGACGTGCAGGCCCTCGGCACCCCACGTGAAGCTCACACGGGCCTCTGTGCCGGTGCCGCCGTAGCTGAGCGCGTTCGCAAGGGCCTCCTGCAGGATGCGGTAGATCGCGAGCTCGGCGCCCTGCTGCAGGTCAAAGGGCTCGCCCGACTCCTCGAAGACGACCTCGAGGCCGCTCTCGCGCATGACCGCGAAGAGCTCGCGCGTCGACTTCAGGCGGGGCTGGGGGGCCGCGCTCGCTTCCCCCTCGCGCGCGAGGCCCATGACGCGCCGCAAGTCGCCGAGGGTCGTTCGCGCCGATTCGGCGATGACGGTCGCGGCGCGCGCCGCGGCCGAGGGGTCGGCGGTCGCGGCGTAGCGCGCGCCGTCGGCCTGGCTCACGATGACCGAGAGCGCGTGCACCGAGACCTCGTGGAGCTCGCGGATGATGCGCAGGCGGCCCGTCTGCTCGGCCAGGCCGAGCTCGAGGTCGATGCGCTGGCGCTCGGCGGCCGCGCGGTCGAAGGCGGTGCGGCGGGCCCGGCCGCGGGCGCGCAGCCACGCCACGAGCAGCACGAGGCCGAGAACGAGCAGCAGCAGCGTGGATGCCCCGAGCGCGATCGCGAGCATCATCGCGTTGGCCGAGACCCAGGCCTCGATCGCGGGGAGATCCATCGCGGAGGCTCCTCTCGAGCGGAGACGGTGATGCGGGAATCATCGTGGTCGTGCGAGCGACGACACGCGCACGGGAGGGAGGTGGCTCCCCGACTTGGACTCGAACCAAGAACCTGCCGGTTAACAGCCGGCTGCTCTGCCAATTGAGCTATCGAGGATCGCTGAAACAGCCCCTCTAACCTAGCAGAACCACGAGGCCCCGGTGCGCGCTCAGTACCCCGCGGCGGGGTCGACGATGCCCACGAAGCGGCTGTCGCCGAGGAAGGCCCGCACGTTCTCGGTGATGCGGCGCGCGAGCAGCGGCGCGGTCATCTCGGGGGTGTCGGCCGAGTGCGAGGTGATGATGCAGCGCGGCTCGCGCCAGAGCGCGTGGTCGTCGGCGAGCGGCTCGGGGCTCGTCACGTCGAGGCCCGCGCCGAGCAGGCGCTGCTCGCGCAGGGCCTCGGCGAGGGCATCCTGATCGACGAGCGCGCCGCGCGCGATGTTGACGAGCGCCGCGGTCGGCGGCAGGAGGGCGAGCTCGCGCGCGCCGATGAGCGCGCGGGTCTCGTCGGTCGAGGCCGCGGCGAGGATGAGCACGTCGGCGGCGGGCAGCACCTCGTGCAGGGTATCCGTCGACACGGTGCGGTCGGCGCCCGAAAGCAGGCCCGCGGTGCGGCGCACGACCGTGATGCGCACGCGGTAGGGCTGCACGAGCCGGATGATCTCGGCGGCGATGCCGCCGGCGCCGACGATCACGACGTGGCGGCCGTAGAGCGAGAGGCCCGTGCGCACGGGTGCCCACTGCGCAGCGCGGGCCTTGGGAGCGAACTCGCGCAGCACGGCCTGGGCGAGCGCGACGGCGTGCTCGGCGACGGGCTCGGAGTAGGCGCCCTTCGCGCTCGTGAACAGCGGCCCCGATCCGTCCGCATACCGGGACAGCACCTCCGCAAAGCCGTCGACGCCCGCCCATGGCAGCTGCACCCAGCCGATGCCGGGGTGCGACCGGAGGATCTCGGTGAGCTCGTCGGCGCGCTGCTCGCTCAGCCAGACGAGCCCGCGGGTGCGGTCGGAGAGCTCGGCCATCGTGCCGCCCCCCGCGGCGACGGCCTTGGCGAAGAAGGCCGACGACTGCGGCAGCACGGCGATCTCACCGGGCTCGCGGCGGCGCTGCGGCACGCGCCCCTGGCCCGAGACGGGGTCGCGGTGCTGGTCGGTGAGCAGGAAGGCGGCGTCGGCCGAGAAGGTGGCGGATGCCGTCATGCGGTCGTTCGTGGTCACAGGCTCGCCGCTCTCGCGCAGGGCCGGGCCGTGCTCGTCACGCGCGGGCGCGCGCGAGCTCGGCCAGGCGGTGGACATAGGGATGCGCGGGGGCGTCGAGTACCTCGTCGATGCCGCCCATGCCGACGATCGCGCCGCGGTGCAGCACCGCGAGCCGGTGCGAGAGGCGCCGCACCTCGCCGATCTCGCTGCTCACGACGAGGGCCGCGAACCCGCGGCGGTGCTGCACCTCGGCGAGGTGGCCCAGGATCGAGCCGCGCACGGTCGCATCGACGCCCGCCGTGGCCTCGTCGGCGACGAGCAGCTCGGGGTCGAGGACGAGGGCGCGCGCGATCGCGACGCGCTGCCGCTGCCCGCGACTGAGCTCGTGGGGGTACTTCGGCATCGTCGCGAGCGTGAGGTGCATGGCGTCGATCGCCTCGGCGACGATGCCGCCCGCGCGCGTCTTCGAGAAGGCGCGGTCGCGCTGGAAGAGCGGCACCGCGACGTTCTCGGCGATCGTGAGGTGGGGATCGAGCACGAGCCCCGCATCCTGCGGAACGTAGCCGACGCGCAGGGCGAGCTCGTCGTCGCCGCGGCGGTGCAGCCGTCGCACGTCGACGCCGAGCACCACGAGGGCGCCACCGGTGATCTCGACCCCGCGCGGCACGCTGCGCGAGGTGTAGCCGGCGACCGCCCGCGCGAGCGTGCTCTTGCCGCTGCCCGCGTCGCCGATGATCGCGAGCGTCTCGCCCGCCGCGATGTCGAGGCTCAGGCCCGCGATGGCCATGACCGGGCGGCTGCCGCCCCCGCCGCGGTACCGCAGGCTCAGGTCGCGGGCGCGCACGGCGGGTTCGGTCACGCGAGCGATCCTAGTCGCCGCGCACGCGGCGGCGTTCGGCCTCCAGCTCGACGAGCTCGCGCTGCAGCGCGCGGTGCCGCTCGGGGTCGGCGGCGGCATCGGTGCGCTGCAAGGCGCCGAGCAGCTCGGTCTTGCGCCGCAGCAGGTCGCGCTCGATGAGCGAGGTGGTCACGCCCTGGCAGTACTCCGCCGCGTACCCCTCGCGGATGGGAAGCGGGGCGATCGCGAGCTGGGTCACGAGCGGGCTGAACGCCGGCGGAGACTCCTCCGCGACGCGCCGGGCCCACTCGCTCGACCCGTACGCGTCGAGCGCCGCGAGCAGGGCGTCGCGTACGGTCGCGAGCGCGGGCTGACTGAACGTCGTGTGCAGCGCGCGCCGCGCCGTCTCGAGCGGGATCTCGCCCGGATGCTGCAGCAGCGCCATGATCAGCTCGCGCTCGAGGCGCGTCACGGGGTCGGAGGGAAGCTGGGCGATGCCGATCGTCGGCACGACGGCCTCGGCCATCGCCGCGTGCGCGTCGCCGACGGGGATGCGCTGCGCACCCTCCCCCGTGCTCGGTGCTCCGGCCGCCGGTGCAGCGGTCGCCCCCGCAGCAGGAGAAGCGGCAGCCCGGCCCGCCGGAGCGCGCGCGGGCGCCCGGCGCGCGGCGCGCACGGCGCTCGCGACCTCGGTCGGCTCCATGCCGATCCAGCCCGCAAGCGTGCGGGTGTAGCCGATCGAGAGCGACTCGTCGCGGATGCCCGCGACGATCGGCGCGGTCGCCCGCAGCGCCGCAACACGGCCCTCGACCGTCTCGAGGTCGTAGAGGTCAAGCTGCCGCCGCACCATGAACTCGTACATGGGCTTGCGGCCCTGGATCAGCAGGCGTACGGCGTCATCGCCGCGCTGCAGGCGCAGGTCACAGGGGTCGAGGCCGTCGGGCGCGACGGCGACGTAGGTCTGTGCGGCGAAGCGCTGCTCGTCGGCGAAGGCGCGGCTCGCGGCCTTCTGCCCCGCCTCGTCGGGGTCGAAGGTGAAGACGACCTCGCCGAGTCCGTGCGAGTCGCGGTTGTCGACGTCGCCCATGACCCGCCGGATGATCGTGATGTGGTCGCTGCCGAAGGCCGTGCCGCAGGTGGCCACGGCGGTCGTGATGCCCGCGAGGTGGCACGCCATGACATCGGTGTACCCCTCGACGACGACGACCTGCTTGCCGCGCGCGATGTCGCGCTTGGCGAGGTCGAGCCCGTAGAGCACCTTCGACTTGCTGTACACCGGCGTCTCGGGCGTGTTGAGGTACTTCGGGCCCTGATCGGTCTCGAGCAGCTTGCGCGCGCCGAAGCCCAGGGTCTGGCCCGTGACGTCTTTGATCGGCCAGACCAGGCGGCCGCGGAAGCGGTCATAGGGCTTGCGATCGCCCTGGACCTGCAGGCCCGAGGCGAGCAGCTCCTCCGCCGTGAAGCCGAGCCCCCGCAAGTGATCGCCGAGCGCCTCGTACGAGTTGGGAGCAAAGCCGATCGAGAAGCGCTCGGCGGCCGCCGCGTCGAAGCCCCGCTCGCCGAGGAAGCGCCGTGCGGGCTCGGCCGCGGGCGTGCCAAGCTGCTCGCGGAAGAACTGCTCGGCGGCCGCGTTGGCGGCCAGCAGGCGGCTGCGGTTGCCCTGATCGGCGGCGGGCTCGCCATCCTCATAGTGCAGGGCGTAGCCGAGCCGTCCGGCGAGGCGTTCGACGGCCTCGCTGAACGTGACGTGGTCAATCTTCTGCAGGAACGTGAAGACGTCGCCGCCCTCGCCGCACCCGAAGCAGTGATAGAAGCCAACCTGCGGGCGCACGTGGAAGCTCGGGCTGCGCTCGTCGTGGAAGGGGCACAGGCCCTTCATCGAGCCGACCCCCGCGCTCTTCAGCGTGACGTAGTCGCCGACGATGTCGGCCAGATTCGTGCGCGACCTGACCTCGTCGATGTCGCTGCGTCGGATCAGGCCTGCCACAAGGCCGATTCTAGGCCCGGGGTGCTGAGCGCCGTCGCCGCGCTCGACAGGCTCAGGGGACGAGCCGCTCGTGCCAGGTCATGGCGCTCTGGTCGGTGAGCGACGCCACCTGGTCGACGATCACGCGACGGCGCGCGTCGTCATCGTCAGCCGCCCGGAAGTCGTCGGCGAAGGCGCGATCGAGCGCATCCGGGCCCGCCACCCAGAGGGCGTCGGCGAGCTCGACGAGCAGGGCCCGCTGCCGTGCGTAGATGGGCTGCCGGGCGTTCGTCGACATGACGCTGGCGGCGACGATGCCTTTGAGCACGGCGATCTCGGCCTGCGTCTCGCGCGGCACGACGACGTCGGCGCCGAATCGCGCCAGAGCGCCCTCGGGATGCGCCTCGCGCGTCGCGTGCACGGCTTCGTGCGCGAATCGCCCGATCAGCTGGCTCGTGAGGTTCTTCAGCCGGGCGAGGTCGCGGCGCGAGCCGTCCCACGTCTCGATCCAGGCGTCGAGGTGGTCGAGCCGGTCGAAGGCGGCAATGAGCTCGTCGTGGCTGATCTCGCCGCCGATCCACTCGAACATTGCCTCGACGAGGGCGTCGTGCTCGACGCGCGCGCTGAGCGCGGGCACGTCGAGGTAGCCGCTCACGATCGCATCTTCGAAGTCGTGCACGCTGTAGGCGATGTCGTCGCTCAAGTCCATGACCTGCGCCTCGATGCAGCGCACGCGGGCGGGCGAGCCGCCGCGCATCCACTCGAATGCGGCCGCGTCGTCGTCGTAGAAGCCGAACTTGCTGCGCCCGCTCGGGTCGGGCACGCCCTGCGACTGCGGCCAGGGGTACTTCGTGCTCGCGTCGAGGCTCGCGCGCGTGAGGTTGAGGCCGTAGCTGCGGCCGTCGGGCCCGAGCACCTTAGGCTCGATGCGCGTGAGCAGGCGCAGGGTCTGCGCGTTGCCCTCGAAACCGCCGAACCCGGCCGCCCACTCGTTGAGGGCGCGCTCGCCGTTGTGCCCGAAGGGCGGATGCCCGAGGTCGTGGGCGAGGCACGCGGTGTCGACGACATCGGGGTCGAGGCCGAGGCTCGTCGCGAGCTCGCGGCCGACCTGGGCGACCTCGAGCGAGTGCGTCAGGCGATTGCGCGCGAAGTCGAGACCCGCCGTCGGGCTCAGCACCTGGGTCTTCGCGGCGAGGCGGCGCAGGGCGCTCGAGTGGAGGAGGCGGCCGCGATCGCGCGCGAAGTCGCTCCGGCGACTGCTGTGCTCTTCCGGCAGCCAGCGCTCGGCGTCGGCCGGGCCGTAGCCCGGCGGGAGGTCGTCGTGCACGCTCAGCCGCCCGAGTGGTGCAGCTCGGCGGCGGTGACCTCGGCGCGGCTCGCGCCCGTCAGCTCGCGGCTCTCGAGCCAGCGGTCGGGCAGGGCGGGCTTCTTCGGCGTGCCGGCGCGTCCGCGCTGGCCCTCGGCGGCCGCGCCCGGGTAGGGGGCGTCGCGGTCGAGCTCGCCGAGCAGGTCGTCCATGTGCTGCAGGCTCTCGACGGCCGCGAGCTTGGCGCGCAGCTCGCCGCCCACCGCGTAGCCCTTGAAATACCAGGCGACGTGCTTGCGGATGTCTCGGCACGCCTTCGCCTCATCGTCGAAGAACTCGACCAGCAGCTCGGCGTGCCGGCGGAAGGCGTCGGCGACCTCACCGAGGCCCGGCATGGCCTTGTGCTGCTCACCACGGAACGCTGCCGACAGGTCTCCGAAGAGCCACGGCCGGCCCAGGCAGCCGCGCCCCACCACGATGCCGTCGCAGCCCGACTGCTCGACCATGCGCAGCGCGTCTTCGGCCGACCAGATGTCACCGTTGCCGAGCACCGGAATGCTCGAAATCGACTCCTTGAGCTTTCCGATCGCGTCCCAGTCGGCGTTGCCGCTGTAGAAGTCGGCGGCCGTGCGCGCGTGCAGGGCGACGGCGGCGACGCCCGCGCCCTCGGCGGCCTTCGCGGCCTCGAGGTAGGTCAGGTGATCAGCATCGATGCCCTTGCGCATCTTCACGGTGACGGGGATGTCGCCCGCGGCCTTCACGGTCGCCTCGACGATGCGGCGGAAGTGCTCGAGCTTCCACGGCAGGGCCGCTCCCCCGCCCTTCTTCGTGACCTTCGGCACGGGGCATCCGAAATTCATGTCGATGTGGTCGGCGAGGCCCTCGCCCGCGAGAAACGCTGCCGCCTCGCCTGCGGTCGTGGGGTCGACGCTGTAGAGCTGGATGCTGCGCACCGTCTCGCTCTCGTGGTGCGTGATGAGACGCAGGCTCTCGGGCGTGCGCTCGACGAGCGCGCGGCTCGTGATCATCTCGCTCACGTAGAGCCCCGCGCCGTACTCGCGGCACAGCCGTCGGAACGCCGTGTTCGTGATTCCCGCCATGGGCGCGAGCACGACGGGCACGCTCAGCGGGATGGGGCCGATGCTGAGCGGCGCGGCCTGAGGCGTTGAGGGCAGGGTCGAGGTGGACATGGTGCTTCTAGTCTCCTAGGTCGCGCCAGGATGCGCTTTCAGAGCGGGCAGCGGCGCTCAGCGGGCCGCCATGGCGTGGGCCTGCTCGATGATGCGCACGGTCTCGAGGGCGTGGCGGGCATCCACCGGAACCGGGGCGCCGTCGCGGATGCTCGCCGCGACCTGCGCGTAGAAATCGGGGTAGCCGCCCTGCTCGGTGGGCACCGGCACGAGCGGCTGCTCGCCGTTGTCGATGCCGAGCAGCCCCCACTCTGCCGTCGGCGTCTCACCGTACCCGTCACTGCCGGGCCAGCGGCCGACCTTGAGGTCGGGCTCCTGCCCGTCGAGGCCGGAGACGCTGTAGCCGCTCGCGTCACCGAGCACCCGGAACCGCGGCCCGCTCTGCGCCGCGACCCGGCTCATCGTGAGGTGGCTGCGCACGCCGCTGTCGTGGAGCAGCGAGATGAAGGCGTCGTCTTCGCTGCCGAGACCCTCGCGCACCGCGCGCAACTCGGCGACCTCGAGCGTCGCGGGGCCGAAGAGCGTGAGCGCCTGGTCGATGAGGTGGCTGCCGAGATCGAAGAGGATTCCGCCGCCCTGCGTGGGGCTGATCTGGCCCTGCCACTGGTCGCGTTTGGGAGCGCCGAAGCGCTCGAAGGTCGACTCGAAGCGGTGGACGGTGCCGAGGGCGCCGGTGTTCACGAGCGTCGTCACCGTGCGGAAGTCGCCATCCCACCTGCGGTTCTGGAAGACCGTGAGCGGGCGCTGCGCGGCGTCGGCCGCGGCGATGATCGCCTCGGCGTCGGCGACGCTCGGCGCGAAGGGCTTGTCGACGACGAGGGCGGAGCCGGCCTCGAGCGCCGCGATGGCCTGCTCACGATGAACGTGGGGCGGCGACGCGAGCACGACGAGGTCGAGGTCTGCGGCGCGCTCGAGCAGGGCATCCGTCGTCATGATCTCGGCACCGGGGTGCGCCGTCTTCGCCTGGGTGGCGCGATGGGCGTCGCTCGTCGCGATCGCCGCGATCGTGAACGCCGGATTCGTGGCGAGGAAGGGGGCGTGGAAGACTCGACCCGCGAGTCCGAAGCCGATGATGCCTGCTCTCAGGGGTGCGCCGTTGCTCATGGGCTCAGCCTAGAACGCGGAGGGTGGAGCCATGACGCAGGGTGGACGCGAGCGGGTAGCGGCGGATGCCACGGCGCGCGGGCTGACGGTCGAATTCATCGAGCGGATGCGCGCCTCGTCGCTCGAGGAGGCCGCGACGATTCTCGGCATCACCCCGGCCGACATCGTCAAATCGCTCGTCGTGAAGCGCAGCGACGGCACGTACCTCTTCGCGCTCATCCCTGGCGACCGGCAGATCTCGTGGCCCAAGCTGCGCGCGCTCGTGGGCGTCAACAAGCTGCAGCTGCCCTCGCCTGAGCTCGCGCTGTCAGCGACAGGGTACGAGCGCGGCACCATCACCCCGCTCGGCTCGACGACTGCGTGGCCCGTGTATGCCGACGCCGGCATGGTCGGGCGGCGCGTGTCGATGGGCGCGGGCGAGCACGGCTACTCGCTCTTCGTCCAGGCTGACGAGCTGCTCGCCGCCCTCCGTGCCGTCGTCGCCGACATCAGCGAGCCCCTCGCGCCCCGCTGACCGCCGCTCGCCGGGCGGCCGCGCCCCGCCCGCGCGTCTCCACAATTCAGGAGTCACGCGCGTGGGTACCGCCGTAGGAGCCCTTTCACGGCGTGTCGGGCGGCTTCCGCGGCGGCTACTCCTGAATTGTGGAGACGCCCGAGGGTGCCGGGGGTGCGGGGCTCAGGCAGGCATCGCCCTCGCAGGCCTCGGCGGCGGGATCGCCGAGAATGGCGAAGGGCTTCGGCGCAGCATCCATCGTCATGATGCCTCGACGGGTGTCGACTCGCGCTCGGCGGCGGCCTGCTGCAGGGCGGCCAGGAAGGTCGCGCTCTCCTGCGCACCCGAGATGCCATAGCGGTCGTCGATGACGAAGAACGGCACGCCCTGGATTCCGTACGCGACCGCTTGCGCCATGTCGGCCTTCACGTCGGGGAGGTAGGTGTGCTCGGCGAGCGCGATGGCCACGGCCGTCTTGTCGAGTCCGACCTCTGCCGCCAAGTCGGCAAGGTCATCGGCGCGCCCGATGTGGCCGCCCTCGGTGAAGTAGGCCCGCAGCAGGCGCTCTTTAAGTTCGACTTGCTTGCCGTGCGCCTTGGCAAAGTGCAGCAGTTCGTGGGCGAGCACCGTATTCGTCTGGTTGATGCGGTCGTAGTGGTACTCGAGCCCCACCGACTCGCCGATGCCGCTGACGCGGTCGACCATAATCTGCGCCTGCTCGGGGCTGACGCCCTTGCGCTGGCTGAGGTAGTCGATCGGAGTGCCCTCGAAGTCGACCGGGGTGTCGGGCGCGAGCTCGAAGCTGCGGTACGTCACCGTGACGGCACCCTGGAACTGCTCGACCGCGGCCTCGAACTTGCGCTTGCCGATGTAGCACCAGGGGCACTGCACGTCGGACCAGATCTGCACATCGATGGGGTTGCTCATGCTGAGGTCAACGCGGCCCTCCCAGGGGTATTCCCGCCTCACCCGGCGCGGGCTCGTCTCCACAATTCAGGAGTTCCGCGCTCGTGCAGGCCGGGGGGCGCGCTCTCACGGCGTGTCGCGGGCCTTCCGACCTGCTCGACTCCTGAATTGTGGAGAACGACGAGGATGCCGCGCTCGCGCAGCGCGCGCACGAGGGCCGCCTGTACCGCGGGCCAGCGGGTGAAGACCTGCCGGGCGCTCGGGCGCACCGCGTGCAGCCCGACTCGCGTGATCACCAGGTCGCGCGCACGATCGGCCTCGAACCGCTCGCGGTGGTACTCGTCGCCATCGACCTCGACGGCCACGGTGCCCTCGAGCACGAGGTCGATGTGCTCGAGACCGTCGGCAAACCCGACCTGCGTGCTCACCTGAACACCCGCGGCGCGCAGGCGCGTGCGTGCGAGGCTCTCGGGCAGCGAGTCGCAGTTGTCGACACTCGCATCGACGAGCCAGCGCAGCGGCCCCAGCCCTTCGCGCAGTGCGGCGAGCTCGATGCGATCGAGCCGGCCCGTGCGGCGCACCCAGTCGAGCACGGCGATCGCGTGCTCGGCGGTCTCGGTGCGGCAGACCAGCTCGATCGCCTCGGCGAGGTCGACGATGCCCGGCGACGAACCTCGATCGTGCGCGGGCGCGACCCAGTGCACGACGACGGCGTCGTCGTGAGCATCCGATCGCCGGATGTCGCGGCGCCACTGGTTGCGCAAGCGGGCGGCGTTGGTCGGCACCGCGACATGCAGGGGGTGCCGCCCCAGCACCCAGCCGCCGAGCGCGGCCACCGCGCTGAGGCCCGTGAGACGCCCGCCGACGCGCATCGCACGGAAACGCGGATCTCGCTCGCCCCAGGTCGAGTACCAGCCGCGCCGGGGGCGGTCGAGCGATCCGGACCGCAGCGCGCGGCGCAGATCGTGGTCGGTGGCGCCGAGCTCGTGCAGCCGGCGTCGGTCGAGGGCGCCGCCGTGACGGGCGACGAGGTGCGCAGCATCCATCGCCGCAGGATGCCGCGGCCGCGAGCGACCCGGCCTCCCGCCCCGATACTCGGCGGCCGGCCGGCCGCGCTCGCGACGTGTGAGGGACTCCCCGACCCCGGCGCGCCTCCACAATTCAGGAGTCGGCAACATCGGCGGCCGACGACACGCCGACAGCGCCCCGTGGATGCCCTCCCGCGCGCCGCGACTCCTGAATTGTGGAGACCGGCGCGGTTCGGGGGGATGCCCGGCCCGGAGGCGTGCGACCCCGGGCCGTGCGGCTACGAGCCGAGCAGCTCGCTGGCCAGGTACGCCTCGAGCGTCGAGAGCGGGATGCGCTCCTGCGCCATGGTGTCGCGCTCGCGCACCGTGACGGCCTGGTCGTCGAGGGTGTCGAAGTCGACCGTGACGCAGAACGGCGTGCCGATTTCGTCTTGACGGCGGTAGCGGCGGCCGATCGCGCCCGCGTCGTCGAAGTCGACGTTCCAGTGCAGGCGCAGACGGTCGGCGAGCTCGCGAGCGACGGGCGAGAGTTGCTCGTTGCGCGAGAGCGGCAGCACCGCGGCCTTGATGGGCGCGAGGCGCCGGTCGAGGCGCAGCACGGTGCGCTTGTCGACGCCGCCCTTCGTGTTGGGCGCTTCGTCTTCGTAGTAGGCGTCGACGAGGAAGGCCATGAGCGAGCGCGTGAGGCCCGCGGCGGGCTCGATGACGTACGGCACCCAGCGCTCTTCTTTGCTCTGATCGAAGTACGAGAGATCGACGCCGGAGTGCTCGCTGTGGGTCTTGAGGTCGAAGTCGGTGCGGTTGGCGATGCCCTCGAGCTCGCCGAACTCCGAGCCCGTGAAGCCGAAGCGGTACTCGATGTCGACCGTGCGCTTGGAGTAGTGCGAGAGCTTCTCCTGCGCGTGCTCGTACAGCCGCAGGTTCTCGGGGTTGATGCCGAGATCGGTGTACCAGGCGAGTCGGGTGTCGATCCAGTACTGGTGCCATTCCTCGTCGGTGCCGGGCTCGACGAAGAACTCCATCTCCATCTGCTCGAACTCGCGCGTGCGGAAGATGAAGTTTCCGGGCGTGATCTCGTTGCGGAACGACTTGCCGATCTGGCCGATGCCGAACGGGGGCTTCATGCGGGCCGCGTTGAGCACGTTCACGAAGTTGACGAAGATGCCCTGGGCGGTCTCGGGGCGCAGGTAGTGCATCCCGGATTCTTCTTCGACCGGGCCGAGGTAGGTCTTGAGCAGCCCCGAGAACTCCTTGGGCTCGGTCCACTGCCCGCGCGTGCCGCAGTTGACGCAGACGATGTCGAGCAGCCCGTTCTCGGGCGCGCGGCCCTTCTTCTCCTCGTACTCCTCTTCCAGGTGGTCGGCCCGGTAGCGCTTGTGGCAGCTGAGGCACTCGACGAGCGGGTCGCTGAAGACCTCGACGTGGCCGGAGGCCTCCCACACGCGCTTGGGCAGGATGACGCTCGAGTCGAGCCCGACGACGTCATCGCGGCGGGTCACCATCGAGCGCCACCACTGGCGCTTGATGTTCTCCTTCAGCTCGACGCCGAGGGGCCCGTAGTCCCAGGCCGACCGCGAACCGCCGTAGATCTCTCCGGCCTGGAAGACGAAGCCGCGCCGCTTGGCGAGCGCGATGACGGTGTCGAGCCGAGAGGGGGCAGCCACGGGGAGGTCTCCAATTCCGGCCGAGCTGGATGCCCGGCGCCGAGTTACGCAATGCCGAGAAGTCTAGTTACCGCGGGGGGTGTAGCTCGACGCGAGGGCTACGCGGAGGGAGCATCCACCGCCCCGCCGAAGCGGCGGTCGCGGCGCGCGTAGTCCTCGATCGCGGCCCACAGGTGCCGGCGGCGGAAGTCGGGCCAGAGCGTGTTGAGGAACACCATCTCGGCGTAGGCGCTCTGCCAGAGCAGGAAGTTGCTCGTGCGCTGCTCGCCGCTCGACCGCACGAAGAGGTCGACGTCGGGCTGGTCGGGCTCGTAGAGGTGCTTCGCGATCGAGCGCTCGGTGATGCGCGCGGGGTCGATGCGACCGGCCTTGACGTCGGCGGCGAGGGCGCGCACGGCATCCACCAGTTCGACGCGGCCGCCGTAGTTGACGCACATCGTCAGGGTGAGGCCCGTGTTGCCGGCCGTGCGGGCCTGCGCCTCCTCGAGCTCGCTGATGACGCTGCGCCAGAGCCGCGGGCGGCGGCCGGCCCAGCGGATTCGCACGTTCCAGGCGTCGAGCTGGTCGCGTCGGCGGCGCAGCACCTCGCGGTTGAAGCCCATGAGGAAGCGCACCTCGTCGGGGCTGCGGCTCCAGTTCTCGGTGCTGAACGCGTAGACGCTGAGGTGCCGCACGCCGATCTGCACGGCACCGGCGACGACGTCGAGCAGGCTCGCCTCGCCCGCGCGGTGGCCCTCGACGCGCGTGAGGCCCTGGCGGTTGGCCCAGCGGCCGTTGCCGTCCATGACGATGGCGACGTGCTGCGGCACGAGTTCTCTCCGCAATTCAGGAGGTAGCTCGCCCGTCCAGTCGATCGGACGCAGCGGTTCGGCGTGTCGCACGTCTCGGCTCACGCAGACTCCTGAATTGTGGAGGCCGCCGCGGCGGCGTGGGCGAGGTCGCGGTCGGCCTCGCGCTCCGCTTCGCGCTCGTCGTACCGGGCGTCGTGGCGGTCGACGTGGGGCAGCGAGCGCAGCCCGCGCTCGAGGTGGAACTGCGCGTAGGCCGCGACGATGCCGTTCGCCTGAGCCCGCGCGCGCTCGGAGGCGGCCTCGGCTGCCTGCCAGTCGCCCGTGAGCAGGGCGGCGAGCAGCTCGCGGGTCTCGGTGCTCACGCGCGGGGCGCCCGGCGGGGCAACCTCATCGGCCACCATGCCTCCCAGCTGCACCACGAACGCGCTGTGGGGGCCGGGCGCGCCGGTCACGGCGCAGTCGCCGAAGGTGGGCGCCCATCCGGCGATCGAGAGCGACCGCAGCAGGTAGCTGTCGAGTGTCAGGCCCGGCGGATGCTCGCCACGGGCCAGCGAGCGCAGCGCGCCGACCAGCAGGAGGTACTGCTGCACTCCCCCGCCGTCGTCGCCCGTGACGCGATCGGCCGTCTCGACCATGACGTTGGCGGCCGTGTAGCTGCCGTAGTCGGCCGAGATCTCGGCGCCGTACGAGCCGAGGCTCTCGGCCTGCTGCACGATGTCGAGGCTGCGGCCGGCGTAGAGCTGCACGTCGGCGACCATGAAGGGCTCGAGGCGCGCGCCAAACTTGCTCGCCGTGCGCCGCACGCCCTTCGCCACCGCGCGGATCTTGCCGTGATTACGGCTCAGCATCGTGACGATGCGGTCGGCTTCACCCAGCTTGTGGGTGCGCAGCACGACGATCTCGTCACGGTAGGTCGGCACCGCTCCAGTATC
Source organism: uncultured Microbacteriaceae bacterium (assembly GCA_964412175.1). Lineage (GTDB taxonomy): Bacteria > Actinomycetota > Actinomycetes > Actinomycetales > Microbacteriaceae > Microcella. Next base: position 61,846 of record CAYPND010000006.1, on the reverse strand, counting down.
CCGCGCGCGGGTGCGAACCGGCCGGGCGGCGCGGCGGGCATCCGCGATTCTGGCCCGTCTCGCACGGCGCACCTCCACAATTCATGAGATTCGGCGGATGCTCAGCCCAAGCCGCGCAACGAGGCCGCAGATTCCGCGAGCTCATGGGCCGCGGTGTCGAGCGACTCCTGAATTGTGGAGGCCCCCCAGCTGAAGCGCACGGCCGTTCGGGCGGTGTCGGAGTCGTAGCCCATCGCGAGCAGCACCGGCGAGGGCTCGTCGCGGCCCGCGGCGCACGCCGACCCGCTCGAGGCGAGGATGCCGCGGTCGTCGAGCGCGATGAGCAGCGGCTCGCCGCCGATGCCGGGCACGACGAACGAGGCGTGGCACGGCAGCCGCCGGGATGCGTGCCCCGTGAGACGCGCGCCGGGCACGGTCTCGAGCACCTGCGCGATGAACGCGTCGCGCCGCGCCTCGAGAGCGGCGAGCGGATGCGCCTCACGCTCGGCCTCCGCGAGTTCGAGCGCGACGGCGAGCCCGACGGCCCCGGCCACGTTCTCGGTGCCCGAGCGGCGGTCGCGCTCCTGCCCTCCGCCGTGGATGAGCGGCTCGATCGCCGCGCCCGTCGGCAGCAGCAGCGCCCCGACCCCCTTCGGGGCGCCGAGCTTGTGCCCGGAGATCGTGACGGCATCGAGCGACGCGAGCCCCGTGAACGGATACCACCCGGCGTACTGCACCGCATCCGTGTGCACGAGGGCACCCACGGTGCGCGCGGCCGCGAGCACCGCGTCGAGCGGCTGGAGGGTTCCGACCTCGTTGTTGGCGGCCTGCACGCTCACGAGCGCCGTGCCGGGTCGGAGGGCGGCGAGCGCGGCATCAGCATCCACGACCCCATCTGTATCGACCGGGATGCGCGTCACCTCGACGCCGTGCCAGCGCTCGAGGTACGCCGCCGACTCGAGCACGGCCTCGTGCTCGATCGCGCTGACGAGCACGTGCCGGTCGCGCCCGCGCGCGATCGCGGCCAGGGTGAGGCCGATGACGGCGAGGTTGTCGCTCTCGGTTCCGCCGCTCGTGAGCACGACCTGCGCCGGGCGCACGCCGGCGAGGCGGGCGATGCGCGCGCGGGCATCCGCGAGCGCGTCGGCGGCCCGGCGACCGAGCGCGTGCGTCGACGAGGGGTTGCCGTGCTCGCCCGTGAGCCACGGCCACATCGCCTCGAGCACCTCGCGGCGGGTCGCCGTGGTCGCCGCCTGGTCGAGATCGATGAGGGTCATGGATGCCCGCCTAGCGCGCGCTGGCGCCTGAGCTGCCCGATCTCGCGTCGAACACGATGTCGAGCCCCAGGTCGACCGCCGGAGCGCTGTGGGTGAGCGCGCCGACGGAGATGACGTCGACACCGGTCTCGGCGATCGCGCGAACGGTGTCGAGGCTGACGCCGCCGCTGGCCTCGACGGTTGCACGACCGGCGATGAGGGCGACGCCCGCGCGCAGGTCGTCGATCGAGAAGTTGTCGAGCATGATCGTGTCGGGTTCGGCGGCGATCACGGCGGCGAGCTGCTCGAGCCGGTCGACTTCGACCTCGAGGTGCATCGTGTGCGGGATGCGCGCGCGCACCGCCCGGATCGCCCCCGTGAGGTCGAGACCCTGCGACTGCAGCACCGCCAGGTGGTTGTCTTTCAGCATGACGGCGTCGCTGAGCGAGAAGCGGTGGTTGTGCCCGCCGCCCGCTCGCACGGCGGCCTTCTCGAGCACGCGCAGGCCGGGCGTCGTCTTGCGCGTGTCGACGAGGCGCACGGGGTGGCCGGTTGCCGAAACCGCTCCCGCGACGGCATCGACGTAGCGGCGGGTCAGCGTCGCGACGCCGCTGAGCCGCTGCGCGAGGTTGAGCGCGACGCGCTCGCCGCGCAGGATGCTCCGGGCCGAGCCCGTGATCGTGGCGACGACTGCGCCCGGTGCGAGGGGGTCGCCGTCGGCGAGGTGCCGCTCGACCCGAACGCCCGGGTCGACGCGCGTGAACGCGAGCTCGAGCGCCAGGCCGCCGGCGAGCACCCCGTCGACGCGGCTCACGATGCGCGCGGTCGCCGTGGCGCTCGCGGGGATGGCCGCTTCGCTCGTGGCATCGCCCCAAGGTGCGTCTTCGTCGAGCGCGCGGTCGACGATCGCGGCGACGGCCGCGAGGGTCGCGCCGCTCAGGTCGTCGCTCATGCGGGCACCTCCTGCTCGACCGCGGTCGATCTCCACAATTCAGGAGAATCGGCATCCGGCCGCACGACGACACGCCGCACGCGCTGCGCGGGGTCGGTGTCGGGGAAGTCGTCGCGCCAGTGCGCGCCGCGCGATTCGGTGCGGGCGAGCGCAGCCGCGGCAGTCAGGCGCGCGAGCGGCAGCAGCGAGCGCGCCTCGTCGTCGGCAGGCCGAGCATCCACCAGTTCTCGGGCGAAATCGGCCATCTCGTCGCCCGTGCGCTCGAGACCGAGCGCCTGCCAGGCGCGATCGCGGATGCGGTCCGCCGTCCAGGGGACGCCCCCGGCGAGCAGAGCGTCGGGCGCCACCGCGCGGCTCACGGGCACCGGGGTGTCGAGCTGCGCGGCAGGAGGCGACTCCTGAATTGTGGAGGCGCGCGGCGGGGTCGGGACGGGCGACGCGGCGGCGAGGGCGGGCAGGGGCAGCGGGCGCACCGAGCCCGCGGCGCCGACGGCGTCGCCCGCGCGCCAGCCAACGACGAGGGCCTCGAGCAGCGAGTTGGAGGCGAGGCGGTTAGCCCCGTGCACGCCCGTCGACCCGGTTTCGCCCACAGCGAACAAGCCCGGAACCGTCGTGCGGCCATCCATATCGGTGAGGGCGCCGCCCATGGCGTAGTGCGCCGCAGGCGTGACGGGCACCGGCGTCGAAGCCCAGTCGACCCCGGTCGCGCGCACGAGCGCGTCGATCGTCGGGAAGCGCTCGGCGAGCACCGCGGCGCCGAGCATCGTCGCGTCGAGCAGCACCGGCTGGCCATCCTGCTCCCGCATCTGGCGAGCGATCGCGCGCGCGACGATGTCGCGCGGTGCGAGCTCGGCACGCGGGTCGACGTCGAGCATAAAGCGCCGGCCCTCGGCATCGAGTAGCGTCGCGCCCTCGCCGCGCACGGCCTCGGAGACGAGCCCTCCCCCGGCGAGCACGGTCGGGTGGAACTGCACGAACTCGAGGTCGGCGATCGCCGTACCCGCCGCGTAGGCGAGGATCACACCGTCGCCCGTCGAGACCGGCGGGTTGGTCGTGTGGCGGTAGAGCTGCCCGTTGCCGCCCGTCGCGAGAATCACGGCATCGGCCGCGACCTCGGCGACCCCGTCCGGCCCCTCGACCACCGCACCCGCGATCGCGCCGTCGCGCACGATGAGGGAGGTCGCGCGCGCGAATTCCCGAGCCCGGATGCGCCCCTCGCGCACCGCGGCCGCCAGGGCCGTCTCGATCACGCGACCGGTGGCATCCCCGCCCGCATGCAGCACACGGGCGACCGAGTGGGCGGCCTCGAGCCCGCGGGCCCAGTCGCTCACCTCGTCGAAGGGGGCGACGGCGCCCTCCTCCGGGTCGAAGGCCACCCCGAGCGCGACGAGGTCGTGCACCCGGGCGGGCCCCTCGGTGCAGAGGATGTCGACAGCGGCGGGATCGCTCAGCCCGGCCCCGGCGATGAGCGTGTCGCGCGCGTGCAGCGCCGCGGAGTCGTCGGGGAAGACGGCGGCCGCAATCCCGCCCTGCGCCCAGGCGGTCGAGCCCGCCGTGAGCACGTCTTTCGTGACGATCGTCACGTCGTGCCGGCGCGCCGCGCGCAGCGCGGCGACGAGGCCCGCCATGCCGCTGCCGATGACGAGGATGTGGGCCATGGCTCAGTCCCGCGGCTTCGCGGCGAGCATGCGCTCGAGGGCGAGCTTGGCGTCGGCCTTCACGGCCTCGTCGACGACGATCCCGTTGACGACGCGGCCCGCGACGAGCTCCTCGAGCACCCAGGCGAGGTAGCCGGGGTGGATGCGGTACATCGTCGAGCACGGGCAGATGACCGGGTCGAGGCAGAAGATCGTGTGCTGCGGGTACTCGGCGGCGAGCCGGTTGACCATGTTGACCTCGGTGCCGATCGCGAAGGTCGTCGGCTCAGTCGCCCCCGCGACGGCGCGCCGGATGTAGTCGGTCGAGCCGGCCTCGTCGGCCGCGTCCACGACCTCCATGGGGCACTCGGGGTGCACGACGACGCGCACATCGGGGTACTGCGCGCGAGCGGCCTCGATCTGGCCGACCGTGAAGCGCTTGTGCACGCTGCAGAAGCCATGCCAGAGCACGACGCGAGCATCGAGTAGCTGCTGGGCGGTCGAGCCGCCGAGCGGCCGGCGCGGGTTCCACATCGGCATCTGCTCGAGCGGCACGCCCATGGCCTTCGCGGTGTTGCGGCCCAGGTGCTGATCGGGGAAGAACAGCACCCGCTGCCCCCGCTCGAAGGCCCACTCGAGCACCGTTTTCGCGTTCGAGGAGGTGCACACGATGCCGCCGTTCGCGCCGCAGAACGCCTTGAGCGCGGCCGAGGAATTCATGTAAGTGACCGGGATGATCGGCGCGCGTCCCTCCGCGTCGGGCTCGCTGCCGTAGACCGAGAGCAGCTCGTCCCACGCCGCTTGCACCGAGTCGATGTCGGCCATATCGGCCATCGAGCATCCCGCGGCCAGATTGGGCAGGATCACCGTCTGCGAATCGCGAGCCAGGATGTCGGCCGTCTCGGCCATGAAGTGCACGCCGCAGAACACGATGTACTCGGCGTCGGGCTTCGTGAGCGCGGCGTTCGCGAGCTGGAACGAGTCGCCGAGGAAGTTGGCGTGCTGCACGACCTCGTCGCGCTGGTAGAAGTGGCCGAGGATGACGAGGCGGTCGCCGAGCGTCGCTTTGGCAACACGGATGCGCGCGTGCAGCTCGTCGTTCAACGCCACCTGGTACTGCTCGGGCAGGGCGCCCTGGCGCGGCGAACCGGTGGGGATGACGTCGTGCATCGACGAGCCGGGGCCATAGCCGGGGGTCGGGTCGAACTGCCACGGGCCCTTGTCGAGCTCGGGCGTGCAGGTCTCGCCCGGCGCCTGGCCGTTCGTGATCAGGCGGATGGTCGTGGCGACGCTGGCGTCGATCGTGGTCATGCGGGGATCCTCGTGTCGGGCCGGGCCGCGCCGGCGACGCGACGGCTCAGGGGGCCGGCGTCGACGAGGTCGACGGCGCCGGTGTAGCGGTAGAGGCGCGGCGGGCGGTGGCGGCCGCCCGTGACGACCTCGCCCGTCGGTTCGATGACGCCGCTCGTCTCCATCTGGCGACGGAAGTTCGCGGGGTCGAGCGGCTTCTGCAGCACGGCCTCGTAGACCTCGCGCAGCTCGGCGAGCGTGAACCGCGGGCCGAGGAAGGCATGGGCGATGCGGGAGTACTCCATCTTGGTTCGCAGCCGCCAGAGGGCGTAGTCGACGATGAGGTTGTGGTCGAAGGCGAGGTCGGGCAGCTCGTCGGCGGCGAACCAGCGCACGTTCTCGCCCAGGCTCACGCGCTCGGCCTCATCGGGCCGCACGAGTGCCCAGTAGACGATCGAGACCATGCGCTGGTCGGGCGAGCGGTCGACGTCGCCGAAGGCGTAGAGCTGCTCGAGGTAGGTGGGCTCGAGGCGGGTCGTCTCGCCGAGGTTGCGGCGCGCGGCGCCCTCGAGGCTCTCGTCGACGCGCACCATGCCGCCGGGCAGCGCCCAGCGGTCGAGGAAGGGCTCGCGCGTGCGGCGCACGAGCGGCAGCCAGACGCTCGGCGCCCCGGCATCGTCGGCCCGCAGCGCGAAGATGACGGTCGAGACCGCGAGCCCCAGGCCGATCGTGGTCGTCATGGATGCTCCTTCCGCTCCACCGCCGGTGTAATAGTCATGCTGACCTGAACAGAGTCTAGCACTTCGGGTATGCGTGACACGAACACGAGGGATCCGCGTCACGGGCGCCGAGCATCCACCCACCAGAATGGGGCTGTGGACGACCTCTTCGTGATCCCCCTCTGGGTCGACCTGCTCGCGGTCGGCATCGGCGCGCTGCAGGGCGCGCTGTTCGCGGCGCAGTTCCGCGATCGGCGGCTCGATTGGCTCGGCGTTGCGATCATCGGCATCGTCGTAGGCTTCGGCGGCGGTCTGCTGCGCGACCTGCTGCTCGATGTGCCGCTCGCGCCCCTGCAGTCGAACTGGTACGTCGTCGTCGCCACCGCGGCGGCGCTGCTCGGCATGCTGCTCGAGCGTGTCTTCTCGCGTCTCAATCGCTTCATCACGGTGCTGGATGCCCTCACCATCGGCCTCTTCGGCGCGATCGGCACGACCAAGGCTCTGGCGCTCGGCCTGCCCGAGGTTGCCGCCGTGTTCGTGGGCGTGCTCGCCGCGGTCGGCGGGTCGATCCTGCGCGACCTGCTGCTCAACCTGCCCATCGCGCTCATGCACGTCGGGTCGCTCTACGCCGTCGCCGCCGCCGCCGGCTCGGGCACGATCGCCGTGCTGCTCGCCCTCGGCGTCGACGTGCTCCTCGCGGGCGCGACCGGCGTGGCCATCACGTTCGGCGTGCGCGTCGCCTCGGTGCTGTTCGGCTGGAGCCTGCCCGAGCAGCGCGCGATCACGCGCCTGCCGAAGCTGCCCGCGCTGCCGAAGCGCGGGCAGCGCGACGACGCCGCCGCCGAGCGCGGGCGCACCGTCACGACGGCGACGGGAGTGATCCACCTGCACCCGACGACCTCGTCGATCCCCATCGTCGGCTCCGAACCGAGGGCGCGCCGCCGCTCCCCCATCCCCGGCGCGAGCCAGCCGCGCGGGTAGCGCGGCCCCTCGGCGCCGGCGCGCCTCCACAATTCAGGAGTGCGCGAGTCGAGCTGGCCGCGACACGCCGACGCGCGCCTCGGCGGGCATCCCGTCACGACGATCTTCCTGAATTGTGGAGATGCCGCACGTCGGGGCGAGGGCAGCCCGTCGGCTGCGGGAGGATACGCGCGTGACTCTTCTCATCACGGGCGGCACCGGCACGCTCGGCCGCCCCGCCGTCGACGCTCTGCGTACGCGCGGGCTCGAGCCGCGCATCTTGAGCCGCCGCCCCGGGCCCGGGCACGTGATCGCCGACCTGCAGTCGGGGGCCGGGCTGGTCGAGGCGCTCGTGGGCGTCGAGACCGTGCTGCACCTCGCGACGAACCGGCGGTCGGATGCTCGCGCGACGCAGAACCTCCTGCAGGCCGCCCGTTCCGCGGGCGTGCAGCACCTCGTGTACCTGTCGATCGTCGGCGTCGACGCTGTGCCGCTCGGGTACTACCGCTCGAAGCTCGCGTGCGAGGAGCTCGTCGCCGGGTCGGGCGTGCCGTTCACGATCCTGCGGGCGACGCAGTTCCACGACTTCGTCGGCGGGTTCTTCGCCGCGCAGCGGCGGCTGCCGCGGCTCATCACGCTCGACGTGCCGTTCCAGCCGATCGACACGAGCGCCGTCGCCGAGCATCTCGTGTCGCTCGTGCATGCGGCGCCGGCCGACGGTCAGGTCGACGACCTCGGCGGGCCCGAGGTGCTGCCGATGGCCGAGCTCGCCCGACAATGGCTCGTCGCGCGCGGCGCCACGACCGAGGCCGCGGCGCGCCGGGTCGCCGAATGGCACGCGCCCGGAAAGCTCGTCGGCGCTTACCGCGCGGGGCTGCACACGACCGGGGTGCCCGGGCCGGGCATCCGGTTCGCCGAATGGGCCGCGACGACCCGGTGACCCAGCCCCGCCGCGCCGCGCGTCTCCACAATTCAGGAGTCTTCGCGGAGGCAACCGGCGCGGGCGCGCTCTCACGGCGTGTCGCCGGGGTGACCCGGGCGCGATCTCCTGAATTGTGGAGATCGCGGCGACGGGATGCGGCGGCAGCCCGAAGGCGGGCCGCCGCCGTGCGGCGCGGGTCGCTACGCGCTGACGAGCTCGCGATCGGGGGTCTCGAGCCGGATGGCCCGGTTGACCGCCGAGACGACGGCTTTGAGTGACGCGGTCGAGATGTCGGGGTCGATGCCGACGCCCCACAGCGTGCGGCCGTTGACCTCGAGCTCGACGTACGACGCCGCGTGGGCATCTCCGCCGGCCGAGAGCGCGTGCTCGACGTAGTCGAAGAGGCGGATGGCGATGCCCTGGCGCTCCATGATGCTGAGGAACGCCGCGATCGGACCGTTGCCGGTCGCCTCGACCGCGGCGATCTCCTCTCCATCGCGCAGCGTCGCGCTCAGCGACACCGTCCCCGTCATGTCGGAGGCCGTGCGCGTCGAGAGCAACTCGAAACGTCCCCACTTGGCGTCGGGGTCGGGCGAGGGCAGGTACTCGTCTTGGAAGATCGCCCAGATCTGCTCGCTCGTCACCTCGCCACCCTCGGCGTCGGTCTTGGCCTGCACGACGCCGCTGAACTCGATCTGCAGCTTGCGCGGCAGGTCGAGCGCGTGGTCGGTCTTGAGCAGGTAGGCGACGCCGCCCTTGCCCGACTGCGAGTTGACGCGGATGACGGCCTCGTAGGTGCGACCCAGGTCTTTCGGGTCGACGGGCAGGTACGGAACCCCCCAGACGAGGTCGTCGACGCTGACGCCCGAAGCGGCGGCCCGGGCATCCATCGCCTCGAAGCCCTTCTTGATGGCGTCTTGGTGGCTGCCGCTGAAGGCCGTGTAGACGAGGTCGCCGGCCCAGGGGCTGCGCTCGTGCACCTTGAGCTGGGTGCAGTACTCGGCCGTGCGCTTGATCTCGTCGAGGTCGCTGAAGTCGAGGTGCGGGTCGATGCCCTGCGTGAACAGATTGATGCCGAGGGCCACGAGGTCGACGTTGCCGGTGCGCTCGCCGTTGCCGAACAGGCAGCCCTCGATGCGGTCGGCGCCGGCGAGGTAGCCCAGCTCGGCGGCGGCGACGGCCGTGCCGCGGTCGTTGTGCGGGTGCAGGCTCAGAATCACCGAGTCGCGTCGGGCGAGGTGGCGGTGCATCCACTCGATCGAGTCGGCGTAGACGTTCGGCGAGGCCATCTCGACCGTGGCCGGCAGGTTGATGATGATCTTGCGCTCGGGCATGGGCGCGATCTGCTCGATGACGGCGTTGCAGATGTCGAGCGCGGTCTCGAGCTCGGTGCCCGTGTAACTCTCGGGGCTGTACTCGTAGAAGATCTCGGTCTCGGGCACGGTCGCCTCGTACTGCTGGCACCAGCGCGCTCCCTGCAGCGCGATCTCCTTCACACCCTCGACGTCGGTGCGGAACACGACCTCGCGCTGCAGCACGCTCGTCGAGTTGTAGAAGTGCACGATGGCGCGCTTGGCGCCCTTGATCGACTCGTAGGTGCGGGCGATGAGGTGCTCGCGCGCCTGCGTCAGCACCTGGATCGTCACGTCGTCGGGAATGAGGTCTTGCTCGATGAGGCTCCGTACGAAGTCGAAGTCGGTCTGACTCGCCGACGGGAACCCGACCTCGATCTCCTTGAAGCCCATTCGCACGAGCAGGTCGAACATGATGCGCTTGCGCTCGGGGCTCATCGGATCGATGAGGGCCTGGTTGCCGTCGCGCAGGTCGACCGCGCACCAGCGGGGCGCCTGGGTGATGCGCTGCGCGGGCCAGGTGCGGTCGGGCAGGTCGACAGTCAACTGCTCGTGGTACGGCTGATACTTGTGGATCGGCATCCCTGAGGGCTGCTGGCGGTTCTCCATGGTGTGCTCCTGCTGGTCTCTGCTCGTCGCTCAGTGTGGTTGTCAGCCGACGACAAACTCCGCGACGAGGGAGGCTAAAGGGTCGAAGCCTCGTCGCGGCAGCGAAGAAGGAGCTGGCCGAACACGCTTTCAGGGTACACCCGCGCTCTGCGGGCCCGCACGCGCGCTCGTGCCCGCCCCCTCGTGCCCGCCCGCTCCGTGCCAGATCTGGGGCAAAAGGGCCTTTGGGCGGGCCCGATCAGCCGATTCGAGGCGAATCTGGCGGCGTTCGTGCGGTTCGGGATGCTATTGCCTCAGCCTTTCGGATGAAAAGGGCCATCCGCTCGGGTGAGCGGCGCGGGTTTCGGGCCGCTGCGGGCCGCGCGACCCGTACCGTGGCGGACATGTTCGATCAACTCATCACGTGGTTCACACCCGGGCGCCGCGCGCGCATCGCCCTCCCCGCCGAGATCGCATTCGGCGCGTGGCTTGCGCTCGCCTCCCTGCTCAATCAGCAATGGGGTGGCGGAGGGACGAACCTCGTCCTCGCCATCGTGTCGATCGGCATGGGAGCAGCCGTCGCGATGCACCGCGTTCGTCCGGCGCTCGCGACGATCGGGTTGGCGCTGGCTTTCTGGTCCTTTCTCCTCACGCTGTGGTTCGGCATTCCGTTCAATGGGTTTCTCGTCGTCGCCGCGGCAGTCGTCGTCTTCGGCGCTGTCGCGTACGGTTCCTCGAGCGTCCGATGGATCGGTGCCGGCGCGACATGGCTCGTGAGCCTGAGCATGTTCGTGGCCATCGTGCGCGACTCCGGCATCTACTTCGGCGTGGACATCGCCTTCATCGTCGGTCAATGGCTCAGCTTCCTGGTGTGGCCCGTGCTCGCGCTGCTGCCGTGGGTGCTCGGCGAGCTCGTGCGCAGCATCCGGAACCGCCGCCAGCTCAGCGCGACCGTCGCGACCGTCAGCACGCAGCGCGACGCCGCCCTCACCCGGGCCGACCTCGAGGCCGAGCGCACGCGGGTCGCGCGCGACGTGCACGACATCGTCGCCCACTCGCTCACGGTCGTCATCGCGCAGGCCGATGGCGCGCGGTACGCGACGGCGGGCGACTCCCCCGCCGCGGCCGAGTCGTTCGAGACAATCGCGCAGACCGCTCGGGATGCCCTCGCCGACGTGCGCGTGCTCCTGACCGAGCTGCGGCACACGCAGGAGGCCGGGCCGCAGCCGGGGCTCAATGACCTCGACGCGCTGCTCGATTCGATGCGCGACTCGGGGCTCGCGCTCGAGGTGCGCGAGTTCGGCGACCGCGGGCGCCTGACCGAGTCGCGCGAGCTCGCGCTCTACCGAATCGTGCAGGAGTCGCTCACGAACGCGCTGCGGCACGGCGACGGCGCGGCGACGCTCGAGCTCGAGTGGGGCGAGCAGGCCGTCGATCTCGTGGTGACGAATGGTTCGCTCGCGGAGACTCCCGAATCGAAGGACCGCGGGCACGGCATCGACGGGATGCGCGAGCGGGCATCCCTCGCCGGCGGCGAGTTGAGCGTGCACGAGGGCGCGGTGTTCCGCGTGCGGGCGCGCCTGCTGCTCGAGGCGCGCGTGGCTGAGCCGGCCGAGTCCGCCGACGAGCTCGTGACCGCGGGAGCCCCGGCGTGACCACGCCCGCCGCTCCCCCGCCGATGGTCGTGCTCGTGAGCCTCGTCACGGTGCCGCGCCGGCCGCTCGACCCGGCAGCGCTGCCGTGGGGAACGCCGTGAGTGCGATCCGCGTGCTGCTCGTCGACGATCAGCCGCTGTTCCGGCGCGGGGTGCGCATGCTCATCGACTCGCAGCCCGATCTGACCGTGGTCGGCGAGGCCGGCGACGGCGGCGAGGCCGTGGTCGTCGCCGCGGAGGTGCTGCCCGATGTGGTGCTCATGGACATCCGGATGCCGCGCGCCGACGGCATCGCGGGCACGGCGGGCATCCTGCGATCGGCGACCGAGGAGGGCCGCACCCCGCCGCGCATCATCGTGCTCACGACCTTCGACCTCGACGATGCTGCGCTGCGCGCGATCCGCGCGGGGGCGAGCGGATTCCTGTTGAAGGATGCCGAGCCGGAGTTCCTGCTCGCCGCCATCCGCGCGGTGCACGGCGGGCACGCGGTCGTCGCACCCGGCGCGATCACCGATCTGCTCGCGCACGTGGGGCAGGCTTCGGATGCTCGCCGCACGCTCAGCCCCGCCGAGCTCTCCGCGGCGCGCGACGCAGCGCTGCCCGACCTCAGCAGGCGCGAGCGCGAGATCTTCGCCGCCGTCGCTGAGGGCCTCAGCAACGCCGAGATCGCGGCGCGCGAGTTCGTGGCCGAGGCGACCGTGAAGTCGCACGTCGGCCGCATCCTCGCCAAGCTCGGCCTGCGCGACCGCGTGCAGGTCGTGCTCTACGCCCACGACCACGGGCTGCTGCCCCGCCGCTGAGACGGGACTAGAACCCGAGCTTGCCGAGCTGCTTGGGGTCGCGCTGCCACTCTTTCGCGACCTTGACGTGCAGCTTGAGGAAGACGCGCCGGCCCATGAGCTGCTCGATCTCGAGGCGCGCGCGCGTGCCGACCTCGGTGAGGCGCGACCCGCGGTGCCCGATGATGATGCCCTTCTGGCTGTCGCGCTCGACCCACACGTTGGCGAAGATGTCGAGCACGCCGCCGGGCGAGCGCTCGGTCATCTCGTCGACCGTGACGGCGAGCGAGTGCGGCAGTTCGTCGCTCACACCCTCGAGGGCGGCCTCGCGGATGAGCTCGGCGACGCGATCGTCGGTCGACTCGTCGGTGACGGCATCGTCGTCGTAGAGCGCGGGCGACTCGGGCATGAGCGCGATGAGCTGCTCGGCGAGCAGGTCGACCTGGTCGCCCGTCACGGCCGAGAGCGGGATGATGAGATCCCACTCGCGCAGCTGCGACACGGCGAGGAGCTGCTCGGCCACGCGCGTGCCGCCCGCGGCGTCGGTCTTCGTGACGATCGCGACCTTGCGCGTGCGGGCGAAGCTCTCGAGCTGCTCGTTGATGAACTTGTCGCCCAGGCCGATCGGCTCGTTGGCGGGCACGCAGAAGCCGATGACGTCCACGTCACCGAGCGTGTCCTGCACCACGGCGTTGAGGCGCTCGCCGAGCAACGTGCGCGGGCGGTGCATGCCGGGCGTGTCGACGACGATCAATTGGCCGGATGCCCGGTGCACGATCCCTCGGATCGCCCGCCGCGTGGTCTGCGGCTTCGAGCTCGTGATGGCGACCTTCTTGCCCACGAGCGCGTTGGTGAGGGTTGACTTGCCGACGTTGGGGCGGCCGACGAAGGTGACGAATCCGGCCCTGAACCTCGGTTCGTCAGGTACCCCGGCGCCCCCGCGAGGCTTGCGGCCGCTCACTCTGTCTCGTCGCGGTCGGAGCGGTCGCGGTCGCCCGTGAAGGCGATGCGAGCATCCAGCAGCGCCTGATCGGCCTCGACGAGCACGGTGACGACGCGCTTGCGGCGGCCCTCGGTGCGCTCGGCGGTGAGGTGCAGGCCGTCGACGGTCACGGTCGACCCGGCGACGGGCAACCGACCGAGGTGCTTCGCGAGCAAGCCGCCGACCGAGTCGACCTCGTTGTCGTCGAGCTCGAGGCCGAAGAGGTCGCCGAGCTCGTCGATGGGCATGCGCGCGCTCACTCGGAACTGGTTGTCTCCCAGTTGCTCGCTGTCGGCCGACTCGCGGTCGTACTCGTCGACGATCTCACCGACGAGCTCTTCGATGAGGTCTTCCATCGTCACGAGGCCGGCGATGCCGCCGTACTCGTCGACGACGAGCGCGAGGTGGTTCGACTCGAGCTGCAGCTGCCGCAGGGCGTCGTCGGCCTTCTTTGACTCGGGCAGGAACAGGGCGGGCTTCACGAGCTCGTCGACGAGCGCCGTCGCGGCCTTCTTCGGCTTCTCGAAGGTCAGGCGGGAGGCATCGCGCAAGTAGACGACGCCGAGCACCTCATCGGTGCTCTCGCCGACGACGGGTACGCGCGAGACGCCGCGGCTGAGGAAGAGGGTCATCGCCTCGGCGACCGTGGCGCCCTGCTCGAGCACGATCATGTCGGTGCGGGGCACCATGACCTCGCGCACGATCGTGTCGTTGAACTCGAAGATCGAGTGGATGAGTTCGCGATCCTCTTCTTCGAGCACGTCGAGCTCGGTGGCCTCGTCGACCATGTTGAGTAGCTGCTCCTCGCTCGAGAAGCTCGCGCTCGACGGCCGCCCGGGGGTCACGCGGTTGCCGAGCACGACGAGGGCGTCGGCGAGCGGGCCCGTGAGCAGCCTCACACCACGGATGAGCCAGTCGAAGGTGCCGAGCATCGCGCGCGGGTGGGCGCGGCCGACCGAGCGCGGGCTCGACCCGACGAGGATGAACGAGACGCCGATCATGATGCCCGCGCTGATCAGCAGCACCCACCACCACTCCTCGATGAGCGTGCTGAAGCCGATCGTGACGAGCACGGCGGCGATCGTCTCGGCGACGATACGCAAGAAATTTAACGCGTTGACGTGCGCGCCGACGTCGGCGGCGACAGCGTGCAAGCGGGCCGGATGCGCCCGATTCGCGGCGATGTCGACGAGCTCGATGCGGCTGACGACCCCGAGCGCGGCATCGATCGACGCGAGCAGGCCGCCGATGGCGACGAGCAGGCCGGCCGCGATGAAGAAGAGCAGCGTGGTGGTCATCGGCGACGACCCCGCTCGGCCAGGGTGAAGCTCACGAGGATGTCACGCTGAATGCCGAACATCTCCTTCTCCTCCTCCGGCTCGGCGTGGTCGAAGCCCAGCAGGTGCAGGATTCCGTGGGTCGTGAGAAGCAGAAGCTCGTCCTGGGTCGAGTGCCCCGCGGCCTCGGCCTGTTGGATGGCGACCTGGGGGCACAGCACGATGTCGCCGAGCAGCCCGGGCGGCGTCGGCTCATCGTCGCTCCCGGGGCGCAGCTCGTCCATGGGAAAGCTCAGCACGTCGGTGGGGCCGGGCTCGTCCATCCACTGCACGTGCAGCTGTTCGATCGCGGCCTCGTCGACGAGCACGATCGCGAGCTCGGCGTCGCGGTGCACGTTGAGGTGCTCGAAGGCGTGCAGAGCGAGGCGCTGCAGCGAGTCTTCTTCGACGGGGATGCCCGACTCGTTGTTGATCTCGACGGCCATGCTCAGCGGCCTCCCGCTCCGGGCCGCGGACGCCGGGTCGCACGATCGCGCGGCAGCCCGCGGCGGCGCTCCTCGCGGTTCGTGCCCTGCTTCGGCTCTGGCAGGCCGTTCTCGCGCGCGTACTGCCGCGCCTGCTTCTCGGCGTCGTACTTCGTGTACGCATCCACAATGCGGCCGACGAGCGAGTGCCGCACGACGTCTTCCGACGTCAGGCGCGCGAAGTGGATGTCGTCGATATCGTCGAGCACGCGCGTGACGAGCTGCAGTCCGCTCGCGCCCGTCGGCAGGTCGATCTGCGTGATGTCGCCCGTGACGACGATCTTCGAGCCGAAGCCGAGGCGCGTGAGGAACATCTTCATCTGTTCGGGGCTTGTGTTCTGCGCCTCGTCGAGCACGATGAACGCGTTGTTGAGCGTGCGGCCGCGCATGTAGGCGAGCGGGGCGACCTCGACGACGCCGCTCGCGAGCAGCTTGGGCACGAGCTCCGGATCCATCATCTCGTTGAGCGCGTCGTAGAGCGGCCGCAGGTAGGGGTCGATCTTGTCGGTGAGCGTGCCGGGCAGGAAGCCCAGGCGCTCCCCCGCCTCGACGGCGGGCCGCGTCAGGATGATGCGGTCAACCTCCTTGCGCGTGAGCGCCTGCACGGCCTTGGCCATCGCGAGGTAGGTCTTGCCCGTGCCGGCGGGGCCGATGCCGAAGACGATCGTGTGGTCGTCGATCGCGTCGACGTAGGCCTTCTGGCCGAGCGTCTTGGGGCGGATGCTCTTGCCGCGGCTCGTGAGGATCGCCTGGCTCAGCACCTCGGCGGGGCTGCCGGCGCCCTGCTCGAGGATGCGCGCCGAGCTCGTCACCTCGACCTCGCCGAGATCGTGGCCGCCCCGCACCATGACGAGCAGCTCGTCGACGAGTCGACGGGCCGCCGCGACCTGGCCGGGGTCGCCCTCGAGCGTGATCTGGTTGCCGCGCACGTGCACGTCGACGAGCGGGTACTGCTTCTCGACCGTCGAGAGCAGGCGGTCATGCGGGCCGAGCAGGCGCACCATGGCGACGCCGTCGACGTCGAGCTGCTCGCGGGCGCGCTCTTCGCGCGCCGAATCGTCAGTGGGCAAGAGACCCTTCCGTCAGGCCCCCCGCGAGCACGTGGGCGTGCACGTGGAAGACGGTCTGACCGGCGTTCGCGCCGGTGTTGAAGACGAGCCGGAACTGCCCGTCGGCGTGCTCGCTCGCGAGCAGGTGAGCCGTCGCGACGACGTCGGCGAGCAGCGCGGGGTCGCCCGCGGCGAGCTCGGCGACGTCGCGGTAGCGCGGCGTCTTGGGTAGGACGAGCAGGTGCACGGGAGCCTTCGGCGCGATATCGCGGAACGCGATGACCGTGTCGGTCTCGTGCACGATGTCGGCCGGGATCTCGCGCGCGATGATGCGCTCGAAGAGTGTCGGCTCCGTGGTGCTCATGCCCTCAGTCTAGAGCGCGGCCCTGAGGCGACGCCGGGGGTTGCAGTGCGCTGCCGTGCGCTTCCGATCACCAGCGGCCGAGTGCTGCCGAGAGCACGGCGATCGCCGCGGGGCCCGCAGTCGAGGTGCGCAGCACGCTCGCGCCGAGGCGCACGCTGCGGGCGCCCGCGGCGAGCAGGGCATCCCGCTCCTCCGGCGCGATGCCGCCCTCCGGTCCGACGACGATGAGCACGTCGCACGGGCCGAGCTCGGCCGCGGTCAGTGCCGTGAGGGCGTGCTCGCCCGTGGGGTCGAGCACGAGCACGGTCGACTCGTCGGCGCGGGCGGCGAGCTGCCCGGTCGTCGCGAGAGGCTCGACCACGGGCATCCACGGCCGCACCGACTGCTTCGTTGCCTCGCGCGCGATCGTCTGCCACCGCTCACGGTTCTTCACCGCTTTCGCGGCATCCCAGCGCGAGACGCTGCGGGCGGACGACCACGGGATCACGCCGTCGACGCCGAGCTCGGTCGCGGCCTGCACGGCGAGCTCATCGCGGTCGCCCTTCGCGAGCGCCTGCACGAGGTGGATGCCCGGCACCGCCCGTTCGTACCGCTCGACCCGGTCGACCGCGAGCGCGACGTCGCCCGGCTCGACGGCCGTGACGACCCCGTGCACGACGAGACCCGCTCCGTCGCCCAGCCGCAGTTGCTCGCCGACGCGCACGCGCGACACGGTCGCCGCGTGCCGGGCGTCCGCTCCGCGCAGGTGCACGACCGAAGCGCTCGCCCCCGCCTCGGCGGTCGCCAGCTGAGCCGCGAGCGCGTCGTCGAGGTAGAAGTGGGCCATCGCTACAGGTTGAGGAAGCGGTCGCGCAGCTTGGCGAAGATGCCCTGCTGGAAGGTCGCGAACTGCGGCGGCACGGGCCGACGGCTCGAGGCGAACTGCCGGATGAGCTCGGTCTCCTTGCTGTTGAGCCGCACGGGCGTCACGACCTGCACGCCGATCTTGAGATCGCCGCGTCCCGAGCCGCGCAGGCGCGTGATGCCGCGCTCTTTGACCGTGATGATCTCGGCGCTCTGCGTGCCGGGCTTGATCTCGACGGGCACGTCACCGTCGAGGGCGGCAAGCGTCACAGTCGTGCCGAGAATCGCGTCGGTCATCTGCACCTCGACCGTGGCGAGCAGGTCGTCGCCGTTGCGGCTGAAGGTCTCGTGAGTGGCAACCTTGATCTCGAGGAAGAGATCGCCGTTGGGCCCGCCCGCCGGGCCGACCTCGCCCTGGCCGGGAAGCTGGATACGCACGCCCGTGTCGACGCCCGCGGGGATGTCGACGGGGATGGCACGGCGCGCGCGCACGCGGCCCTGGCCGGCGCACGTCGGGCAGGGGCTGGGGATGACGGTGCCGTAGCCGCGGCACGTGCCGCACGGGCTCGAGGTGAGCACGTTGCCGAGCAGGCTGCGCACCGTGCGCTGGATCTGGCCCGAGCCGCGGCAGATGTCGCACGTCTGCGGGCTCGTTCCGGGCGAGCAGCACGAGCCCTCGCACGTCGAGCACAGGATCGCGGTGTCGACCTCGAGCTGCCGCGTCGTGCCGAACACGATCTCGTCGAGCTCGACCTCGACCCGCAGCAGGGCGTCCTGCCCGCGCTCTCGACGGCTGCGCGGCCCGCGCTGCTGCTGGCCGCCGCCGAAGAAGGTGTCGAAGATGTCGCCGAAGCCACCGAATCCGGCTGCCCCGCCGAAGCCGCCCGAGCCGCCGAGGTCGTACTGCTGCCGCTGCTGCGGATCGCTCAGCACGTCGTAGGCGTGCGTGACTTGCTTGAACCGCTCGGCCGCGTCGGCGCTCGGGTTCACGTCGGGGTGCAGCTCGCGCGCCAGCCGGCGGTAGGCCTTCTTGATGTCGTCGGCGCTCGCCTGTCGGTCGATACCGAGTACCTCGTAGTGGTCTGCCACTTATTCCTCACCGAGCAGGCGCGAGACGTAGCGGGCTACGGCGCGCACTGCTGCCATGTTGTTCGAGTAGTCCATTCGAGTGGGGCCGAGCACCCCGAGCTTGGCCGTGCTGTCGGCACCGACGCGGTAGGCGCTCGTCACGACCGCGGTCTCTTTGAGCGCCTCGGCGTTCTCGCGGCCGATACGAGCGGTCACGCCGTTCTCGTCGACCTGCATCTCGCTGAAGAGCTTGAGCAGCGTCACCTGCTCTTCGAGCGCCTCGAGCACGGGGTAGACGCTGCCCGCGAAGTCGCCCTCGGTTCGCACGAGGTTGGCCGCGCCGGCCATGACGAGGCGATCGGTGCGATGAGCATCCACGTGCCCCAAAAGAGCCTCGGAGACGACGCCGACCGTTTCGCGGCGGTCGGGAGCGAAGCGCTCGGCGAGCGAGGCGGCGACCTGCGGCACTTCGCTCAGGACCTGGCCGGCGAGCGCCGCGTTGAGCTTCGCACGCAGCTCGCCGACGAAAGCCTCGTCGGCCTCGAGCGGCAACTCGATGATCCGCTGGTCGACGCGACCGCCGTCGGTGATGAACACCGTCATGAGGCGGGTCGCGCTCATCGGCACGAGCTCGATGTGGCGAACGCGCGCGTTGCCGAGCGCCGGGTACTGCACGAGTGCGACCTGGTTCGTCAGGTGCGAGAGCAGCCGCACCGTGCGCGCGAAGACGTCGTCGAGATCGACCGACTGATCGAGAAAGGCGGCGATCGCCTGGCGCTGCGCGGCGCTCAGGGGCCGCAGGTCGGCGAACTGGTCGACGAAGACGCGATAGCCCTTGTCGGTCGGCACGCGGCCCGAGGAGGTGTGTGGAGCCGTGATCAGCTCCTCTTCTTCGAGCAGCGCCATGTCGTTGCGGATCGTGGCGGCCGACACGCCGAACTGGTGGCGATCGACGATCGCCTTCGAGCCGACGGGCTCGCGCGAGGCGACGTAGTCGTGCACGATCGCGCGTAGCACGTGCAGGGCGCGGTCCGAGACCATGGCGCTCCTCCCCGCTCGACGGCTTTTGCGGCAACCGGTGTGCTGGCACTCGATTCCGCGGACTGCCAATTCTACCCCGCATTGCGCACCGCTACTCATTGCCTGGCGGATGCTCGGGCGCTAGGTTTACCTCGTGCTCCACCCCGGGACCAACGTTCGCCGCAGGATCATCGAAAGGCAGTACCCATGACCGACCAGACCCCTCCCCCCGCCGCGCCGCAGCCGGCCGCCCCGCTCTCGGAGGCCGAAGACCGCCAGTGGGCGTCGTTCGCACACCTCGGCGGCGTCATCGGCCTGCTCCCCTCGCTCATCATCTTCCTAGTCTTCAAAGACCGCGGAGCGTTCACGCGCGATGAGTCGAAAGAGGCCCTGAACTTCCAGATCACGATCGTGGGCGTTCAGATCATCGCCTACATCGTCGGCTCGATCCTCGCCGTCATCCTCATCGGCTTCCTGTTCTACTTGGTGGCCTGGGCCGCCTGGATCGCTGGCGTCATCTTCTCGATCATCGGCTTCACGAAGGCGAAGGACGGCAACGCGTACCGCTACCCGTTCGCCGTGCGCCTCATCAAGTAGCGCGACAGAACGCGAACCCGAGGGGCCCGGCCGATGCGGTCGGGCCCCTCGGGTGTTTAATGAGCGCATGTCTGACCAGCCTCCCGTGAATCCGTACGCCGCCACTCCCCAGCCCATGAGCCCCGCCGACGAGAAGCTGTGGGCGACGCTCGTGCACGTCGGCGGCATCTTCTTCGGTTTCGTGCCGGCCCTCATCGGGTTCCTCGTGCTCGGCAACCGCGGGCCCTTCGTGCGCGGTCACACCGCCACGGCGCTCAACTTTCAGCTCACGATGATCATCGCGGGTGCGATCGGCGGCATCACGGCCTGGCTGATCATCGGCATCTTCGTGATCATCGCCGTGAGCATCCTCATCGTCGTGTTCTCGATCATCGCCGCCCTCGCGGCCAACCGCGGCGAGGCGTACACCTACCCGCTGACGGTCCCCTTCATCAAGTAGCCGGCCTCAGTCGGGCAGCAGGCGGCGCACGACGCCGTCGGCGAGCAGGCGCCCGCGCAGCGTGAGCACGACCGTGCCGCGCAGCGCGGGCCCCGGCTCGACGAGCTCGTCGGCGATGAGCCCGGCGACCGCGCGGCGGCCGAGCGGGGTGAGAGCATCCACCGGCAGCCCCTCGCGCAGGCGCACCTCGAGCAGCACGCGCTCGACGCGGCGGGTCTCGGCGTCGAGCGTCTCGCGTCCCGCCGCGGGGCTCAGCCCGTGGGCGAGGCGGTCGGCGTAGGCGGCGGGGTGCTTGACGTTCCACCAGCGCACGCCGCCGACGTGACTGTGCGCACCGGGGCCGACGCCCCACCAGTCCTGCCCGGTCCAGTAGGCGCGGTTGTGGCGCGAGCGCTGGTCGGGAGTGCGCGCCCAGTTGCTGACCTCGTACCAGTCGTAGCCGGCGGCGGCGAGCCGGGCATCCAGCGCCTCGTAGAGCACGGCGTGCAGGTCGTCGTCGACGGGCGGCACCTGGCCGTGCAGCACCTGGCGGGCGAGCTTGGTGCCGGGCTCGACGATGAGCGCGTAGGCGCTCAGGTGGTCGGGCTCGGCTGCGAGCGCGGCGTCGAGGCTGCGGTGCCAGTTAGCCTCGGTCTCGCCCGGCGTGCCGTAGATCAGGTCGAGGCTCACGGCGAGGCCCGCGTCTTTCGCCGCCGCGACCACGCGTGGCACGTTCTCCGGATCGTGCGTGCGCTCGAGCACGGCGAGCACGTGCGGCACAGCCGACTGCATGCCGACGCTCACGCGCGTGAAGCCCGCCGCGGCGAGGCGGTCGAGACCCGCCGCGTCGATCGAGTCGGGGTTCGCCTCGGTCGTGATCTCGGCGTCGGGGCTCACCCCCAGGTGCTCGCGCACGGCGTCGAGCATGCGTGCGAGGTCATCCGTCGGCAGGAGGGTCGGCGTGCCGCCGCCGAAGAAGACCGTGCGCGCGGGGCGCCGCGACACGCCGGCGTCTCGCAAGACCCGGGCCGCGAGTCGCACTTCGGCGATCGCCTGCTCGGCGAAGTCGCTCTGCTTAACGCCGCGCACCTCGTCGGCCGTGTACGTGTTGAAGTCGCAGTACCCGCAGCGCACGCGGCAGAACGGCACGTGCAGGTACACGCCCAGGTCGCGCTGCTCGGCGCCCTCGAGCACGCTCGCGGGGAGCATCCCGTCGTCGGGGGCCGGGTCGGCGAGGGGCAGGGCGCTGGGCACGCCCCCATCCTCCCAGGCGCCACCTCCACAATTCAGGAGTCGCGAGTGCAAACGGGGGCGCGGGATGCCCTGCCGGGCGTGTCGCTCGGGCTCAGCATCCCGAACTCCTGAATTGTGGAGACGCACCGGCGGGCGAGCGCCCGGAGGTCTGCCAGGGTTGACGAGTGACCACCACGATTCTCTGGGACGTCGACGGAACGCTGCTGCTCAACGCGTACTCGGGCGGTGGCGAGCTGTACCACACGGCCGTCGAGCGCGCCACGAAGCGTGAGCTTCACCCGCCGATGCCGCGCACGCACGGCAAGCCCGACGGGCTGATCCTCAGCGAGATCCTCGCCCACTTCGGCTACGGCGACGAGTGGCACGAGCGCGCCCGCGAGACCCTCGACGAGCTCTCGATGGAGCGCGCCCAGGCGGGCGATCGGCGCGAGCCGGCCCCCGGCGTGGTGGATGCTCTCACCGCGGTCGCCGCCCGCGGCTGGCACAACGCGCTGCTCACGGGCAACTCGCTCGTGCGCGCTCGCGTCAAGCTCGAGGGTGCCGGGCTCGGGCCGGAGTGGTTCGACTGGGACCGCTCGTTCTTCGGCGCGACGGCGCGCGAGCGCAGCGAGATCACCCGCGCGGCGCGTGCGGCGCTGCCCGGTGAGTCGCTCGTGATCATCGGCGACACCCCGCGCGACGACGAGGCCGCGGCGGCCGCGGGCATGCCGTTCATCGGCGTCGCGACAGGCGTGTTCTCGGTCGACGACCTGCGCGAGACGGGCGCGGTGCTCGTCGTGGCCGACCTCGCCGAGTCGCTCGAGGAAGTGCTCGCGGCCATCGAGTCGCTCTAGCCGACGAGCGCGACTCCCTGCACGAACCAGATCTGGTTCATGCGGAAGACCATGACCGCGACGGCGAGGCTCGCGACTCCCATCACGACGGTCGCCCATCGCGTGCGGTCGACGAGCGCCCACGCGATCGCCGCGACGGGCAGCACGAGGGCGGTCACGAGATAGATCCACCACTCGACGATGTCGCCGGTGGGCTCGTTGCCGACGAATGGCGCGACGAGGCCGATGACGATCTGCACGAGCAGCACGAGCGCTACAGCAGCGGTGGGCAGCACGCTGAAGTCGTCGGGTGTGCGGCCGATGCCGCCCAGCACGAGGACGGCAAGGCCGGCGACGACGCTCACAATGATGGCGATCGTGGTGAACCACTCGATCACGGGGTTGCCTCCTGGTGTGAATCGGGTGCGGTGTCGATCGGGAACCCGACCAAGGTACGGCCGCGCCCCTGGCGCACGCTGATGAGGGCCACGAGGCAGTCGGGATGCTCGCCCCCAGCGCCTCGCTCGATCGCGGCGACCGGCTCGGCGTCGGGGTGCCCGGGCAGGGTGAGCAGCTTGCCGTGGCCAAGGTCGCGGGCCTGCGCGGCATCGACCTCGAGCGCGACGAACAGCCGCGCGGCGACCTCCGCGGGGCTCGCGAGCAGGCTGGGGCCGCCCTCCGCCAGGGCTTCGAGGGTCTCGGCGTCGTCCACGTCGAAGGGCCCAACGCGCGTGCGCCGCAGCGCCGTGAGGTGCCCTCCGATACCGAGAGCCGCGCCGAGGTCGCGCGCGAGGGCGCGGATGTAGGTGCCCGAGCTGCAGTCGATGCGGGCATCCACCTCGATCGCGGTCTCGCTGCGGCGCACGTCCACTACCTCGAATGCGCTGATCGTGACCCGGCGCGACGCGAGCTTGACCTCCTCGCCCGCGCGCACGCGGTCGTAGGCGCGCTTGCCGTCGACCTTGATC
Source organism: uncultured Microbacteriaceae bacterium (assembly GCA_964412175.1). Classification (GTDB taxonomy): domain Bacteria; phylum Actinomycetota; class Actinomycetes; order Actinomycetales; family Microbacteriaceae; genus Microcella. The sequence continues at coordinate 38,582 of CAYPND010000006.1, read as the reverse complement.
GCGCTCACTGAGCTGGGCCGCTGGTCGATCTCGCCCGTGAGCGCGCGGATGCCCGCCGCGAGCGCCTCGTCGGTCACCGCCGCGATCACCGCGGGGTCGGCCGTGCTGACGACCTCGCCTTCGGCGTCGTCGGTCGTCGTCTCGGCACCGAGCCGCATGGTCGTCTCGTACGTCTTGTCGAGGCCGACGAGGTAGGTGAGCAGACGCGTGGACGAGCCCGCTCCGAGCGTGAGCAGGCCCGTCGCCATGGGGTCGAGGGTGCCAGCGTGGCCGACCTTGCGGGTGCCGAGCGCGCGGCGCGCACGAGCGACGACGTCGTGGCTCGTGAGACCCGACGGCTTGTCGACGAGCAGCAGTCCGGTGGGCACGGCTCCACGCTAGCGCGGTCCGATCAACGCAGGAGCCTAGGCTGGCGAGCATGCGCATCGCGGTCATCGGAGCGGGCGCGGTCGGCGGCCTCGTGGCCGCACTGGCCGCGCGCGCGGGGCACGAGGTGCTCGTGACGGCGCGCGGCGAGCACGCAGAAGCGATCGCGCGCGGCGGGCTGCGCGTCGACGGCGGCTGGGGCGAGTGGGTGGCCGCCGTCGAACTCGTCGAGAGCATCCCGAACCCACCCGGCGCCAACCCCGCAGGGCGCGCCCTCGACCTGATCGTGCTCGCGACGAAAGCGCACGATTCCGCCGAGGCCATGGCTCCCTGGGTGACTCATGACGGCACGCCCGTGCTCGTGCTGCAGAACGGCCTGGGCGGCGAAGACGCCGTGCGGGAGGCCCTGCCGTACTCCCCCGTCGCCATCGGCCTTGCGCTCTTCGCCGTGAGCCTCACGGACCCGGGGCACGTCACTGTCACGGGCCCGAACGGCCTCACCCTCGGGGGCGACGCGGCCGCGGTCGCCGTCGCCGAGCCCCTGATGCGGGAGACGCTCCCCGCCGAGATCGTGCTCGCTGAGAACATCCGCGGCGCCCAGTGGACGAAGCTGCTCATCAATCAGGTCAACGCCCTGCCTGCCATCACGGGCCTCAGCGTGCAACAGACGATCGCGCATTCCGGACTGCGCGACGTGCTCGCTCGCGCCATGGTCGAGACGGTGCGGGTCGGCACGGCGGCCGGCGCGCGCTGGGGCCGCATCGGGGCGGTGGATGCCGAGGCCGTCGCGCGCGTGCGTACCGGTGGAGCGGCGGCGGCGGCGGCCGAGCTCGCTCAGCACCTCGCCGCCGGAATGGGCACCGTGCCCAACCCCGCGTCGATGCTGCAGAGCATCCGCCGCGGCCGCACGACCGAGGTCGACGCGATCAACGGCGTGATCGTTGACTTCGGCAACTCGCTCGGCATCCCCACCCCGGTCAACGCCGCCCTGGTCGGCCTCGTTCGACGGGCGCAGACCGGCTCGCCAGCCCTCACGCCGGCTGAGGCACTCGCGCGCATCTCTGCCCCGTCCTGATCTCCACAATTCAGGAGCCGCCGCGACGCCGGTCGCCCGACACGCCGTGAGCGCGCTCCACGACAACGCCCCGCGTCGCCATCTCCTGAATTGTGGAGATCGGCGGCGCCGGGCGGCGGTACGGCAGCGGATCGTGCGGCTAGAGCATCGACTTGGTGTGCCATACGGTCTTCGTCTCGACGAAGGCCGTGATGCGCTCGAGCGCCGGGCGCGGGATGCCCGCCACGGGCGCCACGACGCGCTTGAGCGTCTCGGCCGCCGCGAGCTGCAGATCGACCCAGGTTTCGCCCTTCGCGCCGTCGATCGACCCGGCGCCAGTGAGGTCGAGCGCGTTCACGTCGGCGTGCGCGGCGAGCCACGGCATGATCTCGGCAGGCGAGCCCGTGAGCAGGTTGATGACGCCGCCGGGAACATCCGAGGTCGCGAGCACCTCGCTCAGCGAGATCGCCGAGAGTGGTGCACGCTCGTCAGCCACGACGACCACGGTGTTGCCGCTCACGATCGCCGGCGCGATGACCGACACCAGCCCGAACAGCGAGCCGCCCGGCACGCCCTGCGGCGCGACCGAGGCCACGACGCCCGTAGGCTCGGGCACCGAGAGGTTGAAGTACGGGCCCGACACGGGATTGGCGTTGCCCGCCACCTGCGCGTACTTGTCGGCCCAGCCGGCGTACCAGACCCACACGTCGATCGCGAGATCGACTTGCGCGCCTGCCTCGGCCGCCGAGACGCCCTCTGACGACGCGATCTCGTCGACGAACTGCGCGCGGCGCCCCTCAAGCAACTCGGCGATGCGGTAGATCACCTGGCCGCGGTTGTAGGCCGTCGCACCCGCCCAGCCGCCGACCGCCGCACGCGCGGCGACCACGGCATCGCGCGCGTCTTTGCGCGAGGCCTTCGCCGCGTTGGCGAGAAAGCCACCATCGGAGGCGAGCACCTCGTAGGTGCGTCCGCTCTCGCTGCGGGGGAACTTTCCGCCAATGTAGAGCTTGTACGTCTTGGGAACGGTGAGCCGACTCACTTCGCGACCGCCTTCCGGGCCTTCCGTGCTGATCGGGGTGCTGGGTCGGTGGATGCTCCGCCCAACGCCGCCGGAGCATCCCACCCGCTCGCCTCCAAGTAGGCGGCGAGCCCGTGGCGGCCGCCCTCGCGGCCGTAGCCCGACTCCTTGTAGCCGCCGAACGGCGACGCCGGGTCGAAACGGTTGAAGGTGTTCGCCCACACCACGCCGGCGCGCAGCTGGTCGACGAGGGCGAGCATGCGGCTGCCCTTCTCCGTCCAGATTCCGGCCGAGAGTCCGTACGGCGTGTTGTTCGCCTTCGTGATCGCCTCAGCCGGCGTGCGGAAGGTGAGCACCGACAGCACGGGGCCGAAGATCTCCTCGCGCGCGATCGTGTGGGCGGCCGAGACGCGCGTGAAGATCGTCGGCGCGAACCAGAAGCCCTTGTCGGGGATGCGGCAGTCGGCCGTCCAGCGCTCGGCGCCCTCGCTCTCGCCCGTGTCGCTCAGCGTGCGGATGCGCTCGAGCTGCGCGGCCGAGTTGATCGCGCCGATGTCGGTGTTCTTGTCGAGCGGGTCGCCCATGCGCAGCGTCGAGAGTCGCTGCTTGAGGCGGTCGAGAAAATCGTCGTGAACGTTCTCCTGAACGAGCAGGCGCGAGCCCGCGCAACACACGTGGCCCTGGTTGAAGAAGATGCCGTTGACAATGCCCTCAATCGCCTGATCCATGGGCGCATCGTCAAACACGATGTTGGCGGCCTTGCCGCCGAGTTCAAGCGTGAGGCGCTTCTGGGTTCCGGCGACCTGGCGGGCGATCATGCGGCCGACGTTCGTCGAGCCCGTGAAGGCGACCTTGTTGACATCGTCGTGCGTGACGAGCGCCTGGCCCGTCGAACCGGGGCCCGTCACGATGTTGACGACGCCCGCGGGCAGGTCGGCCTGTTGCAGGATCTCGGCGAAGAGCATCGCCGTGAGCGAGGTTGTCTCGGCGGGCTTGATGACGACGGTGTTGCCGGCGGCGAGGGCCGGGGCGATCTTCCACGCGAGCATGAGCAGCGGGAAGTTCCACGGGATGACCTGCGCGGCCACGCCGAGCGCGCGCGGGTTCGGCCCGAGGCCCGCGTGCTCGAGCTTGTCGGCCCAGCCGGCGTAGTAGAAGAACCAGGCGGCGACGAGCGGAACGTCGACATCGCGTGTCTCGCGGATCGGCTTGCCGTTGTCGAGACTCTCGGCCACGGCGAGCTCGCGCGAGCGCTCCTGCACGAGCCGCGCGATGCGGAAGAGGTATTTGCCGCGGTCGCTGCCCGACATGCGCGACCACACGCGGTCGTAGGCGCGACGCGCCGCCGCGACCGCGACATCCACATCTCCGGCGGTTGCCTGCGCGATGCTCGCGATGACCTCCTCCGTCGCGGGCGAGATCGTGTCGAACACGTCGCCGTGCCCGTCGACGAACTCGCCGTCGATGAAGAGGCCGTACTGGGCCTTCAGGTTCAGGATCGACGCCGACTCCGGCGCCGCTGCGTATTCGAGAAAGGCCATGATCTAGTCCACCGTCACGTAGTCGGGGCCACTGTAGTGACCGGTTCGCATCTTCTGGCGCTGCAGCAGCACGTCGTTGACGAGGCTCGAGGCGCCGAAGCGCCACAGCTGCGGGGTCAGCCACTCCTCGCCCACGGTCTCGGCGACGGTGACGAGGTAGCGCACGGCATCCTTCGAGGCCCGGATGCCGCCGGCCGGCTTCATTCCGATCTTCTCGCCCGTGAGAAGGTGCCAGTCGCGGATGACCTCGAGCATGAGCAGCGTGACGGGCAGCGTGGCCGCGGGGCTCACCTTGCCCGTCGAGGTCTTGATGAAGTCGGCCCCGGCGAGAATGGCGAGCCAGGATGCCCGCTTGACGTTGTCGTACGTCTGCAGCTCGCCCGTCTCGAGAATGACCTTGAGGTGCGCCATGCTGCCGTCGGCACGGCGGCAGGCCTCCTTCACGGCGACGATCTGGTCGAAGACACCCCCGTACTGCCCGCTGAGGAACGCCCCGCGGTCGATGACCATGTCGATCTCGTCGGCCCCGGCCGCGACCGCCTCGCGCGTGTCGGCGAGCTTGATGGCGAGGCTCGCGCGGCCGGCGGGGAAGGCCGTCGCGACCGCGGCGACCTGGATGCCCTCGGTGCCGCCCGCGGCGTGGTGCCGACCGAGCGCCTCGACGGCGTAGGGCACCATGTCGCCGTAGACGCACACGGCGGCAACGCTCGGCGTCGTCGGGTCGCTCGCATCGGGCGTGATGGCCTTGGCGACGAGCGAGCGCACCTTGCCGGGAGTGTCGGCGCCCTCGAGCGTCGTCAGGTCGCACGTGCGGATGATGGTGTCGAGGGCCCAGGCCTTCGAGCTCGTCTTGATCGAGCGCGTGCTGAGGCCCGCGGCGCGCTGCTCGAGACCGACGGCGTCGACGCCCGTCAGGCCATCGAGGTGCAGCCGCAGGGCCGTCTCAGTGAGGTCGCCGCCGAGCAGGCGCACGGCGCGCTCCGCCGGCTGAAGCCCCAAGGGGCGGGTGATGGTCATGAGGCGTCCTCTCGGGATGCTGCGGTGGCGGATTCGAGGTCCGTGTCGACGTGAAGGTCAGGGTCGGCGTCGCTCAGGAGCGCGCGGGCGGTGTGCTCGTCGGTCACGAGCACCGAGCAGAGCCCGTGCGTGACGATGGCGCGGGCGACGGCGTGCTTGGGCTCGCCGCCGATGACGAGGATGCTCGTGGAGGCGCTCCGCAGCTCTTCGAGTCCGAGGCCAAGGGTACGGGCATCCAATTCGGGGTCGGCGATCGTGCCGTCGGCCGTGATGTACCGGCCGATGACATCGCCGACCGCGCCGCGCTCGACGAGCCGGGCGATGTCGGCGGGCGTAAGGTAACCGCTGTCGACGTGCACCGAGCTTGTGTTGGCGACGCCCGCGCTGTACAGGTAGGCCGAGGCCCCGCGCGCCATTCCGAGCACGCCGCCGACGGTGCGGTCGCTCTCGATGGCTTTCTTGGTCTCGAGGCGCTCGAGAATGGCGGGGCTCGGCAACAGGGTCGCCTGCCCGCCCGCCTTCTGCGCGATCATGACGGCCGTCGCGGCCGCCGTGCCGGGGCGCTTGCTGAGGCTCACGCCGCCGTTGATCTGCACAACGTTGACCGCGGTCGACCAGCCCGTCGGCAGGGCCTCGGCCACTTGGTGCAGCGTGCGGCCCCAACTGACGCCGAGCAGGCGCGGCACGGGCCGGTGGCTCACGAGGTAGTCGGCGGCGGCCTCGCTCACGCGCGCTTGCAGTTCGGCGTCGTCGGCCGGGGCGGGCACGACCACGGCATCCTTGAGCCCGAACCGCGCCGTGAGGTCGCGCTCGAGGGCGAGGCGGCGGGCGCGCGGGTGCACGATCTCGATGCGGATGATGCCGCGCTCGCGCGCCTGGGCGAGCAGCCGGCCGACCTTCCAGCGCGTGACGCGCAGGATCGCGCCGATCTCGTCCTGCGTCTTGTTCTCCTCGTAGTAGAGCTCGGCGGCGCGCACGGCGAGCAGCTCGGTGGCTGCGGCGGTCTCGGCAGGGACCATGCGGAGGAGTCCTTCTGGGGTCGGCGTGCGAAGGCGGGTGAAGCGTCGCCCCCCAGGCTAGGTGCGAGGCAACCGCGGCTCCAACATTTGTTGGGGGTTGTGCTCACATGAGCAGAATCGGGCCCGAGTCTGCGCTCGCGCGTCGGTACGCTGAGCATGACCGCCGGCCGGTCGCCCACCACCACGGAAGGACCCCGCGTGACCCACTACGCCCTCGCCGTCGACCTCGGCGGCACCAAGGTCGAAGCGGCTCTCGTCGATGCCGCGGGCGCGGTGCTCGCCGCCTCGCGGCACCGCCGACCGACCGGCGCCGCGTCGACGAGCGACCAGCTCGCCGCCGCGGTGACCGAGGCTGTGCGGGATGCCCTCGCGGCCCTCCCCGCCGGCGCGACCCTGCTTGGCGCGGGCATCGGCAGCGCGGGCCCGATCGCGGGCACCACGGGCGACGTCTCGCCCCTGAACCTCGGAGCCTGGCGCGACTACCCCCTCGGAGCCCTCGTGGCGCAGCAGGTTCCCGGCCTGCCCGTGATCCTGCGCATGGACGGCATCTGCATCGCCCTCGCCGAGGTCTGGATGGGCGCGGCGCAGGGCGAGTCGAACGTCATGGGCATGATCGTGTCGACCGGCGTCGGCGGCGGGCTCATCCTCGGCGACCGCGTCATCGCGGGGCCGACGGGCAACGCGGGCCACATCGGCCATGTCGCCGTCGCCGGCTTCGACGACCCCTGCGCGTGCGGCGCGCGCGGCTGCCTCGAGGCGGTCGCCTCCGGCCCGCGCACCGTTGCGTGGGCGCGCGAGCACGGTTTCACGGGCGAGACGGGCGAGCAGCTCGCCGCGGCGGCCGCGGCGAGCGATGCGACCGCGCGCGCGGCGATCGAGCGCTCGGCGACCGCCGTCGGCCGCGCGATCGCGAGCGCGAGCGCGCTCGTCGACCTCGATGTTGTGGCGATCGGCGGCGGGTTCAGCCACGTGAGCGACGACTACATCGCGCTCGTCGGCGCGGCCGTCGCGGGGCACAGCGACTTCGGCTTCGTGACGAAGACACGCGTCGTAGCGTCGGGGCTCAGCGGCGAGGGCCCGCTGATCGGGGCCGCGGCGCTGGTGCACCGCGCCGACCTGCTCGGCTGACGACCGCGCTAGCGGCCGAGCTCTTCCGCCGATGCAAGCTCGTCGTCGACGAAGCCCCGGCGAGCGAGCAGCGGCACCGCGAGCAGGTTGGCGAGCGACAGCACGAGCAGCACGATGATCGCGGCTGACCAGCTGCCGGTGCCGTCGCGCAGCGCGCCGAGCAGCAGCGGGGCGAGCGCGGCGATGGCGTAGCCGACCGTCTGCACGGCCCCGCTCACGGTGCTCGCCATCGCGGGGGTGCGCGTGCGCAGGGCGAAGAGTGCGAGGCACATCGGGAAGGTGATGTAGCCGAGCCCGAGGGCGATCATCCACAGCAGGGTCGCCGGCTGCGGGGCGAGCAGCAGGCCCGCGTAGGCCGTGCCGAACAGGGCCGTCGAGGCGACGAGCAACGGGGTCGGCGTGCGCAAGCGAGCGGCGAGCACGGGGCCGAGCGCCGCGAGTGGCAGGCCCAAGAATCCGAGGAGGGCGAGCAGCGCCCCGGCTTCGGCCTCGCCGACCCCCGCGGTCTCGCGCAGCAGCGGGGGCAGCAGCGCGTATCCGGCGTAGGCCGAGATGCTCGAGACCGTGAACGGGATGCCGATGCCCCACAGCGTCGGCGACCGCAGCAGGGCGGCGCGGCGCGGGCGCGGGCCTGGCACGGGCATCCCCTCGTCGCTCGCGATCGCCGCCCGACGGGCTCGCACGGCGCGCACCGCGAGGGCGATCCACGGCAGCGCGGCCACGGCGACGAAGGCGGCCCACACGGCGAGCGAGAGTCTCCAGTCGCCGAGCTCGGCGAGCGGTACGGCGACGAGCGGCGGCACGGCGGCGCCGATCGACATGATCATGGCGTAGGCCGCCGTCATCGCCCCGATGCGGTTGGGCGTGAACTTCTTCACGGCCGCCGGCAGCAGCACGTTGCCGAAGCCCGCGCCGAGCAGCAGCACGAGCGTGCCGACGAGCAGCATCGTGTAGTCGATCGCCGCGGCGCGCACGAGGTGCCCGGTGATCATGGCGAGCATCGCGAGCAGCAGGGTCGGCTCGAGCTGCAGGCGCCGGGCGAGCCGCGGGGCGAGCACGCCCGCGAGCGCGAACGCGAGGGGCGGGGCTGTGCCGAGCGCCCCGAGGGCGAGCGCGCTGAGCGGGATATCGGCGTCGATGCGCCCCGCGAGCGGCGAGAGCGCGGCGACCGGCAGGCGCATCGTCGCGGCGATGAGCACGATGGCGACGACGCCGAGCAGCAGCTCCGAGCGGCGGCCGGAGGGGGCGTCGGTCACCCGCTCATTCTAGGTCGGGCCGCGCTGCCCGGCCGCTGACAGGCGGCGCGCCGCGACCTAGGCTGGCCCCGTGACCGACTGGGCCCGCTTCCTGCCGCTGAGCAACCGCGACCGCGCCGACGACGCCGCGGTGAGCCGCGACCGCTCCCCCGCCGTCGCCGGCCTGCTCACGGCGATGGCGGCGGTACTGGATGCCCGGCCCGAGCTGCTCCCGGCGCCCACCCTGCGCCCCGAGGTGACGGTCGAGGCGGCGGTTCGCGAGCTGCTGAGCGAGCTCGGCGCCCCCTGGTGGCGGCGGTGGGCTCGCGGGATCGGCGCGTTCGAGTCGCCGCGCCCCGAGGTCGCGGCCATCGCGGGCGACGCGCTCGCGAGCGTGCTGCGCTCGCGCGCGGCGGCGCTCGCGGGGCCCGAGCGCCGGGCGAGCATCCACGATCTGCGCGCCACCGTCGTGCTCGCGCTCGAGCTCGATGCCGCGCACGGCGCCGCGATCGTCGTCGACCCGCTGCTGTGCGGCGCCGTCGCGCTCGACCTGGCGCTGCGCTCGCGGCTTCCCGAGCGGGCGGTCGTCACGGCCCGCTCGCTCGTCGCGACCGACGGCGACTGGCGGGTCGGGCGCGGGCCCGAACTGCGCGCGCCGGGCGCGGCGATCGTGCTCTTCCTCGCCGGGCGGGCCGACATTACGCCGGAGTCGCCCGAGCCTGCGACCGACTGACTGCACGCAAGAGCGTCAGGCGAGTGCGGGCAGGCCCAGGATCTCGCGGATGCGCAGCTCGTCGCGGCCCATCTGCTCGGCGAGCGCATCCGCCGATTCGAACTTGTGCATGGGGCGGATGTACGCGACGAACTCGAGCTCGACGATCTTTCCGTAGAGGTCGAGGCGCACGTTGATCGCGTGCGCCTCGACGGTCTTCTCGGGCACGTCCCCGAAGGTCGGGTTGTTGCCGATCGAGACGGCAGCGCCGTAGCGCGCACCCTCGACGTGCAGCCAGCACGCGTAGACGCCGTCGGCGGGGATGTAGCCCTCGGCGTCGTCCGCGAGGTTCGCCGTGGGGTAGCCGAGCTCGCGGCCGCGCTGGTGTCCGGGCACCACGAGCGAGCGGATGCGGTGCGACCGGCCGAGCGCCTCGGTCGCCTCGTCGAGGCGGCCAGTCTCCAGCAGGCTCCGGATGCCCGTTGATGACACGCGCGTTCCGTCGAGCTCGCACACATCGTCGACGAGAGCCACGGCGAAGCCCGCGCGCTCGCCCGCCGCCCGCAGGCTCTCAACCGTGCCGGCGCCGTGCGCGCCGTAGCGGAAGTCGCTACCAACGAGCACGCGCTCGGCGTGCAGGCCTCGCACGAGCACCTGGTCGACGAACTCGTCGGCCGTGAGGGCGGCGAACTCGGGTGTGAAGGGCAGCACGACGACGAGGTCGACGCCCGCCTCGATGAGCGCCTCGGTCTTCTGCGCGACGCTCAGCAGCGTCTCGGGCGCGCTCTCCGGGTGCAGCACGGCGGCCGGGTGGCGGTCGAAGGTGATGACGACGGTGCGGCGGCCCTCGGCCTCGGCGGTGAGCTGCTCGAGCACGGCCCGGTGACCGCGGTGCACGCCGTCGAACTTGCCGATCGTGACGGCGCTCGGCCGAGCATCCTGCGGCAGGTTCTCGATGCCGTGCACGACGATGCCGGTCATGCGCTCACCCCGGCGGCGGCGCGGCGGGCGCGCGCGACGCGGCGCAGCCACAGCAGGCCGAGCACGGGCAGCACGAGCGGGATGAAGGCGTAGCCGCGGCCGAATTGGCTCCACACGGTGTCGTCGGGGAAGAGCGCGGGGTCGATGATGCTGAGCGTGCCGACGATGAGCACGCCCGCGAGCTCGAACGCGATCGCGATGACGGCGACGCGGAACCACGCGGTGCCGCGCGCGACGAGCGCGACGGTCGCGAGCACGTAGACGGCCGCGGCGAGCGCCGAGAGCGAGTAGGCGACGGGGGCCTCGTCGAACTTGGTCGCGATCTGGTACGCCGATCGTCCGATCGCGGCCAGGGCCAGGATGCCGTACACGGCGATCAGCACGCGGCCGATGCCGGCACTCGTCGGGCGGGGTTCGTCGCTCATCGTGCTCAGCCTAAGTCAGGCCGGCTGGGCGGGAATCGCACCCATGAGGGCGCGCAGGAACCGGCGGGCGATGAGGATGCGCGCGAGCAGCAGGCCGGGCAGCAGGGGCCAGCCCCACCAGGTGGCGGGCCGCGCGAAACTGCGCACCGTCAGCCACACCGAGCCGTCGTCGGTCTGCTCGAGCGTGAACGCCTCTTCACCCGAGAACGGATGCCCGGGCAGGGTTCCGACCGCGTACATGACCCGCTGCTCGGCCTGCTCGAGCAGCACGACGCGACCGGGCAACGGCAGCCAGAGCGACTGCCCGACCTCGAGCCCGACCACGATGATGTCTCCGGGGCGCAGGTGCCGCTCGCCGCTCGCGGTGTAGACCTCGTCGGTCGCGCCGAGCTGCGCGGGCTCGACCGGCTCGCCCGTGGTGTCGTACTCGACGTGGCGGTAGGTGAGCTCCGCATCCCCCGCGGTCACGGGGGTGATGCGCACGCCCATGCCTGCCCCGCGGTAGACCCCGCCGGTGAGCAGCTCGTCGACCGCGTAGTGCCAGCGCTCGTCACCGTGGCCGATGCGGCCGCGCTGCTCGAGCGGGCGGTAACCCGGCGGCGGGTAGCGCATGAGGTCGGGCGCCTGTGTCGCCCCGACGGCCGCGTACGTCACCGGCTGCAGCTGGCGCGCGCGGTCGCGAGTGAAGTCGGCGGTCACGCTCACCAGCGTACGGCGCGAAGCCGAGAGCGATCCGCACTCACCACCCCGGCCCGTGCGCTCCGCGCTCAACACTCCCCGCTCCCGCACTCTGCGCTCGCGCCCTGCACCCGCAGCTGCGTCCCCGGCCGCTCCACCTCAGCAGACTCCCGAATGCAAGGACTCGTGCGAGCAGAGTCGTTCAGAAGTCCTTGGAATCGGGAACGTTCTCCGCGCGGGTTTCCGGCTCGACGGTTCGGGGCGCGAGTACCACCCGTCAGCGACCGCTGTTCGCGCTGCGGCGAGGGCCCTCGCGCTCACGCGCCGAGGTGCGCGCTCAGGCGCCGAGGTGCTCGCTCAGGCGCCGAGGTGCTCGCTCAGCGCCTCGACGATGAGCCCGTGGTCGACCTGATGGGGCAGTCCCGAGACCGCGATCGTGCCGACGACGCCGACACCGCGGATCGCGAGCGGGAACCCGCCGCCGTGGCCGGAGAACTGCATCGGATCCATCCACGGTGCGTGCTCGAGCACGTGGTTGTCGAGGATCGGGAAGCGCAGCCCCACGAGGTAGCTCGAGGCGCCGAACTCGCGCACCGTGCGCTTCTTGCGCTCGATCCACACGTCGTTGTGCGCCGAGGTGCCGGGCAGCGCGCAGTGGAACAGCCGCTGCTCGCCGAGCGCGATGTCGATCGTGATCGCCTGGCCGCGCTCGAGGGCGCGCTCGCGCAGGCGCGCGCCGAGCATCCACGCGTGCTCGTGCGTGAACTCGGTGAACTGCAGGCGCTCCTCGTGCGCGACGACCTCGGCGATGAGGGCGTCGAGCGCGGCACGGTCGGCGGGCGAGAGGTCTGTCGTCATGCGCTCAGTGTGCCCCACGCGCGAGGGCGCGCAGGTACCGGCGCGTGTAGACCGCCTGCACGAGGCGCAGCGCCGGTGCCCCGAGCATCCAGATGCCAGGGGCGGGTCGCAAGAATCCCTGCACAGCGGCGCGCACCATGCCGGTGTCGTCGATCGTCACGAGAAAGGCTTCTTCACCGCGCTCCGGATGCCCCGGCAGGGTCCCGTAGACGAACCCCCGCCGCATCGGCTCGTCGACGATCGCCAGTATGCGCGTGCGCGCCGTCACCGGCACGACGCCGAGCAGCGGAATCGTCAGCGTGACATCGTCACCGACGACAACCCTCGGTGTGCTGACCCGGATGCCCGCACCGCGCTGCATCCCCCACTCGAGCACCTCGGCCGAGGCCGACGTCCAGCGTTCGGCTCCCGTGCCGATCTCCGCCTCGTGCCGAAACACTCGGAACCCCGCGGGCACACGGTGCGGCTCGAGATCGAGGCTGCCCCCGTGCGGCGCGTAGGTCAGCTCGGGCACCGGCGCAGCATCCACGGCCCTATTTCTTCTCTTTCGCCTTCTCGACGTCGCCCGAGAGCGCGGCGATGAACGCCTCCTGCGGAACCTCGACGCGGCCCACCATCTTCATGCGCTTCTTGCCCTCTTTCTGCTTCTCGAGCAGCTTGCGCTTGCGGGTGATGTCACCGCCGTAGCACTTGGCGAGCACGTCTTTGCGCATCGCGCTGATCGACTCGCGCGCGATGATGCGGGCGCCGATCGCGGCCTGGATGGGCACCTCGAACTGCTGACGCGGGATGAGCTTCTTCAGGCGCTCGGTCATGAGCACGCCGTAGGCGTAGGCCTTCTCGCGGTGCACGATCGCGCTGAACGCGTCGACCGCTTCACCCTGCAGCAGGATGTCGACCTTGACGAGGTCGGCCTCCTGGTCGCCCGCGGGCTCGTAGTCGAGGCTCGCGTAGCCCGCGGTCTTGCTCTTGAGCTGGTCGAAGAAGTCGAAGACGATCTCGCCGAGCGGCATCGTGTACTTGATCTCGACGCGGTCCTCCCCGAGGTAGTCCATGCCGATGAGTGAACCGCGGCGGCTTTGGCACAGCTCCATGATCGTGCCCACGTAGTCCTTCGGCGCCAGGATGGCCGCGCGCACCATGGGCTCGCTCACCGCGGCGATCTTCGCGCCGGTCGGGAACTCGCTCGGGTTGGTGACCGTGAACTGCTTCTTGTCGTCGGTCGTCACCTCGTAGGTCACACTCGGCGCCGTCGAGATGAGGTCGAGGCCGAACTCGCGCTCGAGGCGCTCGGTCACGATCTCGAGGTGCAGCAGCCCGAGGAACCCGCAGCGGAACCCGAAGCCCAGCGCGACCGAGGTCTCGGGCTCGTAGTTGAGGCTCGCGTCAGAGAGCTTGAGCTTGTCGAGCGCCTCGCGCAAGACGGGATAGTCGCTGCCGTCGATCGGGTACAGCCCCGAGAACACCATGGGCTTCGGGTCGGTGTAGCCCGCGAGCGCCGTCGACGCTGGCTTCTGCGCGTTCGTGACCGTGTCTCCGACTTTCGACTGGCGCACATCCTTCACGCCCGTGATCAAGTAGCCGACCTCGCCGACACCGAGCCCCTTGCTCTGGGTCGGCTCGGGCGAACTCACGCCGATCTCGAGCAGTTCGTGCGTGGCACGGGTCGACATCATCTGGATGCGCTCCCGCGGGCTAAGCCGGCCATCCACCATGCGCACATACGTGACGACGCCGCGGTACGAGTCGTAGACCGAGTCGAAGATCATCGCGCGGGCCGGAGCGTCGGGGTCGCCCTGCGGCGCGGGGATCTGCCGCACGACCTCGTCGAGCAGCCCTTCGACGCCGACGCCGGTCTTGCCGCTCACGCGCAGCACCTGGTCGGGGTCGCCGCCGATGAGCCCCGCGAGCTCTTTCGCGTACTTCTCCGGGTCGGCCGCCGGCAGGTCGATCTTGTTGAGCACCGGGATGATTGTCAGATCGTTCTCGAGCGCCAGGTACAGGTTCGCCAGGGTTTGGGCCTCGATGCCCTGGGCCGCATCGACGAGCAGGATCGCGCCTTCGCACGCGGCCAGAGATCGGCTCACCTCGTAGGTGAAGTCGACGTGCCCGGGGGTGTCGATCATGTTCAGGGCGTAGGTGACGGGCGCGCCGCCCTCCGCCGGAGCGAGGGCCCAGGGCATCCGCACCGCCTGGCTCTTGATGGTGATGCCGCGCTCGCGCTCGATGTCCATGCGGTCGAGGTACTGCGCCCGCATGTCGCGATCGCTGACGACGCCCGTGATGCCGAGCATGCGGTCAGCGAGGGTCGACTTGCCGTGGTCGATGTGCGCGATGATGCAGAAGTTGCGGATCAGCGTCGGGTCGGTCGCGGCGGGGGCGAGCGACGTGAGGGCGCGAGGAGACATTTGGTGTCATTCTCCCATGCGGTCGGGCTGGCCGCAGACCGCTGAGTGGCCGAGCGCGCACCGCACCTGGTAACGTAAGCGGTTGGCTTGCGTGTCAGAAAGCCCTCTCTCTTTCGACACGGAATGCGGCTGGGAATTTCGCCGCGATGCTCGCATCGCACCGGCACCCCACCCCGGCCGCACAAACATACCGTTCCTGAAGAAGAAAGCATCCACGTGGCAAACATCAAGTCGCAGATCAAGCGCATCAAGACCAACCTCAAGGCCCAGGAGCGCAACAAGGCCGTCAAGAGCGAACTCAAGACCGCCATCCGTCGCACCAACGAGGCCGTCGCCTCGGGCGACAAGGCCGCCGCCGAGGCCGCCCTCAAGACGGCGACCAAGAAGCTCGACAAGGCCGTGAGCAAGGGCGTCATCCACGAGAACCAGGCGGCGAACCGCAAGTCGTCGATCTCGAAGAAGGTCGCGGCGCTCTAGCCCCATCCCGCATCGCGCGAATGACCCGTCAGCTCCGGCTGACGGGTCGTTCGTCGTTCGGGCAGGGTTCGGCGGCGGGATGCGCGGCGCGCGCTGGCCGCGCTACAGCTCGACGCCGCGGTCGGAGACGACGCGCACGAGCGACTCGACGGCGTACACGGGGTCGCGCTGGGCGCCCTTGACAGCCGCGTCGGTCTCGGCGGCCATGAGGATGGCGCGGCCGAGCCCCTCCTCCGTCCAGCCCAGCAGGTCGCGGCGGGCGCGGTCGACCTGCCAGGGCGCGAGGCCGAGCTGCGAGGCTACCTGGCCGCCCGAGCCGCGGGTGCCGCCCACCTTCGCCATCGTGCGCAGCTTCATCGCGAAGGCGGCGACCATCGGCACCGGGTCGGCGCCCGTCGCGAGCGCGTGCCGTAGTAGGCCGAGGGCCTCGCCGTGCTGACCCGCGATGGCGGCATCGGCGACGGCGAACGAATTGACCTCGACGCGACCGCCGTAGTACTTCTGCACCGTCTGCTCGGTGATCTCGCCGTCGGTGTCGGCGAGCAGCTGCTGGCACGCGCCAGCGAGCTCGGCGAGGTCGTCGGTGAAGGCGCTCACGAGCGCGCGCAGCGCGGCGGGCACGATCGGGCGACCCGCGTGCCGGAACTCGGCGGCGGCGAAATCGGCGCGATCGCTGTCGCGCGTGAGCGCGGCGCACACGATCTCGATGCCGCCGCCCGTGCCCTGCCGGATGGCGTCGAGCAGCTTCTTGCCGCGCACTCCCCCGCCGTGGCGAATGAGCACGACGACCTCGTCGGCGGGTGCCGCGATGTATTCGAGCGCCTCCTCAAGGAAGGCATCGTTCATGGTCGCTGCGGCGTCGACGCGCAGCAGCCTAGGCTCGCCGAAGAGCGAGGGGCTCGCGAGGGTGATGAGCTCGCCGGGCGCGTAGTCGTCGGCCCGCAGGTCGTGCACCTCGAGGCTCGGGTCGTGCTCGCGCAGGGCATCCCTCAGCAGGCGGCTCGCTCGCTCGGCGAGGAAGTCTTCTGGCCCCGAGACGAGGATCACCGGTGCCGAGCGAATCTGGTGCCACGCGAGCTGCGGGATGCTCGCCGCGGCCCGCGCGGACCCCGCGGGTTTCTTCGCCGCTGCCATGGGGCCAGCCTACCGAGGCGGGCCGACGCTGCCGCGCTCCGTCCAGAGCCGAAGCGCGCCCCCACCCTGGGCGTCCGGTGCGAGCAGCGCGAGGCCATGAGTGTCGCTGCGCACGACCGTCGACCCGGCCGCGTCGAGCACCGCCAGCAGACCGGGCGCGGGGTGCCCGAAGCTGTTGTCGGCCCCGACGCCGATGAGTGCGATTGGGGCGCCGAGCTCGGTGTAGAGCGGCTCGTGCTGGTCGGGCGAACCGTGGTGGCTCACCTTGACGACATCGACGGGCGCAAGGGTGCTGGCGGCGGCGAGCCGGCGCTGGGCATCCGCCCCCAGATCGCCGAGGGCGAGCATGCTGAGACAGTCGCCGCACCCGGGCGCGCCGCGCAGCTCGATCACGATGCTCGCGTCGTTGCCGGGCTCGACGCCGCGATGCGCGGGCGGCCACAGCACGCGCCAGTCGTGCGCGCCGAGCGTTCCTGTCCGCCCCTGCACGACCGGGTCGATGGCCGCGCCACTGGCGGCGAGAGCGGCGACGACGGCGTCGTCCTGCTCACGGCCGGTCGGACCCACCAGCACGCGCTCGACGCGGCCGACGACAGCGGGCACACCGCCCGCGTGGTCGAAGTCGAAGTGCGTGAGCACGAGCAGGTCGAGACGCTCGATGCCGAGATCACCGAGACAGTCGGCGAGCAGCTCGGGCTCGGTGCCCGTGTCGATGAGAGCGACCTCGCCCGCGCTGCGCACGAGCACAGCGTCACCCTGACCGACGTCGCACTGGGCGATGACCCAGTCGCCTGGGCGGCCGAGGCCCCGTAGCGCGGCGGTTCCCGCAGTCGTTCCCATGACGACGACAAGTACGGCGGCGGTCGAAAGGGCGAGACGCCGTCGTAGCCGCGTGCTACCGAGGCGAGCGGGAACTCCCAAAGCCATGAGCCCCGCGACGATGAGCCCCGCGAGCAGCAGGGCGCCGAGCGCTCCCGCGGGCCACGGCAACAGCGCACCCGGCAGTTGCGCACACACACGCGCGACGCCAGCGATCCAGGCCGCAGGAAGCCACGCCACTCCCGCGACAAGCATCGCGAGTGGCGGGATGACCGGCGCGAGCAGGCACGCGATCATGCCCACGATCGTCGCCACGGGGGCGGCGGGCGCTGCGAGCACGTTCGCGAGAACCCCGGTAAGCGGCACCTCGGGCGCGAGCAGTATAAGCACGGGCTGGCACGCGAGCTGCGCGCTCAGCGGCACGGCGATCGCGACGGCGAGCCAGCCGGGCAACACCCGCCCGAGGAGGGCCGCGAGCGGCGGCGCGAGCACGAGCAGCGCGGCCGTCGCGAGCACCGAGAGTGCGAAGCCGTATTCGCGCGCGATCCAGGGGTCGAGCACGATGATGCCGAGCACCGCGAGACCGAGCACGGGTAGCCCCCGCGCGGGCCGACCACTCGCGAGGGCGAGCAGCACGACCGCCGCCATGACGGCCGCGCGCACGACGCTCGGCTCGGGCGTGACGAGCACGACGAAGCCGCCGAGCGCGACCAACGCGAGGCCCACCCGTACGGGGCGCGGCCAGCGCGCCAGCGCCCCAAGCCCCAGCACCAGTCCGACCACGACGGCGCAGTTCGCCCCCGACACCGCCGTGAGGTGGCTCAGCGCGCTCGCCTTCATGGCCGCGTCGAGGTCATCGCTCACCACCGTGGTGTCTCCGATCGCGAGACCTGGCAGCAGCGCGGCGCCGTCGCCCGAGAACGGCGCCATGAGCGCAAGGAATCCCGCGCGAAGCCCGTCGGCGCCCGCGAGGAGCGGTGCCGCGTCGACGACCGGCTCGAGCCCGGTGACCGGCCGCACGAGCGCCACGCGATCGTCGCCCGCGTCGAGCGGGATGAGCCGCACGCGCCCCTCGAGGCGCGTGCCGAGCGGTAGCCGCTCGTCGAGCTCGAGGCCGAGCATCCGCACCGGCACCCGCACGGCGACCATCGCACCTGCCCCATCTTTCACCGCGACGATGAGGGCGTCGGCGCTCACTCCTCCCCACCCGCCGAGCGCCGGCGTGCTTGTCGCGATCGGCGGCACGACCGACTGCTCGAGCTCGAGCACCACCGGCACCGAGCCGCCCTCGTCGAGCGCCACTGCGAGCACGGGCGGCGTGCGCGCGGGGGCCGCGAGCGCGACCGCCGCCGCGACGACCGCGACGGCGACGAGGCTCGGGATGCCCGCCGCGAGCACCGCGCTCCCCCGGGCCGCGCTGACCCCGCGATGCAGCACGACGAGCGCGAGCCCGACCCCCCCGAGCGCGCCGAGCGCGACGGGCAGCGCCGCACCGGGAACGCCCACCAGCACGAGCGCGGCGAGCCAGCCCGCGAGGGCCGGCAGAGCGAGCCGCGCATCCGCCGGCCGCACCGGGGCGTCGATCACACCGTCGCCTGATCACGCAGGCCCGCGAGCGTGCGCTCGCCGATGCCGCTCACCGCCGTGAGCTCGTCGACGCTACGGAAGGGGCCGTTCTCGTCGCGCCAGGCGATGATGCGCGCGGCGATCGCGGGGCCGACGCCCGGCAGCGTCTCGAGAGCGGCGGCATCGGCCGTGTTGAGGTTGACACGCCCGTCGGCCGCGGCCGGGCCCCCCGGTGCCGTCGGCGGCACCTCGCCGACGCGGGGCACATACAACTGCTCGCCGTCGGCGACGACGCGCGCGAGGTTGACGGCCCCGAGGTCGGCGTCGTCGGCAGGCCCGCCCGCGCTCGCGATCGCGTCGACGACGCGCGCCCCGAGCGGCAGCTCGACGATACCCGGCTCGACGACGGCCCCGATGACGTGCAGCACGACGACCTCGCCCGGAGCAGCGACCGCGCCGTCGCCGGTCACCGGATCGCGCTCCGCAGTGTCGATCACGACCGGCTGCCCGCCGGGCGTCACGACCGCGCCGACGACCGCGGCCCCGACGCCGAGCAGCGCGAGCACGATGACGCCGCCGAGTGCAGCCCGCACGCGCGGCGACCGCCGGGGCGGCCCGGGCGGCGCGGCGGGCTCGATCACCGGGGCAGGCTAGGCCCGGGCGGCGCTCCCCCGCGCGGGGCGGAGCGCCGCGCGGGAGGGGCTACTTCGCGGTGGCGATGTTGACGACGCGCGGGGCGCGCGCGATGACCTGCACGATCGCGCGGTCGCCGATCGCGCGCTGCACGGCCTCGGAGGCGCGAGCGAGGGCCTCGAGCTCGTCGTTGCCGATCGTCGGGCTCACCTCGAGCTTGTCGCGCACCTTCCCGTCGACCTGCACGATCGCCGTCACCGACTCCTCGATGAGCAGCAGCGGGTCGGCCTTGCGCCACCCGGCGAACGCGACGAGGTCGTCTTTCGACGCCCCGCCGTGGCCGAGTCGCTGCCACATGTCTTCCGCCGTGTACGGCGCGAAGATCGACAGCGCCACGGTGACGACCTCGACCGCTTCGCGCACGGCGGGGTCGGCCGCGCCCGGGCCCGAATCGACCGTCTTGCGGATGACGTTGACGAGCTCCATGGTGCGCGCGACGGCGACGTTGAACTTGAACGACTCCATGAGCCCCGGCACCTCGGCGAGGAACCGGTGCGTGACGCGCCGCAGCGCGACGTCACCCGTCGACGGGTCGGTCCCGACGGGCGAAGCCACTTCACCCGACAGGCGCCAGGCCCGCGCCAAGAACTTCTGCGAGCCCGTGGGCGAGACATCCGCCCAGTCGATGTCGTCCTCCGGCGGGCCGGCGAACGCCATCGTCAGGCGCACCGCGTCGACGCCGTAGTTGTCGACACCGTCGGTAAAGGTGACGATGTTGCCCTTCGACTTCGACATCTTCGCGCCGTTGAGCACGACCATGCCCTGGTTGAGCAGCGCCGAGAAGGGCTCGGTGAAGCTCACGTACCCGAGGTCGAACAGCACCTTCGTGATGAAGCGCGCGTAGAGCAGGTGCAGAATGGCGTGCTCGACACCGCCGACGTACTGGTCGACGGGCGCCCACTTCTCGGCCATCTCGGGGTCGAAGGCCTTCGTGGCGTCGGTCGGGTTCAGGAACCGCAGGAAGTACCACGACGAATCGACGAAGGTGTCCATCGTGTCGGTGTCGCGGCGCGCGGGGCGGCCGTCGGGCGTGGTCGTCGCGACCCAGTCCTCCACACCCCCGAGCGGCGAGGTGCCCTTGGGCTTCATGTCGATGCCCTCGGAGTCGGGCAGCACGACCGGCAGGGCATCCAGCGGCACCGGCACTTCGGTGCCGTCGTCGGTGTACATGATCGGGATGGGCGTGCCCCAGTACCGCTGGCGGCTGATGAGCCAGTCGCGCAGGCGGTAGGTCTTGGATGCCCGGCCCGTGCCGCGCTCCTCCAGCAGCTCGATCGCCCGCTTGATGGCGTTCTGCTTGCTGAGGCCGTCGAGCGGGCCCGAGTTGATCATGCGCCCGTCGCCCGTGAGTGCCTCGCCGGTGCCCTGCGGGTCGAGCGGGCCGCCCGATCGACCGGGGTCACCCGACTCGAGCATCTCGGGGGTGATGACGGGGATGGCGCCCGTGACGGGCGCGTTCGTGTCGACGACCACACGCACGGGCAAGCCGTAGGTGATGGCGAAGTCGAGGTCGCGCTGATCGTGCGCGGGCACGGCCATGATCGCGCCGTGGCCGTAGTCAGCGAGTACGTAATCGGCGGCCCAGACGGGGATGCGCTCGCCGGTGACGGGGTTGATCGCCCAGCGGTCGAGGAAGACGCCGGTCTTCTCGCGCGACGCGTCTTGACGATCGATCTCGCTCTTCTTCTGCGCCTGCTCCAGGTACGCCTGGAAGGCCATGCGCACCTCGGGGGTCGAGCCCGCGGCGAGCTCAGCCGCGAGGTCGCTGTCGGGGGCGACGACCATGAACGTCGCGCCGAAGAGAGTGTCAGGGCGCGTCGTGAAGACCGTGACGGGGCTGTGGTGGCCCTCGATGACGAAGTCGACGTCGGCGCCCGTCGAGCGGCCGATCCAGTTGCGCTGCATCGTGAGCACCTTGGCGGGCCACGAGCCCTCGAGCTGGTTGAGGTCGTCGAGCAGGCGGTCGGCGTAGTCGGTGATCTTGAAGTACCACTGCGTGAGCTTCTTCTTCACCACGACGGCGCCCGAGCGCTCGCTCGTGCCGTCGGGCAGCACCTGCTCGTTCGCGAGCACGGTCTGGTCGACGGGGTCCCAGTTCACCCAGCTGTCTTTGCGATACGCGAGACCCTTCTCGTACATCCTCAAGAAGAGCCACTGGTTCCAGCGGTAATACTCGGGGTCGCTCGTGTGCAGTACGCGCGACCAGTCGAACGACGCGGCGTACCGCTTCATCGAGGCCTTCTGCTGCGCGATGTTGTCGTAAGTCCACTGCCGAGGGTCGGCACCGCGCTTGATCGCGGCGTTCTCGGCGGGCAGGCCGAACGAGTCCCAGCCGATCGGGTGCAGCACCGTGAAGCCCTGCTGCCGCCAGTACCGCGCAACGATGTCGCCGAGTGCGTATTGCTCGGCGTGGCCCATGTGCAGGTCGCCGCTCGGGTACGGGAACATGTCGAGCACGTACTTGCGCGGCTTCGCGTCGGCGGGGTCGTCGACGGTGAACGGCTGCAGGGCATCCCATACCGGCGCCCAGTGGGCTTCGATGCGGGCGTGGTCGTAGGCGTTCTCGTCGGGCTGCTCGTCGGTCACGTCGGGGTCTCGATTCACGTCGATGTCATCAGGGCGGCCGCGGTGGTGGCGGTGCAGAAGTTCCCAGATTACCGGGTGCTACCCGGCCGAATCGTGCGCGAGCGCTCGCAGCAGCGCCGCGGCCTTGAGCCGCATCTCGGCGACCTCCGCGTGCGGGTCGCTCAGCGCCGTCACGCCGCCGCCCGCCCCGATCGTGGCGCGGTCGCCCTCGACAACGATGCTGCGGATGACCATGGCCAGGTCGGCCGTGCCATCGGCGCCGAGGTAGCCGAATGCTCCCGAGTAGATGCCGCGGGGGCTGGCCTCGAGCTCGGCGAGCAGCTCGATGGCACGCCGCTTGGGGGCGCCCGTCATCGAGCCAGCGGGCAGGCACGCGGCGACGGCATCCAGTGCATCGATGCCCGGCCGCAGCCGCCCCTCGACGGTGCTGACCAGCTGGTGCACGTGGGCGTAGCTCTCGACCTCGAGCAGGCCCGTGACGACGACCGAGCCGACCTCGCTGATGCGCGCGAGGTCGTTGCGCATGAGGTCGACGATCATGAGGTTCTCGGCCTGCTCCTTCTCGCTCGCCGAGAGCTCGGCGGCGAGCGCCGCATCCCGTTCGGGGTCGGCGTCGCGCGGGCGCGTGCCCTTGATGGGCCGGGTCTGCACGGTGCCGTCGACGACGCGCAAGAACGTCTCGGGGCTCGCGCTCAGCAGGGTCGTCTGCCCGATGCGCAGCAGGGCGCCGTGGTGGGCGGGGCTCGAGCGGCGCAGGCGGCGGTAGAGCGCGACGGGGTCGAGCGCGGAGCCATCGGCGGTCGCGACCTCGGCCTGCGTCGTCAAGCACAGCTGGTACGCCTCCCCCTCGCGGATCGCGGCCTGGCAGCGCCGCACGAGCTCGGCATAGTGCGCGTCGGTGTCGCGCCAGACGACGGGCCCGAGCGGTGCGGCCGGCGGTGCCGGTGCCAGGGATGGCTGCGCCGTTGAGACCCCCGCCGCCCGCTCGAGCACCGCGAGCATCCGCTGCCGCCAGTCGGCGAGCTCGCCCCTCCACTCCCCGCTGCCGTCGAGGCCCGCGCCCCCGGCGTCGAGCGCCACGAGCCGGGCGGTGCCCGTGCCGTGGTCGAACGCCACGCCGCGGTCGACGCGCAGCCAGGCCGCGCGCTGGTGGCCCGGCGCGGGCGGAACGGGCATGCCCATCGTCTCGCCCCGCAGCTCGTAGCCGAACCACCCGACGAGCCCGAGCGGCAGCGCCTCGCCCCGATCAACCACAGACATCTCGGCGAGCGCCGCCCGCAGCTGCGGCAGCACGGGTGCGCCCTCATCGAGCGGCACGCGCTCACCGACTGCAACCAGGCTGCGGCCGGTGCGGGCACCGAGCCCCGAGTCGAGCCACACGAGGCCCTCGGCGTTCGGGTTCTCGGCCGCGAGCGCGAGCACGACCGCCTCGGCGCTTGGCAGCGCCGCGATCGGGTGCTCGAGAAGGCCGCGCCGCATACCCTCAATGCTATGAGCGCGCTCGGCGAGGGCCTGCACCCCTGGCGGCCCGGCAGCGGCCCGGGCGCATCGCCCTGGGTCGATCTCGACTGGTGCGACCCGCGCGGCGCCGACCGCCTGCTCGTCGCCGACTCGTGGCGCGTCATCGACGGCCGGGTGCGCGGGCTCGACCACCATCGCGCGCGCTTCCTCGCCGCGGTCGCCGCGCACCGCGCCGATGGCGGGGCCTTCTGGGCCGACGTCGTCGCGGCCCTCCCGCGTTCGGGCGACTGGTTTCCCCGCGTCGAGCTGCGCGAGCGCGCCGACCGCACCCAGCTGAGCCTGCGCCTGCGGCCGACCCCGGCGACGAGCACCGAGGTCGACGTCGCCACGGCGCCGCACGACCCGCGCACGCTCCCGCTCGTGAAGGGCCCCGACCTCGACGCGTTGCAGGCCCTGCGGGTGGCGGTGCAACCGCTCGGCGCCGGCGAGGCGATCATCGTGGATGCCCAGGGCCGCGTCGTCGAGGGCGCCTACAGCGGGCTGCTCTGGTGGCGGGGCGAGACGCTTGTGACTCCGAGCAGTGCCCTGCCGCGCATCCCGAGCGTCACCGCCGACCTCGTGATCGAGGCCGCGCGCGATGCGAGGGTGACGGTCGTCGAGACGGATGCCCGGCCCGCCGATCTCGCCGGCTGCGAGCTCTGGGTGCTCAGCGCTCTGCACGGGCTGCGCACCGCGAGCCGCTGGGTCGACGGGCCTGAGCTCGCAGCGCCCACGCGGGCGGAGCAGGGTCGGCAATGGCTCGCGGCATCCGCCGTCGAGGTGTACCCCGACCGGGGGACACCCGCACTGGGGGGGTGATGATTCCTCCCCTCATGGAGGAATCGGCCCATAGACTGAGCCCGCCGGATTCGGGTTCGGCATCAGAGGGGGATCTGACGTGTCTGACGACGACTTCGGCCGAGTGCCGGCGGGGTGGTACCCCGACCCACTGGGCCTGCCTCAGTTGCGTTGGTGGGACAACCACGCGTGGACCGAGCACGTGTCTGATGCCCGGCAGCCCATGATGCCCGCGCAGCCCGCGGCGCCCACGATCTTCGCCGACGACGAGCTACCCTCGCGCCGCTCGCGCCGCGACGCCGACTCGGCCGCGGTCGATGAGCCGCCCATTGAGCAGCCCACCGCCGCGGTGTTGCGCCAGTTGGCGCCGCCGAATGCCGACGACGCACCCGCGCTCGTCGAGCCGAGCGCACCGTCGGTCTCCGTTCCGTCGGCCGCCGCTCCATCGGTCCCCGCGCCCGCTGCTCCGGCCTCGGCCGCGAGTGCCGCCACGGCCGCTGATGCCTTCGCCGCGGCGGCTTTCGCCGACCTGCAGGCGCAGTCGGCCGCGAACGCCGCGACCGCCTCGAGCCAGTCGGGCATGCCCTGGGTGCCGCTGAAGGGCGAAGCGGGTACTCCCGTGTCGGCCGGCTACGGCTCGGTGTCGCAGAATTCCGTGCCGCAGAACTCGGCCCCGCGGTACGGCTCTGCACCCGGCTACGGCTCCGCTCCCGGTGCCCCGGCCTACGTGCCCACCTGGACGGAATCGCCAATCTCGGCGGCCGACCCGGGTCGGCGCGGCACGCACCAGACGCTCGGCACAACGGCACCGCACCTGCAGAGCGTCGAGGTCTGGGCCATCGCCCTGCTACCGATGCTGCAGCTGCTGCTGAGCCTGCTCGTGCTCGCCGCCTTCTCGACCGGCCCGAGCGTCATCTTCATGGCGGTCATCTGGCTCGCTCCGTACCCGCTCTCGCTCGTGCTCGCGGTGTTCGACTACCGCTCGTTGCGCCGTCGCGGCGTCGACCGCCCCGCCACCTGGCTGTGGGCGCTCGGCTCGGCTCCGCTCTACCTCATCGCACGCGCCGTGCGCCTCAGCCGCATCTCGGGTGCCGGCTACGGCCCGCTCGCGGTCTTCCTGCTGCTGAGCGGTCTCGTCGGCGCGTCGATCCTCGCCGTGCCCGGCCTCATCATCGCCGCCCTGCCGGGGGTATTCGCCGCCGAGGCCTCGAACAGCATCGAGCTCGCCGCGCGCAGCATCGGCGGCAACATGCAGGTCGAGTGCCCGCCGAGCCCGCCGCTCTTCATCGGCCAGCAGCTGCGCTGTCCGGCCATCGACGCGAGCGGCAACCCGATCGTCATCACGGCGAGCCTCCAGCGATCGAACGGCTGGATCGCCTGGCAGGTCGACGACTGGGGCGTCTTCAGCATCATTCGATAACCGAACGCCCGGGGCTCGGCCCGAACCGAACCCCGGTCACAATTGAAAATGCAGCACCAGAGCGAGCAATCGTTCGTCGCGTGGAACCCGAATACACCGCGGCACACCGATCGGCCAGGGGGGTCGAATCGGAACACGAGATCCGGTCGGGGGACCGGAAACCATGGGGGACCACGATGACCAGCACCACAGCGTTGCGCGTACCGGCAGGGTGGTATCCCGACCCGGTCGAGACCAGCACGACCGGCATGGCCACGCAGCGCCGCTGGTGGGACGGCACCGCCTGGACCCACCACACCGCGGCCCTGCAGACACCCGTGAGCCCGGTCGTGTCGACCGAGACGCTGGCGGCCGTCACCGCCGCGACGCGCACCGACGCCGCCGCTCTGCCCGCGTTCTCCGTCGTCGGCAGCGCGCCCGCGACCGTCTCGCCCCGCGAGTCGGCCCGCGCCGCGGAGAATATGCCGCTGCACGCGGTCGACCCCGCCGCCGGACTGCGCAGCGCGAGCCCGGCGAGCAGCCGCTCAGCCGCCTCGCCGCTGAGTCCCGCGAACGCCGAGACCGCCGGCTACGAGCCCTTCGGCAGCCGGGACCGCGCCGGCGCCCGCCCGGTCGAGACCTTGTCGGCCCGCAACCCCATGCGCATGCGCGTGCACACCGTATCGGTCTGGCTCATGGCATCCATGCCGCTCACGCAGGCGCTGCTCGTGTTCTGGGTGTTCTCGACCCTCCCGGCCGAGAACTCGGCCTGGACCCGCGCGCTCGCCGTCGCCTTCCCGCTCGTGCTCATGGGCGCGCTCGCGGGCCAGGACACGCGCCTCATGGAGCTCTCGGGCCACCTACGCACGGCGCCGTGGATCACCGCGGTGCTCGCTCCCCCGCTCTACCTCGGCGTTCGTGGCGTGCGCGTCGCGCGCGCGACCGGTGCCGTGCCGTGGCCGCTCATCCTGTGGGCAATCACGCAGCTGGGAGTTCTGGCGATCTGGTCGGCGCTCGACCCCGAGGGCGTGCGCGCCGTGCTCGCCGCTCTGGTCTGACGCGAGTCGAGCATCCGGAAGGCCCTCGGCGAGCCCTCATGCGGGCGGCATAGGGTCGAAGCATGGATGAGACGCGCAGCCGACGGGGTGCGAGCCTCGAGGTGTTGCGGGCCGAGGCGCACGACGAGCTGCAGACCGTGATCCACGCGCGGGCGCGCGGCGGAGAAGACCCGTGGGACTTCATTCCCCAGCTGCCGACGGTTGACGAGCTCGTGGTGTGGATGCTCCGGGCCGAGCGCATCCTCGATGACGACGGCCGCCTACCGAACCGGGCGCGCGAGTACCGGCTGCTGCGGCAGATCGCGCTCGACCACCCCGCGCTCACGACGACGGTGTGGCGAATGCTCGGGCGCCTCGCGGGCTGACGCAGCCCCGGCTCGACAGCGGCGGACGAAAACAGAGAATCTCTGTCCCCCCAAAGGGGGACCGCGCGGCTCTGCCGTTGTACCCCGATCCAAGTTACGATAAGCCTTTCGAGAGAGCGCGCTCATTCACCGCGAGTTCCGCTCCGTGTCACCTGAGGGCACCCGAGGACACACGATGACCGATCCGCACACACCCGTCGCCGGGTGGTACGACGACCCCGAGTTGGCGTTACGGCTGCGCTGGTGGGACGGCACTCGGTGGACCAAACATTCGCGCCCCAAGCTGATCGTCGAGCACCCCGCTGAGCAGGCCGTGAGCGACCCGGGCTTCGTCGCCGCCGCCGGCTCCGGCACCGCCTCGACCGTCATCGCCGAGCCGCTCGCCGACGAGCCCTACAGCTACTCGGCCCCCTACTCCTGGTCGCCCGGCTCCGCCCCCGGCTCCCCCGTCGCGAGCACGCCGACCTCGGCCCCGCGCTCGGCCCCTGGCTCAGCCCCGCAGCCGCTCGGCACCTACGGAGCCCGTACGCACCGCCCCGACGAGCTCTGGAACACCCGCAGCTCATCGATCGACTACGCGCCTGAGCGCACCACGACTCCGGCCGCCTGGGCCCTCGCGTTCACCCCGCTCATCACTGTTGCCGCGCAGACCGCGGGTGTCGTGCTCTCGGGCTTCGAGTCGACCCCCGTGATCTGGCTCATCGGCGCGACGATCATCCCCGTGCTCTGGATCATCATGTGGGTGCGCCGCGACCGCATCACCCTGTACGAGTGGGGCCACCTGCGCCGCGCGCACTGGGCCTGGGCCTTCCTCGGCGCCCTGGGCTACCTCGTTGCTCGCACCATCGTTGTGCGGCGCCAGGCCGCGGGGCGCGGCTGGTGGCCGCTGCTGACGAACCTCGCTATCACGGCGGTGCTCGTCAACGTGGGCCTCTTCACGCCTGTGTACGACCTCGTGCGCGACGCGATCCTCTAGCGCTCGCCGCGCGCGCTACAACCGACGCAGGCCGAGCACCCTGACCACGGCGAATCCGGCTTCGACGCTCGCCGTCAGGTCGACGACCGCGTCGATGCCCCAGTCGTGGTCGCCGGCCGGGTCGTCGATGACCTGGCGCACCGACCACGTGCCCGGAGCATCCACCGGCGCCTCGTCGATTTGCACAAGGGATGCGCTGCGCGCGTTGCCCCCCGTGAGCACCTGCTCGTGGTCGGCGTAGTAGGCGTCGAGCGCCTCGGGCCAGCCCGCCTCGGGGTCGAGCGCCTCGAGGTCGTCGTCGCGCTGCAGCGCCGCGAGCTGCACGCGGCGGAACAGCTCATTGCGCACGAGCACGAGGAATGCCCGGCGGTTGGTCGTGACATCCGGCGGCCGAGGCGGCAGCACGGCCTCGTCGCTTGCGGCGGCGGCGGGATTGCTCAGCTGCTCCCACTCGTCTTGCAGGCTCGAGTCGACCTGGCGCACGAGTTCGCGCAGCCACTCGATGATGTCGCGCAGCTCGTCGGTCTTGGCCTCATCGGGCACGGTCTGGCGAATCGCGCGGTCGGCGTCGCTCAGGTAGCGCAGCAGCAAGCCCTCGCTGCGGGTGAGCTTGTAGTGGCTGACGTACTCCGTGAAGGTCATGGCCTTCTCGTAGAGGTCGCGCACGACGCTCTTGGGGCGCAGCTCGACGTCGCGGATCCAGGGCTGGGTGCTCGCGAAGGTCTCGAACATCGCGGTCAGCAGCTCGGCAAGCGGCTGCGGATACTCGACCTCGTCGAGGGCCTCCATGCGCTCGTCGTAGTCGAGTCCCTCGGCCTTCATGGCGCCGATCGCCTCGCCGCGCGCCGCGAACTGCTGCTGCGCGAGCACGGGCCGCGGGTTGTCGAGCGTCGACTCGATGACGCTGATGACCTCGAGCGGGTAGTTCGGGTCGGCGTGGTCGAGCACGCCGATGACGGCGAGCGCGAAGGGGCTCAGCGGCTGATTGAGCGCGAAGTTCGGCTGCAGGTCGACCGTGAGGGTGATGGCGGCGGGCGTGACGCTGCGGTCGATGACGACGACCTCGGCCCGCACGAGCGTCTGCCCGATGCCGAGCGCCCGCTTCACGAGCTCGCGCTGCCGGTGCGGCGGCTCGTGGTTCTCGGTGAGCAGGGCGCGAGCGTTCGCGAAGACGTCTCCCCCGCGGGCGATGAGGTTGATGAGCATGGCCGCCGAGACCTGCATGCGGCTCTCGAGCGGTTCGGGCATCCCGCCCACCAGTCGTTCGAAGCTCGTCTCGCTCCACGTGACGAAGCCCGCGGGCGCAGCCTTGCGCACGATCTTCTTCTTCTTCTTCGGGTCGTCGCCCGCCTTCGTGGTCGCGAGGTGGTTCTCGACCTCGTGGTCGGGAGCCTGCACGACGACGAGCCCCGCGGTGTCGTACCCAGCGCGACCAGCCCGCCCCGCGATCTGGTGGAACTCGCGCGCGCTCAGCTGCCGCATCTTCACGCCGTCGTACTTGCTGAGGGCGGTCAGCAGCACGGTGCGGATCGGCACGTTGATGCCCACGCCGAGGGTGTCGGTGCCGCAGATGACGCGCAGCAGCCCGCGCTGGGCGAGCACCTCGACGAGCCGGCGGTACTTCGGCAGCATGCCGGCGTGGTGCACGCCGATGCCCGCGCGCACGAGCCGACTGAGCGTCGAGCCGAAGCCGGTCGCGAAGCGGAAGTCGCCGATCGCCTCGGCGATCTCATCGCGCTGCTCTCTCGACACGATGCGGATGCTCGATAGCGCTTGAGCGCGCTCCATCGCCGCGGCCTGGCTGAAGTGCACGATGTAAATCGGCGCCTGGCCCTTCTCAAGCAGGGTCTCGACGGTCTCGTGCACGGGGGTCTTCACGTACTCGAACGTCAGCGGGATCGGCCGCTCGGTGTGCGTCACCTCGCTCACCGGATGCCCGGTGCGGCGCTCGAGGTCGGCTGCGATGGGCGTGACGTCGCCGAGCGTCGCGCTCATGAGCAGGAAGCGCGCGTTCGTGAGCGTCAGCAGCGGCACCTGCCACGCCCACCCCCGGTCGACGTCGGCGTAGTAGTGGAACTCGTCCATGACGACGATGCCCGCCGCGAGGTCGGGCCCTTCGCGCAGCGCCTGATTGGCGAGAATCTCGGCCGTGCAGCAGATGATCGGCGCATCGCCGTTGACGCTCGAGTCGCCCGTCACCATGCCGACGTTCTCGGCGCCGAAGATGTCGACGAGCTGGAAGAACTTCTCGCTCACGAGCGCCTTGATCGGCGCGGTGTAGTAGGTGCGCTGCCCCTGCGCGAGCGCGATCGCGTGCGCGGCGACGGCGACGAGGCTCTTGCCCGACCCGGTCGGGGTGGCGAGCACGACGTGCGCGCCGGCGACGAGCTCGAAAATCGCCTCCTCCTGCGCGGGATACAGCGTGAGCCCGCGCCCGACGGCCCAGTTCTCGATCGCGTCGAACGCCGCGCCGGCCTCGTAGGGGCGGGGCATCGACTCGAGCAGGCTCACCCCCCCGAGTCTGCCCCACCCCGCCGTCTCCACCATCCAGGAGGCGCGCGCCGAGCAGCACCTCCACAATTCAGGAGGCGCGCGCCGAGCAGCATCTCCACAATTCAGGAGCGACGGCCC
>CAYPND010000006.1:0-8037 GCA_964412175.1 uncultured Microbacteriaceae bacterium | reverse complement strand
ACAATTCAGGAGGCGCGCGCCGAGCAGCATCTCCACAATTCAGGAGCGACGGCCCAGAAACGGCGGTTCGGGATGCTCGCACGGCGTGTCGACCGGGCGCGAGCATCCCGAACTCCTGAATTGTGGAGATGCGCCGGGGCTGCGGGCAGCCCGTGGCCGCGCGGCGCTCGGGGGTGCGCCGCGCGGCCCCGCCTGCTCAGCCCTCGATCTCGGCGGTGCAGTCGGTTTCGGCGTCGCCGACGGCGAAGAGCACGCGGATGCCCTCGCCGCTGAGCGCGCCGTAGGCGATCTGGCAGTTGCCGAGCGCGTCGCCCTCGGAGAGCGAACCGGCGGGCCAGGCGAAGCGGACAGTCGTCGCGTCGAGAAACTCAACCGTGGGTATCGGATCGCGGCCTTCCGCATAGACCTCGGCCAGCATCACGGCGGTGCTCGACGCGAGGTCGGCGCCGATCACGGTGACCTCGCCGGCCGCGTCACCGCCACCGTCGTCACCGGCGTCGCCACCCGTGTCGCCGGCGTCGGCGGCCTCGGGGACGAGGTCGTCGACGCTGTCGGGGGCGGCGGTGGAGCATCCGGTCAGGGCGATGGTGAGCGCGCCGACGATGGCCAGCAGGCGCAGGGTTGTTGTGGTCATGCCTCCACCCTTGCGGCGGCGCACGCCGCCCCGCCATGAGCAGTCCTTACCTACCCGGGGCTCTCGACGAGGAAGAACGGGAAGACCCCGGGGTTGTGCGCGTGCACGATCGCGAGGAACACCACGAGGTCGAACAGCAGGTGCACGATGATGACGTAGGTGAGCGACTTCGTGCGGTGGAAGATCCAGCCCTGCAGCAGCGCGAAGGGGATCGTCATGAGCGGGCCCCAGGCCTGGTACCCGAGCTCCCACAGGAAGCTCACGAACACGATCGCCTGCAGGATGTTCGCCGTGAGCACCGGGAAGTGCCGCAGCAGCAGCACGTAGCAGGTGCAGATGAAGAACAGCTCGTCCCAAATGCCGACCGCGTTGACGCCGACGAACAGGCGGGCCACTTCCGAGAACTCCGACACCGCGGGCCAGTTCTGGTACGCGCCCGAGGTGATGAAGTAGAACGGCAGGATCAGCCAGCCGAGGAACGGCACGGCGAACAGGTACGACTTCTCCCAGGTCTGCCACTTCTGCCCGCTGCGCCACGGGAACCGGATGACCCGCCGTCGAAACACGAACCGGTCGAGCACGAACGGCACGGCGACCGCGAGGCTCAGCACAAAGCCGAGCAGGAAGAAGTTCGGCCACGAGATGTCGGCCTTGACGCTCACGGTGCTCACGACGATGAGGCCGGCCGCGATGATGCCGAGATCGCGCATGAGCTCGCGGTCGACGACGTACGCCACCACGAGGCCGATCACGAGCCACGGGTAGCCCACGAACCGGTTCTCGAACCCGAACAGCGGGATGGCGCTCGTCACGACGATCGCGGCGGGCAGCAGCTTGAGGCTCAGCGCGGGCAGGGCATCCGTCGAAGGGGCGGCGTCAGCGGCGGGCATGGCGCGATTCTTGCAGATGGATGCACGATGCTTCCTGCATCAGGGCCCCACCCGCGGCACCCGGGCCACGACCTCGTCGATCACCGGGTCGAGCCCGAGCACGCGGAAGTGGCCGATGTAGGGCAGCACGACGTTCTCGGCCCCCTCGAGCACCGAATTGCCCGCCGGCACGTACTGGTCGTACGTCGAGTGCAGCGAGGTGATGCGCGCGTTGACGCTCGCCGCCGCCGCGAGCTCGGTGATGACGGGCCGCGTCGGCACGAACTCCCGCCACGGCCCCATCGCGAAGCGCGCGAGCGGGCTTCCCGCGTAGGGCGTGTTGATCGAGATCATGCGGGTGAGGCGGCTCAGCTCGGCGCCCTCGTCGGCGACGAGCATGGTCTTGCCGATGAGCCCGCCCTTACTGTGGGCGACGATCGTGACGCCCGTGAGCTCGCGGTGCTCGAGGTAGGCCGAGAGCAGGGCGGCCATCTCCGGGATCGGGTGTCGGTTGAAGCCGAGCTCGGGCACGCTGTGCACGGGATGCCCGAGGGCCGCCAGGCGGTCGCGGATCGGCTTGAGGTAGTGCCAGGTCTCGAAGACGCCGGGGATGAGCAGCACGGGAGGGGGAGCATCCGGCCCCGCCTCGATGGTAGCCGGCGGCCGCGCGCCGTACCGCCAGTAGCGCAGGCGCGAGCGGGCGACGTAGGCGTAGTCGGCGATGATTCCGGTCACTCGCGTCACCTCGCGAGTATCGTGCATCGAGGAGCGCGCACCATAGTGCCCGGTCGTCGACGCTGGCAACCCGTTGTCGCGACCACGGAGTCGGGGGTTGAGTGGTCAGCGACGGCTCGAGCCCTCGAGGCGTCACACCACAAGGGGGGGAACCATCATGCAGAACGACCAGTTCGACCACGACCGCGAGCACGACCACCTCACGCAGGGCGAGAACCCGGGCGCGCAGGGCGACTTCGGAGCCGGTCAGGGAACCCCGGGCGACGACCCCGTCATCACCGGAACCGAGCCGATCATCGAAGGCGACGAGCAGCCGCGCCGCGAGGAAGAGCTCGGAGACGACGCGGCGATCTGAGCCGCATCGAGCAGATCACGGCCGAACACCGGCGTCGGACGTGATCGAGGGCGCCCGCCCCGGGGGAGGGTCGCGGGCGCCCGACCATCTTTTGATGCTCGCGCACGGTCCGACCGCCTACGCTATCCGTGAGGACACGTCAGGGTGGGAGGCCAGGGTGAGCACTGCTACTGCCGGGTGGTACACGGATCCGGATCAGCCCGCGCTGATCCGCTGGTGGGATGGCACCGCGTGGAGCGAGCACACGCAGCCGAACCCCGCGGGCGAGCCCGTTCCCGCGCCCGTCTCCGCCGCATCCGCCGTGCCCGCAGCCGTTCCCGCCGCCTCGGCGCCGATGTCGTCGGCGCCGTATGTTCCGCCGCCCTTCGCCGACCCGCCTCCGCCCGCACCGACCGGTGCGCTCGACTACCCGCCGCCGGCGCTCTCGTCGCCCGAGCTCGCCTCGCCTACCGCCCCCGCGCCCAGTGTGGCTGCGAGCGTCGCGACCGGCCCCGGTGCCGCCGCTCCCGGCCGCGGCGGGGGCTCGATGCCGATCTCCGAGCCCGTGCGGCTCGTGCCGCCCACATCGGGGTCGATCCCCGTCGCCGGGTTCCCGGGCTTCGACGACCCGCTGCCGACGGCGAAGCCCTCCTCGGGCCCGGCCCCGCTCGCCGTGCCCACCCCGCTGCCGGCACCCGGCGCGCCCGCCGCATCGGTCGCGGCAGGCCCCGCATCCGGGTCGTTCGCCGTCGCCCCGCTCGCGACGGCCACTCCCCTTCCGGCCTCGGCCTCGACGCCGTGGACCTCGTCGAGCACCTTCGCCCAGCCCACTTCGGCCGTCGACCTCGCGAGCGTCGACTACGAGCCCATGACGCGCTCGTGGGGCTCGGCCCGCCCGGTCTCGGCGCCGCGCGCGATCACCGGCGTCACGACGGGCGGGGCGTGGATGCTCGCCCTCGCGCCCCTGCTGCACCTCGGGCTCGCCGCTCTCGGCTGGTGGATCACCGACGGCGGCACCACGAGCGTCACGCCCTACGTCGCGGGTGGACTCGGGGCCGCGGCACTGCTGTGGCTCGTGCTCGGCGCCCTCACCGACTATCGGCGCCTCGGCGCCCTCGGCCACGAGTTCCGCCCCTCGGTCGCCTGGATCGTGCTGGGGCCGTTCTTCTACCTGCTGTCGCGTGCGATCCACGTGTACCGGTCGACCCGGCGCGGCACGGCCCCGACCTGGGTCTTCGTGGTGCTCGCCCTCATCGTGGGCGGGGCCGGCACGCTCGCGGGCCTGGCGCTGCCGCGCGAGGCCTCACTCGCCGAGCTGCGCGCCGTCGAGGTCGAGATCGCGGCCGACCTGCGCGAGCAGGGCCTTGAGTACGAGGTGATCTGTCCCTCCGAGGCCTCAGCCTCGCTTGGTGCGACCTTCGTCTGCACAGCCTACGACGAGGTGGGGCCTGCGGCCCTGCTGCGCGTCACCTGGACGGGCGTCTCGGGCGACTTTACCTACGCGTTCGAGTCGGCACCCGAGTAGCTCAGTTCTGCCCCGCCTCGGTAAGGCGGATGAACGCACTCAGCTCGGCCACGCCCGCCGCCGTGTGCGGCAGCGAGTCGAGCAGCCCGGGCGAGTGCACGAGGTACGCCGCCCACTGCGCGCGCGAGATTGCCACGTTGAGCCGGTTGCGGTTGAGCAGAAACTCCATGCCGCGCGGCGCATCGCGCGAGCTCGACGCCGCGAGCGAGACGATCGCCACGGCGGCCTCCTGACCCTGGAACTTGTCGACGGTGCCGACGCGCGCGCCGCGCAGCCCGGCCGCATCCAGTCGCTCGCGGATCGTCTGCTGCTGGGCGTTGTAGGGCGTGACGACGATGACGTCGGCATCGGCGAGGAGCCGCGGCGCAGCATCCGGTGCCGATCGCCACGCTGTGCCTATGAGGCGGTGGATGATCGCCACCACCTCGTCCGCCTCCTCGACCGACGCGGTCGCGTTGCCGTGGTGCTCGACGGAAACCGGGTGCAGACCAGGCGCGACGCCCTCGAGCAGGCGCTCGGCGGCGCTCGGGTGCGCGCGCAGGCGCCCCTCGTAGCTGAGCCGCGAGACGGGCTCGGCGAGGGCGGGGTGCAGCCGGCGGGTCTCGGCGAGGAAGTAGCCGAGCTCGGCCGGCAGCACGTCGTGCCCGTCGCTCAGGTAGCCGAGCGCCGAGCCGTCGATGGGCTCGGGATGCGTGCCCTGGCTCACCTGCGGCAGCTGCTGCGGGTCGCCAAGCAGCAGCAGGTTCTTCGCTGCCATGCTCGCCGCGATCGTGGCCGCGAGCGAGAACTGCCCGGCCTCGTCGATGACGAGCAGGTCGAGGTTGCGGCGGCCGAGGCGCTGGGGGCTCGCGAAGTCCCAGGCCGTACCGCCGACGACGGAGCCGCCGTTGCCGGTGCCCGCCCGCTCGGCGGCGAAGGCGGCGAGCTGGTCGGCCGTGCCGAGCACGGTGTACCGCGCGGTCGCGGAGTCGGCCGGGTCGGCGCCCGTCTTGGGCGCCTTGCCGACGAGCCGGCCGTCAAGGCCAGCCCGTACGACGCTCTCGAGCACGTGCTCGACCGTCGTGTGGCTCTGCGCGACGACGCCGATCTTCCAGCCGTGATCGCGCACGAGCGCGGCGATGACGTGGGCGCCGAGGTGCGTCTTGCCCGTGCCGGGAGGGCCCTGCACGGCGAGGTACGAGCGGTCGAGGTCGAGCAGGCTCGCGACGACGGCGGAGATCCGGTCGGGCTCTCCCTCGGTGTCGAGCGTGACGACGGCGAGCGGCGCACCGCTGCGGGTGCGCGGCGGCACGCGCCGCAGCAGGTCGCCGACGGGCTCGGCCGGCCACTCGGGGTGCGCGGTCACGAGTGCGCTGCCCCACTCCTCGATCGCGGGCTTCTGCTGCCCGGGGTCGGGCGGGCTCGCGGGCGTGAGCGCGATCGGCAGGTCAGTGTAGGGCTCGACGCCCTCGGCGAGCGTCTCGGTGACGACGACGAACCCCTCGCCGAGCGCCTCGATCGCCACGCTGCGGGCCGACCGCGCGAGCGGATCCCGCGGGTTTCCGGGCAGGGGCGCGGGCCGCTCGTACACCGCGAAGGGGCCCGAGCGCCCGCTGACGCTCGGGCGCGAGCCGGGCGCCCAGGTTCCGTGCAGGGTGAGCGTGCGGCGCAGCGACCGCTGCCTGCCCGACTTGCCCCAGGGGGATTGGTCGTGCGGAGCATCCGGATCGACCATGAAGACGTCGCGCACGTCGCTCCACTCGTCGAGCGGGGCGACGAGGCGGTCGAAGTGCTCCCACCAGAAGGTCTTGTGCTCGCGGCGGTGGTAGTCGATCGCGGCGGCGGCGTAGGCGTAGGCGCGCTGCTCGGGCGTGCGGTCGGGCTCGGTCGCGGGCATGCCGGCGGGGTTGGCCGCGAGCGCGAGCAGGGAGGTGCGCAGCGGCGAGTCGTCGATCGTCGGGCCGTCGTCACCCTCCTCGTCGTCATCGTCGTCGATGAACGCCGGTGCGGGGGCGGGATGCTCGGCCGCGAGCCCGCGCAACCACGAGGCGAGCTTCAGGGTGCTGACGCAGTCGACGCGGTTGTAGTCGACGATGTCTTCGAGAATCTGCTGCGCGGCCGCGGTGTCGCCCGCCTCGCGCAACTCGCGCGCGCGGATGTACTCGGCGATCGAGTCATCGCCCCGCGCGACCGCGGCCCCCTCGCGCGCACCGGGCCAGTAGAGCGGCTCGAGGTACTTGATCGAGTAGCTCGGGGTGCCGACGCGCAGGGCGTTCTTGACGACCGGGTAGAGGTCGACGAGCAGGCCGCTGCGCAGCCACTCGTCGACGGTGCTCTCGCCCACGCCATGCCGCGCGGCGATCGAGCGCAGGTGGGTGCGCTCGTAGGAGGCGTAGTGGTAGACATGCAGGTCGGGGTGCTCCCGGCGCCGGGCGTCGACGTCGGCGAGGAAGGCGAGCAGGGCATCCCGCTCGTCGGCGAAGCTGTGCGCCCAGTACGGCGTGAAGGCTTCGGCGGTGTCGACCATGCCGAAGAGGTAGTCGAGGCCCCACTGCCGCGGGTCGTGCTCGGTGTAGAGCGGGTCGCCCTCGAAGTCGAAGTAGAGGTCGCCGGGGCTCGGGGCGGGCAGCGCGTGCAGGGCGCCGGCGTCGCGCACGCGCACGGGCGGCGGCGATCCGGGCGTCGCCGCGCTCTGCAGGGCGGCCTGCAGCCGCAGGGTGGCGAGCGTGCTCGCGGCGATGCCCTCGACGGCGCCCGTGCTCGTCGCGAGCTCGTCGAGGGTCTCGATGCCGGCGGCGCCGAGCTTGGTCCACTGCGCGCCGGTGAGTCCGGCGACCTGGCTCACGTCATCGTGCGCGGCGATCTCGCTCGTGCACCACGCGCACGTGCGGCAGTGGGTAACGGTAGGGTCGCGCCACGCGATGGGCCGGTCGGCGGCGGCGCGCTCGCGCAACAGCGCGTGCAGGCGGGCGCGTCGGGCGCGCAGCACGGGCGCGATGTCGCCGAGGCGGTGGATGCTGCGCTCGCGGGTTCCGAGAATCAGCGCGACCTCGGGGTCGACGGCGATGCCGAGCCGCTCGAGCTGCTCGGCGTAGGCAGCCAGCTGCAACAGTGCGGTCACTTTCGCGCGGCGGGCGAGCTTGCTGTCGAGCACGCGGTAGGCGCCGTCGGGCATCCGTTCGAGAAAGTCGGCGTAACCGACGAAGGCGATCGGCAGGTCGTCGGGCGCGGCGGGGTTGGGCGGTGCGGCACTGTCGGCCGGCTGAGCGCTCGTGGCTGGCGCGGGGCTCGTGGCTGGCGCGGGGCTGTGCTCGCGGTCGACGAAGGTGGCTTGCACGATGACGGGAACGCCGGCGCGAAGGGCCTCGAGCGTCTGCGCGGCGTAGGGTTTGATGGCGTCGAGGCCAGGCCGGTCGGCGCGCTCGATCTCGAGCACGCCGTCGGGCCGCGCGGCGGCGCGGTACTCGGCGATGATGGCGTTCTCGTGCGCGTCGCCGAGCACGGCGGTGCGGGCGAGCATGGCGTCGGGCTCGTCGACGATCGCGGCGATGCGACCGAGGCGCGCGTCGAGGTCGCGCGCGACGGCGAACTCGCACGTCGCCGCGCGCGTCAGGTCGCTCGCCGAGGTGACGAGCAGTCGCTCGCCGCTCTCGTTCGTCGTCAGGTACACGGGGGTCTCCTCCGGCCAGGGGTCTGCTCAGGCTACGGCCGACCGACGACATCGCCCGGCACAGGCGTGCCCGCGCTGAGCGAGGCTTTCCGGCAACGGCCAGCCCACGCTGGGCGAGGTCTTCCGGCAGCGGCGCGAGCTCCGCTGCTCGGAACCGACCGGGCCCCCTCGAGGCCCTCCCCAATCGAAGGAACTCGGCGAGCAAAGTCGTCGCACCTTCCTTCGATTCGGGAGTCAGCAGACGCGAACACAGCCACCCGGCCCAGCCGGGCCCCGCCGTCAACCCCTAGA
>CAYPND010000005.1:22263-88654 GCA_964412175.1 uncultured Microbacteriaceae bacterium | reverse complement strand
CCTAGCGCTGCGTCGCCGCCGCCCAGGCCTCGAGCTTGGCCGCCGCGGCGCCCGAGTCGATCGCGGCCGCCGCGACCTCGAGCTGCTCGGCGAGCCGCTCGGGCAAGGGGCGGCGCAGCTCCTCGGGATCCTGCGCGAGGCGGAACGACACGAGCCCCGCGGCGGCGTTGAGCAGCACGATGTCGCGCACCGGCCCCGCCTCACCCGCGAGCACGGCCCGTGCGAGGCCCGCGTTGTGCTCGGGCGTCGAGCCGAGGATGTCGTCGATCGCCGCGGTCGGGATGCCCAGCTCGCTCGGGTCGAGGTCGTGCTCGGTCACAAATCCGCGCGAGACCTCCCAGATGTGGCTGTGGCCCGTCGTCGTGATCTTGTCGATGCCGTCGTCGCCGCGGTAGACGAGCGCCGTCGCCCCGCGGGTGCGGAACACGCCTACCATGAGCGGCACGCGGTCGAGGCTCGCGACGCCGACCGCCGAGGCCTCGGGCCGGGCGGGGTTGCACAGCGGGCCGAGGATGTTGAAGACGGTCGAGATGCCGAGCTGCCGCCGCGGAGGGCCGGCGTGCCGGAAGCCCGGGTGGAAGACCGCCGCGTTGAGGTACGTCAGGCCGACCTCTTCGAACACTTCGGCCACGCGCTCAGGCTCGAGCTCGATGTTGACGCCCAGTACCCCGAGCACGTCGGAGGCCCCGGATGCCGAGCTCGCGCCGCGGTTGCCGTGCTTGGCGACGGGCACGCCCGTCGCCGCCACGACGATCGAGGCGATCGACGAGACGTTGACGACGGCTCCGTACGGGTCTCCCCCCGTTCCGACGATGTCAAGCGCCATGGGGTCGATCTCGAGCGATCGGGCATGCCGTAGCGCAGCATCCCGGAAGCCCACGATCTCGTCGACCGTCTCGCCCTTGGCCCGAAGCGCGACGAGGAAGCCCCCCAGCTGGGCCTCGGTCGCCTCGCCCGAGACGACCTGCTCCATCGCCCACGACGCCTCGGCGATCGACAGATCGTCGCCATCCAGCATGCGGGTGAGGATGCGGGGCCAGGTGGGGGTCGTCGACATGGTCCGATGCTACTTTCTCGCCGCAACCGGGGGTGTCGCCCGGCCTGAACCTCCAGTTTCATCGGTCATAATGAAGGGGTGACCAGTACCTCGCTTTCGAGCTCGCTCAGCGCGCCCACGATCAACCGACCGAACGTCGTCGCCGTAGGCACGATCGTGTGGCTGGGAAGCGAGGTGATGTTCTTCGCCGGCCTCTTCGCCATCTACTTCACGCTGCGATCGACGTCTCCCCAGCTGTGGGAGCAGGGCACCGAGCTCTTCAACGTGCCTTTCGCTACCTACAACACGATTGTCCTCGTGCTGTCGAGCGTCACCTGCCAGTTCGGCGTCTTCGCCGCCGAGCGACTGCAGGCTAAGCGCACCGGCTGGAGCCCCGTCAAGTGGGGAATGGTCGAGTGGTTCTTCCTGACCTACGCCATGGGCGCGGTCTTCGTCGTCGGCCAGATCTACGAGTACTCGGTTCTCGTGAGCGAGTATGTGACCCTCAACTCCGATGCTTTCGGCGCAGCCTTCTACCTCACGACCGGGTTCCACGGTCTTCACGTGACCGCGGGCCTCATTGCATTTCTCCTGGTGATCGGCCGCGCGTATGCCGTGAAGGTCTTCACTCATCGAGACGCTACGAGCGCGATCGTGGTCTCCTATTACTGGCACTTTGTCGACGTAGTGTGGATCGGCTTGTTCCTCGTCATCTACGTTCTCCAATGATCCGCAGAATCGAGACGCACACAACAATGGCAACCGCACCCATGCCCTCTCGTCGCGTTGGGCGACGTCACCCTCTAGCAACCGCGTCGCTGCTCATCATCGGCCTCCTTGCCACGGGCGGAGCCTACGCACTCGTCACAACGACGGCGACCGCTGACACGACGGCAGCTAGCGCTCAACTGATTGATGAGGGTGGCAAGCTTTTCGCCGCGAACTGTGCCACCTGTCACGGTATGAACGCCCAGGGCACCGCAGCAGGCCCGAGCCTGATCGGTGCGGGAGCTCTTGCCGTCGAATTTCAGGTCGGCACCGGGCGCATGCCGCTCGCTGCTTCGGGTCCGCAAGCCGAATCGAAGCCAGTTCAGTTCACACAGACTCAGATTGACGCCATGGCTGCTTGGGTCGCTGACCTCGCTCCAGGCCCGGCGATTCCACCGGATCGTTTCATCGCGGGCGACGGAGACGCAGCGGCTGGTGCCGAGCTCTTCCGCATCAATTGCGCCATGTGCCACAACGTGGCGGGGGCTGGCGGTGCACTTACTCAGGGCAAGTGGGCTCCCGGACTTGCTGGCGTCGACCCGGTGCACATCTACGGCGCGATGGTCACGGGTCCGCAGAACATGCCCGTCTTCAGCGACCTCAACCTCACACCCGAAGACAAGAACGACATCATCACCTACCTGCTGTACGTACAGGAAAATCCTTCCGTTGGCGGGTGGGATCTCGGCGCCCTCGGCCCGGTCTCTGAGGGCCTGTTCATCTGGATCTTCGGGCTCGGCGCCCTTGTCGGCGTGACTATTTGGCTCACCGCGAAGTCAAACTAGGCCCGCATGCACTCGAAGGAAAGGACGACCATTGGCTGAGGCACATGACGGCGCTAGCCGCGAGACCGCGGGCAAGGCTGTCGCCCAGCAGCAGGATCATTCAGCGCCCGCCCCCGCCATCGCGGTGGTGCGCACCGATCGCATCCCTAACCCCGGCTTCCCGCCGGAGCGGCTCCGCGTCACCGATCTCGACCCGAAGAAGGAGAAGCAGGCCGAGCGCACGATCAGCGCGCTTTTCTTCCTTTCGATCGTCGGCAGCGTGCTCGCCGTGGCCGCGTACGTCCTATTTCCGATCGATCAGCTCGATCCCAGCTCGATCCGTCTGAACAACATGTTCCTCGGTATTGGCATCACCCTTGGACTGCTCGGCGTGGGTATCGGCGCGGTGCACTGGTCGAAGGCCCTCATGCACGGCCACGAACTCGTCGAGGAGCGCCACCCGACGCGCGGTAGCGACGAGTCGCGCCAGCGCTCCGTCGAGATCTTCCGTGAGGCGAACGCTGAGTCGGGATTCACACGCCGCAGCCTTGTGCGCAACTCGCTCATCGGGGCGGTCATCGCGACGCCCATCCCCGCAATCGCACTCTTCCGAGACCTCGCGCCAGCCGAGGATCCTGTCGCCTTGCTCAAGCAAACGATGTGGGAACCAGGCACGCGCCTCGCGCGAGACCCGTCTGGCACGCCCATTAAGGCCTCTGAAGTCACGATCGGCTCGGCGTTCCACGTCATCCCCGAAGGTCTCGCCGAGCTTGAGGAGCACCGACTGGAGGAAAAGGCGAAGGCGGCCGTGTTGCTCATGCGCCTTCCTGTCGACGAGCTGATCGAAGACCCGGCCAAGGCTGACTGGTCGTATGACGGCATCGTCGCTTATTCGAAGATCTGTACGCACGTCGGGTGCCCCGTCGCGCTGTACGAACAGCAGACACACACGCTGTTGTGCCCGTGCCACCAGTCGCAGTTCGACGTCGCGAACCACTGCGAGGTCATCTTCGGACCGGCGGCCCGACCTCTCCCCCAGCTCCCGATCACTGTGGATGAAGAGGGTTACCTCGTCGCGCAGAGCGACTTCACCGAACCTGTGGGTCCGAGTTTCTGGGAGCGTGCACTGTGAGTACCACTGTGACCCCGCCGGCACCGTCGATCGAGACCGCGCCCGGGCGCGGCATGCGGTTCACGGGGTGGGCGGCCAACTACGTCGATGAGCGCACGAGCGCTTCGACCGCCGTCAAGGCCCTCGGCCGCAAGATCTTCCCCGACCACTGGTCGTTCATGCTCGGCGAGGTGGCGCTCTACAGTTTCGTCGTCATCCTCCTCAGCGGAACCTTCCTGACCTTCTTCTTCGATCCCTCTATGGCCGAGGTCGAATACGAGGGATCGTACGTACCCCTGCAGGGCATTCCAATGTCAGTGGCATATCAGTCGGCTCTTGACATCTCGTTCGAGGTCCGTGGCGGTCTGCTCATGCGCCAGGTACACCACTGGGCCGCGCTGCTGTTCGTTGCGGCCATCGGATTGCACATGCTGCGCGTCTTCTTCACCGGTGCGTTCCGCAAGCCGCGCGAATTCAACTGGGTCGTCGGCTTCCTGCTTTTCGTTATGGCGATGGCCCTCGGCTTCACCGGCTACTCGTTGCCCGACGACCTGCTCTCCGGCAACGGCCTGCGTATCATCGACGGCATGATCAAGGCCGTGCCGGTCGCTGGCGCATGGATCTCATACCTACTGTTCGGCAATGAATTTCCGGGAACCGACATCATTCCGCGTCTATATGTGCTGCACATCA
Source organism: uncultured Microbacteriaceae bacterium (assembly GCA_964412175.1). Classification (GTDB taxonomy): domain Bacteria; phylum Actinomycetota; class Actinomycetes; order Actinomycetales; family Microbacteriaceae; genus Microcella. The sequence continues at coordinate 84,282 of CAYPND010000005.1, read as the reverse complement.
TGCTGTTGCCAGCGATCACGATCGCTCTCATCGGTATTCACCTCGTGCTCATGATCGTCAATAAGCACACGCAGTTCGCGGCGCCCGGCCGAACCAACGACAACGTCGTGGGCACGCCCATCCTGCCCGGCTTCGCGGCCAAGGCTGGCGGCTTTTTCTTCATCGTCTTCGGAGTGATCGTGCTGATCGCCTCGTTTTTCACGATCAATCCAATCTGGAACTACGGGCCCTACGACCCCTCGCCGGTGTCCGCAGGCACTCAGCCCGACTGGTACATCGGCTTCGCGGACGGCGCTCTACGTCTCATCCCGTCGAAACTCGATGTGGTCGACCCGTTCGGTTACACGTGGGCGTTCGGGGTGCTCATCCCACTCGTGGGTCTTCTGGTTTTCATGGCGGCCGTAGCCCTGTACCCGTTCTTTGAGGCGTGGGTTACCGGCGACCGCCGCGAACACCACATCGCCGAGCGCCCGCGCAACGCACCTGTCCGCACGGCGATCGGCGCCGCGGGCGTCACGTTCTACGCGTCTCTATGGGCAGCAGCGAGCTCCGATCTGATCGCTACGCACTTCCGCCTCACGATCGAGGGCGTGATCCTCGCCCTCCAGGTAACGACCGTCTTCGGCCCCTTCGTAGCGTTCTTCATCACGAAGCGCGTGTGCCTCGCCCTGCAGCGGAAAGACCGTGAGATCGCGCTCCACGGCTTCGAGTCGGGCCGCGTGGTGCGCCTCCCCGGTGGCGAGTACATCGAGGTGCACGAGCAGCTCGACGACTTTGAGCGATGGCGCCTGGTGAGCTTCGACGAGTACCAGCCACTCATGATCCGCCCGAATGATGACGGCAAGATAACGGTGACACAGCGCGTGCGCGCCGGCCTCTCACGGTGGTTCTTCGAAGACCGCATCGCACCGGTCACGATGAATGAACTCGAGTCGCAAAAACACTAACTCTGCGAATCATGAACTGCCCCATGCTCCTGGCGGAGACGGGGTTATATCGTGCATCTTGACGCGGATCGATCAAACTCCGGGTGCCACGCACTCACGTCGCACAAGGATGAACCGCGTGATCGTTGTCGACTCCCCCGTGAATCAGACGCCTTCGAGAACCCCACCCGCGTAGCGAAACTCGAGTCGGCTGACGAGCGCCAGCAAAGCGGTGTTGTGACCGTCGCCCTCCCTGCATTACGATGCGGCGGGTCCTTGCTCGCTCGAGAGTCAATGGATGAGCCTCGCTAGAGCCTCGGCGGCGCATCCACGACGCCGCTGTGCGGGCGCGAACATCAAACAAGAGGTGCCGGGCGCCCGCCAGCGGGTCAGAACACCCGACGCATATACTCAGCGTTTTGCGAGTACCCGAGCCGGTCATAGAACCCGCCCGCGCGACGCGCCGCGACAGTGAGCTGCCGCACGCCCCGACGAATGCACGCCGCTTCCACCTCGTGGACGAGGGAAGTACCGAGATCGAGGCCTCGAGCATCCTCATCGACAGCGATCTCTTGCAGCTGCGCAGAAAGTCCGTTGGTCGAAAGCAGGCGGGTGATCGTCGTGAGGGCATAACCCCGCACGACACCCGCCTCGTTTTCGACGACAAGCAACAGTGCGTCGTTCCCGGTTCCGTTGACAATCTCAGCGAAGCTCTCGTCAAAGGCGGAGCGCACCGGGACGAATGCCGCCCCGAGTTGCCGCACAAGGTCAAACACGGCATCGGCATCGGCCGCCGTGGCCCGGCGCACGCCGCCCATCTCAGCGCCCGAAGTTGCCGCGGTAGTACTCAAAGACCCAACCGACGAGGGCGAGCAACGCTAGGGGCACTGCGTAAGCAACGATCCAGAATGAAATTGACAACCCAAGGAACACCAGGGCCGCGCCGCCCGCGAGCGCCACAGGCCACCAACTCCAGGGTGAAAAAAAACCCTGTTCGGCGTCACCATCGTCGATATCCGCATCAAGTCGATCCTCGGCGAGGTCTCCGCCCTGGTTACGAAACACCAACTGGAGGTAGGCGGCGATGAACGCGGATAGCACCGAAGACAGCCCCACAGCGACTGCGCCCACCCACTCGACTGCGTTGGTGTCGATGAGCGACCAAACGACGTAAACACCGGCAAGCAGGGCAAAGAATGCAGTCAGAACCCAGAACAGATTGATGGTCGTTTTCATGAGCGCACTACTTGATGGAGTCGTCGTCGAGGTCACGCACTGGGGCGTCAGGCGCGTCCTTGAACGGCCCAATGCCAAGGGGAATGGCTGCCTCGGGGTGGTTGAGGTCGAACGCCGGCGACTCCGAACGAATGCGCGGGATTGAGGTGAAGTTGTGCCGCGGCGGAGGGCACGACGTCGCCCATTCGAGCGATCGGCCATACCCCCATGGATCGTTCACGGTCACGAGTGGAGCACGCCGGGCAGTGATGTACACGTTCAGGAGGAACGGGATCATCGACGCCGCGAGCAGGATCGATCCGAAAGTCGACAGCTGGTTCATCCACGTGAAGCCATCTTCCGGAGTGTATGTCGCGTAGCGCCGGGGCATCCCTTGGACGCCGAGCCAGTGCTGTACAAGGAACGTGGTGTGGAAGCCGATGAACAAGGTCCAAAAATGAATCTTCCCAAGGCGTTCGTTAAGCATCTTGCCCGTCCACTTTGGCCACCAGAAGTAGAAGCCCGCGAACATCGCGAAGACCACAGTTCCGAAGACGACATAGTGGAAATGCGCCACGACGAAGTACGAGTCGGAGACAGCAAAGTCGAGCGGCGGCGAGGCGAGAATAACACCTGTGAGACCACCGAAGACGAAGGTGATGAGGAACCCGATGCTGAATACCATGGGAGTGTCGAACGTCACCGATCCACGCCACATCGTACCGATCCAGTTGAAGATCTTGACCCCTGTTGGCACCGCAATAAGCATCGTCATGAGTGCGAAGAACGGCAGCAAGACCGACCCCGTTACGTACATGTGGTGAGCCCACACCGTGACCGAAAGGGCCGCGATAGCAATTGTTGCGTAGACGAGTGTCTTGTAGCCGAAGATCGGCTTGCGGCTGAATACCGGAAGGATCTCCGAGATAATGCCAAAGAACGGCAACGCGATGATGTAGACCTCGGGGTGGCCGAAGAACCAGAACAAGTGTTGCCAGAGGATCGCGCCGCCCGTTTCGGCCGCGAATATCTGGGAGCCGAACATGCGATCAGACCCAAGCGCGAAGAGCGCAGCAGCGAGCACGGGAAAGGCCATAAGCACGAGCAAGGAGGTCACGAGAGTGTTCCAGGTGAAAATCGGCATCCGCCACATCGTCATGCCCGGCGCGCGCATCGTGATGATTGTCGTGATGAAGTTGACGGCACCAAGGATCGTGCCGAAGCCGCTCACGGTGAGGCCAAAGACCCACATATTGCCACCGAGCCCTGGTGTAAAGGTCTGACTCGACAGCGGCGCGTAGGCAAACCAGCCGAACGAAGCAGCCCCCTGTGGCGTAAGGAAGCCAGCCATGGCAATCATTGAACCGAAGGAGTACAGCCAGTAGGCGAAGGCGTTGAGGCGTGGGAACGCGACGTCTGGCGCGCCGATCTGGAGCGGCATGAGTACGTTGGCGAAGCCCGCGAACAGCGGCGTCGCAAACATGAGCAGCATGATTGTGCCGTGCATCGTGAAGAGCTGGTTGTACTGCTCTTTCGTCGCGACGATCTCGAGGCCTGGCGCGAACAACTGCGCGCGGATGACAAGCGCCATGACGCCGCCGATGAGGAAGTAAATGAACGACGTGATCAGGTACATGTACCCGATCGTCTTGTGGTCGGTCGAGGTGACCCAGCCGACGAATACGTTGCCTTTTCGGCGAACAGTCGGGGATACGTGCTCAGGCGCGGTGCCCGAGACGCTCGGGCGAGGTGCGGTCGTGGTCATGAGCCGCTCACTCCACTTCTTCGGTCTCGCCGGTGGTGCCCGGCAGGTTCGTATTGGTATTGAACTCTGGGCCGAGTCGGCCGACGTTGCCCTCGGCACGCAGCGACTCGATGTACTCGTCGTACTCGGCTTGCGAGACGACCTCGACGTTGAAGAGCATGAGCGAGTGGAACTCGCCGCAGAGCTCGGCGCACTTACCGGAGTACGAGCCCACTTTCTCGGGGATGAAGTACCAATAGTTGGTCTTCCCCGGGATCATGTCTTTCTTGTAGAGGAAGTCGACGATCCAGAAAGAGTGGATGACATCGCGCGACTCAAGCCGAATCTCGACCTTCTGGCCAACCGGCAGGTAGAGCGTGGGGACGCTCTCAGGGTCGATTGTGTTGTTCGGGCCGGTCTCTTGTGCCTGTATGCCCGAGTAGTAGACATCTTCCGTGATGTAGTTGAAGTCCCACGCCCAGCGCTTGCCGAAGACCTCGATAACGGTGTCGGGCTCGGCCAACGGCGCTTCGATCTCGGCCTGATCACGTGCCGTGAAGGCGAAGAAGCCGAGCACGAGGATGAGCGGTACGACGGTGTAGAACACCTCGATCGGCATGTTGTAGCGCAACTGCGCCGGAAGGCCCGTCTGCCCCCTGCGACGGCGGTAGACGATCGCGGCCCAAATGATGAGCCCCCACGTGATGATTCCCACGACAAGTAGCACGATCCACGACGTGACCCAGAGACCGATGACGCGGTCAACCTGGTTCGTGGTGCCAGGCTCGGTCGGCAACCAACCGAGCGTCTGCTGCGTCGTGCAACCCGCGAGGGCGACCGTGGTGACGAGGGCGATCGGAATCGCCGTCAATCGAAGACGTCGGTTGGAACGCACCGGAGACCTCTCGTGGCGGGGGCGGGGAACACCCGTCAGTCTACGTCACGGCCGAGGAGCCGAACGCCCTGCGACGCTCCGAACACTCTGCCAAAACGCCCGTCCCCGCCGAGAGTTTCTCGAGGTCGGACGCAACGAAGGGCCCGCTGCGAGGCGGGCCCTTCGGATGGTTCGTCGGGCCAGTTCCCCGCCCGCCGGAATGAATTAGTGGAAGCTGTCGCCGCAGGCGCAACTGCCCCCCGCGTTGGGGTTGTCGATCGTGAACCCCTGCTTCTGAATGGTGTCTTCGAAGTCGATCGAGGCGCCGTCGAGGTAGGGCACGCTCATCTTGTCGACGACGACCTCGACCCCGTCGAAGTCGCGCAGGGCGTCGCCGTCGAGCACGCGCTCGTCGAAGTAGAGCTGGTAGATCAGGCCCGAGCAGCCGCCCGGCTGCACGGCCAGTCGCAGGCGTAGGTCGTCGCGACCCTCCTGCTCGAGCAGCGACCGCACCTTGGCGGAGGCCGCGTCGGTGAGGGAGACGCCGTGAGCGGTGTCGGTGCTCGGCGTGGTGAGTGCAGTGTCGGTCATGGTGACTCCTCGAATGGGTCGATGTCTGGGGTCAGTGTACGACGTGAGCCTGAAGACGGGTCAGGAGAACCGCCTCGGTGAGGATCGCGCGCTGAAAGACACCGAGGTGCAGCGACTCGTCGGGGCTGTGCGCCCGCGTGCGCGGGTCTTCCACCCCGGTGACGAGCACCTGGGCGGCGGGGAAGGTCTCGGCGAGCTGCGCGATGAACGGGATCGAGCCACCCACCCCCACCTGCATGGGCTCGGCCCCCCAAGCCTCCCGCATGGCCGACAGGGCCTCGTCGACGGCCCAGCCGTTCGCATCGACGAGGAACGGCTGACCGAGGTCGACAGCGGCGAACGACAGGTGCGCGCCGAAAGGCGCTCGAGCGTGCAGGTGCCTCTCGATCGCGGCGAAGGCCTCGACGGCCGACTGGCCCGGAGCGATCCGCGCGCTGATCTTGACGGTGATCGAGGGGGCGAGGGTGTTCGACGCGTTCTGCACGCTGGGGGCGTCGATGCCCGTCACGGTGATGGAGGGCTGCGCCCAGAGGCGGTGCAGCAGCTCGCCGCGCCCGATCGGCGTGACGCCCTCGAGCAGCGCCGCTTCGTCGCGCAAGCGCTGCTCCGGGATGCTCGGCACGACCTGCTCGTGCGACCGCAGCCCCGCCACCGCGACGGAGCCGTCGGCATCGTGCAGGGTCGCGAGCAACGCGATCGTCGCGAGCATCGCATCCGGCACCGCCCCCCCGAACATGCCCGAGTGCGAGGCGTGACCGAGCGTGGAGACCGTAAGGCTGAACGTCGCGTTGCCGCGCAGGCCGACGGTGAGCGAGGGGGTCTCGGTCGACCAGTTGTCGGAGTCAGCGACGACGATGACGTCGGCCGTGAGCAACGTGCGGTGCCGCTCGAGCAGGGCCCCGAACGAGCGCGACCCGAACTCCTCCTCGCCCTCGATGAAGACGACGATGCCGAGCTCGGGGTCGCCGGTCGTCTCGACGAGGGCGCGGATCGCCGCGACGTGCGCCATGACGCCCGCCTTGTCGTCGGCGACGCCCCGGCCGTACAGGCGGTCGCCGCGGAGGGTCGGCTCGAAGGGCGGCGAGCTCCAGTCGGACTCGGCGCCCGGCGGCTGCACGTCGTGGTGGGCGTAGAGCAGCACGGTCGGCCGCCCGGCCGCCGGCGCACGGCGCGCGAGCACCGCCGGCTGGCCCAGTACACCATCCGGGCCGGGAGCGCGATCGACAGTCACCTCGTCGAAGACGCCGAGGCCCCGCAGCAGCTCGGCCGTGCGCTCGGCCGAGGCTTGCACGTGGGCGGCCTCGAAGCCGTCCCACGAGACCGACGGGATGCGCACGAGCTCACTGAGCTCGGCGATCGCCCGCGGCAGCCCCGCACGCACGCTCTCGCGGAGGGCCTCGAGGGTGGCGGCGGGCAGGGTCGAGACGGCGGAACGTTCAGCGGGCATCATGCCGGTAATCTTAAGGCTCTGCATCAACGGAAGGATGTGCCGCCGTGGCCGCCCGCGACAACGCCAACCCAGCCCCCAGCGCAGCCGAGCAAGCGAGCGCCGAGGCGATCGCCACCGCCGAGGCCATTGCCGCCGGCAAGGGCCGCCCCACGCCCACCCGCAAAGAGCGCGAAGCCGCTCGCAAGCGCCCTCTCGTGCCGAACGACCGCAAGCAGGCGGCCAAGGAGCACCGCGAGAAGATGAACGCCGCGCGCGAGCGCGCGCGTATCGGAATGGCGAACGGCGAGGAAAAGTACCTTCCGCAGCGCGACCGCGGGGTGCAGAAGAAGTGGGTGCGCGACTACGTTGACGCGCGCATCGGCATCGGCGAGTTCCTGATCCCCGTCATGTTCGTCGTCATCATCCTCACCTTCATCCCCTCGGTCGAGGCGCAGACGATCTCGATCCTCGCGCTCTGGGCGTTCTTCCTCGTCGCCGTGCTCGACTCGACGCTGCTCGGCTTCATCGTGCGCCGCAAGCTCGCGGCCAAGTTCGGGGCCGACAAGGTCGAGAAGGTGCGCTGGTACGCCGCGATGCGCTCGCTGCAGCTGCGCATCCTGCGCCTGCCGAAGCCCCAGGTCAAGCGCGGCCAGTTCCCCGACTGAGCCCGTTGGTCGCTCGTCAGCCCCGCGGGTGCCGGGTGCGCGCGAGCCCGTGCGTGACCTGTCGGGCCCACAGCGGGCCCCGGTAGAGGAACGCCGTGTAGCCCTGCACGAGCGTCGCGCCGGCCGCGAGCCGCTCGCACGCGTCGTCGGCGGTGTCGATGCCACCGACCGCGATCACGCAGAACTCAGCGGGCACAGCGGCGCGCACCCGGCGCAGCACTTCGAGCGCCCGGGCGCGGAGCGGGGCGCCGCTCAGGCCGCCGGCACCCGCGGCCTCAACGATCGCGGGGTCGGTCGTGAGGCCTTCGCGGCCGATCGTGGTGTTGGTCGCGATGATGCCCGCAAGCCGGTGCTGCAGCGCGAGCGCGCAGACGGCGTCGATCGCCGCGTCGTCGAGATCGGGGGCGATCTTCACGAGCACGGGCGTCGACCCCGCCTCTTCCAGCACGGCCACGATGAGCGGGCGCAGCAGCGCTTCGTCCTGCAGCCCGCGCAGCCCGGGCGTGTTGGGCGAGCTGACATTGATCGCGAGGTAGTCGGCGTACGGGGCCAGGGCCCGAGCCGATGCGCGGTAGTCGGCCACAGCATCCTCGACCGCGACGATGCGGCTCTTGCCGATGTTCGCGCCGATGATGGGGCGGGCATGGTGTCGTCGGTGGTGCCGCACGCGCTCGGCGGCCGCGGCCGCACCCCCGTTGTTGAAGCCCATCCGGTTGATGACCGCCCGATCGTCGACGAGGCGGAACAGGCGCGGCTTCGGGTTGCCCTCCTGCGCGACCGCGGTCACGGTGCCGATCTCGACGTGCCCGAACCCGAGCGCCCACAGGCCCCGAATGCTCCGCGCATCCTTGTCGAAGCCGGCGGCCATACCGAACGGCGACTCGAAGCGCAGCCCGAGGGTGTCGACAGCGAGGGCGGGATCGGGCCGGGTGAACGCTCGCACGAGCCTGGTCAGACCCAGTGCCGGGATCGCCCGGATGACGGCCAGCGCGAGGTGGTGGGCGCGCTCAGGGTCGAGGCGCCGCAGCACGGCGCGGAAGAACATCTCGTACACCACGGCGCTCAGTCGGCAGAAGTCTGCTGCGCTCGCTCGACTCGCAGCTGCGTGATCGCCGACTCGAAGTCGTCGAGGTTCTCGAAGGCCTGGTAGACGCTCGCGAAGCGGAGGAACGCGACCTCATCGAGCTGACGCAGCTCAGGCAGGATCGCGAGGCCGATGTCATTGGCGTCGAGCTGCGAGGCGCCCGTCGCGCGCAGGTTCTCCTCGACCTTCTGTGCGAGCTGGGCGAGGTCGGCGTCGGTCACGGGGCGCCCCTGGCAGGCCTTGCGCACGCCGAGCACGATCTTCTCGCGCGAGAAGGGCTCGACCACGCCGCTGCGCTTGATGACCATGAGGCTCGCAGTCTCGGTGGTACTGAATCGGCGACCGCACTCGGGGCACTGCCGACGGCGCCGGATCGAGAGCCCGTCGTCGCTCGTGCGTGAATCGATGACGCGGCTGTCAGGGTACCGGCAGAAGGGGCAGTGCATGGTGCCGCCAGCCTAGAGGAAGCGTGCGCGCACGGCGTCGCCATGGGCGGGCAGCTGCTCGGCGTCGCTGAGCGCGGCCACGTGGGCGGCGACCTCGGCCAGGGCATCCCGGTCGTACTCGACGATCTGCTGCGGGCGCAGGAAGGTGTACGCGCCGAGTCCCGAGGCGAAGCGGGCCTGCCCGCCCGTCGGCAGCACGTGGTTGGAGCCCGCAATGTAGTCGCCGACGCTCACAGGCGTGTGGTCGCCCACGAAGATGGCGCCCGCGCTCTCGAGCGCAGGGAGGAGCACGTGCGGGTCGGCGACCTGCACCTCGAGGTGCTCGGGGCCGTAGGCGTTGCTGAAGCGCACGGCCTGGTGCGGGTCGTCGACGAGCACGATGGCCGACTGGGGGCCGTCGAGCGCGGCCGTGACACGCTCGCGGTGGTGAGTCGCGGCGACCGCGGCGGGCAGAGCCGCCTGCACGGCCTCCGCGAGCGCGGCGTCGTCGGTCACGAGCACGCTGCCGGCGAGCTCGTCGTGCTCGGCCTGGCTGATGAGGTCGGCCACGACGTAGTCGGCACGCGCGGTGGCGTCGGCGATGATGAGAATCTCGGTCGGGCCGGCCTCGCTGTCGATGCCGACGACGCCCTTCACGGCCCGCTTCGCCGTGGCGACGAACAGGTTGCCGGGGCCCGTGATGACCTGCACGGGCTCGAGGCCCAGGTCGGCGACGCCGTAGGCGAGGGCGCCTATCGCGCCAGCCCCGCCCATCGCGTAGACCTCGTCGACGCCGAGCAGCGCCGCGGCACCGAGGATCGTCGGGTGCACCGAGCCGCCGAACGCCGCCTGCGGCGGCGAGGCGAGAGCGATCGAGCCGACGCCCGCGACCTGCGCCGCGACGACGTTCATGACAACGCTCGAGGGGTAGACGGCCTTGCCGCCCGGGACGTAGAGGCCGACGCGAGCGACGGGCTGCCAGCGCTGAACGATGCGCGCGCCCGGGGCGACCTGCGTGACCTGTTCAGCCGGAACCTGGGCCGCGGTCGTGCGCCGCACGCGGTCGATCGCTTCCTCGAGCGCCGCGCGTACGGCGGGCTCGAGGGCGGCCTCGGCGACGCGCAACTGGTCGGCGGTCACGCGCACGGTGGCCGGTCGCACGCGATCGAAGCGCTCGGCCTGGTCGAGGAGGGCGGCGCTGCCGCGATCGCGGACATCCTGAATGAGAGCGTCGACGGCGTCGACGGCCGAGCCGACGTCGCTCGCGGCGCGCGGAACGAGGGCGAGCAGGTCCGCGGCGGAGAGCACGCGGCCGCGCAGGTCGAGGGTTCGCATCATGGCCCGTTCAGCCTAATCGCGGCCAGCCTCGGGAATACCCGGGCGTGGATGCGGTTGCATAGACCGTGATGACCACCGCTCCCGACGCCACCGGTTTCGACGCATTCGCGCAGGCCTTCCGCCGCCACGCGGCGGGGGTCGCCGTGATCACGGCGCTCACGCCCGACGGCCGCCCCGTCGGCTTCACGGCCACCTCGCTCGCCTCGCTCGCGGCGGTGCCGCCACTCGCGACCTTCAACATGGCGCGCACCGCGAGCTCGTGGCCGGCCATCGAGAAGACCGATCGCGTCGCGATCCACATGCTCGGCCAGGAGGATTTCGCGGTCGCGCAGATCATGGCCGGCGACAGCGCGCACCGATTCGACGGCGATCATTGGGAGCCGGGGCCGCATGGCCTGCCGATTCTCAAGAACGTCACGGCGTGGATGGTCGGAACGATCGTCGCCCGGACCTCGGTCGCCGGGAACGCCATGGTCGCGGTGCAGATCGACGAAGGCGCTCTCGGCGAGCCCGATGAGCCCCTGCTCTACCACGAGCGAAGGTTTCGCGCCCTCGGCGCGGAACTGTAGACACAGCCCGCGCCAGAACCGAGCAGCTCCGCACGACGTCGACCTCGTCTATTTCGTCAGCGCGCGGGGCCCCAGCAGGCTCTTGACCTCGCCGAAGAAGCCCGCCGAGGGCTCGACGCGGTGGGGCAGCTCGAACACGCGCGCCGTGTCGTCGCGCACAAGGCGCAGCCGCACCTCGGTCGAGCCGCGGTGCCGGCTGAGTACCGAGTCGAGCTCGGTCACGATGTCGACCGTCGCACGCTGCTCGCGCACGGAGAGCGTGAGCGTGCCGGTATCGGCGCTCACCCCGAGGTCGGGCTGCTGCAACAGGATCGCCTGCAGCGTGATGCCGTCGTCACGGTAGCTCACCCGGCCGCGCACGGCCACGATGCTGTCGGCGACGAGCTTCGACCCGAACTCAAGATAGGCCTTGCCGAGGAACATGACGCTGAGCTCGCCGCCAAAGTCTTCGAGCGTCATGAGCCCATAGGGGTTGCCTGATTGCCGAGCGACGCGGTGCTGCACGCTCGTGATGAGCCCGGCGACCGTCACCTGCTCACCCTCGGCGGGGGGATTGTCGTTGAGCTCGGCGATACCGACCCCCGCGTGCTGCGCGAGCGCGCGCTCGAGGCCCGCGAGCGGATGATCGGAGACGTAGAGGCCAAGCATCTCCCGCTCGAATGCGAGCTTGTCTTTCTTCGCCCATTCGTGGCGGTCCGGCACGTGCTCGGTGCTCTGCTCGGGTTCGTCGAACAGGCTGTCAAAGTCGAAGCCCACGTCGCCGATTTCCTCGGCGCGCTTCTCTTTCACCGCGGCCTCGACGGCACCCTCGTGGATCTCCATGAGGGCACGACGGGTCGAGCCGAGCGAATCGAAGGCTCCGGCCTTGATGAGCGACTCGATCGCGCGCTTGTTCGCGACCGGCGCCGGCACCTTCTTGAGGAAATCGAAGAAGCCCGTGAAGCGCCCCATCTGCTCGCGTGCCCCGCGAATGCCCTCGACGACGTTGTGCCCCACATTGCGCACCGCGCCGAGCCCGAAACGGATGTCGTCACCCACGGCGGCGAAGTACTCGATCGACTCGTTCACGTCGGGGGGCAGAACCGTGATGCCCATGCGGCGGCACTCATTGAGGTAGACCGCCATCTTGTCCTTCGAGTCGCCGACGCTCGTCAACAGGGCGGCCATGTATTCGGCCGGGTAGTGCGCCTTGAGGTAGGCCGTCCAGTACGAGACGACGCCGTAGGCGGCCGAGTGGGCCTTGTTGAAGGCATAGTTGGAGAACGGCACGAGGATCTCCCACAGCGTGAGCGTCGCTTCGTCGGAGTACCCGTTCGCGACCATACCCGCGCGGAAGGGCGGATACTGCGCGTCAATCTCCTCTTTCTTCTTCTTGCCCATCGCGCGCCGGAGAAGATCGGCTTGAGCAAGCGTGTACCCGGCGAGGACCCGTGCGATCTCCATTACCTGCTCCTGGTAGACGATCAGACCGTATGTGCCACCAAGTACGTCGCGCAGAGGCTCTTCGAGCTCGGGGTGGATCGGTTCGATCTCCTGCCGACCGTTCTTGCGCAGGGCGTAGTTCGTGTGCGAATCAGCACCCATCGGGCCCGGACGGTAGAGCGCCAGCACTGCCGAGATGTCTTCGAAGTTGTCGGGCTTCATCATGCGCAGCAGCGAGCGCATCGGCCCGCCGTCGAGCTGGAAGACCCCGAGCGTGTCCCCCCGTGCCAGCAGCTCGTAGGCCGCCCGGTCGTCGAGCGTGAGCTCTTCGAGCACGAGACGCGTTCCGCGGTTGGCCTCAATGTTGTCGAGCGCGTCGTCGATGATCGTGAGGTTCCGTAGCCCCAAGAAGTCCATCTTCACGAGCCCCAAAGCCTCGGAGGCCGGGAAGTCGAATTGCGTGACGATCTGGCCGTCTTGCTCGCGCTTCATGATGGGAATGATGTCGATGAGCGGCTCGCTCGACATGATCACGCCCGCCGCGTGCACGCCCCACTGGCGCTTGAGGTTTTCAAGACCGAGCGCAGTGTCGAACACCGTGCGGGCATCCGCATCGACCTCGATGAGGGCGCGGAAATCGGCGGCTTCCTTGTAGCGTTCGTGCGTCTTGTCGAGGATGCCCGACAGCGGCATGTCCTTGCCCATAATCGCCGGGGGCATGGCCTTCGTAAGCTTCTCGCCCATGCCGAACGGAAAGCCGAGCACACGGGAGCTGTCTTTCAGCGCCTGCTTGGCCTTGATCGTGCCGTACGTCACGATCTGGGCCACGCGCTCATCGCCGTACTTCTCAGTCACGTACCGGATCACCTCGCCGCGGCGACGGTCGTCGAAGTCGACATCGAAGTCAGGCATCGAGACCCGGTCGGGGTTGAGGAAGCGTTCGAAGATGAGGCCGTGCTCGAGGGGGTCGAGGTCGGTGATGCGCATGGCGTAAGCAGCCATCGACCCGGCGCCGGAGCCACGACCCGGGCCGACGCGGATGCCGTTCGCCTTCGACCAGTTGATGAAGTCGGCGACGACGAGGAAGTACCCCGAGAAGCCCATCTGCGTGATGACGCCGATCTCGTACTCGGCGCGCGCGCGCACAGCATCCGGAACTCCGCCCGGGTACCGCACCGCCAGCCCGCGCTCGACCTCCCGCACGAACCAGCTGTTCTCGGTCTCGCCCTCGGGAACGGGGTACCGCGGCATGTAGTTGGCCGAGGTGTCGAAGGCGACCTCGGCGCGCTCGGCGATGAGCAGCGTGCTGTCGCAGGCCTCGGGGTAGTCGCGGAAGAGCTCGCGCATCTGCGCGGGCGTCTTGAGGTAGAACTCGTCGGCGTCGAACTTGAACCGGTTCGGGTCGTCGAGCGTGCTGCCCGACTGCACGCAGAGCAGGGCCGCGTGTGAGCCAGCATCGCCCGCGTGCGTGTAGTGGAGGTCGTTCGTCGCGACGAGGGGGAGCCCCAGGTCTTTCGCGAGGCGGATCAGCTCAGTCATGGTGCGGCGCTCGATCGGCAGGCCGTGATCCATGATCTCGACGAAGTAGTTCTCGGCACCGAAGATGTCGCGGAACTCGGCGGCGGCCTCGCGGGCCTTGTCGTACTCGCCGAGGCGCAGCCGGGTCTGCACCTCGCCGCTGACGCAACCGGTGGTCGCGATGACGCCCGCGGCGTACCGGCTCAGCAACTCGCGATCCATGCGCGGCTTGAAGTAGTAGCCCTCGATCGAGGCGAGCGACGACATGCGGAACAGGTTGTGCATGCCCGTCGTCGAGGCCGCGAGCATCGTCAGGTGCGTGTAGGCGCCGGCGCCCGAGACATCATCCTCTCCCCCGACGCCCCACTTGACGCGGGTCTTGTCGGTGCGGTGCGTGCCCGGCGTGAGGTAGGCCTCGATGCCGATGATGGGCTTGATGCCGGCGTCGGTCGCGGTCTTCCAGAAGTCGAAGGCTCCGAACATGTTGCCGTGGTCGGTCACGGCGATCGCCGGCATGCCCTGCGCGACTGCTTCGGCGATGAGCGGTGTAACACGGGCGGCGCCGTCGAGCATCGAGTACTCGCTGTGCACGTGGAGGTGGACGAACGAGTCTGCTCGAGTGGTCACGGGGCCTCCGACGGGTCGATCTGGACCTTCAGTCTAGGTCGTGCTCTCGAGCGATCCGGGCGTGTCGGCCAGGCGCGTCAGGTCGCGCGCAGCACGTCGAGCGCGTGTTGCAGATCGTCGGGATAGCGCGAGCTGTGCTCACTGCGTTGCCCTGTCGAGGGATGCGCGAACGCAAGCCGCATGGCGTGCAGCCACTGCCGCTCGAGGCCCAGACGTGCGCTGAGAACGGGGTCGGCGCCGTACATCGCGTCGCCGACGCACGGGTGGCGCTGAGCGGCCATGTGCACGCGGATCTGGTGCGTGCGCCCCGTCTCGAGGTGGATCTCGAGCAGGGATGCCGCGGGGAACGCCTCGATAGTGTCGTAGTGGGTCACGGAAGGCTTGCCGCCCGCGACGACCGCAAACTTCCAGGCGCTGCCCGGGTGCCGACCGATCGGCGCATCGATCGTTCCCGAGAGCGGGTCGGGATGCCCCTGCACGACGGCGTGGTAGATCTTCTCGACCTCGCGATCGTGGAACTGTCGCTTGAGTTCGCGGTAGGCATGCTCCGATTTCGCGACAACCATGAGGCCGCTCGTGCCCGCATCGAGTCGGTGCACGATGCCCGCGCGTTCGGCCGGACCGAAGGTCGCGATGCGGAATCCCGCGGCCGCGAGCGCGCCGATGACCGTCGGCCCCTCCCACCCGGCGGAGGGATGCGCGGCGACGCCGACGGGCTTGTCGACCACGACCAGGTCGTCGTCATCGTGAACGATGCGCAGGTCAGACACAGGGATGGGCTCGATGACGACCGCGCGACGCGGGAGCCAGGTGACTTCGAGCCACGCCTCGGCGGCGACCCGGTCGGACTTGCCGACGACGCGGCCGTCGAGGCTCACCCCGCCGGCGTCGGCGATCTCGGCTGCCTGGGTGCGCGAGACGCCGAGGATCGTCGAGAGCGCGACATCCACCCGCTCGCCAGCCCGCCCGGGAGGAATAGGAAAGGAGCGCGACTCGGTCACCGTCGCGCTCCCTTCCGCGTGAAGCGGATGCTGGTGGTGATACTCAGGAACCGTAGCCCGGGAACTGGCCCGGAGGCGGCGTTTGAGGCGCGGGATAGCCCTGCGCGGGCGAGGCCGGAGCTGGGTACGCAGGGGCCGAACCGGGGTAGCCCTGATCAGCAGGGTACGAGGGAGCCGAGCCATAGACCGGCGCCGAGCCCTCCGTCGGTGCTGAGCTCGCCATCGCCTGGGCGGCCGCGGGCTGCGCGGTGCTCTCGAGCTCGGCGAGCTGGTTCTGGATGTAGGTGCGAAGTTGCTGACGGTACTCTCGCTCGAAGGTGCGCAGCTCGTCGACACTGCGCTGCAACGTCGAGCGCTCCTGCTCGAGCGCCTGCAGCTGGCCCTGCTGCGCGCTCGTGGCCTCGGCCACGATGCGGGCGGCCTCGGCCTGGCCCTCGGCGATCAGTTGCTCCTTCTTGGCGAGACCCTCGCGCACGTGCTCCTCGTGCAGGCGGCGGGCCAACTGCAGCAGGTTGTTGGTGTCGGCGGTCGGCTCGGCAACGCTCGTCACGGGCCCGGGCGCCGCGATAATCGCGGGAGCCGGTGACTCCATGGGGGTCGCGGCAACCGCGACACCACGCTGCAACTCGGCGATGCGCGCATCGGCGGCGACGAGGCGCTGGCGCAGCTCGTCGTTCTCCTGGTTGAGGCGACGAAGCTCGACGACGATCTCGTCGAGGAAGTCGTCGACCTCGTCCTGGTCGTAGCCCTCGCGGAACTTGGTCGACTGGAAACGCTTGTTGACGACATCTTCGGGCGTGAGAGCCATGTTCGTCACCTCGAGACTTTCTGGAGCGGATGAATAACGATGGGGTAACGCTAGCAATAACGAGTCACACACGTCACATCTGTTTCGGTCAGCGTAGCGCCCTCACCACGGAACGAGCCAGGAGACGGGCCGACTACCGGCCGCTCACGAGCGACATCAGGATGAGCAACACGATGAGCACGATCGTCCAGGCGAGATCGAGCCGGATCGAGCCCAGCTGGAGCGGCGGGATGACCCGTCGCACGGCCTTCAGCGGTGGATCGGTGATCGTGTAGCTCGACTCGGCGATGAGCACGACGACCCCGCGCGGGCGAAAGCCTGGGTTGAGCACCTGCACCCAGTCGAAGACGAAGCGCACCCACATGGCGATGAAGACGATCAGCAGAGCCACATAGATGACCGAGAGGATGATCGAGAAGACGAGCGTCACGCCCCTAGTCTCTCAGGTTCGACTGGGAGCGCGCGCCGACCCGCCTCAGTCCCGCGTGAGAAACGACGCGTCGACGTCGGGCTCGATATCGGCGGTGTCGCCGGTCGTCGCGACGTGCGCGGGCGAGAGCAGAAACACTTTGCTCGTCACCCGCTCGATGCGCCCGTAGAGGCCCTGTGAGAGGCCACTCGCGAAGTCGACGAGCCGCCGAGCCTCGCTCTCGCCCATCTGCGAGAGGTTGATGATGACAGGGATTCCCTCACGGAAGCTCTCGGCGATGACCTGCGCGTCCTTATAGGCGCGCGGGTGCACCGTGAGTATCTCGTTCATGTCGCTCGGGGCGGAGACGCGCGCGGACGCCGCGCGGCGCAACGGCGTCACGGGGGCGCGCTGGGCGGCCGCGGCACTCGTCGGCGCAGCGGGCGCGGCGGGGTGGTCGTACTCGACTTCTTCGTCGGCGAGGCCGAGGTACACCATGGTCTTGCGCAGCGGATTGCTCATGAGGTTCGTCCTTACCGGTCGTGGCACTCGTCAGATTAAGGGCGCTCGGGTCGTTTTCCCGTGATTGCCGTGCCGATGCGGAGGTGTGTCGCGCCCTCGGCGATCGCCTCGGCGTAGTCGCCCGACATGCCCGCAGAGATCGCGGAGGCGAGCGGGTCGACCGTGCGAAGGCGCTCAGAGATGCCGCGCAGGCGGGCGAAGGCAGCGCGAGCATCCTCGTCGATGGGGGCGACCGCCATAACGCCCCGCAGGGTGAGCGATGGATGTTCGAGCACGCGCTCTGCGAGCGGCAGCAGTGCGCCCGGCTCGATGCCGCCGCGCCCGGGGTCGTCGGTCAGGTTGACCTCGAGGAAGACCTCGAGCGTGCGCTCGGTGCGCGCGAGCGCCGTCACGAGGGAGTCGCGATCGACCGAGTGGATGACCTGGGCGTACTCGGCGACCGCGCGCGCCTTGTTCGACTGAAGTTGCCCGACAAAGTGCCAGGTCAGGGGCAGGTCAACGAGTTCGGCGGCCTTGGGCGCGGCATCCTGATGCCGGTTCTCGCCGACGTCGTGCACGCCGAGCGCCACGAGATCGCGGACGAGCGAGGCGGGGTGGAACTTGGTCACGACGATGAGCGTGACCTCGTCGCGGGCCCGGCTGGCCGCGCGGCAGCCTTCGACGACGCCCGCCTCGATCGCGGCGTGCCGCGAGACGAGTCCGGGATCGACCGTCGAGAGGTGCTCGGCCGTCACGTCAGCGCAGGAAGTCGGGGATGTCGAGGTCGTCGTCGTCGACCTCGAGGGGGTCGATCGGCGCCGTGGCCGCGAGGCCGGCGTCATCGGCCCACGCGCGGTCGGCGAGAGCCCGGTCGAGGCCGCCCGTCTCGCTCGTCGCGGTCGCGACGGCCGTCGCGCCGGCGCCTCCCTCGGCCGCCTGGAAGCTCGCGCGGCGGTCGCGGTGCACGACCCTGGGCTCGCCGCCGTCGAAGCCCGCGGCGATGACGGTGACCCGTACCTCGTCGCCGAGGGTGTCGTCGATCACCGCGCCGAAGATGATGTTGGCCTCGGGGTGCACGGCCTCCTGCACGAGCTTGGCGGCGTCGTTGATCTCGAAGATGCCGAGGTTCGAGCCGCCCTGGATCGACAGCAGCACCCCGTGCGCGCCGTCAATGCTGGCCTCGAGGAGCGGGCTCGCGACGGCGAGCTCGGCGGCCTTGATGGCGCGGTCGGCACCGCGCGCGGAGCCGATGCCCATGAGGGCCGAGCCCGCGCCCTGCATGACGCTCTTGACGTCGGCGAAGTCGAGGTTGATGAGGCCGGGGGTCGTGATGAGATCGGTGATTCCCTGCACACCGGCGAGCAGCACCTGGTCAGCCGTGGCGAAGGCCTCGAGCATGCTGATGCCGCGGTCGCTGATCTCGAGCAGGCGGTCGTTGGGCACCACGATGAGGGTGTCGACCTCGTTCTTGAGCTGGGCCACGCCCAGGTCGGCCTGGGCCTGACGGCGCTTGCCCTCGAAACCGAAGGGCTTCGTGACGACGCCGATCGTGAGCGCGCCGATCGACTTGGCGATGCGAGCGACGACGGGCGCTCCGCCCGTGCCCGTTCCGCCGCCCTCGCCCGCGGTGACGAAGACCATGTCGGCGCCCGCGAGAGCCTCCTCGATCTCCTCCGCATGGTCCTCCGCGGCGCGGCGCCCGACCTCGGGGTCGGCGCCCGCGCCGAGGCCCCGGGTCAGCTCGCGGCCGACGTCGAGCTTGACGTCAGCGTCGCTCATGAGCAGCGCCTGCGCGTCTGTGTTGATGGCAATGAACTCGACACCGCGCAGTCCCAGCTCGATCATGCGGTTGACGGCGTTGACACCGCCGCCGCCGATGCCGACCACCTTGATCACGGCGAGGTAGTTCTGGTTCGAGGTCACGTCGATGCCTTCCGCTCAACCTTCACCCTCAGGTTGAGGGCTAAAGTTATGCTCAGTATGTACTACTGAGAGAGACGCTAGGGCGCGCGGCCGTGCGCGCGGTCCAGGCGCGCCGCGTGTCGCGAATCCGCCCCGGTCCGCCCCGCACGACGCGCCTCAGAGCTGGCGAACCACGAGGCTCTCCGGGGCCGAGACGTCGTACTCCCACGCCGCTCCCTGGCTCGTCGCCGCGATCGCCGCGGCAAGCACGCGCGCCTTGAAGTCGGAGCGCTCGGCGCTGCCCCAGACCACGCGGTGCCCCGCGCCCGTCATCGTGAAAGTCACGTTGTCGCGCGTCGAGGCGCTGATGACGTCGACCTGCCCGCGCAGGGCATCCGGCAGCGCCGACAGCACCGCCGAGACGCTACGGAAGGCGAGCGAGTCGCGATCGGCACTCGCCACTGCGATGAGGGGGGTGCCCGCCGGGCGTTCTGGCAAGGTCTCGACTACAACGCCCGCGGCGTCGACGAGGTCGACCACGGCGCCGCGCTCGATCGCGCCGACCGGAGCGCGCTCGACGATGCGCACGACGAGCGTCTGGGGCGGGATGACCTCGGTGGAGTACGAACGGATGAGCGGGAAGGCCGCGAGGTCGTCGCGGATACCGCCCTCGTCGAGCAGCGCGAGCGGCGTGCCGAGGTGGTCGCCGAGCGACTCTCCCACCGCGGCGGCGTCGAGGCGCGTCGTGCCGACGACCTGGATCGTGTCGAGCGCCATGAGCGGCGAGAGCGTCACGAGGGCGACCCCACCGACGAGGGCGAGGGTCGTGGCCGCGGCACCCGTGGCAATGAGACGGCGCGTGCGCGAGCGGCGCGTGAAGCGGCGCACCTCGAGGCGCTCGTCGCGGCGGCGCTCGCGAGCGGCGGCCCGGGCATCGGCGCGTGCCGCGCGATCGGCCGAGGCGGGCCGGATGCGCGGTGCCGCGGCTGCCGGCTCGCGAGAAGCGGGCGAAGGGCGGGGGGGGCGCGGTGCACGCGGAGTGCGTTCGCGCGGCGCGTCGCTCGCCGAGGACACGCGCCGCGGGGCGAGGGCAGCCGGGGGCGGCGGCGGGTCGCCGCTGAGTCCCTCGGGACGCTTCACGGGCTCGTCGTCCCCGACGTACGCGCCTCGAGCGCCGCGCGCACCCGCGGAATGATGCGGTACACGTCACCGCAACTGAGCGTCATGACGATGTCACCCGGCCGCGCGAGCTCGGCGATACGATCCGCCGCCGCCTGCCAGTCGGGCCGGTAGTCGACGAGCGCCGGGTCGGCGAAGCGCTCGACGACGAGCGCGCCCGTGACCCCCGGGATCGGGTCCTCCCGCGCGCCGTACACGTCGAGCACGACCGTGTGGTCGGCTCCGTGCTCGTAGACCTCGGCGAACTCGCCCGCCATCGCCTGGGTGCGGCTGTACAGGTGCGGCTGGTGGATGGCGATGACGCGCCCCTCCCCCACGACCGAGCGCGCCGTCTGCAGCGCCGCGGCGACCTCGGTCGGGTGGTGGGCGTAGTCGTCGTAGAGCCGCACGCCGTCGGCGAGGCCGTGGGCCTCGAAGCGGCGCTGGGTGCCCGCGAAGCCGTCGAGCGCACCCACCGCCTCGCCCGCATCAGTGCCGAGACCCACGAGCACGGCCACGACCCCCGCGGCATTGAGAGCGTTGTGCCGGCCGGGGATGGCGAGCTCGCCCGTGTGCTCGGCCCCGTCGACCGCGACCGTGTAGCGGATGGGCCCGGTCTCGGCGATCGCCACGAGCCGCACGTCGGCGTCGGCGGCCTCGCCGAAGCTCAGCACCGGAACCGTGCCGCCCACTTCACGGCGCCGATCGGCGAGCCGACGCGTGGCGGGGTCGTCGGCGGACAGCACCAGCAGCTCGCGCGCGCCCGCGGCGAAGGTGTCGAATGCGCCCTCGAGGGAGGCCTCATCGCCGTAGTGGTCGAGGTGGTCGGTGTCGATGTTCGTGATGAGCGCCACGGCGACGTCGTAGAGCAGGAACGAGCCGTCGGACTCGTCGGCCTCGACGACGAAGAGATCCCCGTCACCCCAGGCCGCGGACGTGCCCGCGCCCTGAATCACCGCGCCGTTGACGAAGGAGGGGTCGCGCTGCAGGGCGCGCAGGGCCGAGACGAGCATCCCCGTCGAGGTCGACTTGCCGTGGGCACCCGCGATCGCGACCAGGCGCTCACCGCGCACGAGCCAGGCAAGGGCCTGCGAGCGATGCAGCACGGGCAGGCCGCGGCGCAGGGCCTCCTGGTACTCGGGGTTGTCCTCCCACAGCGCTCCGGTCACGACGAGCGTGTCGGCCTCGCCGACGTGGCCGGCGTCGTGCCCGATGCTCACCGGGATGCCGAGATCGCGCAAGGCCTGCACCGCGGCCGAGTCGGAGCGGTCGCTCCCGGTCACGACCGCGCCATGGTCGTGGAACATGCGGGCGATGCCGCTCATGCCGCTGCCGCCGATGCCGACGAAGTGCAATCGTCCGAGCGACTCGGGAAGGACCAGGGCGGGGTCGGGCTTGATCATCGGAACTCAGCCTAGGCGGGTCGAGCTCGCGAGGGATTCGTGAACGAGGGCGAGCAGCGCCGCGTCGCCGTCTCGCCGGCCGACCGAAGCGGCCGCGGCGGCCATGCGGGCGATCTCGCCTCGGCGACCGAGCAGCGGCACGAGCTCGCGAGCGACCCAGTCGGGGGTGAGCTGGGCGTCGGGAACGAGCACGGCTGCCCCCGCTACCACGAGCTCACGAGCGTTGAGTCGCTGCTCGCCGTTGCCCGCGGCGTAGGGCACAAGCACCGAGGGCAGGCCGAGCGCGGCGAGCTCGCTCACCGTCGCCGATCCAGCGCGGCACAGCACGAGATCGGCGGCGGCGAAGGCAAGGTCCATCCGATCGCAGTAGGCCATCGTGCGGTACCCCGCGAGGCCGGGGTCGTCTCCCCCGCGCCCGCTGCCCGTGAGGTGCAGCACCTGCCAGCCCGCGCCAAGCAGCCGAGGCGCCGACGCTGTCATCGTCTCATTGAGCCGCTGGGCCCCCGTCGAGCCGCCCGTCACGAGCAGCACGGGCCGGCCCGGGGCGAGGCCGAGGTGCTCGAGGGCGCCGGCGCGCGCTGCGGCGCGGTCGAGCCTCGTGATCTCGGGGCGCAGGGGCATGCCGACGACGCGCGCGCCGCGCAACGGCGTGCCCGCGAAGGTCGTCGCGGCACGCCCGCCGAGCCACACCGCGAGGCGGTTGGCGATGCCCGGGCGGGCGTTGGCCTCGTGGGCGACGATCGGCACCCGCTCGAGGCGGGCGGCGAGATACGCCGGGGCCGAGGCGTACCCGCCGAAGCCGACCACGACATCCACCCCCCGATCGCGGATGAGCGCGCGCGCGCGGCGCACCGCGTCGCGGAAGCGCCCGGGAAAGGCGAACGCGGCCCGGTTCAGGCGACGAGGGAAGGGCACGCGCGGAATCGTCAGCAGCTCGTACCCGCGCTCGGGCACGAGCCGCGCTTCGAGCCCCTCGGCGGTGCCGAGCACGATGATTGACACGCCCGGCTCGACCGAGCGCCAGTAATCGGCGAGGGCGAGGAGCGGGTTGACATGTCCGGCGGTGCCCCCGCCGGCGAGCAGGACCGTCGTCATCGCGCCCGGGGGCCGGCCGGGCGAGACACGGGGTCCGGCGCGGTTCTCGGAACAGGTGCGCCGGCGAGCTCGGCGCGGTGCGGCAGCGGCAGATCGCGCGCCAGCGAGAGCACGACGCCGATCCCCAGCAGCGAGGAGACGAGCGCAGAGCCGCCCACCGAAATGAAAGGCAACGGCAGGCCGAGCACCGGCAGCAGTCCAAGCACAACGCCGATGTTGACGAGCGCCTGCCCGACAATCCACACCATGATCGCGCCCGTCGCGACGCGATGGAAGGGGTTTTCGTGGCGCCGTATGACGCGTACCAGGCCGACAGCGAGCACCGCGAAGAGCACGAGTACGACGATGGCGCCGACCAGCCCGAGCTCCTCCCCCACGATCGCGAAGATGAAGTCGTTGTCGGCGTGCGGTAACCAGCGCCACTTCGTCGCCGAGTTGCCAAGGCCCACACCGAACACGCCTCCCGAGCCGAGCGCCCACAGCGCGTGCACCGACTGCCAGCACGTGAACTCGTAGTCTTCGGGCGCGCAACCGTTGAGCCAGACGTCGATGCGGTTCGAGCGAGAGCTCGACGTGAGCGCGAACACGACGGCGCCGAGCGCGACGACCGACACCATGCCCGCGAGGTAGCGCAGCGGAGCCCCCGCAAAAAAGAGCGCGGCCAGCACGATCGCGATCATGATGGATGCCGTGCCGAGGTCTTGCCCCGCGAGCACCATGACGATCGCGAGGCCCGAGACCGGCACGGCAGGGATCACGACGGTGCGCCAGTCGGTGAAGGCGTTGGCGCGGTCGGCGAGCACCGTGGCGAGCCACACGACGAGCGCGAGCTTGAGGAACTCGGAGGGCTGCGCCGTGAACCCGCCGAGCGAGATCCAGTTCTGGTTGCCGCCATAGTCGTACCCGAGCCCGGTGAACACGAGCAGCTGCAGGCCGAGGCCGAGCATGACGGCGTGCCTCGCCCACCGCCGCCAGAAGAATGCGGGCAGTCTCGCGATCATGAGCATGAGCGGGATACCGATGAGTGCGAACAGGCCCTGCCGCAGGAAGACCGCGAAGAAGTCGCCCTCATTGTTCTGGGCCGAGGTCACAGCCGAGGACGAGAGCACCATGACAAGGCCGAAGAGCACGAGGAAGATGACGGTGCCCACGACGATCATGGCGTCGGGGTGCTCGACCCCGAACAGCCGCCGCACGGCGACGACCGCGGCGGGCGCGGAGCGAGGAGGCTGCGCCGGCTCAGGGGCCGGGCGGCCGCGGGGAGGACGGACCGTCGTCATGGGCCTCCCCTTCCAGGTGCTGCCGCACGGCGGCGGCGAAGCGGTTGCCGCGATCGGCGTAGTCGACGAACTGGTCCATGGATGCCGCGGCCGGGGCGAGGAGCACGGTGTCGCCACCCTGCACCACATCGGCCGCCAGCCGCACCGCGGCGGGCATCACGTGCTCAGTCTCGTGCGCCTCGACCTCGAACAGCGGCAGCGCGGGCGCGTGTCGTGCGAACGTCGCGCGCACAGCATCCCGATCGACGCCGATGATGATCGCCGCCCGCAGTCGGTCGCGGTGCGCTTCGACGAGCGGTGCGAGGTCGACGCCCTTGAGTAGGCCCCCGACGATCCAGACGATCGAGCGGTAGGCGCTCAGCGCCGAGGCGGCCGCGTGCGGGTTCGTCGCCTTCGAATCGTCGACCCAGGCGATGTCGGCTTCGAGAGCGACGAGCTCGGTTCGGTGGGCGTCGAGACGGAAACGCCGCAGCGCATCGCGCACGGCGATCGGCGCGACCCCGACCGCACGGGCAAGGGCCGCCGCGGCAAGCGTGTTGGCGAGACCGTGCGGGGTCGCGAGGCCCGCGGTCGTGACATCATCGAGCTCGGCGAGCTCGAGCGCGCTCGTGCGGCGCTCGTCGAGGAAGGCCCGATCGACGATGAGGTCGTCGACGACGCCCACGTCGCTCGGGCCGGGCACCGTCGCCCCGAAGCCGATCGCACGGCAACCCTCTTGCACCTCGGCGTCTTCGACCATGCGCATCGTGGCCTCGTCCGCGAGGTTGTAGACACACGCGACCCTCGTGCGCGCGTAGACCTTAGCCTTCGCGGCGGCATAGGCCTCCGCGCTGCCGTGCCAGTCGTAGTGGTCTTCGGCGATGTTGAGGCAAACGCTCGCGACCGGGCACACGGCGCCCGGGCCCTCGGAGGACATCCAGTGCAATTGGAAGCTCGAGAGTTCGACGACGAGCACGTCGAAACCCGCCGGGTCGCGCACGGCGTCCAACACGGGCACGCCGATGTTGCCGCACGGGGCGACGCGGCGACCGTCCTCCTGCAGCATCGTCGCGGCGAGCTGGGTCGTCGTGGTCTTGCCGTTCGTGCCTGTGATGAGCACCCATTCAGCGGGCGGGGTGACCTTGTCGCGAACGCGCCAGGCCAGCTCGATGTCGCCCCACACGGGCGTGCCGCGATCGCGCGCCCAGACGACGTGTGGATGATCGGGACGAAAACCCGGCGAGACGATGACGAGCTCGGGGTCGAGCGCATCGAACGCCGCGGGCAACTCGTCGGCCGTGGCGAGCTCGACAAGATCGACGCCGATGACGGGCAGGATGCGCGCCCGGTCGTCGTCGGCGCGGTGGGCAGCGACGACCACGTGGCAGCCCAGCTCGGCGAGCGTGTCGGCGACGGCGAACCCGGTCACTCCGAGGCCGAGCACGAGCACGCGCAGGCCCGACCAGTCGTCGTGCCAGCTCTGCAGATCGTGAGGTCTCGCCACGGCTACTGGCTGACCCATTCGAGGTAGAACAGGCCGACGCCCACGGCGACGAAGAGGCCGCCGATGAGCCAGAACCGCACGACGACGGTGACCTCGGCCCAGCCCTTGAGCTCGAAATGGTGGTGCAGAGGGCTCATGAGGAAGATGCGCTTGCCGTTGGTGATCTTGAAGTAGGCGCGCTGCACGATGACTGAGCCCGTGACGATGAGGAAGAGGCCGCCGATGAGCACGAGCAGCAGCTCGGTGCGGGTCAGGATTGCGAGGGCCGCGAGCGCGCCGCCGATCGCGAGCGAGCCTGTGTCGCCCATGAAGATCTGCGCGGGCGAGGTATTCCACCACAGGAAGCCAATGAGGCTCGCGGCGATCGCGGCAGCGACGATCGCGAGGTCGAGCGAGTCGCGCACCTCGTAGCAACGGTAACGGTTATCGGGGTCGATGAGCAGGTTGAAGCAGCTCTGGTTGAACTGCCAGAACGCGATGAAGATGTAGGCCGCGATCGAGAGGATCGAGGCGCCCGTCGCGAGGCCGTCGAGCCCGTCGGCAACGTTGACGGCGTTCGAGGTGCTGACGACGATCACGTTCACCCAGAGGGCGAACAGGATGACCGCGCCGATCGATCCCGCGACGGCGAAGTCGAGCCATTCGATGTCGCGCACCACCGAGATCGCGGTCGAGGCCGGCGTCTGGCCGTCGGAGTCAGGGAAAGACAGGGCCAGCACGGCGAAGAACGTAGCGACGATCGCCTGCCCCGCCACCTTCGCCCAGCCGCCCAGGCCGAGGCTGCGCTGCTTGCGAGTCTTGGTGAAGTCGTCGACGAAGCCGATCACGCCCAGGCCGATCATGAGGCCGAGCACGAGCAGGGCGCTCATCGTGATGGGATCGCCCGCGACGAGGTGGCCGAAGAAATAGCCGAGCACCGCGCCGAGAATGAAGACGATGCCGCCCATAGTCGGCGTGCCACGCTTGGCGTGGTGCGACTGCGGGCCATCGTCGCGGATGAACTGCCCCCATTCGAGCCGGTTGAACAGCCGGATGAAGAGCGGGGTGAGGAAGAGCGTGAAGGAGAGAGAGAACGCCCCCGCGAACATGAGCGCGATCATCGGTCAGCTTCCACGAGCCACGCGACGAGTCGGTCGAGGGGGGTGACGGATGCCGCGCTCACGAGCACCACATCACCCACATCGACCTGCGCACGCACGACATCGTATGCCTGCTCGAGAGTGTCAACCAGGATCGACTCTCCGTCCCACGAGCCCTCAAGCTCCGCGGCGTTGTGGATGTGCCGAGCACCCTGACCGACGATCACGAGTTGCGAGACGTCGAGCCGCACGACGATGCGACCGAGCGCGTCGTGGTCGTCGAACCAGTCGGCGGGCTCGGTGTCGAGCTCGCCGAGTACGGCGATCGAGCGGCCGCGGCCCCGCGTGAGGTCAGCGAGCACGCGCAACGAGGCCCGCACCTCGAGGGCGGTGGCCGCAGCGGTGTCGTCGAGCAGCACGGCGCCGTTCGCGAGCGGGCGACGGGCCGTGCGGCCTGCGATCTCGGCGAGGGAGCTCGCCACGGCCGACGCCTGCTCGAGCGTGTCGCCCGCAACGAGGCGCTGTTGCACGAGTGCGGTCGCGGCGTCGACCGCGGCCTGCCCGACCACGGTGAGCGCGAGTTCGACGCGGTGGTCTCCGGCTCGCAGCCACAGCCGCGAGCCCTCGAGCCGGTGCTCGACGTCGTCGACGGCGAGGGCGGGAGCGGTCATCGAATCACCAGCCCGCTTCGCGCAGGGCTGCACGGGCCTCGTCGCGCGCCGAGTATTCGGTACGCACGCCGCGGATATCGCGGTAGTCCTGGTGCCCCGGCCCCGCCCAGAGGATCGAGTCACCTTCGCGCGCGAGGTTGACTGCGACACGGATTGCCTGCTCGGGGGGGCTGACCTCGTGGATCTCGGGGGTGCTGCTCGCGAGCGCGGCCCCCTCCAGCAGGGCGGCGCGGATGGACGCCGGGTCTTCGAAACGCGGGTGGTGGTCGGTGATGACGAGCACGTCGCAGCCCTCGGCCGCGACGCGCGCCATCTCGTGCCGCTTGGTCGCATCGCGGTCGCCGTCGGCACCGAAGACCATGATCGTGCGGCCCGACGTGAAGCGACGCACGGCGGCGAGGGTGTTCTCGAACGCATCGGCACTGTGCCCGAAGTCGACGTAGACACTCGGTCCGCGGTCGCCCGAGACCCGCTCGGTGCGCCCCGGCAGGTAGGCGTCGATGCCCCGCTCGCCGAGTGCTGCTGCGATGTCGTCGAGCGCGATGCCGGCCTCGACGAGCATAACGATGCCGAGCCCGGCGTTGGCGGCCATGTGCCCGCCAATGAGCGGCACGCGGGTCTCGATGGCGCGGCCTTGGGGGCCTTCGAGCCGGAACCCTGTGTGGGCGGGGTGCTCGTCGGTTACCGTCACGCGCCACTCGGCCTCGACCTCGGGCCGCGACGTGATGGTGATGACCGGGATGCGCGCAGCATCCACGACTCGCTCGCCGTAGGCGGAGTCGAGCGAGACGACGCCGCGCCGCCCGCGGTCGGGGAAGAACAGCGGCAGCTTGGCCTGGAAGTACTCCTCCATGTCGGCGTAGTCGTCGAGGTGGTCGTGCGTGAGATTTGTGAAGCCGACGACGTCGAACAGTAGGCCGTCGACGCGGTGCCGACTCAGGGCCTGAGCGCTCACCTCGACGGCGACGGCGTCGACGCCGGCCTCGCGCATACGCGCGAGCAGGGCGTGCATCTCGCTCGCCTCGGGGGTCGTCAGCCGGCTCACGACCGTGAGGTCGCCGATGTGGCGCTCCGCGGTCGAGCTCAGGCCCGTCACCCGGCCGAGCTGACGCAGGATGCCCTCGATCAGGTACGCCGTCGAGGTCTTGCCGTTCGTTCCCGTGACGCCGAGCATGAGCGGCGGCCGTTCGTTCGTGCGGTACACCCAGGCCGACAGCTCGCCGAGCGCTGCGCGCGGGTCGGGCACGACGAGCACGGGGAGGCCGGACGCCGCGGCGAGGTCGAGCCCCGAGGCATCCGTCAGCACGGCGACTGCGCCGGCGGCCGCAGCGTCGATCGCGAACTCGGCCCCGTGCCGATGGGCACCGCGCAGCCCGACGAAGAGGTCGCCTGCCCGTACGTCGGCCGTCGAGAGCGTCACGCCCGTGAGCGCAACGCCCTCGAGCGGCCCGTGGTGCTCGAGCCCGAACGCCGCGACGAGGGCGTCGAGCGGGCGGGGCTCGGGATGCTCGGGTCGCAGCACGGGGGGAAGGCGGGACAACGCAACCTCAGCTCTGTCGGGGCCGACCTCTCACCAGGTCAGCGGGATGCTCGGGGCCGGAGCCGTCGATGGGGGCACCCGGAAGGTCTTTAGTACCTGGGTCATGATCGACCGGAAGGTGGGTGCGGCAGCAGCCGACACCCTCATCGTATCGGGCTTGCCGTACGTGACGACGACCACGAACTGCGGGTCGTCGGCGGGTGCCGTACCTGCGACGGTCACGATGCGCTCGCGGCCATAGGCGCCATTCTCGTAGACCTCGGCGGTGCCCGTCTTGGCCGCGACGCGGTAGCCCGGAATGGTTAGCTGGCTCGTCAGGTAGCCCTGGGTGACGACGAGTTCCATGGTGGTGATGACGTCGCGTGCGGCCGACTCGCTCACGATGCGCTCGGGCTCGGTCGGAGGCAGGTTGGTCACCGTGCCGTCGGCGTATTCACAGCCGGTGACGAGCGTGAGGGGCGCGCGCACTCCGCCGTTCGCGAGGGTCTGGTACAGGCTTGCGACCTGGGCGCTCGTTGCCGACATGCCCTGACCAAACATCTGCGTGACGGCGGTGTGGCCGTCGACGCTGCTGGGGTCGGGCACCGATCCAGGCTCCTCGCCGAGGAAACCGACCGCCGTCGGCTCGCCAAACCCGAAGGCGCGCAGATAGTCGTACCGCTGCTGAAGCGAGAGACGCTCGCTCAGAACGGCGGTGCCCGTGTTTGACGAATTCATCAGCACCCCCGCGGCCGTGTACCGATTGTCGCCGGTGTCGACGGCGTCGCCAATCTGGAAGCCCGCGATCGTGTTGTAGCGTCGCGGCGCGATGATTCGGTCGGTGAGCGTCGCCGCCCCCGAGTCGAACAGGGCCGCAAAAGTTGCCGACTTCATTGTCGAGCCGGGCTCGTACGGCCACGTGAACACTCGCGAGCCGAGGTTCTCGGGCGCGGTGCCGTTGACGTTGTTGGGGTCGACCGTGGGCCAGTCAGCCGCGGCAATGAGGTAGCCGTCGGAAACGCGCACCACGACTGCGGTTGCCCACTCGGCTCCGATCTCGGTCGCACGCTCGGCGATCGCCTGCTGTGCGAACCACTGCACATCGGCGTCGATCGTGAGGCGCAGGGTACCGCCGTCGACGGCATCCTGCGCCACGACAGTGGTGCCCGGTAGCTTGACTCCGTCGGCGCCACGCTCGTAAGTTGCCTGGCCGTCGGTAGCCTGCAGGCAGTCGTTGAGCCGGTATTCGAGGCCCGTCTGCGGACCATCGGTACCGAGGAAGCCCACGAGGTTGCCAGCGATTTGCCCGTTGGGGTACGTGCGGGCGGGGATGCGCTCCCAGTACACCCACGGGATGCCCAGCTCGCGCACCTGCTCGAACGCCTCGGGCGTCACTCCCCGAGCGAGATACGCGTGGTCGTCTTGCGGGTTCTCGGCGAGCTGGGCCTGGATGTCGGTGAGCATCGCGATCGGGTCGCCCTCGACGATCGCCGCGACGGAGGCCATGGCCTGGGCGACCGTGACCGTCACCCGGTCACCGGTGTCGGGATCGGTGCGGCGAAAGTCGGCGACGAACCGCGGCGAGACCGTGATGTCGTAGCGGAAGACGGAGTCGGCGAGCACGACCCCCCGAGCGTCGACGATATCGCCGCGCGCGCCGTAGATCGTCGTGGGGATCGAGCGCCGTGCCTCCGCCTCCTCTGCAAGCTGCTCGGCGCGCACGACCTGGATGTCGACGAGTCGCACGACGAACGTGGAGAGCACAATCGCAAGAATGAGCATCCATGCCGCTAGTCGGCGACTGGTGCGGCGCTCGACGGTCACCATGTCCTCTTCCTCTGCTCGCGGTCGATCAGCGCGTCACCGGCGAGGGCAGCGCCCCCGACGGCAGCGCCGTGCTCGAGCCCGACGGTAGCGACCCCGACGGCAGCGGCGTCGGAGGCACTCCCAATGCGACCGCCGATGCACCCCCTGCCGCCGCCGGGGTCACGAGGGGCACGTCGGCCAGCAGCACGTTGCCGACGAGATCGCCCCGACCATCAATCACGCCCGTGCTGGCTCCCGCCGGTGTCGGGGAGCCCTGCACAGTGCCATCGGAGAGGAGCAGGAATGCGGGGCTCACGGTGCTGACCACCATGCCGAGCGACTCGGCGTTGGCCGCGACGTTCTGCGCCGAGTCGAAGACGTTGAGTTGCTCGGTCAGCACCTGGGCGGTGCGATCGAGCTCGATGCGCTCGGCCTCGAGTGCCGTGATGCGGTACGCACCCTCCGAGAGCACGATGCTCAGCAGCAGCTGCGTGAGCAGGATGGCGAAAACGCCGGCGATCGTCACGATCGCGTACGCGGCGCGCGGGCGGGCGCGGCGCTGGCTGCGGGTCGCGACGACCTCGAGCGGCGGGCGGCTCTGCGCGGCCCGGCGCGGCCTCGAGGCTGGCGTCAGGGGAATAGCACTCACGCGGAATCCTTTATCCGCTCGGCCGCGCGCAGTCGCACTGGGATGGCACGCGGGTTGCGGG
This sequence comes from uncultured Microbacteriaceae bacterium, assembly GCA_964412175.1. Taxonomy (GTDB): domain Bacteria; phylum Actinomycetota; class Actinomycetes; order Actinomycetales; family Microbacteriaceae; genus Microcella. The sequence goes on along the minus strand of CAYPND010000005.1, from coordinate 53,030 downwards.
CGCGCTCGGCCTCGTCGGCCTGCTCGGCGCCGCGCAGGAGCAAGGCGAACTCGGGATGGTGCTCGGGCATCTCGACGGGCAGGCCCGCGGGCGCCGTCGAGCGCGAGCGGGCGGCAAGCTCGCGCTTAATGATGCGGTCTTCGAGCGATTGGTAGGCGAGCACGACGATGCGGCCCCCGACGGCGAGCGCGTCGAGCGCCGCCGGCAGGGCGGCCTCAAGGGCGGCGAGCTCGGAGTTGACCTCGATGCGCAGCGCTTGGAAGACGCGCTTGGCCGGGTGGCCCGCGCGCTGCACGGCGCGGGGCGTCGCGTCGATGATGAGCTGCACGAGCTGCGAGGAGCGTTCGAGCGGCTGCTCGGCGCGCGCACGCACGATGCTGCTCGCGTAGCGCGGCGCGAGCTTCTCCTCGCCAAAGCTGTAGAAGATGCGGCGTAGGTCGGCCTCGGAGTACTCCGCGAGGATCGTGGCGGCCGTGATGCCCGTCGTGCGGTCCATGCGCATGTCGAGCGGGGCATCCTGCGCGTAGGCGAAGCCGCGCTCGGCCTCGTCGAGCTGCATCGACGAGACTCCGAGATCGAAGAGCACCGCGGTCCCGCGGTCGATCCCCAGGCCGTCGAGGGCCGAGCGGATGCCGCTGTAGACGGTGTGCACAAGGTGCACGCGGGTCCCGAAGCGGGCGAGGCGCGCGCCCGCCCTTGCGAGAGCATCGGTGTCGCGGTCGAGCCCCACGAGCGTGAGGCCGGGGTGGCGCTCGAGCGCGGCCTCGGCGTGACCACCGAGACCGAGCGTGGCGTCGACGAGCACCGCGCCCTCGACCGCGAGCGCCGGCTCGAGCAGCTCGAGCGTGCGATCGAGCATGACGGGGATGTGGCGGGGAGCGTCGGTCATCATCGTGTCCGGATCGAGCGCGGGGCCCTGATCCCCATCCGTGCGACCTGGCACCGGGGAAGGTGCGCCAGGGCGACTCACGGGTGGGAGTCGAGGTCACGCGATCAGAAGAGGCCCGGGATCACCTCCTCCTCGGTGTTGGCGAACGCGTCTTCGCGCTCGGCGTAGTAGGCGTTCCAGGCTTCGGTCGCCCAGATCTCGGCGCGATCGCCGGCCCCGATAACGGTGAGCTCGCGGTCGAGGCCCGCGTAATCGCGCAGAACAGTCGGGATCGTCAGGCGGTGCTGCGAGTCGGGCTCCTGCTCGCTCGCGCCCGAGAGGAAGAGCCGCTGGAACTCGCGACCCTGCTTGCTCGTGAGCGGCGCGGTGCGGAGCTTGTCGAGCTGCTCTTGGAACATCGCCGCGCTGAAGACGTAGATGCAGTGCTCCTGGCCGCGCGTGAGAACGACTCCACCGGCGAGCTCGCTACGGAACTTGGCCGGAAGGACGATGCGCCCTTTGTCGTCGAGCTTGGGAGTGTGGGTGCCGAGAAGCATCGTCCTGGCCCCCTCTCATCTCCGGCCCGAGATCAGGTGATGTTCTCCACTTTACTCCACTTTCCTCCACCAAGTAAAGGAACATCGACACTTTACTCCCGACTACCCTCCATTGTGAGAGCGGATGCCGCACACATCCGCGGATATCAGGGAATCCGCGCGGTAGAGACCGAGTGGAGGGCCGGTGGAGGGAATGCGCCGCAATGGCTCGTGGGTGCACGAAAAAGCGGGGCCGACCGGCTGGCCGACCCCGCGAGAATGAGGAGGTGGTGGGAGGTGGAGGGCTACTCGCCGCGCTCGTCCTGGCGGCGCTCCCAGCGTTCCGACATCGTCGACATCCACGACGATCGGCCGGGCCGCGCGGCTCGGGAGGACGCCGAGGTCGCGGTCGAGCCCGTGTCGGCTCCGCGGCCGGGCGAAATGACGAACAGCACGCCGCCGAGCATGAAACCGAAGCCCACGACGCCGATGATGGGCTGACGCACGATGACCCCGGCAACGAGTGCCGCGACGCCGGCGACGGCAAGTAGCGCACCGATGACGATGAGGCGGTAGTTGGGCTTGCCCCGACGACCCGAGACAGTCGCGACGAAATCGGCATCGTTCTGATAGAGATTACGCTCCATCTCTTCCAGGAGGCGCTGCTCATGCTCCGAGAGCGGCATGGTGAACCCTTCGACGACTGAGGGGGTGGATGCTCCCCTGGACCCTCATTCTAGGCTCACGCTCGTCGATAGGCTAGGCAGGTGCCTGAGAGATTGCGGTTAGTCGACCTTGTCAACGCTCGACTCGAGCAGTTCCTGGAGGAGCGGGCGGCGCACCTGAGCACGATCGCCGACGACCTCGCGGTCTTCACCGATGCCAGCCGCGACCTCCTGAGCGGCGGCAAGCGGTTCCGGGCCCTGTTCTGCTACTGGGGCTGGCACGCGGTCGCGGGTGACGTGCGCGCAGACGACCTGTTCGCCGAGCTCGCCGAGCATTCTGACCTCTCGAGCGTCGTCGACGCCGCCGCGGCGCTCGAGCTCTTCCACGCCGCCGCGCTCGTGCATGACGACATCATGGACAACTCCGACACGCGGCGGGGCATGCCGGCGGCGCACCGCCGCTTCCAGGCCGATCACGCTCGGCGGGAGTGGGTGGGCAACGCGTCGACGTACGGCACCTCGACGGCCCTTCTGCTGGGCGACCTGTTGCTGGGCTGGAGCGACGAGCTGCTCGACGCAGGTCTCGCGCGCCTCGACGACCCGCGCAACGCCCGGGCCACGCGCGCCGAGTTCCAGACGATGCGTACCGAGGTCATGGTCGGCCAGTATCTCGACATCCTCGAGGAGGTGTCATGGCGCGACGCTGACGAGGCCGAGCTGCTCCCCCGTGCCCACCGTGTCGTGACCTACAAGTCGGCGAAGTACTCGATCGAGGCGCCGCTCGCCCTGGGTGGCCTCATGGCCGGCGGTAGCCTCGAGCAAGTGACTGCGCTGCGGGCCTTCGGCCTCCCGCTCGGCGTCGCCTTCCAGCTGCGCGACGACCTGCTCGGGGTCTTCGGCGACCCGGCGGTCACCGGGAAGCCCGCCGGTGACGACCTGCGCGAGGGCAAGCGCACAGTCATCATCGCTCTTGCCCGCGCTGCGTTGCCCGCTGGTGCCGTGCGCCTCATCGACGAACTGCTCGGCGACCCCCAACTCTCGGACTACCAGATCGCGACGTTGCGGGCGACGATCCGCGACAGCGGCGCCGTCGAGACGACCGAACGCATCATCGCGCGCAGCGTCGCCGAGGCGGTCGACGCGCTCGAGGATGCCCCGCTCAGCCGGTCGGCCCGCGCCGAGCTCATCGGCTTGAGCGAGCTCGTCACCCACCGCGCGCACTAGCGCGTGACAGCGCGACCGCTAGAAGGCGAGCGCCTGCGCCACGCGGCGCACCTCGGCCTTGCGACCGGCGCGCAGAGCGGAGATCGGCGAGACGCCCAGAAGCTCGTTCACCGTGAGCATCCAATCCATTGCCTCATCGTCAGTGAAACCGTCGTCGGCGAGCAGGATGAGAGTGCCCCGCAGATCCTTGAGCGGCTCGCCCTCCTGCACGAACTCCTCGGGCACGACGAGAACTCGGTCGCGCCGCACGGCGAGTATGTGGCGGTCTTCGATGAGGCGGTGCACTTTGCCCGGGCTCAGGTCGAGCATCTCGACGAGATCAGGAACGGTCAACCAGCGAGCGGATTCTGCAGCCACCCCACCAGCGTGCCATGAGTGCGGCGCGTCCGATGCCCTTCTCGAATGTTACGAACAGGTAAACTATTGCAACATCTTCCCCATTGGTAAACGTGCGTTGTACTCTGTCACAACGGATGCGGGGGCATCCGCCCGCGCCCACTTGGGCGCACCAGGGCACTGCGAAGGGCCGGGATACACGATGAGCGAGACCGACCGCGCTGCTGACACCGCGCGTCTGTCGCCGGGAGCATCCGTTGCCAACGACCGTGCCCGCGCGGTCTTCGCCGGCCTAACGCCGAGCCGAATCGGCAGCGAGAGCGCGGTGGCGACCACAGCGGTCGCCACCGCGACCCGCGGCGATCTGGCGAGACGGACCCGCGCGACCGCCTTCGGCACCGTGCCGGTCGTGCTCACGGGCGCAATCGCGCTCGGCCTCGGCCTCACTGGTCCCATCGAGCCCGCGCACGCCCGCAAGCCGCTACCGCCCAAGCCCGAGCAGGCACCCTCACCGCTCGGACTGCGCACCGCGCTTGCCCAGATCGGCGCCGCTCTCATGCCCGGCGGCCTCGCGGCGCAGACCGTTAGCGCTGTCGCCGCACCCGCCGTCTACACGGTGGAGCCCGGCGACACCGTCAGCAGCATCGCCGAGCGCTTCGGCATCCCGACCGCCTCGGTGCTGGCCCTCAACGGCCTGTCGTGGAAGTCGACGATCTTCCCCGGCCAGGTGCTCGCGCTCACGACCGCCCCCGTCAAGACGACGGGCACACCGGTGCCCACGACCGTGGGAGGGCGCTACACCATCGTCAAGGGCGACACGCTCTCCGCGATCGCCGCGCGCTTCGGCGTGTCGACGCAGTCGATTCTCGACGCCAACGACCTCGCATGGACGAGCATCGTCTATCCGGGCCAGACCATCGCCATCCCAGGCCGCGCGTCCGCACCCGCACCGGCACCGGCACCGGCACCGGTCGTGGGTCTCGTAGCGGATGCCCCGCTCGAGACGCCCGCATCTGGCAGCGGCCCCGCCGTGGCCGCGCTCGCCGGGGAGGCCGCCGCTCCTCCCTCGGTCACCGTGGCGGCCGCGACCATGGCGATCGCCGAGCGACCCGTGTTGCCCGTCGAGCCGCGTCGCGCCGCCCCCGCACCGAGCGCACCCTCGGGAGGATCGAACCCGCGCCCGCCGAGCGGCGGCACGATCACCCCCCTGACGGCCGAGATGCGCGAGCACGCCACGACAATCATCCAGGTGGGTCGCCAGCTCGGGGTTCCCGAGTACGGCATCGTCATCGCTCTCGCGACGGCGATGCAGGAGTCGTCGCTGCGCAACCTCTCGTGGGGAGACCGCGACTCGGTCGGCCTCTTCCAGCAGCGCCCGAGCTCAGGCTGGGGCACGGCGGCCGACCTGCAGGTGCCGAGCCACGCTGCACGCCTCTTCTACGAGGGCCGCGCGGGCTACACGCGCGGCCTTCTCGACATCCCCGGCTGGCAAAGCATGACCCTCACTCGCGCCGCCCAGGCGGTGCAGATTTCGGCCTACCCCGACTACTACGCCAAGTGGGAAGCGAGCGCGTGGGCGTGGTACTTCGAGCTCACCTGATCCGGTCTCCGGCATCAAGCGTGGCACCCGGGGCACCCGGGTCGCGCGACTTAGACTGACCCAGTGAGCACCTCGACGACCGATCCCCTCATCGGCCGCCTGATCGACGGCCGGTACCAGGTTCGCTCACGCATCGCGCGCGGCGGCATGGCAACGGTCTACCTCGCCACCGACCAACGCCTCGACCGCCTCGTCGCCGTCAAGATCATGCACGGCCATCTCGCCGACGACAGCCAGTTCAAAGAGCGCTTCATCCAGGAGGCTCGGTCGGCCGCCCGCCTCGCGCACCCCAACGTCGTGAACGTCTTCGATCAGGGCCAAGACGCCGAGTCGGCGTACCTCGTCATGGAGTACCTGCCGGGCATCACCCTGCGCGAGCTGCTGCAGGAGTACGGCGCGCTCACACCCGAGCAGACGATGGATATCACCGAGGCCGTGCTCGGCGGCCTCGCCGCGGCGCACAAGGCCGGCATCGTGCACCGCGACCTCAAGCCCGAGAACGTGCTACTCGCCGACGACGGCCGCATCAAGATCGGCGACTTCGGCCTCGCGCGCGCCGCGAGTGCGAACACGGCGACCGGCAAGGCCCTGCTCGGCACGATCGCCTACCTCTCCCCCGAGCTCGTCACGCGCGGCATCGCCGACACCCGCAGTGACATCTACGCCGTCGGCATCATGATGTTCGAAATGCTCGCGGGCGAGCAGCCGTTCAAGGGCGAACAGCCCATGCAGATCGCCTACCAGCACGCGAACGACTCGGTGCCGGCACCGAGCACGCTCAACCCCCGGGTTCCGGCGGAGTGGGACGAGATCGTGCTGTGGGCGACCTCGCGCGACCCCAACGACCGGCCAGCGGATGCGCGAGCCCTGCTCGACCAGGTCACCGAGACCGGCCGCTCACTGCAGACAGCCCTTCCGACCGCGGCCGCGCAGCGCACCATGCTGCTCACCTCACCCATTCCGACCGCACCCGCGACGGGAGAGACCCAGGTGCTCGGCACACGCGGCAGCGCCGAGACCGGCGACGGCACCTCCGCGACCGCCGAGCTCACGCGCCACGGGTCAGCAAACCGCCGCCGCGGCTGGATCCTCTTCGCTGCCGTACTCGCCCTTGCGGGCCTCGCTGCGGGCATCGGCTGGTGGTTCGGTGCCGGTCCGGGCGCGAGCGTCACGATCGCCGACGTTCGCGGTCAGAGCGTCGACACCGCGCGGCTCGTGCTCGACGAGCAGGGCGCCGCGGTCGCCGATGCCACCACCGAGGTGTTCGACCTCGAGGTCGCCGCCGGACTCGTCGCGGGCACTGATCCTCCCGCGGGCGAGGTGATCGACCGCGAGACAGTCGTGACGATCCTCGTCTCGAAGGGCCCCGAGCCGACGACGGTGCCCGACGTCGTTGGCCAGCCCGAGGCCGACGCCCGTATCGCGCTCGAGGGCGCCGGGTTCGAGATCGGCGACGCGATCGCCCAGTTCGACCCCGACGTGCCCGAAGGCTCCGTCATCGCCGTCGTCGACGAGGCCGAAGCCACGCTCGCGGCGGGTGCCGAATCGTTCAAGGGCACCGCGGTGCGCCTGCTCGTCTCCGTGGGCGCGATTCCCTCAGTACGCGGGCTCACGGTCGAGGCCGCGCAGGCCGCGCTGAGCGCGCGCGGGCTGACGGGCATCGTGGGTGGCGAGTCGGAGTTCGACAACGAAGTCGCGCTCGGCGACGTGCTGCGGCTCGAACGCACGACCGACGGTCCCGTGAGGCCCGGCAGTACCCTCACGATCATCGTCTCGCGCGGGCCCGACCTTGTCGAGGTTCCCAACGTGGTGGGCAAACCGATCAACGAGGCTGTCGACATCCTCGAAGAGGCTGGCTTCGAGGTCGACCTCGATACGAACGTGCCGCCCGGCCTTCGGGACTCGCCCCTCGCCCCCGTGCAGTCGACGAATCCCTCCGGGGGTGAGCGAGTGCTGCGCAACAGCCCCGTGACGGTCGTCGCGAACTACTAGCTGCGGCCGAGCTCCTCGGCGACGAGGAAGGCGAGCTCGAGCGACTGCATGTGGTTGAGGCGCGGGTCGCACAGCGACTCGTAGCGCGTCGCGAGGGTCTCTTCGTCGATGTGCTCCGAGCCACCGAGGCACTCCGTCACGTCGTCGCCCGTGAGCTCGACGTGAATGCCGCCGGGGTGCGTGCCGACGGCGCGGTGCGAATCGAAGAAGCCCTTGACCTCGTCGACGACATCGTCGAAGCGGCGCGTCTTGTAGCCGTTGGGCGTCGTCATGCCGTTGCCGTGCATGGGATCGCTGACCCAGAGAGGCGTCGCATCCATGCCGCGGATCGCCTCGAGCAGCGGCGGCAGTGCGTCGCGGATGACGCCAGCGCCCATTCGCGTGATGAAGGTGAGGCGACCGGGCTCGCGCTCGGGGTCGAGCACGTCGATGAGTCGCTCTATCGTCTCGGGCGTCGTCGACGGGCCGAGCTTGACGCCGATGGGGTTGCGGATGCGCTTGAAGAAGTCGACGTGCGCGCCCTCGAGCTCGCGCGTTCGCTCGCCGATCCAGAGGAAGTGCGCGCTCGTGTTGTACGGGGCTCCCGTGCGCGAGTCGATGCGCGTCATGGGGCGCTCATAGTCCATGAGCAGGCCCTCGTGGCTGGAGTAGAACTCGACGCGCTTCAGCTCGTCGAAGTCCGCGCCCGCGGCCTCCATGAACTTCACGGCCCGGTCGATCTCCTTCGCCAGACCCTCGTAGCGTTGGTTAGCGGGGTTCGCCGCGAAACCCTTGTTCCAACTGTGCACCATACGCAGGTCGGCGAAGCCGCCCTGCGTGAAGGCGCGGATGAGGTTCAGCGTCGAAGCGCTCGTGTGGTAGCCCTTCACGAGTCGCGCGGGGTCTGCCTGACGCGACTCGGGCGTGAAGTCGTAGCCGTTGACGATGTCGCCGCGGTAGGCGGGCAGCGTGACGTCGCCGCGGGTCTCGGTGTCGCTTGAGCGCGGCTTGGCAAACTGGCCCGCCATCCGGCCCATCTTGATGACGGGCATCGACGCGCCGTAGGTGAGCACGACTGCCATCTGCAGGATCGTCTTGACACGGTTGCGAATTTGGTCGGCGGTCGCGCCCGCGAAGGTCTCGGCGCAGTCGCCGCCCTGCAGCAGGAAGGCCTCGCCGCGAGCCGCGCGCGCCAGGCGGTCGCGCAGCATGTCGACCTCGCCGGCGAAGACGAGCGGCGGCATGGCCGCGAGCTCGGCCGATGCGGCGGCGACGGCCGTGGAATCAGGCCACTGCGGCTGCTGCTTGATCGGCAACGTGCGCCAGTGGTCGAGACCGGCGATGACCGCGGGGTCGGCGTGCACAACGGTTTCGAAGGGGTCGACCACGAGCGTTACGTCCTCACAGGGCGGGCGAGACAGGGATGCGCGGCCGAGTGCCCGCAACCATCAAGCCTACCGGGCGTTGGCGGGGCGCTTGTCTTTCACGGTGGTCGCGTAGACGTCGCGATACTCCTGGCCGCTCAGGCGGCCGAGCTCGTACATGATCTCGTCGGTGATCGAGCGCAACACAAAGCGGTCGCCCTCGAGCCCCTGGAATCGACTGAAGTCGAGCGGCTCGCCGAACACGATGCCGGGGCGCACGACCTTCGGCATTTTCGAGCCGATGGGCATGACCTTCTCGGTGTCGATCATCGCGACGGGCACGACGGGTGCGCCCGACTCGAGGATCATGCGGGCCACGCCCGTGCGGCCGCGGTACATGATGCCGTCGGGGCTACGCGTGCCCTCGGGGTAGATGCCGAGCGCGAAGCCCTCAGCCAGAACCCGCAGCCCAGTGTTGAGCGAGGCCTCGCTCGCCTTGCCGCCCGAGCGGTCGATCGGAAGCTGCCCGCTCGCCTCGAAGAACAACTTGATGAGCCAGCCCTTGATGCCGCGGCCGGTGAAGTAGTCGCTCTTGGCGAGGAAAACCACCCGCCGGTCGAGCACAATCGGCAAGAAGACGGAGTCGGTGAACGACAGGTGGTTGCTGGCCAGAATGACGGCGCCCGTGCGCGGAACGTTCTCGACCCCGCGCACCCAGGGGCGGAACGCGGTGAGCAGGATGGGCCCGATTACCAGGTTCTTCATGAGCCAGTAGAACACCGGGGATTCCCTTCGTCGACAGCGCACGCCAGCCTAACCCCTGCCCGCGCCGGGTGCGCGGTCGGGAATAGGCTCAGGCCGACGCTGCTGTCGCGTGGATGCGCGCCAGGTCGGCTGCGCCGACGACCCCCGCGTCATTTACGAGCTCGGCCACGACGAAGCGCGGCTCGGGGTGGTAGCCGCGCGCCGGCAGGTGGGCGAGGTACGACTCGCGGATGGGGTCGAGCAGCAGGTCGCCGGCGATCGAGACGCCGCCGCCAAAGACGAACAGCTCGGGATCGAGCACGGCGCTGAGGCTCGCGCAGGCCTGGCCGAGCCAGGAGCCGAGCTGGCGGAGCGCGTGCAGCGCCCCCGCGTCTTCGTCGACGAGCAGGCGGGCGACGATGTCGCCCGTGAGCCCGCCGGCCCGCTCGCGCTCGACTGCGAGCTGCAGGCCGATGCCGCCCGCGTCGGCAATCTCGTTCGCCATGCGCAGCAGGGCCCGGCCCGAGCCGTACTGCTCGATGCAGCCGCGGGCGCCGCAGCCGCACGGCAGGCCGTCGGGCACGACGCGCAGGTGGCCGAGCTCGCCGGCCGTGCCGAAGCCGCCGCGCAGCAGGCGGTCTCCCGTGACGATCGCGCCGCCGACGCCCGTGCCGATGGTCAGCATGGTCATGTCGTGCGCATCCCGGGCCGCGCCGAACCGGAACTCGGCCCAGCCCGCGGCGTTGGCGTCGTTGTCGATCGTGACGTCGAGGTCGAGGCGCTCGCGCAGTCGGTCGCGGAACGGCTCGTGGCGCCAGTTGATGTTGGGCGCGTAGTAGACCACCGACTGGGCCGCGTCGATGAACCCGGCGGCGGCGACTCCCGCGGCGATGACCTCCTGGCCGTCGCGCAACTGCTCGATCATGCCAACGACGAGGTCGGTGATGGCGGCCGGGTCGCCGGCCGGGGTGGGCTCGCGGAGCTCGGCGATGATCTCGCCGTCGTCGCTCACGAGGGCTCCGGCGATCTTCGTCCCGCCGATGTCGATTCCGATGGAGTGCACGAGCGACGAGTCTAGTGAGCACGTGCACGCTCCGAGGGGGTGCTCTGCCGGGCGCACTAGAGTGGGGGCATCATCCGCCCGTCCGGTACCAAAGGAGTTGCCGTGAAAGAGTTCTTCGTCCCGGCCGTCGTGACGCCCGACCCCGATGCGAACGCGAGCGACCTGCTGGTCGACCGCGTGCGCCAGACCCCGAACGGCGCGCTGTTCGCGCTCCCCACGGCCGACGGCGGGTGGTCCGACCTCACCGCGGCGGAGTTCCACCGCCAGGTGAAGGCGCTCGCGAAGGGCTTCATCGCGGCGGGCGTGCAGCCCGGCGAGAAGATCGGCTTCATGTGCAAGACCCGCTACGAGTGGACGCTCGTCGACTTCGCGACGTGGTTCGCGGGCGCCGTGCTCGTGCCGATCTACGAGACGAGCTCGCCGAGCCAGGTGCAGTACATCCTGGAGGATTCCGAAGCGCACCACATGATCGTCGAAACCGCCGACCACTTCGCGCGCTACGACGAGGTGGCGGGCGACCTGCCGCACATCGGGCACCTGTGGCAGATGCACCTGGGCGACCTCGAGAAGCTCGCGTCGACGGAAGAGGGCGTCACCGATGACGAGCTCGAGGCTCGCCGCACGATCGCCAAGGGCAGTGATCTGGCGACCCTGATCTACACCTCGGGGTCGACGGGCGTGCCCAAGGGCTGCATCCTCACCCACTCGAACTTCGTCGAGCTGTGCCGCAACGCGGCCGTGTCGATGAGCCAGGTCGTCAACCCGCAGTCGTCGACCCTGCTGTTCATCACGACCGCGCACATCTTCGCCCGGTTCATCTCGGTGCTCGGCGTGCACGGCGGCGTGAGGATCGGCCACCAGGCCGACACCAAGCAGCTGCTGCCGTCGCTCGGCTCGTTCAAGCCGACCTTCCTGCTCGCGGTGCCCCGCGTGTTCGAGAAGGTCTACAACTCGGCCGAGCAGAAGGCCGAGGCGGGCGGCAAGGGCAAGATCTTCCGCAAGGCGGCCGCGGTCGCCATCGAGCACTCGAAGGCGCTCGACGCCGGTCACGTGCCGCTGGGCCTCAAGGTGCAGTTCGCGCTCTTCGACCGCCTCGTCTACAGCAAGCTGCGGGCGGCCATGGGCGGTCGGGTCGTCTACGCCGTCTCGGGCTCGGCTCCCCTGGGTCTGCGGCTCGCGCACTTCTTCCGCAGCCTCGACATCCGCATCCTCGAGGGCTACGGCCTCACCGAGACGACGGCGCCTGCGACAATCAACCTCGTCGACACGTTCAAGATCGGCACGACCGGCCCGGCACTGCCCGGCGTCGGCCTGAAGATCGCGGAAGACGGCGAGATCCTCGTCAAGGGCATCAACGTCTTCGCGGGCTACTGGAAGAAGCCGGAGGCGACGGCCGAGGTCATGGAGGGCGAGTGGTTCCGCACGGGCGACATCGGTGCGCTCGATGATGACGGCTTCTTGACCATCACCGGTCGCAAGAAGGAGATCATCGTGACGGCGGGGGGCAAGAACGTGGCCCCGGCCGCGCTCGAAGACCCCATCCGCGCCAACCCGATCATCGGCCAGGTGGTGGTCGTCGGCGACCAGAAGCCCTTCGTCTCTGCGCTCGTGACGCTCGACAGCGAGATGCTACCGGTGTGGCTGAACAACAACGACCTCGACCCGCAGATGTCACTCACCGAAGCCGCGCAACACCCCACGGTGCTCGCCGAGGTGCAGCGGGCGATCGACGGAGCGAACAGCCGCGTCTCGCGCGCCGAGTCGATCCGCAAGTTCACGGTGCTCGCGACCGAGTTCACCGAGTCTAGCGGCCACCTTACGCCCAAGATGAGCATCAAGCGCCACGTCATCACGGCCGACTTCGCCGACGTGATCGAGGGAATGTACAGCGGGGCTCCCGAGACGCAGGGCATCTCCCTGCAGTAGTCGCGCCGCATGACGACGGGCGCTGCGGTTCGACACGACCCCGGCGCCCGTCGTGCGTGTGAGCGGTGCCGGTAGGGCGAGCAGCGGGGCGCGGGGCCGGATGCTCCGCTACGGCCGCGCGAACCAGTCGGCCCGCCGCACCGCGCGCATGGCCTCGCGCTTCACCTCGGGCTCGAGGCCCTCGATGTAGAGTCGCCCGTCGAGGTGGTCGCACTCGTGCTGCAGCGCCTGGGCGAGCAGACCGTCGCCGACGAGCTCGAGCGTCTCGCTATCGAGGTTGAGGCCCACGACGCGCGCCCACGGGTGGCGCCGGCGCGGGAAGCCGAAGCCGGGCACGCTCAGGCAGCCCTCGTCGACGGGTTCGGCCTCGCCGCGCACCTCGACGAGCTCGGGGTTAAGCACATAGCCCACCACGCCGTCAACGTTGTAGCTGAAGGCCCGCAGCCCGACGCCGATCTGCGGCGCGGCGACGCCGGCACGGCCCGGCACCTGCACCGTGTCGACGAGGTCGTCGACGAGGGCGCGCACCGCGTCGTCGATGCGGCGGATCGGGTCGGCGGCGCTACGCAGCACTGGGTCGCCGAAGAGCCTTATAGGGCGGACGGCCATGGGTCGATCAGACCCCGCGTCGTACGGTCATGCCCTGGGCGATGAGGGCGGCGAGCTCGCGCGCGGCCTGGCGCGTGAGCGGCCGCAGGTCGCGCCACGAGATGACCGAGCCCGCGGCGAGCAGCTCGTCGTAGGGGATGCGCACGATCTGGCGCACGCGCGAGGCGAAGTGCGCCTCGATCTCTTCGAGCTTGACGAGGTTGGTACCCTGTGTCGCGGTGTTGATCGCGACGATCGATTCGCGAACGAGGTCGCCGTAGCCGTTCGCCTCGAGCCACGTGAGCGTCTCGGAGGCCAGCCGTGCCTCGTCGACGCTGCCGCCTGAGACGATGACGAGCGCGTCGGCCCGTTGCAGGGTCGCGCGCATGACAGAGTGCACGATGCCCGTGCCGCAGTCGGTGAGCACGATCGAGTAGTAACGCGCCGCGAGGTCGGCGACAACGTTGTAGTCGTTCTCGTCGAAGGCCTCGGAGAGCATCGGGTCGGTGTCGGAGGCCAGGATGTCGAGCCGTGTCTCGTCGCGCGACACGAGGGTCGAGAAATCGGTGAAGCCCTGGATGCTCGGCGCGCGGTTCACGACGTCGCGCACCGTCGCACGTGTCTGGCGCGCGACGCGCTCGGAGAGGGTGCCGCGGTCGGGGTTCGCGTCGATCGCGATCACTCTGTCGTCGCGCACGGAGGCAAGGGCCATGCCGAGCAGGGTCGTGATGGTGGTCTTGCCGACGCCGCCCTTGCGCGTGAGCACGGGAACGAAGCGTGCGCCGCCCTCGAACGCCGTGGCGATGGTCGCGTCGAGCTCTTTGCGTGCGCGCACCTTCGCCGAGTCGCCGAGGTTCACGAGGTGGAAGGTGATGGCGTAGACGAACGCGGGCCAGGCCCCTTCGGGGGCCGAGCGGTTGCGGCGGCGGGGCTCAATGAGGCGGTCGGCAGTGAGCATCGCCGCTGACTCAGGGCCGTGGTGCACGCCGTCGAGCATGTCGCGGCGCGAATACACTTTTTCTGCGACGGGAAGCGGAGGAACCTCCGCCTCGCGCTCGTCCTGCAGCTCTGGGGCGACGGCCACGGCCTGCAGGGCGTCGTCGTCGAGCTCGATGACCGTGGTGCCGAGCTCGAGCACCTGCACGACCGCAGGGTCGACACCGGTCTCGACGATCGCGACCGCTTGCTCGTCTTCGGGCTGCTCGCGCACGGGAGCGGGCAACTCGACCTCGATCGTGAGGCTCGCGGGCAGCGCGGCGGCCAAAACAGCATCGCCGACGGGCTCGACGCCCTCAGCGACCGAGGCGGCCGCGGCCGTCGGGTCGGCGGGGGTGGTTCTGGCGCGCTTCTCTGCCACGGCGGCAACTCTCCCTGAGGTCGGACGACTTCTCAGTCTACCGTCCGAGCGGACCTCGGCAGGGGTCAGCGCCTCGTCAGGCGATGACGACGAGGAGGTCGCCCGCCTCGCACTGTTGAGTGGTCGGGATCGCCCGTCGCTGCACCGTGCCCGCGACGGGGCTCGTAATCGCGGCCTCCATCTTCATGGCCTCGATCGTGGCGACCGCCTGGCCTGGCTCGACCCGGTCGCCCTCGGCGACCTGCAAAGTCACGACCCCCATAAAGGGCGCGGCGATCTGGCCGGCCTGGGCCGGGTCGGCCTTCTCGGCGCTCACTGCGTCGACCGCGATGCCACGATCGCGCACCGTGATCGGGCGCAGCTGGCCGTTGAGGGTGGCCATGACGCTGCGCATGCCCTTCTCGTCGGGCTCGCCGATCGCCTCGAGGCTCACGAGCAGGCTCACGCCCTGCTCGATCTCTATCGTGTGCTCCCCGCCCGCGCGCAAGCCGTACAGGTAGTCGGGGGTCGCGAGCACGGAGAGGTCGCCGAACTGCTCGCGCACCTGCAGGAACTGCTGGGTCGGCTGCGGGAACAGCAGCTGGTTGAGCATGAGCCGTCGCTCATCGGTGCTGCCCACGAGCTTCGCGCGCTGCTCGTCGGTGAGCGCGGTCGTTCCGATCTTGACCGTACGGCCCTTGAGCACCTTGCTGCGGAAGGGCTCGGGCCAGCCGCCCGGCAGGTCGCCGAGCTCGCCGGCCATGAAGCCGATGACCGAGTCGGGGATGTCGTAGTTCTGCGGGTTGGCTTCGAAGTCGGCCGGGTCGGCCCCCGCGGCCGCCATCTGCAGCGCCAGGTCGCCGACGACCTTCGAGGAGGGGGTGACCTTCGTCGGCCGCCCGAGGATGCGGTTCGCGGCCGCGTACCAGTCCTCGATCAGCTCGAAGCGGTCGCCGAGCCCGAGCGCGATCGCCTGCTGTCGTAGGTTCGACAGCTGCCCGCCGGGGATCTCGTGCGTGTACACGCGGCCCGTGGGGCCGGGCAGGCCCGACTCGAAGGGCGCGTAGGCGCGGCGCACGGCCTCCCAGTAGGGCTCGAGGTCGGCCACCGCGTGCAGGCCGAGGCCCGTGTCGCGCTCGGTGTGCTCGAGCGCTGCGACGAGGGCCGAGAGCGAGGGCTGCGAGGTCGTGCCCGCCATGGGGGCGCTCGCGGCGTCCACGGCATCCGCCCCCGCCCGTGCGGCGGCCAGCAGGGTCGCGAGCTGCCCGCCGGGCGTGTCGTGCGTGTGCACGTGCACGGGCACGTCGAAGCGCTCGCGCAACGCCGCGACGAGCGTCTCGGCGGCTCCCGCCCGCAGCAGCCCTGCCATGTCTTTCACTGCAAGGATGTGCGCGCCCGAGTGGACGATCTTCTCGGCGAGCCGCAGGAAATAGTCGAGGGTGTACAGGTCTTCTGCCGGATCGAGCAGGTCGCCCGAGTAGCACATGGCGACCTCGGCGACCGTCGAGCCCGTGTCGAGCACGGCGTCGATGGCGGGACGCATCTGGTCAACGTCGTTGAGGGAGTCAAAGATGCGGAAGATGTCGATGCCCGTCGCCGCGGCCTCGGCCACGAAGGCGTCGGTCACCTCCGTCGGGTAGGGCGTATAGCCAACGGTGTTGCGCCCGCGCAGCAGCATCTGGATCGCAACGTTCGGCAGAGCCTCGCGCATCGCGGCGAGCCGCTGCCACGGGTCCTCGCCGAGGAAGCGCAGGGCGACATCGTAGGTCGCTCCGCCCCAGGCCTCGACGCTCAGCAACCCCGGTGTCAGCCGGGCGACGTGCGGCATGACCTGCACGAGGTCGGTCGTACGCACGCGGGTGGCGAGGAGTGACTGGTGGGCATCCCGGAACGTCGTATCGGTCACGGCCAGGGCTGTCTGCTGTCGAAGCGCGTTCGCGAAACCGGCGGGGCCGAGTGCGAGCAGCCGCTGGCGCGAGCCCTCGGGTGCGGGCGAGTCGAGGTCGACGTCGGGCAGCTTGATCGCGGGGTCGATGACGCCCTCCCCCGCCCCGTTCGGCTGGTTCACGGTGACGTCGGCGAGCCAGTTGAGCACCTTCGTGCCGCGGTCTTTCGAGGGGTTGGTGCGCACGAGCTGGGGGCGCTCCTCGATGAAGGACGTGCTGAGATCGCCGGCCTGGAACGCGGGGTCGTCGAGCACAGCCTGGAGGAACGGGATGTTCGTCGTGACGCCACGGATGCGGAACTCCGCGAGCCCGCGGCGCGCGCGCGACACGGCCGAAGCGAAATCGCGCCCGCGGCACGTCATCTTCGCGAGCATCGAGTCGAAGTGCGGCGAGATCTGGGCGCCCGAGGCGATCGTGCCGCCGTCGAGCCGCACACCCGCGCCGCCCGGCGAGCGATAGGTGGTGATCTTGCCAGTGTCGGGGCGGAACCCACTCGCCGGGTCCTCGGTCGTGATGCGGCACTGCAGTGCGGCACCGCGCAGGTGGATCTGCTCCTGCTTCAGCCCCAGGTCGGCAAGCGTCTGCCCGTAGGCGATGCGCATCTGCGACTGCACGAGGTCGACGTCAGTGACCTCCTCGGTCACGGTGTGCTCGACCTGGATGCGCGGGTTCATCTCGATGAAGACGTGCTCGCCGGCGCGCTCGCCCGCGGTGTCCAGCAGGAACTCGACGGTGCCCGCGTTCACGTAGCCGATCGACCGCGCGAAGGCGACCGCGTCGCGGTACATTGCCTGGCGCGTGCCCTCGTCGAGGTTCGGCGCGGGGGCGATCTCGACGACCTTCTGATGGCGTCGCTGCACCGAGCAGTCGCGCTCGAACAGGTGCACCGTCTCGCCCTCGGCGTCGGCGAGAATCTGCACCTCGATGTGGCGGGGACGCACGACGGCCTGCTCAACGAACATGGTCGGGTCGCCGAAGGCGCTGTCGGCCTCGCGCATGGCGGCTTCGAGCGCCGCCCGCAGGTCTTCCCGCCTCTCGACGCGGCGCATCCCGCGACCGCCACCACCCGCGACGGCCTTCGCGAAGATCGGGAACCCGATCTCGTCGGCGGCGTCGATGAGCGCCTGCATATCGGTCGTCGCGGGGCTGGACCGCAGCACCGGCACGCCCGCGGCGATCGCCTTCTCTTTCGCCGTGACCTTGTTTCCGGCCATCTCGAGCACCGAGCGCGGCGGGCCGATGAAGGTGATCCCCGCGTCGGCGGCGGCCTGGGCGAGATCGGGATTTTCACTGAGGAACCCGTAGCCGGGGTAGATGGCGTCGGCGCCCGCAAGCTTCGCAACGCGGATGATCTCGGCGACATCGAGGTACGCGCGCACCGGATGCCCGGGCTCACCGATCTGGTACGCCTCGTCGGCCTTCAGCCGATGCATGGAGTTGCGGTCTTCGAAGGGGAACACCGCCACGGTCTTCGCGCCCAACTCATAGGCGGCACGAAAGGCGCGAATGGCGATCTCTCCGCGGTTGGCGACAAGGATCTTCCGAAACATCGTGTCCTCTCGGAATCGGCCCGGGTGGGGGTCGACAGGGCTCCGGTGGTGGCGGGCCGAGGTCGGTGCGCATGCGCGCTTCTCCACACTAGTGAAGGTAGGGTCATTACTCGTGCACGTACTGAGCGTCAGCTCCCTCAAGGGGGGCGTAGGGAAGACGACGGTCACGCTGGGTCTGGCGTCGGCCGCCTTTTCGCGCGGACTGCGCACGCTCGTCGTCGATCTTGACCCGCAGTCGGACGCCTCGACGGGCATGGACATCCATGTCGCCGGGCACCTGACGGTCGCCGACGTGCTCGCAGCGCCCAAGGAGCGCACGGTGCGGCAGGCGATCGCGCCGAGTGGTTGGACGCGAGGGCGCCCCGGCACGGTCGACGTCTTGATCGGCAGCCCGAGTGCGATCAACTTCGACGGGCCCCACCCGAGCATCCGCGAGATCTGGAAGCTCGAAGAGGCGCTCGCGCACGTCGAGGCTGACTACGACCTCGTGCTCGTCGACTGCGCCCCCTCACTCAACGCACTGACCCGCACGGCTTGGGCCGCGAGCGACCGCGTCGTCGTCGTGACCGAGCCCGGCCTGTTCTCGGTCGCGGCGGCCGACCGCGCGCTACGGGCGATCGAGGAGATTCGTCGCGGGCTCTCGCCGCGCCTGCAGCCGCTCGGCATCATCGTCAACCGGGCCCGCGTGCAGTCGCTCGAGCACCAGTTCCGCATCAAGGAGCTGCGCGACATGTTCGGCCCGCTCGTGCTCGCCCCGCAGCTGCCCGAGCGCACCTCGCTGCAGCAGGCGCAGGGTGCCGCGAAGCCCTTGCACGTCTGGCCGGGCGACAGCGCTCAAGAGATGGCGCGCAACTTCGACCAGCTGCTCGACCGCATCATGCGCACCGCCAAAATGGGGGAATATGCAGCGCTTTAGCGCTGCATATTCCGTAGGCACAGCCGCCGCTGATCTCGAGAATCAGCTCCGCGAAGCGGCTCCTCGGGCTCTGACGGAAGCTAGGCCCTAGGAAGCCCGCGTCGCCCGGCGCGCCGCGAGCTCGTCGCTCGGGTCGGCCGCGGGCGTCGAGTCGAGCTCGACGAGCGAGCTCTCGACCTCGCGCAGCACCTTGCCGACGGCGATGCCGAAGACGCCCTGGCCGCGGCTGACGAGGTCGATGACCTCGTCGTCGCTCGTGCACAGGTAGACGCTCGCGCCGTCGCTCATCAGGGTGGTCTGGGCGAGGTCGCTCACGCCGGCCTCGCGCAGCTGGTTGACGGCCGTGCGGATCTGCTGCAGTGAAATGCCGGTGTCGAGCAGTCGCTTGACGAGCTTGAGAACCAGGATGTCGCGGAAGCCGTACAGCCGATGCGTGCCCGAACCGGCGGCGCCCCGCACGGTGGGTTCGACGAGCTCGGTGCGGGCCCAGTAGTCGAGCTGGCGGTAAGAGATGCCGGCGGCGCGAGCGGCGACGGCCCCGCGGTAGCCCGCCTGGTCGTCGAGTTCGGGAAGCCCATCGGTGAAGAGGACCTCGAGGTCGTAGCGATCGTCGCGGTTGTCAGCGTCGGTCATGACCCCTACCTAACCTTCATCGTTAACGTGACAGTTGGTGCCACGCCGTTCAGAGTAGCGAGCCGCCCCACGCCGACGGGAGACATCCGCTCGAACACCTCGGCGTGTCGGGCCCACCTATGACTGTAGCTTGCCGAGGGCCGATCTGATGAGACTCGAGCGCACGACTTCGAGCTGCCCCGCGATCTCGCGGGCGAGCTCGACGGCCTTCGCGCGGCTGGAGGGGTTGTTGCGCCGCGAGACGGGGATGAGTGCACTCTCGATGAGACCGAGCTCGCGCTCGGCCGCCGCGCGGAAGCCTCGCAGGTGGCGTGGCTCGATGCCCGAGCGCTGCAGCTCGACGAGCGCGCGGAGCACCTGCAGGGCCTCGTCGCCGTAGGTATCGGCCGCGGCGATGAGCGAGGCCGAAATGGCATCTGTCAGCAAAGCCGGGCTCGCGCCGGCCTCGCGCGCGAGCTCGGCGCGCGTGTACCGCCGCTCGGTTACGAGGATCGAGCTGGGCACGGCACCGCTCGCGAGCAGGGCGGGCGTGCGCCCGGCCTCGATGTCGTCAAGGTAGCCGCGGATGACTTTGAGCCTCAAGTAGTGATCGCGCTGCATCGTCAGGATGAAGCGCAGCCGGTCGACATCGGCGGGCGAGAACTTGCGGTACCCCGACTCGGTGCGCGAGGGCGAGACGAGCTGCTGCTCTTCAAGGAAGCGCAGCTTCGATGGCGTGAGATCGGGGAACTCGGGGCTGAGCTTGGCGAGCACCTGTCCGATGCTGAGCAGCCCGCCCCCCGCCACCGGTCGGGTCGAGGCGGCCGACGACCGCGCCGCCATCACGCGCTCGTGCTGAGGTCGATGCGCGATGCGTAGAAGGTGAAGTGGAACTTGCCCACCTGCACCTCGCAGCCGTCGGTGAGGCCGACAGTGTCGTCGATGCGCTCCCCCGTCATGAAGGTGCCGTTGAGCGAGCCGAGGTCGCGCACCGAGAACGTGGTGCCCTGCCGCAGGAAGGCGGCGTGCTTGCGCGAGACGGTCACGTCGTCGAGGAAGATGTCGGCCTCGGGATGCCGGCCCGCGACCGTCACATCGGCGTCGAGCAGGAAGCGCGCACCCGCGGTGGGGCCCCGGCGCACGATTAGCAGCGCCGAGCCCGAGGGCAGCGCACCGATGACCTCCTGCTCCTCCGGGCTCACGCCGGCCTCGAGCGCGGCGAGCTGCGCCGCGAACTCCGGGCCGTAGTGCACCGTCGTCTCATGCGGTCGGTACGCGCCCGCGGGGGCGCCGTCGTGCGCCTCGGGCGTGGTGTCAGCCATCCGTCGACCTCCTTTGCTCGCTCAGCGTATCCGATGCATCGGAGGCGACTCGCGGCGCCTTCGCGGTCAGCTCACGGGTCTGACGGAAGTACAGGATGCCCGCCCACCAGTAGAGGAAAGCGCCCCACAGCGTGAACGCCCACCCGATCGGGTCGCTCACGGTCTGCACCACCGGGAAGGCCTGCCCGAGCACGAGGATGGGCAGCGCGTAGAACAGGGCGAAGGTCGCGAGCTTGCCGAGGTGGTGCACGGGCAGCGGTCCGTAGCCGTGCTGGGCGAGCACGAGGCCGAGCACGGCGAGGAAGACATCGCGGCCTACGATGACGGCGACGACCCACCACGGCACAACCTCGCGCACTGCGAGGGCAATGACGGCCGCGAAGATGAAGAGCCGGTCGGCCGCCGGGTCGAGCAGCTGCCCGAGCTTCGTGATCTGCGAGAACCGCCGCGCGATGATGCCATCGAGGAAGTCGCTCACGCTCGAGACGATGATGACGATCAGCGCCGCGATGTCGAACTCGGCAAGCACGAACACAAGGAAGACGGGCACGAGCAGGATGCGGAGGGCGCTGAGCGCGTTCGGCACCGTCAGCACGCGCTCGCTGACGACGGGCCCGACCGGGCCCCGGTCGTTCGACGACTCCGACACGGCTTCAGTCTAGTGAGGTGCGCGAGAGGCGCGAGGGGGCATCCGGCGCTAGCCTGAGAGCCATGGACACCGTCGTCATCGTGCTCGGCATCGCCGCCGGGGTCAGCCTGTTCACCTGGGTCGCCTCGCTCGTGACAGGCGATCACTCGTGGGTCGACCGCATCTGGTCGATCGTGCCCATCGTCTACGTCGCGGTCTTCTGGGCGGCGACCGGGTTCACCGATCCGCGGCTGACGATCATGACCGTGCTCGTTGCCCTGTGGGGCGCGCGGTTGACCGTCAACTTCGCGCGCAAGGGCGGCTACCGCGGGGTCGAGGACTACCGCTGGCCGATCCTGCGCGCGCGAATGAGCCCGGTCCAGTTTCAGGCGTTCAACCTGTTCTTCATCGTTATCTTCCAGAACGCGCTGTTGCTGCTCATCGCGCTACCGGCGCTCGTGGCGTTCGAGAACCAAGCCGTGCCCGTCGGCGCGCTCGACCTCGCGCTCGCCGGGCTGTTCCTCGCCCTGCTCATCGGCGAGCTCGTGGCCGACCAGCAGCAGTGGGTATTCCACCAGGGCAAGAAGGCCGCGATCGACGCGGGGCGCGAGCCCGACCAGCGATTCGTGACCACGGGCCTGTGGCGGTACAGCCGGCACCCCAACTTCTTCTTCGAGCAGGCCCAGTGGTGGGTGTTCTACGCCTTAGGCGCCGCGGCGCTCGGCTCCGTCCTGCACTGGACGCTCGTCGGGCCCGTGCTGCTCACCGCGCTCTTCATCGGCTCGACGCGGTTCACCGAGGAGATCACGGCCTCGAAGTACCCCGAGTACGCCGACTACCAGCGGCGCACCTCGATGCTCATCCCATGGATTCCCCGAGAGCGCCGCGCCGCTGCCGTGGATGCCCCAGCCGCCTGATTACGATCCTGCGCATGTCGTGCATTCGGTTCAACACCCCCGCCCAGCGCCGCCAGCTCGCCGCCGATGCTCCGGCGATGCTGACCTCCGACGATCCCGTCGCGCAGTTCCTCTCCCCCGCCGTCACGGCCTCGAAGGTCGCGCGCATCCGGCGGCTCGCCGCCGACCCGAACCCCAAGATCCGTGAGGCCGCGGCGCTCTCGTACCACGCTCCCGTCGAGATCTACGAGGCACTCTCGCGCGACCCCGACGCTGGCGTGCGCGCGTGCATCGCGAAGAATGAGCACGTGCCGTGCGACATCCTGCGCCGTCTCGCCGACGATCCCGATGAGCGCGTGCGCGGCTTCTTGGCGATCAACTACTTCGTGCCCGCGGATGCGATCACCGCGCTCGCCGACGACCCGAGCGCCGTCGTGCGCGGTCTCGTCGACTGGAAGGCGAGGCTGGCGGTCGAGGAGGGCGCGGTCGAGGCCGAACTGCTCGCAGCGCGCTAGTCGCGCGAGCGGAACCGGCCCGACGTCGCCAGCCGATCGGGCAGGATGCGCGCGAGCGCCGCGATCAGGCGGTAGCGCGCGGTCGGGATGACCACCGAGCGGCCGCGGTCGATGCCTCGCAGTGCCAGCCGGACGAGCTGCGGAGCCTGGAGCCAAAGGAACGAGGGAATGCCCTCGGTGCTCACCGCCATGCGGTCGTGGAAC
Organism: uncultured Microbacteriaceae bacterium; assembly: GCA_964412175.1. Taxonomy (GTDB): domain Bacteria; phylum Actinomycetota; class Actinomycetes; order Actinomycetales; family Microbacteriaceae; genus Microcella. The sequence goes on along the minus strand of CAYPND010000005.1, from coordinate 30,220 downwards.
TCGGTGCGGACGAACCCAGGGCACACGGCCGTAACGCTCACGCCGCGGCGCCGATAGACAATGTTTGCACCGCGCGCAAACATGACCGCCCATGCCTTCGCCGCCGAGTAGGTGCCGCGCGGGGTGAACGCCGCGACGCTCGCGATGAGCACGATGCGGCCCGAGCCGCGCGCGAGCATGCCGCGTAGGGCCGTCTGCGTCAGCTGCAGCGGCACGGTCACGTGGATGTCGAGGTGCCGCTTCTCGTCATCGACGCTGTTCTCGTCGATCTCGCCCCGGATGCCGTACCCGGCGTTGTTGACGAGCAGTTCGATGGGGCGCCGCTCGTCGGCGAGCCGGCGGTCGACCGCGGCGAGGCCCTCGGGGTCGTGCAGGTCGGCGGGCAGCACCTCGACGCGCACATCGAATTCGTGCTGCAGCGCGGCCGCGGTCGCGGCGAGCCGGGCGCCGTCACGGGCAACGAGCACGAGGTCGTCGCCACGCGCGGCCAACTGACGCGCGAACTCGGCGCCGATGCCGGCGGTCGCGCCGGTGATGAGAGCGGTGGGCATCCGTTCAGACTATCCAGCGTCGGAGCGTGCTTAGATGAGCGCAGGCTGGGGGGCGATGGTCGCGAGACGCGCGCGCGGGGTCGTGAGCCTGCGGCGCAGCGTTCCCGGTGAGCCGGGCATCCGTCGTCGTCGGCAGGGCCGGGGATTCAGCTATCGCGACGCCCGGGACCGACCCGTGACCGATACGCAGACGCTCGAGCGCATCGCAACGCTCGCGATACCGCCAGCGTGGAGCGAGGTCTGGATCTGCGCGGCCGAGAACCGCCACATGCAGGCCACGGTCATCGACGCCGACGGGCGCACCCAGTACCGCTACCATCCGCACTGGACGGCGAAGGCCGGGCGGGCGAAGTGCGAGCGCGTACGGGGCCTCTCGACCTCGATGACGGCACTGCGGTCGCGCGTCACCCGCGTTCTGCGCTCGGACGACCAGGAGCGGCAGCACTCGGTCGTGAGCGGGACAACTGCGCGACTCGACCTTCCGGCAAAGTCGGGAGTGCGGTGGCTGGCCGAGGTTGTGGATGCGGATCTCGCGGCCGCGATCCGGCGCGCGCCCCGAGGCTCCGAGAGTCGGCTCGCGCCGCGGCACCGAGCCGTCGCGCCAGGCCTTGAGCACCTCGTCGACGATGCGCCAGCACTGCTCGGCGAGATCGCCGCGCACCGTGAGCAGGTCGTCGCCCTCGAGAATGCCCGCGAGCACTTCGCCGTAGACGCTCAGCTTCCCACCACCAAAGGCGGCGTCGAGCGTGACGCGCTCGAGGTCGAAGGGATCGCCGTCGCCGTTGATGTCGAGGTCGACGGCAAGGTGCTCGGGCGAGAGCGAGATGCGAATCTCGGCGGGCAGCAGCTCGCCGAGCAGCCCCGCAGGGCGCCCTTCGACAGGGTGCAGTACGAGCCGCACCTCGGTCGCGGGCCGGCCGACGGCCTTGCCGCTACGCGGGGTGATCGGCACGCCGCGCCAGCGCGGAGCATCCACCTCGACCGTCAGCTCGGCGAGCGTGTCGGTCTGTCGATCGGGCTCGACGTCACCATCGCGTCCCACGCGCCCGCGCCCTTCTCGTCGTGTCCGGCCCCGATGAGGTCGAGCTCGAGCTCGCGATCGTCAGTCTCGACCTGGTCGAGCACCCCGTCGAGGGCCGGCAGCAGCAGTCGACTCGTGAGGTCGCCGGTGGCTCCGAGAATGATCAGACTGCGCGACGTCATTCCTGCACGCTATCGAGAGAGGCTGGCAGGGGCGTCTGATTGACTGGAGGGCATGCCCGAGTCCATCGAGAACTACGCGCTCATCGGCGACTGCCGGTCAGCCGCCCTCATCGGACGCAGCGGCTCGATCGACTGGCTCTGCATGCCTCGATTCGACTCGGCCTCGCTGTTCGCCCGCATTCTCGGTGACGAGAACCACGGCCACTGGTCGCTCAACCCCGTGGGAGCCGGGGAGTGCACCTCGCGCGCCTATTGCGACGACACCTTCATCTTGACGACCCGGTGGGAGACCGAGACGGGCACCGTCGACGTGATCGACTGGATGCCGCACGGCAACGCGGAATCGGACCTCGCCCGCCGAGTCGTCGGCGTGCGGGGCCAGGTGACAATGGAGCAGGTACTGCGCATCCGTTTCGATTACGCCGGCGCGATTCCGTGGGTGCGCCAGACGGGCACCGATGATGCTCCCGCGCTCACCGCCATCGCCGGGCCGGATGGCGTGGTCGTGCACGGAGTCCGTTTCGAACCGATCGACCACGCTCACCGCGCCGAGATCGTGGTGCGCGCGGGCGAGACCGTCGACACCGTCATGACCTGGTTTCCCGCGCACAAGCCGCAGCGGCCGCAGCAGGATGTCGATGCGATGCTCGCCGAGACCCACGCCTGGTGGCAGGAGTGGGCCGACACGTGCCACCCCCCGGGTGCCTACGACCAGTACGTTCGCCGCTCATTGCTCGTGCTGCGCGCCCTGACACATGAATCGACGGGCGGCATCGTGGCCGCGCCGACGACGAGCCTGCCCGAAGAGTTGGGCGGCGCGCGCAACTGGGACTACCGCTACGTGTGGCTGCGGGATGCCGCGCTCACGCTCGGGTCGCTCATGATTCACGGTTACGAGCAGGAGGCGACCGAGTGGCGCGACTGGCTGCTGCGCGCGATCGCCGGGGCGCCCGAAGACGTGCAGATCATGTACGGGCTCTCGGGCGAGCGCTGGCTCGGCGAGCGCGAGCTCACGAGTCTGCCCGGCTACGGCGGCTCGGCTCCCGTGCGCATCGGCAACGGCGCCTTCGACCAGTTTCAGGGCGACATCTTCGGCGAGGTAATGATCGCGCTCGAAGACGCGCGCGAGCTCGGTGTCGAGGAAGACAACTTCTCATGGTCGCTGCAGGTGCGCCTGCTCGAGTTCGTCGAGACACAGCTCGACCGGCACGACAACGGCATCTGGGAGATTCGCGGAGAGCTGCGCACCTTCACGCACTCGCGAGCCATGCTGTGGGCGGCGTTCGACCGGGGAATCCGCGGTGTGCGCGAGTTTGGCTTGCCCGGCCCCGATGAGCGCTGGGAGCAGGTGCGCGATCAGCTGCGGGTCGAGATCGAAGAGCGGGGCTTCGACCGCGAGCACAACCACTACGTGCAGCACTACGACACGCTCGAGGTCGACGCCTCGCTGCTGCAGCTCGCCCAGATTGGCTACGTCGCCTACGACGATCCGCGGATGCTCGGCACGGTCGCCGAGATCGAGCGCACCCTCCTACGCGAAGGCCTGCCCCTGCGCTACCGCACCGAGAGCGGCGTCGACGGTCTCGACGGCGACGAGCATCCGTTCCTCGCCTGCGCATTTTGGCTCGTGGAGCAGTATGCGCACTCGGGGCGCCTCGACGACGCGACGACCCTCATGGATCGGCTCGTCGGGCTCTGCAACGACGTCGGCCTGCTGTCGGAAGAATACGACGTCGAAAACCACCGCCACATGGGCAACACCCCCCAGGCGCTCTCGCACCTCTCGCTCGTGCGTGCAGCAGACGCGATCGCCATGGCGCGGGGCGAGACCGTCGCGTGAGGCCAGGCTCGTGATCAGGGGCGGCGTGCGCGTCGACGCCTACACCTGGGCGATCAGGCTGTATTCGACGCGCTCAGCCGCGACGGCAGCGTGCAAGGCCGGGCACGTGAAGGTCAACGATGCGTCAGCGAAACCCGCCCAGGTGCTGCGCATCGGCGACCGGGTGCGGGCGCTCACGCCCGGGGGCGAGCGCATCGTCATCGTCACCGGACTCATCACGAAGCGCACGAGCGCGCCGCTCGCGGCCCAGAACTACGACGACCTGACGCCCCCGCCGCCGCCAAAAGAGGAGCGACCGGCGACCGTGCAGCGCGAGCGCGGCGCGGGTCGGCCGACCAAGCGCGACCGGCGGCTCATCGAGCGGCTGCGCGGCCGCGAGCCGGGGCCGGGCGAGCTCGACTAGCGCCTGCTGGCGCCGGGCATCCGTCAGGCGAGGTCGAGGGCGGCGAGCGAGTCGTGGATCGCATCGGCCGAGGCGTGCAGAAGTCGCTCCTCCTCGGCCGAGAACGGTACGTCGATGACCCTCGAGACGCCGTCGGCGTCGATGATGCTCGGCACGGAGAGGGCTATACCGCTCACACCGCGGTAGTCATCGAGCACCGAACTAACCGGCAGCACGGCACCTTCGTCGTTGAGCACCGCCTCGACGATGCGCGCGCCCGACAGCCCGATCGCGTAGTTGGTGGCGCCCTTGCCGGCGATGACCGTGTAGGCCGCGGTCTTGACCTCGTGCGCGATCTGGTCGAGCTCGTCGACCGGCAGCGTCTCGCCCCGGTCGTCGACCCACTCGCGCACGGGAATCGGACCGATGCGGCACTGAGACCACAACGGAAACTCGCTGTCGCCGTGCTCGCCAACGATCATCGCGTGCACGCTCGAGGCGGTGACTCCGACGCGCTCGGCGAGCCGCCACTTGAGCCGCGAACTGTCGAGCACCGTGCCGCTCGAGAACACTCGCCCCGAAGGAAGGCCGCTGAAGCGCTGCGCGGCGACGGCGAGCACGTCGCACGGGTTCGTGACGAGCACATAGACGGCATCGGGGGCGCGTTCGATGAGCTGCGGCATGAGCTTCTCGAGAATGCCGACGTTGACGCCGGCGAGCTCGAGGCGGCTCTGGCCGGGGTGCTGCTTCGCCCCGGCCGTGACGACGACGATGTTCGCGCCTTCGACGACATCGAGATCGGCCCCGCCAGTGATCGAGCTCGATCCGGTGAACGGGGTGCCATGAGCGAGGTCGAGCACTTCGGCCTCGACGCGCGCGGCATCGATGTCGTAGAGCACCACCTCGCGGGCAGAGCCGCGGATGAGCGATGCGTAGGCGAGGGAGGAGCCGACGGCCCCGGCGCCGATGATGGCCAGGCGGGAGTTCTCGATGACGGTCATGCCCTCAGCCTGTCGTAGCGGGTGCCTCGACGCCAGGGCCCTTCGGCCCGGAGTCGCCTAGCATCGGGGCATGAGCGACAATGCACCCCCGAGTGCCATTCCCGTCGGCGGCATGCCGACCCGGTCCGGATCGGTCGCCCGGGTGCTGCTGCTGAGCGCGCTCATTGGTCTCGCGATCATGGGGCTCGCCTTCCAGCTCGGCATCGGCGACACCGTGTTCGCCCGACCGGGCGAGCTGCTGCTGCTCTACGTCGACGTCGCGCCCGTGCTCTGGTTCGCCTCGGCCGCCGTACTGCTCTCGATGTTCCGCTGGCAGACGATCGACCAGCGCTTCCGCTGGATCGCCCTCGCCGCGATCGTCGCTGTCGCGATCTCGATCATCGTGCGGCTCACCCTGCTCGAGCAGTCGCTAATCGTGGCCCTCCTCGAGCCGTTCACCCTCGGATTCCTCGTCGTCGTCGCTGCCGCCATCGCCTTCACGCGAACGCGCGTGCGCCGCCTCGCGCGCGGCACCGAGGCGGGCATCACCCTCACGGGCATCGGGCTGGGCTTCGCACTCGTCGGCACGGGGCTCGCCGTCGGGGCGCTCCGCATCGCCCTCACCGGTCCGCCCGTGCCGCCCGGCGCCGTCTCCCGCAATATCGAGACCTCGCCTTTGACGGGCCTGCTCGTCGCCGCGACCATGCTCATGATCGCGGGGCTGTTCTGGCTCACCGACCGCACGCGCAACCGATGAGCGACGCGCGCTCCGTCATCCTCGACGTCGACACCGGCGTCGACGACGCCCTCGCGATCCTGCTCGCCGTGCGGCACGCGGCGCTCGACGTGCGGGCGATCATGTGCACGGGCGGCAACGCGCCGCTCGCCCAGGTGGTGACGAACACCCTGCGGGTGCTGGATGCGGCCGGCGCCGGCGCCATCCCCGTCGCCGCCGGGGCGCACCGCCCCCTGCTCGAGGCGCCGCAGCACGCCGCCGCCATCCACGGATCCGACGGCCTGGCCGACCTCGGTCTGCCCGACTCGGCCCGCACGCCCGAGCCGGTGCACGCCGTCGAGCTGCTGCGCCGCACGCTCGAGGCCTCGGAGGAGCCGCTCACGATCATCAGCCTCGCGCCGCTGACGAACATCGCGCTGCTGCTGCGCATGCACCCCGAGGTCGTCGACCGCATCGACCGCGTCGTCATGATGGGCGGTGCGGTCGGCACGGGCAACGCGACGGCGGCGGCCGAGTTCAACGTCTGGCACGACCCCGAGGCGGCCGCGATCGTGCTCGGCGCGGGCCTCGACGTGCTCATGTATGGCCTCGAGCCCTTCTACCGCGTGGGAGTCTCGCACGACGATGTCGAGCAGCTGCTCGCGGCCGAGGGCACGGCCCCGCGGCTCGCGGGCGCGCTGCTGACCCACCTCATCGGCATCGATGCGACCGAGGAGCGCGTGGCCGACGACCGCGTCGCGATCGGCGACGCGGGCGCCGTGTGCGCCGCGATCGACCCCGCGCCGCTCCTGACCCGCGTCGCGCCCGTCGAGGTCGCGCTCGCTCCCGGCGCGACGCGCGGGCAGACGATCGTCGACCTGCGCACGATGGTGGGCGCCGACATCTCCGCCGCGCGCGAGGCCCTGCCGGCGACCGTCGTGCTCGACGTCGACCCCGAGCCCTACCGACGCCTGTTCCTCGACGCCCTGCTCGGCCCATGACCGACATCGTCGCGCTGCTGCGCGCGGCCGTCGGCGACGCCGTCTCGACCGAGCCCGGTGAACTCGAGGCGGCGCGCGCCGACAAATCGGGCCAGCGCTCCCCCAGCGCACCGCTCGCGGTCGTCTTGGCCCGGACGGTCGAGCACGTGCAGGCCGTGCTGCGCATCGCGCACGAGCACCGCGTGCCCGTCGTACCGCGCGGTGCGGGAACGGGTCTCACGGGCGGGGCCATGGCCGGCGCCGGCGAACTCGTGCTCTCGACGGCCGCGATGACCCGCATTCTCGAGATCGACGAGGCCGATCAGGTGGCGGTGGTCGAGCCGGGCGTCCTGAACGCCGCGCTCAATCGCGCTCTCGAACCGCACGGGCTGCGCTGGGCGCCCGACCCCGCGAGCCGCGAGATCTCGAGCGTCGGCGGCAACATCGCGACGAACGCCGGCGGGCTGCTGTGCGCCAAGTACGGCGTGACGCGCGAGGCCGTGCTCGGGCTCGACATCGTGCTCGCCGACGGCACCCTGATGAGGCTCGGGCACCGCACGATCAAGGGCGTCACGGGCCTCGACCTCACGGCGCTCATGATCGGCTCGGAGGGCACGCTCGGCATCATCGTCGGCGCGACGCTGAAGCTCACCCCGCTGCCGACCGGAGCGGTCGCCACGATCGGCGCCACCTTCCCGACGATCGAGGAGGCCGCCGCGGCTTCGGCGGCGATCACCGCCGCGCGCATCCGCCCCGCCGCGATGGAGCTGCTCGACCCCGTCGCCCTCGCCGCCATCCTGCGGTACCTGGGCCTGCCCGACGACGCCCCCGGCACCGCGCACCTGCTCGTGCAGACCGACGGCGGAGCCGCCGAGGAGGAGGCCCGCGCGGCGCTCGCGATCATCACGGCGCTCGGCGGCACCGCGAGCATGACGACCGACCTCGACGAGGGTGAGCGGATGCTCGCCGTGCGCCGCGCGATGCACCCCGCCATGGAATCCCTCGGGCGGGTGCTCATCGAGGACGTCGCCGTGCCGCGCTCGCAGCTGCCCGCGATGTTCGCGGCGATCCGGCAGATCGGCGAGCGGCACGGCATCGCCATCCCGACCGTCGCGCACGCGGGCGACGGCAACCTGCACCCCAACCTCGTCTACGAGGGCGACGAGGTGCCGGAGGAGGTGTGGGCCGCGGCCGGCGAGCTCTTCGAGGCGGCCCTCGCGCTCGGCGGCACCCTGACGGGCGAGCACGGCATCGGCACGCTCAAGCGGCGGTGGCTCGCCGACGAGCTCGGCGACGAGCAGGTGGC
>CAYPND010000005.1:0-22163 GCA_964412175.1 uncultured Microbacteriaceae bacterium | reverse complement strand
GTGTACAGGTCGGCGTGCGAGGGGTCGAGCGTGAACGTCGGCGAGTGGTCGACGTCGAGCAGGATGGCGTCGAGCGGGGTGGGAACGCCCTCGTCAGCCCCCGGGGCCCCGCGCATGAGGGCGAAGAAGTCGGCGTGCACGAGCCGCGTGCGCTCGTCGTCGACGAGCGGCTCTGAGACCGGCAGCAGGCGGCGCTCGTGCCACGAGATGACGGCGGGCAGGGCATCCACGACCGTCATCGTCGCGACGCGCGCATCGCGCAGGGCGGCCGCAGCGGTGTATCCGAGCCCGAGCCCGCCCACAACGATGTCGAGCCCCCCGCGGCCCGCGGGCACGGCGGCGAGGCCGAGATCACTCAGGGCCTCCTCGGCCACCGTGAAGAGGCTCGACATGAGGTACTCGTCGCCGAGCTTGACCTCGAAGACGTCGCGCCCGACCACGGGCTCGTGACGCCGCCGAAGAGTGAGCTCGCCCATGGGCGTCTGCTCATGGGCGAGTTCCTCGAAGCGGAGCATCAGGCGATGCGGATCATCTTCTTGTTGACGAACTCGTCGATTCCGAGCGTTCCAAGCTCGCGGCCCGAGCCCGAGCGTTTGATGCCGCCGAAGGGCAGCTCGGGGCTGTCGGCGAGCACGCAGTTGACGTAAACCATGCCCGCGTCGATCTTGTCGGCGACGCGCGCGGCCTGGGCCTCATCGGTCGTGAAGAGGTACGAGCCGAGCCCGAAGGGGGTGTCGTTGGCGAGCTCGATCGCCTCGTCCTCGTTGCGCACCTTGAAGACCTGGGCGACGGGTCCGAAGAACTCCTCGTAGTAGGCGTCGTTGCCCGGCTTCACATCGGCCAGCACGGTCGACGTGAAGAAGTTGCCATCGCGCGTGCCGCCCGTGAGCACCGTGGCGCCCCCGGCGACAGCGCGCTGCACCTGATCTTCGAGGCCCTCGGCGGCGCTGCTCGACGAGAGCGGCCCGTAGGCGCCGCCCTCGACCATGGGGTCGCTCGCCTGCGTGCCCGACATGGCCGCGACGAACTTCTCGAGGAAGGCGTCGTAGAGCTCCTCCACGACGATGAAGCGCTTGGCGCCGTTGCACGACTGGCCGCTGTTGTCGAGGCGCGCGTTCGTCGCCATCTCGACGGTCGCGTCGAGGTCGTCGGTGCTGAGCAGGATGAAGGGGTCGCTGCCGCCGAGCTCGAGCACGACCTTCTTGAGGTGGCGCCCGGCCTGCTCGGCCACGGCGGCACCGGCGCGCTCCGAGCCCGTGAGCGAGACGCCCTGCACGCGCGGGTCGGCGATGATCGTCGAGACCTGGTCGGTCGTCGCGTAGAGGTTCGTGTACGCCCCGACCGGGAACCCGGCGTCGGCGAAGATCTCGTGGATCGCTTCGGCCGACTCGGGGCACTGGGCGGCGTGCTTGAGCAGGATCGTGTTGCCGAGGATGAGGTTCGGGCCGGCGAAGCGGGCGACCTGGTAGTACGGGAAGTTCCACGGCATGATGCCGAGCAGCACGCCCATGGCGCTCTTGCGGATGAACGCCGAGCCCTCGCTGCCCTCGGCGAGCGCGATGGGTTCGTCCTTCAGCAGCTCGGGGCCGTTGTCGGCGTAGTACTGGTAGATGTCGGCCGAGAAGTCGACCTCTCCGAGGGCGTCGCCGATCGGCTTGCCCATCTCGCGCACGATGATCTCGGCGAGGTGCTGGCGGCGCTCGCGGTGTAGGTCGGCGACCTTCGCGATGAGCGCGGCGCGCTCCTCGACGGTCGTCGAGCGCGACCAGCCGCGGTAGGCGGTGAATGCTCCGTCGATCGCCGCGGCGACGTCGGCGTCGGTCGCGGTCGGGTACGACCGGAGCATCTCGCCGGTGGCGGGGTTAATCACTGCGTACTTGCTCATGGGGGGCTCCTCGTTGACTCGATGGTGCACGCGGCGCTCTCCTGATCGCGGTGGCCGCGGTGCGCACGTGCGCCCAGCCTAGGGTCAGCCGAGGGCCGCTCGCATCGCCACGGTGGAGATTCCCGGCGCTTTCTTCGCCAGGCCGTACAGCGCATCGCCACGCCGTCTACAGTGGCCGTCATGAAGCGGATACGGCGGGTCGTGCGCGAGCTGCTCGCGGGTGCCGCGCTCGTGCCGCGGGGGTTCGGCTTCTGGCGCCGCCACCCCGGCGTCATGGCGCTCGGCATGCTGCCCGCGATCATCGCGGGCGCGCTCATCGCCGCCGTGCTCATCGCCCTCGGCCTCAACGTCGAGGCCTTGGCGCAGGCGATCACCCCCTTCGCCGACGACTGGGCCGAGCGCGATCGCGGCGTGCTGCGCACCCTGCTCGCGCTCGTGATCGTCGCCGGGGCGATCATCGGCACGGTCTACACCTTCACGACGCTCACCCTGCTCATCGGCGACCCCTTCTACGAGCGCATCTGGCGGGCGGCCGAGGGCGACCTCGGCGACTTCACGCCGTCGCCCCTGCGGTTCTGGCGCTCGTTCGGCGACGGCCTGCTGCTCGTGCTGCGGGCGATGGGCTACGCGATCATCACGTGGCTCGTCGGGCTCATCCCCGTGGTCGGATCAATCACGGCCGCACTGCTCGGCCCCGTGCTCGCGGGGCACCTCATCGCGCGCGAGCTCACGACACGGCCGTTCGAGGCGCGCGGCATCACCGCATCCGAGCGCGCTCGCCTGCTGCGCGGGTCGCGCGCTCGCGAGCTCGGCTTCGGCATCGCCACCCAGTTGTGCTTCTTCATCCCCGGTGGCGCGATCGCCGTCATGCCCGCGGCCGTCGTCGGCGCCGCGCACCTCGCGCGCTCGGTCCTCGAGCGGGCGGGGCTCGAGCGGGCGGCGGCCGAGCAGCCCGCAGTCCCTCCGGGTTAGTCGACTGGAGCGCTCAGCCAGGCCCGCAGCGCCGCGCCGTGCTCATCGAGCGCGGGCGGCGCCGTTGGCGGAGCCGGCGCGAAGGCCGAGTAGCGCACGGGGTGCGCGAGCTGCTCCGGATGCTCCGGCCCCACCCCCACTGTCGGCCCGAGCCCGAGCCTCCGAGCGAGCGCGAGCGCCCCGTCGATGCCGTTCAGGGTGCCGGCGGGTACCCCGGCGCCGAGCATCCGCGTCGCCCAGACCGCGGCATCGTCGGCGGCCAGCAGCGCCTCGAGCGCGTCCTGCAGGGCATCGCGGTGCTCGACCCGCGCGGGGTTGGTCGCGAAGCGCGGGTCGCTCGCGAGCCCCGGATCGCCCAGCACCGCGCACAGGGCCGCGAACTGAGCGTCGTTGCCCACCGCGACGGCGATGAGCTCGTCGCGGCAGCGCAGCGTCTCGTAGGGGGCGATCGAGGGGTGCCGGTTGCCGAGGGCGCGCGGGGCGACCCCCGTCGCGAGGTAGGAGCCCGCCTGGTTGGCGAGCGAGGCGATGAGGCTCGAGAACAGGGCGACCTCGACGTGCTGACCGGCGCCCGATCGCTCGCGGTACAGCAGCGCGGCGAGCACGCCCATGACGGCGTGGTTGGCGGCGAGCAGGTCGACCATCGCCACACCGACCTTGCGGGGCTCTCCGCCGGCGTCGCCCGTGATGCTCATGAGCCCGCCGAGGGCCTGCACGAGGAAGTCGTAGCCGGGCATCGCCGCGCCCTCGCCGCTCGAGCCGAAGCCCGTGATCGAGCAGTACACCGCGCGCGGGTTGCGGGCGCGCACGCTCGCGGCACCGAGGCCGAAGCGCTCGAGGGCGCCGGTGCGGTAGTTCTCGAGCACGATGTCGGCGCGGTCGACGAGCTCGCGCGCGAGGGCGAGGTCGTCGGGGTCGCCGAAGTCGAGGGCGATCGACTGTTTCGAGCGGTTGGCGGCCTCGAAGTAGGCGCTCGACGATCCCGCCCACGGCGGCCCCCACGCGCGGGTCTCGTCGCCCGCGCCGGGGCGCTCGACCTTGATGACGCGCGCACCCAGGTCGGCGAGCAGGACGGCGGCGGTCGGGCCGGCAAGAACGCGGCTAAGGTCGGCCACGATCATCCCGTCGAGTGGTCGAATCATGCGCCTACTGTACAAGTGGACAAAAGGCGGGGCGCGCGGCACGATGAGGGTGTTGCCGGAAGGACCCCCATGACCGATTCCCCGCTCGACCTCATCGGCTTCGACGCGCTGCTGAGCGGCGAGGAGCGCGCGACGCGCGACCTTGTGCGCGCCTACGTCGACGCCGAGCTGCGCCCCCGCATCGCCGAGTGGTACGAGGCCGGGGTCTTCCCGACCGAGATCATCAAGCCCATGGGCGCGCTCGGCCTGCTCGGCATGCACCTGCAGGGTTACGGCTGCGCCGGCCGCTCGGCGGTCGAGTACGGCCTCGCCGCCGCCGAGCTCGAGGCGGGCGACTCGGGCCTGCGCACCTTCGTCTCGGTGCAGGGCTCGCTCGCGATGACCGCCATCCACAGCTTCGGCTCGGAGGAGCAGAAGCAGGAGTGGCTGCCGCGCATGGCGGCGGGCGAGGCCATCGGATGCTTCGGCCTCACCGAGCCCGATGCGGGCAGCGACCCGGCCTCGATGCAGACCGTCGCGCGCCGCGACGGCGACGACTGGGTCATCACGGGGTCGAAGCGCTGGATCGGGCTCGCGTCGATCGCCGACATCGCCGTGATCTGGGCGCAGACCGAGCAGGGCATCCGGGGCTTCCTCGTGCCCACCGAGACGGCGGGCTTCACCGCGACCCCGATCGGGCAGAAGCTTTCGATGCGCGCCTCGATCCAGTGCGACATCGTGCTCGACCAGGTGCGGGTGCCCGCGAGCGCGCAGCTGCCGGGCGCCGAGGGGCTACGCGGACCGTTCACGTGCCTCAACCAGGCCCGCTACGGCATCGTCTGGGGCGTCATGGGCGCCGCGCTCGACAGCTATCGCGCGGCGCTCGCCTACGTGATGCAGCGCGAGGTGTTCGGCAAGCCCGTCGCGGCGTACCAACTGACCCAGCAGAAGCTCGTCGACATGGCGCTCGAGATCGACAAGGGCTTCCTGCTCGCGCTGCAGCTCGGGCGGCTGAAAGACGCCGGGCAGCTGCAGCCGCACCAGATCTCGGTCGGCAAGCTCAACAACGCGCGCGAGGCGATCGCGATCTCCCGCGAGGCCCGGGCCATGCTCGGCGGCAACGGCGTGACCCTCGAGCACTCACCGCTGCGGCACGCGAACAACCTCGAGTCGGTGCGCACCTACGAGGGCACCGACGAGGTGCACACGCTCGTGCTCGGCAACGCCATCACAGGCATCCCCGCGTTCCGCTGAGGCGGGGTCGAGCTGACCGGGCCCAGGCCAGCGCGCCCTCCGGCACGACCGCGGGGTGCGAGCCCGCCAACGATGCCCGCGCGGTGCGATCCGATAACGTCGGGCGTCGGCACGCGAATGGCGTTGCCCGTGAGCCGCCCTTCGAGCACCGGCAGCGCCTTCGCCACGTCCTTCGCCGCCCCCGTCTCGGTGATGACCATGTTGAGCGCGGCCGAGCGGCCACGGCGGTCACCCTTGTGCACATTGTCGATGAGGTTCTGGTCGTTCGTGAACGAGTGCACCGTCTCGGCGTGGCCGCCGTGGGGGATCAGGATGCGCGCCAGCAGCCGCCCGATGCGACCGAAGCCGTACAGCACGACGTCGGTGCCGCCCGCGGCCGGGGCCGCGCTGTGGGTGGCGGCGAGCACCTCGCCGAGGTAGTCGGTGAGCGAGCGGTCGCTTCCGTGGGGCTCGAAGTCGCGCAGCAGCCACGCGATGTCGAGGGATGCCGGGCCGGGGTCGAGCGTGAGCAGGGCATCCAGCAGTTGCTTCGTCTGCTCGAGCGGCAGCACCGAGCCCGTCACAAAGTGGGCGAAGCGAGGCACCGGCCTTTGGCCCGCGACTTACTCGTGCGCGCCAAACAAAAAAAAGAGCGGTTCTTGCACGCCTGTCAGGCGTCGGCGGCGGCGAGCTGCCCGCAGGCCCCGTCGATCTCTTTGCCGCGCGTGTCGCGCAGCGTCGTCGGAATGCCCGCGTCCTCCAGCCGGCGCACGAACTCGCGCATGACGGCGGGCTCGGAGCTCGTCCAGATCGAGCCGGGCGTTGGGTTGAGCGGGATGGGGTTGACGTGCACCCAGCCGCGGCCGCGCTCGATGAGCTTCTGCGCGAGCAGGTCGGCGCGCCAGGCGTGGTCGTTCATGTCCTTGATGAGCGCGTACTCGATCGAGACCCGGCGACCGGTCGCGTCGAAATAGGCGCGCGCGGCGTCAAGGGCTTCATCGACCTTCCAGCGCGAGTTGACGGGGATGAGCTCGTCGCGCAGCTCGTCGTCGGGCGCGTGCAGGCTGAGGGCGAAGGTGACCGGGATCTTCTCCTCGGCGAGCTTCTGGATGGCCGGCACGAGGCCGACCGTCGACACCGTGATGTGCCGAGCACTCATGCCGAGCCCGTCCGGCTGGGGCTCGACCATCGTGCGCAGGGCATCCATCACCCGGTTGTAGTTCGCGAGCGGCTCGCCCATTCCCATGAAGACGATGTTGCTGACGCGCTCGGGGGTGGTCTCGCCGCGCTTCTTGCCGCCGAGCTCGCCCGCCGCGATGGCTGCGTTGGCCTGCACGATCTGATCGACGATCTCGGCGCTCGACATGTTGCGCGTCAGCCCCGCCTGGCCCGTGGCGCAAAAGGGGCAGTTCATGCCGCAGCCGGCCTGGCTAGAGACGCACAGGGTGATGCGGCCCGGGTAGCGCATGAGCACGCTCTCGACGAGGGCGCCGTCGTGCAGCTTCCAGAGAAACTTGATGGTGTCGCCGTTGTCGGTGCGCAGGCGGCGCACCTCGGTGAGCAGCGGGGGCAGGAGCCCGGCGACGAGCTCGTCGCGCTGCGCGGCGGGCAGGTCGGTCATCGCGGCCGGGTCGCTCGTGCAGTGCGTGAAGTAGTGGGTGCTCAGCTGCTTGGCGCGAAAGCCCGGCAGCCCGAGCTCGATGACGCGCGCCGTGCGCTGCTCGGGCGTGAGGTCGGCGAGGTGCACGGGCGGCTTGCCGCGCTTGGGCTCGGCGAACTGCAGCACCGGGCGCCCGTCGGACCCCATCTTCTGCTGCCAGCCCTCGGTCGTCGGGCGCACCTGCGGGCGAGCATCCGGCGCTGATCGCGGGGTCGCGGCCGTGCCGTTGTTGCGGATGCCGCGCTCGCCTGCCATGCCTCCAGGGTACGCGGTCGCCGCTTTCGCAGATTTCTCGCCCATCGTGTCGATTCCGTCGCGCGCCGTTCGACGACATAGTGAGAGGACCGCACCGGCGATCCCCGAGGGAAGGAACCACCATGCCGACGTACATGCTGATCATGCGGGCCACGGAAGCCGCGCTCGCCGCGAGCAAAGAGCAGGACTTCGAGGCGATCATCAATGCGATGGGCGCCTACAACGAGTCGATGATGGAGGCCGGCGTCATGGTCGGCGGCGACGGCCTGAGCGACCCGAGCGAGGGGTTCGTCGTCGACTTCTCCACCCCCGACAAGGTCGTGACCGATGGCCCGTACGGCGAGGTGCACGAACTGTTCAACGGCTTCTGGCTCATCTCGGTGGCCGACCGCGACGAGGCCGTCGAGTGGGCGCGACGCTGCCCCATGGGCCCGGGCACCAAGCTCGAGGTGCGGCGCGTGACCGACGAGAGCGACTTCGCCGACTTCGCCGACAACGAGTTCATCCAGAAGGAAGCGGGTTGGCGCGAGGAACTGGCGCGCAAGAACCAGGGCTGATGCCGAACGTCGACGCCGAGCCGGTGCGCGACGAAGTCGCCCGCCGGCTCGGCGCAGTCTGGCGCATCGAGGGCGCGCGCGTCATCGCGACCCTCGCCGCGCTCACGCGCGACGTCGGCCTTGCGGAGGACCTCGCGCAGGAGGCCTGCGCCGAGGCTCTGCGGTCGTGGCCGCGCGACGGGATGCCCGAGAATCCGGGAGCGTGGCTGACGGCCGTGGCCAAGCGCCGGGCGATCGACGCCTGGCGGCGAGGGGATGCCCTCACCGAGCGCTACGCCGGCATCGCGACGACCCTGCGTGAGAGCGACGACGACGGGTTCGAGCCGATCGGCGACAGCGTGCTGCGGCTGCTCTTCGTCGCCTGCCACCCCGTGCTGTCGACCTCGGCGCAGTGCGCGCTCGCCCTGACGCTCGTCGGAGGCCTCTCGACCGAGCAGGTCGCGCGGCTGTTCCTCGTGCCCGTGCCGACGATGCAGCAGCGCGTCGTGCGCGCCAAGCGCACGCTCTCGTCGGCGGGCGTGCCGTTCTCGGTTCCGGATCCGAACGAGTGGCGCGAGCGGCTCGCGGGCGTGCTTCGGGTGGTCTACCTGATCTTCACCGAGGGCTACTCCCCCGCGGGCGGTGAGGCATCGGTCAACCGGCAGCTCGCCGACGAGGCGCTGCGCCTCGGCCGCCGGCTCGCAGCGATACTGCCGCGCGAGCCCGAGGCGCACGGCCTGCTGGCGCTCATGCTGCTGCAGTCGTCGCGATTCGCGGCGCGCACGGGGCCCGACGGTGCTCCCGTGCTGCTCGCCGATCAGGACCGCTCGCGGTGGGACCGCAGCGCCATCCTGCGCGGTCGCGCCGCGCTGCGACGGGTGGATGCCCTGGGCCTCGGTCGGGGACCGTACGCGCTGCAGGCAGCCATCGCCGAACAGCACGCGATCGCGCCCAGTGTCGCCGCCACCGACTGGGAACGCATCATCGTGCTCTACGACCTGCTCGAGCGCATCGCACCGAACCCCGTCGTCACCCTCAACCGCGCCGTGGCCGTCTCGATGGCGGAGGGTCCGGCCGCGGCGCTCGCCATCGTCGACGGCATCGGCGCCGACAGCGCCCTCGCGGGCTCGCCCCTGCTGCCGAGCGTGCGCGCCGAGCTGCTCGCACAGCTCGGACGGCGGGAGGAGGCGCGGGAGCAGTTCGACCAGGCCATCGCCCTCGTCGGCAACGCGGCGCAGCGCGCCGTGCTCGAGGCCAAACGACGCGATCTCGCCGTGACGGTCGACACCCCGCGTCGAGATCATTTCCCGCGCTGAGCGCGTCAGCCGCCGAGCACGCCGTCGATCTGGCCGAGGGCCGAGCGCATGCCCTCCTCCATGCCCATCGCCATGATCTGCTCGTACGCCTCCGCGGTGGGGAACACGCAGGTGAACGTCATCCGCGTGCGGCCGTCGCCGAGCGCGTCGAGCGCGGCCGTGCAGTCGATCGCGGGCATCGCCGGATCGGGGTCGCCGTCCTGCCCGGCGAATCCGTCGTCGAAGGTGAAGCGGTGCGGAGCCTCGACGGCCGTGGCGATCCACCAGCCCGGTGCCTTCTCTCCGTTCGGGCCGGTCATGGAGTAGGTCGACCATCCGCCCGGCACGAAGTCGTGGCGGGTGAAGGTCGCGGGCCACTCGGGAGGACCCCACCAGCGCTCCAGTTGCCGCGGGTCCTCCCACAGCTGCCAGACCCGTTCGACGGGCGCGTCGTGCTCGGTGACGAACGTGAGGCGCAGCGACTCGAGGTCGGCGCGGGCGTCGATGACGGGCATGGTGGTCTCCCTACTGCTGGCGATCCTCGGCGAGGATCGCGTCGATCGCGGCGGCACGGTGCCGCCACAGGGTCTCGTAGTGCTCGAGCAGCCGGCGGGCCCGCTCGAGGGTGCTGACCTCGGCGCGCACGATCTGCGCCCGGCCCTGCCGGGCCTTGCTGACGAGGGATGCCCGCTCGAGTACCGCGACGTGCTTCTGCACCGCGGCGTAGCTCATGGCGTAGCGCGCGGCGAGGCTCGAGACCGACTGCTCGCGCTCGATGACGCGGGCGACGATGTCGCGCCGCGTCGCATCGGCGAGCGCCTGGAAGAGCGCGTCGATCTCGCCGTCGCTGAGGGTCTCGATTCGTACAACCACTTGGTTGCACGTTATCGCGCCCTGCTCAGTCGGTCAAGAGGCCCCGTCGGGTCGTGCGGCGCCGAGACCATGCCGGTGCGCGAGCACGACGAGCTGAACGCGGTCACGCACCCCGAGCTTGGCGAGAACGCTGCTGACGTGCGTCTTGACAGTCGACTCGCTCAGATAGAGCCGCGCGGCGATCTCGGCGTTGCTGAGCCCCTCGATCGCCGCGTCGAAGACGAGGCGCTCACGATCGCTCAGCGTCGCGAGGCCGGCGGGCGGTGCGAGCGCCTCGCGCGAAGCGGCCCCCGATCGAACCAGGGCCGCGAGGTCGCCCGTCGCCGTCACCGCCGAGCCTGCTTGCACGGCACGGATCGCGGCCACGAGGAACTCGGGACTCGCATCCTTCAGCAGGAAGCCCGAGGCGCCGACGTCGATCGCGGCGCGTGCCCGCTCGTCGAGACCGAAGGTCGTGAGCACGATGATGCGCAGCGGTCGGGGCCGTCGGGCGGCGCGCTCAGGGCTCAGCAGGCGTCGCGCAGCTTCGGCACCGTCGACGTCGGGCATGCGGATGTCGAGCAGCACGACATCGGCGTCGACGCGGTCGAGCAGCTCGATCGCCTCAGCGCCGGTCCCCGCCTCCCCGACCACCCGCAGGTCGGACTGAGAATCGACCACGGCGGCAACTCCGGCGCGGAACAGCGGCTGGTCGTCGACGAGCACGACACCGATCGGCTCGCTCATGACGAGCCCTCCCCCGTCGGCACGCTCGCGCGGGCACGGAACCGCGTGTCGCCGTGCGAGATGTCGAGCGTTCCGCCGACCGCGGCGAGGCGCGCCCGTGCTCCCGCGATCCCCGTTCCCTCTCGTGTGGGGGTCGGGCCGCTCGGCGCGGCGGTCGGCACCCCGTTCTCGATCTCAACCGCGAACACCGTCGCAGTCCGCTGCACCTCGATGCTCAGGGGCGCGAGCGGATCACCGTGCCTCAGGGCGTTGGTGAGAAGCTCCTGCGTGGCGCGGTAGAGCGGCACGATCGCCTCGCTCGACGTGTCACCTCCCGAGCCGTGGCGCGCGACCGTGATGCCGGGGCGCGACCCCGCGACCTCGTCGACGAGCCGATCGAGGTCGACCGTCTGCGCCGACGGTGCCTGATCGGCAGCATCGGTCGACTCGAGCACCTGTCGCACGTCGCCGAGCGCGCGCCGCGCGGTGTCGGCGATGGTCGCCACGGCCGAGCGCACCGCCGCGAGATCGGTCTCGTCGCGGAAGCGCACCGACTCGGCCTGCGCCACGATGACGGCGAGCGAGTGCCCCACGATGTCGTGCACATCGCGCGTGAGCTGCGTGCGCGAGGATTGCAGCTCGGCGAGCTCGCGCGACCGGCGCGCCTCGGCTTCCGCTTCCGCGGCGCGCTCGCGCCCCTCGCGCCCCAGCCGCATCGTGCGGGCGAGCAGCCCCACGAGCCAGGGGACGGCGAGCACGAGACCGACGAGGGCCGCGATCACGCCCACCGGCAGCCAGGACGGAAGCAGCGGCGACGAGGCGAAGATGCGCACGAGCCACGAGTCGATGAGCAGAAGGTAGGCGAGGGCGACCACGGCGCCGACGAGAACCGAGACGCCGCTCAGCCGCAGCACCACGGGCGACCCGTAGTGCGCCGTGCTCGCGAGCACGACCAGGATCCCCAGCTGCGTGAGGCCCGCGTCCAGACCGGCGAGCATGTGCACAAGCGTGCTCGCCCACGCGAGGGCGAGAGCCCAGCCCGGGTGCAGCCGGCGGATCGCCACGGCCGCGGCCATCACCGAGCCCGAGGCGACGAGCGCGGCGAACGCGCCCGACCGGGCATCCGCATCCCCCGACCCGATCGAGGGGCCGAGCACGACGACCGCGAGCAGCAGCACGAGCCCGCCGAGTGCGTCGGCGACAAGCACTCCCGTGCGCGAGCGCACGAGGGCGGGGTGCTGGGTCATCCCTCCATCCTGGCCGCTCGTTCCGGCGAGGTCATCCGCCGTGCGGGTGCGCGACCGGTACTGCAGTACCGGATTCGCGGCACGACCGGCGAGTCGATTACGTCAATCGACCGATGCGCCGAGCGCGGGGTCGTTCGTAGCGTCGAGGTCATGACCGAACCTCACGCACCCCGTCCCGACGAGATCGTCGCCCGCTGCGCCGACCTGACCCGCCGGTTCGGCGCCGAGGGCGCCACCGTCGCCGCCGTCGACCGCATCACCACCGAGTTCCGCCGCGGCGAGCTGACCGCCGTCGTGGGCCCGAGCGGCTCGGGCAAGTCGACGCTCATGTACCTGCTCGCCGGTCTCGACTCCCCCACCTGGGGCGACGTCGAGCTCGACGGCTACCTGCTGACCGATCTCGACGAGCCCGAGCTCGCGGCCCTGCGGCACGAGCGCATGGGCTTCATCTTCCAGGCGTTCAACCTGCTGCCGGGGCTCACGGCGATCGAGAACATCCGCTTGCCCGAGACCCTCGGTCGCCAGCGGCGCGCGACCGACGAGGCGTGGGTGCAGCAGCTGATCGACCGGCTCGGACTCTCCGCCCTGCTCGAGCGGCGCCCGCACGAGCTCTCGGGCGGGCAGCAGCAGCGCGTGGCGATCGCCCGCGCGCTCGCGCACCGGCCGGCTGTCGTGTTCGCCGATGAGCCCACGGGCAACCTCGACCTCGCGACGGGCGGCGAGGTGCTGCGGCTGCTGACCGAGCTCGCCCACGAGAGCGGCTGCGGCATCATCATGGTCACTCACGACCCGCGCGCCGCGAGTGCCGCCGACCGCGTGCTCTCGATCCGCGACGGGCACCTCGTGGCCGAGCTGGGGCGGTCGAGCGCCGCCGAGATCTCAGCCCTCATGCTCGCCGACGCGATCGACGCGGACTCCGCGGCGATCGCAGGAGGCGACCGATGACCGGCCGGGGAGGCTCACTCGCGGCGATCGGGACCGTCGCCCTCAGCGCGATGTACATCGTGCTGCTCACCTCAGTCATGGCCCTGCTGCGCACGGGCCTCGTCAATACGCCATTCGGACAGGGTGAGACCGCCACGGTCGTGCTCGGCGTGCTCGGGCTGTCATTCCTGCTCGTCGCCCTCATCGTCGCCACCGTCGTCGTCACCAACGCCTTCGCGCTCGTGACGGCCTCGCGCATCCGGGAGATCGCGCTGCGCCGGCTGCTCGGCGCCTCGGCCGTGCACGAGCGGCGCCGCATCGCGCGCGACGGGCTGCGGCTGTCACTCGGCGCGACGGCGCTGGGCTCGGCGCTCGCTGCGGGCGCGGCCCTGCTGGTGCTCGCCCTCGCGTCGCCCACGGGCGGGATGCTCGCCGATGCCGAGCCCACCGACCTCGTCGACCCGCTCGTCGTCATCCCGCTGCTCGTGCTGCAGGTCTGCACGACGATCGCCGCGTGGCGCGGCTCGGCCGCCGTGCTCGCCGCCGAACCGGTTCAGGCGCTCGGGCTCGCCGGCACGCAAGAGGCGGGAGGCGACAACCAGGTGCGCATCGGCCGAGGAGCGACCGCCGCGCTGCTGACGGGCCTCGGCCTGCTCGCCCTCACCGCCGTCGCGGGAGCCGTCACACCGTTCGCCGCGTTCCTCGGCATCGTCGCGGGAACCGTGCTCGTGATCGGGGTACTCGCGGGCGCGAACGGCCTGCTGCCGCGCGTCATGGCGGCGCTCGGGGCCGTGCTGCCGCGCACGGGGCCCGCCGCGCTCGCGCGGCGCACGCTGGCGGAGCATCCGGCCCGCACGGCGCGCGCCGCACTCGGCGTGCTCATCGGCGTCGCCGTCGTCTCGATGTTCGCCGTCGCGACCGCGAGCGCGAACCTGTCGCTCGCGCTCGAGTACCGCGACACCGAGTTCCAGGCGCAGGCCGACGCGGTGCTGCTCGGCGTGATCGCGATCATCAGCGGGCTCATCGGCTTCGTGGTGCTCATCGCCGCGGTGGGGCTCGCGACGACCGTGGCGCTCAACACGCGGCTGAGGGCACGCGAGATCGCGGTCACGCGCATCCTCGGCCAGTCGCGGCGCGACGCCGCGATCGCGATCATCGTCGAGTCGGCCGTACTGAGCCTGGCCGCCGCGCTGTCGGGACTCGCGCTCGGCACCCTGCTGGGCTGGGTCGGAGCGCAGAGCGTGATCGGCATCGCGCTCGCCTCGCGCGTGGTGATCCCCGCGGTGCCCCTTCCGCTCATCGGGCTCGTACTCGTGACGGCGCTCGTGCTGACCGTGCTCGCGGCGGTCGCGCCGACACGGTTTGTGCTCGCCGACTCGCCCGTGCGGGCGTTCGCCCGCGCGTGACGGTCCGCCGTCACTCGTCGAGCAGCGCGTTCATCCACTGCGCGATGAGCGGCACGATCCGCTCGTCGATCGGTCGGCGCACGTCGGCGCGATAGCTGCGCAGCGTCGGCGAGGGCTGCGTGCGCAGGATGTGGCTGAGGGCGCTGAGGGTCACCGTGCGGGTCGGTGCGGCGCGCAGCTCGGCGATGCGGGCGGCGTCGTCGGGCGGCGACTGCAGGTCGAACGCGGCCGCGACGGCGAGCACGGGCTGCGGGGCGACGTCGAAGTCGAGGGCGGGGTCGTAGGCCATGAACTCGCGAAACCATCGCGCGTTCACCCGCACCCCGCCGATGCGTTCGACGTCGCCCGTCGTCGCGAGCAGGCGCTGCCGATTCTTCTCGGTCTGCCGCTCGAGATCGGTGCGCATCAGCCGCAGCACGCCGCGCACGAATGCGGAAAGGTCGTCGCTGAGAGCTCGGGACTGCCAGCGCAGCACCTCGAGCCCGCTGCGGGCGTACGGCGAGAGCAGCACGGCCCCGCGCACGAGGCTCGGGCGCTCGGCGAGCAGGCGCGCGGCGATCGCGGAACCCTCGCTGTGCCCGATCACGACGATCGGCAGACCGAGGGCCGCCGCGTCATCGACGACCGCGAACGCGTCGTCGACCAGGTCGTGAAAGCCCGTCGACAGGAACTCGCCCCCCGACTCGCCGACGCCGCGCTTGTCCCAGCGCACGCTGCCGATGCCGTGCACCGCGAGTCCCTCGGCGAGCTGGCGCTGGATGCCGAGGGGCAGGCGGCGGGCATCCCCATGACGGTCGACGGGCCCGCTGCCCGGGATCAGGATGACGACGGCGCGGGCATCCGGCGGGATGGTTGATTCGACGACGAGGTCGACCGACGCGGAGAGGGTGCGCGTGCTCACTGACCGACCCCCGTGCGCGCGGCCGTGAGCTGCGCGGCCAGTTCGGCGGCATGAGGCGTCGAAACGAGCACGTCGCGCGCGCGACCAGTGGTCGAGCGGATGCGCAGGGCGGGGCCGCGACCGCGCACGAGGGCGACCGTGCCGCCGTCGCGACGACGCCAGGTTCCGAACTTCGCCCAGCCGGGTACGCCGAGGCCGGGGGCGCGCAAGCCCGTGACGGCGGCGAGGCCGTCGGGCACGCACTCGGCCGAGGCGATGTTCTGCAGGGGCAGGCTCAGGCTGCCGCGCAGGGCGAACAGCCGCTCGAGGGGCCCGAGGTGGATGGTGAGGGTGTCGTGCTCGAGGGCGATGGTCACCACGAGGAGTCCTTTCAGTCGAGGGGATGACTCATTGATATCATAGTTGATAACATTCGCGCAACTGGGATTGGTAGGGTGTGCCCATGACGAGCGCTGAACTGCTGCTGCACCCCGTGCGCCTGCGAATCGTGCAAGCCATGATGGGCCGCGCCGAGCTGACCACGAAAGATCTGGCGGGCCGCCTGCCCGATGTGGCGCCGGCGACCCTGTACCGCCACGTCGGCACGCTCGTCGACGGCGGCGTGCTCGAGGTGGTCAGCGAGAGACGCGTGCGGGGATCGACGGAACGATCGCTGCGCCTCCGAGAGGAGCGCGCCTCGGTCGACCCCGACTCGCTCGCGAACGACGACGACGCTTTGCGCGCCGGCTTCCTCGCCTACCTCGCGAGCCTCGCGGCGATGCTCGACGACTACGTCGCGGCGCCGCACGGAAGCCTGCACGACGACCTCGTCAGCTTCCGCCAGCTCGCCGTGCACGCGACCGACGACGAATGGCTGCACGTGCTGCACAGCATCCGCGCGGCGATCGAGCCGCTCGCGACGCGCGCGGACGCACCCGAGGACGCCCGGCGCCGCGTGCTCGCGACCGTGAGCCTGCCCGTCGACTGACGCCGGATCGTGCCGGCGGCTCAGTCGGTACCGAAGTCGAACGCGGCGCTCTCGCCGGCGGCGTCGATCGCCTCGGCGAGGGCCTCGCGCTGGGCGGTCATCGGCACGGCGTGCTCGACGACCTCGTCCGACTCCCCCGCCGTAATGCTGCCGACGAGCGCCGCGGTCGCGCCGCCGATGATGCCCTGCGCGGCATACTGCTCGAGCCGCGCGCGCGAGTCGGCGATGTCGAGATTGCGCATGGTCAGCTGGCCGATGCGGTCGGTCGGGCCGAAGGCGGCGTCCCCGACCCGCTCCATCGAGAGCTTCTCGGGCGAGTACGACAGGCCCGGGCCGGTCGTGTCGAGGATCGTGTAGTCGTCGCCGCGGCGCAGCCGCAGCGTGACGGTGCCGGTCACCGCCGAGCCCACCCACTTCTGGATGCTCTCGCGCAGCATGAGCGACTGCGGGTCGAGCCACCGGCCCTCGTACATGAGCCGGCCGAGGCGTCGGCCCTCGGCGTGGTAGTTCGCGATCGTGTCTTCGTTGTGGATGCCGTTAAGCAGCCGCTCGTACGCGATGTGCAGCAGCGCCATGCCCGGCGCCTCGTAGATGCCGCGGCTCTTGGCCTCGATGATGCGGTTCTCGATCTGGTCGCTCATCCCTAAGCCGTGGCGGCCGCCGATGCGGTTGGCCTCGAGCACGAGCTGCACCGCATCCGCGAACTCGACGCCGTTGAGGGCGGTCGGCCGGCCCTCGACGAACGTGACGGTGACGTCCTCCGCCGCGATCTCGACCGCGGCATCCCAGAATCGAGCGCCCATGATCGGCTCGACCGTCTCGAGCGACACGTCGAGGTGCTCGAGGGTCTTCGCCTCGTGCGTCGCGCCCCAGATGTTGGCGTCGGTCGAGTACGCCTTCTCGGCCGAGTCGCGGTACGGGAACCCGTGAGCGACGAGCCACTCGCTCATCTCCTGACGGCCGCCGAGCTCGGTGACGAAGTCGGCGTCGAGCCACGGCTTGTAGATGCGCAGGCGCGGGTTGGCGAGCAGGCCGTAGCGGTAGAACCGCTCGATGTCGTTGCCCTTGTAGGTACTGCCGTCACCCCAGATCTCGACGCCGTCGTCTTTCATCGCGCGCACGAGCAGGGTGCCCGTGACCGCGCGCCCGAGGGGCGTCGTGTTGAAGTAGGTCTTGCCGGCGTTGCGGATGTGGAAGGCACCGCACGCGAGGGCGACGAGGCCCTCTTCGACGAGGGCCGCCTTCGCGTCGACAAGCCGGCTGATCTCGGCGCCGTACTCCTTCGCGCGCGCCGGCACCGCGTCAACGTCGGGCTCGTCGGGCTGACCGAGGTCGCCCGTGTAGGTGCACGGGATCGCGCCCTTGTCGCGCATCCACGCGACGGCGACGGAGGTGTCGAGACCCCCGGAGAAGGCGATGCCGACGCGCTCGCCGACGGGCAGGGAGGTCAAGACTTTGGACACGCCTCCAGCCTATCGGCGGTCGAGGAGGGAGCCCCGCGCCAGCGTGAGGCCCGTGGCGGAGCCGAGCATCCGCATCGCCGCCGCCGACTCGGCGAGCTGGGACGACCCGCAGGCGATCCTTACGGGAACCGCGGGCCGCTGCCAGTGCACGCGCCAGCGCCCTGGGCCGGCCGGCACGAGTCGAAAGACGACCCCACGATCTGGGCCATCGCCTGCCTCGTCGTGCGCCGAGGATTCCGCGGCCGAGGGCTCACCTACCCGCTCGTCGCCGCCGCCGTCGATCACGCCCGCGAGCGCGGCGCCCACGCGATCGAGGGCTACCCGATGCTCACGGGCGGCGCCGAGATCACCTGGGACGAACTGAGCGTCGGCCCCGTCGGGCCGTTCCTCGCCGCGGGGTTCGCCGAGGTCACCCACCCGACCACGCGCCGGCTCGTCATGCGGCGCGAGCTCGGCTGAGCATCCCGCGAATCGACCGCTACAGACCCAGCTCGTCGGCGGCGCCCGCCCGCATCTGCTCACGCAGGGCGACGAGCTCGGGGTACTGCGTGAAGAACTCGAGCTTCGCGCCCGTCGCGGTGTCGGTCGACCACGAGTCTTCGAGCACGAAGGTCATGAAGCTCTCGGCGAAGTCCTCGCCGATATTGGTGGCCGCGTAGTCGCTCACGAAGTCCTCCTCGTTCGCAATGTAGAAGTCGTATGCGATGTCGGCATCGACGTTCTCGAGGTCGGGACGCTCGGCGTAGCCCGCCCAGAACGCGTCGTAGAACGACCACAGGTACGAGTCGGGCTCGGCGCAGCCCTCGGTGACCTCGAAGGTGGGGCACGAAGTGGCCTTGGCATCGAACTCGGTCGGGGCGTAGGAGAACACGTGCACGTACTCGTGCACGAGCGTCGCGACGAGTAGCTCGGGGTCGTCGGCGCTCGCGAGGTTGATGACGAGGGTCCAGTACTGCGGGTTGCGGTCTTGGTAGACGTACGCGAGGGTGTCGCTGTCGGGCGCATCACCGGCCTTGAACTGCAGGATGCTACTGCCGGCCGCCTCCTCCCCCACGAGCTGCACGAACAGGGCCCAGACCTCGCCGGCCGTACCGTTCGCCGCGGGCGCGAGCGAGCCGTCGTCGAGCACGTCGTAGACCTCGACGGTGCCGAAGTCGGCATCCTCCTCAATCCCTGGTGTCTCGAACCCGCCGTCGTCGGCCGCCTGGCGCTCGCCGGCGCCGTCGCCGCCGGTGACTGCGGCGACGAGCGTCGACGCGATGGCGAGACCCGCGGCGACGGCCCCGCCGAGCACGACCAGGGCACCGAGAACGATCGAGATGATGATGAGAGGACGGCGCACGGGCTCACGCTAACTCAACTGCGCCCCTTGGCTGCTGGGATGCATGTCGGACGAGGCACATAGTCTGTCGCAATGAAGCGATCCGACACCCTGAAGATCGATGCCCAGGGGGCAGTGCACATCCCCGCCCCGCTCTTGGAGCGAGCAGGATGGACCGTCGGCGACACGCTGATCGCCTTCGACACCGATGATGGGGTGCTACTCCTGAGCAGATCAAACGTCGAAGCAGTGACTTCGGCACGACTCGACGGACACGAACTGCTCGCCGCGCTGATGCTCGATCGTCGGCATGAGGCTGCGCAAGACGACCAGTCGGGAGTAGTCACTCCGCCTCTGTGACGTGCGCTGACCCCCCGGCGAGCGCCGCCCGTACCTGCACGAGCCGCTCGAGGAAGGCGCGCTCGTCGCGGCGGGTGCGGCGCATCCAACTCGTCACCTCGTCGTTGCTCTTGCTCGCGTTGCACGAGCCGCACGCCGGCACGATGTTGTCGAGCGTGTAGCGCCCGCCGCGCGCGATCGGCTGCACGCAGTCGCGCTGCAGGGGCCGGTCGGTCGCGCCGCAGTAGGCGCATCCGCCCCACAGCCGCTGCACCGCGGCCCACTGAGCCGGCGTCAGATCGTTGTCGGCCGCGTCGATCCGTTTACGACGACGCCGCGCGGCCTTCGCCTGACGGGAGTTCGGGTGCGGCACGGCGTCAGGCTACGCCCGTGCTCACGAGAGCGGCATCCAGCGCGCCGCGCCTACGCGATGATTAACGCATGACCCGCCGCGGCCTCATCCTCTTCGCCGCTCTCGGCCTCATCTGGGGTATTCCGTACCTCTTCATCAAGATCGCGGTCGCCGAACTCACCCCCGAGTTCCTGGTACTGGCCCGCTGCGTCATCGCCGCCGCGCTGCTGCTGCCGATCGCCGCGCGTCAGCGCGCCCTCGCGCCCGTGTTGCGCCGCTGGAAGCCCCTGCTGGCCTTCGCGGTCGTCGAGATCGTGCTGCCCTGGTACGCGCTCAACGCTGCCGAGGTGAGCCTACCGAGCTCGACGACGGGGCTGCTGCTCGCGAGCATCCCGCTCGTCGCCATCGGCGTCGCATTCCTCATGGGGCGTCGCCACCGCGTGACCGCGCTCACCGTGCTCGGGCTCATCACGGGCACGGCCGGTGTCGTCGCCGTCGTCGGACTCGACCTCGGCGGTGGAGACCTCGGCGCGGTCGCGCTCATCGGCGTCGCGGTCGTCGGCTACGCGGTCGGGCCCGCGATTCTGGCGAAATGGATGCACGACCTCCCGGGCCTCGGCGTGATGGCCGCGGCGCTCACGATCGCGGGTCTCATCTACCTGCCCATCGTCGCAATCACCGGCGGGTGGCCGACCGAGGTGCCGTCGCCGCCCGTCATCACGTCGGTCGTCGTGCTCGCCGTGCTCTGCAGCGCCGTCGCCTTCCTCCTGATGTTCGCGCTCATCGCCGAGATCGGCCCCGTGCGCATGACGGCGATCACCTACGTCAACCCGGCCGTCGCGGTCGTCGCGGGCGCGCTCGTGCTCGGCGAGGCCGTGACCGTCTACACGGGGCTCGGCTTCGCGCTCATCCTCATCGGCTGCTGGCTCGTCACGCTGCCCGACAAGCGCGCGACGTCAATTCCTGTGAGTTCGCCGCAATCGGAACCAGAACGGCCCCTCGAACGTTCTTCTCAGTAGTGCAATGAGCAGAGGAGGCACCATGACCACCGAGTACCGCGCGACGCCCGAAGCGATCGCCCGCCTGACCGACATGCAGCGCAAGGTGACCCAGAACGATGGCACCGAGCCCGCGTTCCGCAACGAGTACCACGACAACAAGGCGGCCGGCATCTACGTCGACATCGTCTCGGGTCAGCCCCTGTTCTCGTCGCTCGACAAGTACGACAGCGGCACCGGATGGCCCAGCTTCACGAAGCCCATCGATGCGAGCGCCGTCACGACCAAGACCGATCGCGGTTTCTTCATGACGCGCACCGAGGTGCGGTCATCCGGAGCCGACAGCCACCTCGGCCACGTGTTCGACGACGGGCCCCGCGATGCGGGAGGCTTGCGTTACTGCATGAACTCGGCCGCGATGCACTTCATCCCGGTCGACCAGCTCGAGGCCGAGGGCTACGGCCAGTTCACCACCCTCTTCACGAAGGACGCATCATGACCGACACCGTTGACATCAGCGCCGGAGCCATCACCCGCACCCCCGGAACCGAGACCGCCGTGCTCGCGGGCGGCTGCTTCTGGGGCATGGAAGACCTCATCCGCCGCCAGCCGGGCGTCATCAGCACACGCGTCGGCTACACCGGCGGCGGGAACGCGAACGCGACGTACCGCAACCACCCGGGTCACGCCGAGGCGGTCGAGATCGTCTTCGACCCGACGGCCACGACGTACCGCGACATCCTGGCGTTCTTCTTCCAGATTCACGACCCGTCGACGCTCAACCGGCAGGGCAACGACGTCGGCACGAGCTACCGCTCGGCGATCTTCCCGCTCAGCCCCGAGCAGGAGCAGGTCGCGCGCGACACGATCGCCGACGTCGACGCCTCGCACCTGTGGCCCGCCAAGGCCGTCACCACGATCGAGCCCGCTGGCCCGTTCTGGCAGGCGGAGGAGGAGCACCAGGACTACCTGCTGAAGTACCCCAACGGCTACACGTGCCACTATCCCCGCAAAGACTGGGTGCTCCCCAAGCGTGACCAGGTCGCGGCCAACTAGACCGTGACCGCGCTCGACGCCGCGCCCGGTGGAGGGCGGTTCTTCCCCCTGCGCCCGACCGACACGCCCGTGCGCCGCTTCGCGGTGCTGGCACCGGTTGGGCTCGGGGTGGTCGCGGCGCTCGGGGCGGGGTTCTTCGGGTCGGCGGGGGCGCTCGCGATCGTCCTGGGCCTGACGGTCTTCGGGGTGAACGCTGGCGTCGCGGCGCGGCAGCTGCGGCGCCGGCATCCGCACGCGCACCTGGGCCTGGCCAACGCGGTCACGCTGCTGCGGCTCGCCCTCGTCTCGGCGCTCATCATCCCGCTGCTCGGCGGAGCGCACGAGCCCGTCGCGATCATGGCGATCGCGACCGTCTCGCTGAGCCTCGACGGCGTCGACGGCTGGCTCGCGCGGCGGCAGGGCCTTGCCTCCGACTTCGGCGGCAGCTTCGACATGGAAGTCGACTCCGTCTTCGCCCTCGCGCTCGCCCTGCTCGCCGCCCTCGGGGGCGCGCCCTGGTTCGTGATTCTGCTCGGCCTGCCGCGCTACCTGTTCTGGGTCGCGGGCGCGATCTGGCCGTGGCTGTACGACCCGCTGCCGCCGCGCTACAGCGGCAAGGTCGTGTGCGTCATCCAGCTCATCGTGCTCATCGTGCTGCAGTCGCCGTGGGTGCCC